>JALNYU010000003.1 GCA_023229645.1 Nevskia sp. | reverse complement strand
TGCGAGCGGGCGAAAAGTTGGCCGACCGTGTCCATGCTCAACTGGCCAACATCGCCTCTCGTCCAGACTTGGTTCGCTCGTTCTTCATGCATCCAAGTGTCGCCTATATTACTGACTTATGAGTAAAGAGAGTCGCGTAGGCTATGTCACCCGCTTTCAGGTGCTCGCGGCGTTTATGAGCCAGTACCCGGTGCAAAAAGTGGGCGGCGAGCATCACACCGAATGGTGGATTCCGGCCGAAGCGCTGGAGCAGCTTAACGACGCTATCGTCGGTACCATCGAGGTTATCGGCGAATATCGCGAGGTGCCGAGCGCATAAAACAAAATCGGCCGACGCATTACTGCGCCAGCCGATTTGAGAGCAGCGCTGCGCTTAATGCGCTTTCGCGGCCGCTTTCAGCACTACTTCGCCACTACCGACGCCGCGTGGGTCAGCCGCAGCTTCAAGACGATTCCCTTTAACATCCCACAGTACCGCTTGGAGATTGCCGTAGCCGCTATCGAGCGGCCGGAGGTTGTAACCCATTGCCCTGAGCTGGGTTTGTTCTTCGGCGCTGAACGCGCCGGGCTCGAACTGCACAACGTCCGGCAGATATTGATGGTGATAACGCGGCGCGCTAACCACGGTTTTTGCATCAGCGCCATCGACAAAATTGAGAATACCGAGCAGCACCATCGTCGCGATCCGGCTACCGCCGGGCGTGCCCAGCACGAGCACGCCGCGCGGACCTTCAACGAACGTCGGCGTCATCGTCGATAACGGCCGCTTGCGCGGCGCGACGAGATTTGCCTCGGAGCCGATCAGGCCGTAGGCGTTGCTGGCGGTGGTGCTCGCGGCGAAGTCGTCCATTTCGTCGTTCAGCATGACGCCGGTGCCCGGGGCCATGTACGACGAACCAAACGAGAGATTGATCGACATCGTCGCCGCAACGCGGTTGCCATCGGCATCGATAATCGAGAAGTGCGACGTCTGGCCGCCTTCGGTGGCTTGGGCACCGGTTTGTGCGAGGCTGCTGCTTGGCGTCGCTTGATCCGGCTTGATCGTCTTCGCCTGCGCTTCAGCGTAGCTGCGCGAGGCCAACCGGGTCAGCGGGATGTTGACGAAATCTGGATCGCCGAGATAGGCGGCGCGGTCGTGATAAGCGCGGCGCAGCGCTTCGACGACGTAATGGGTAGACACCGCATCGTGGTTCTCCGTCCAGCCGAGAATCTCCAATTGCTGCAGCACCTGGGCCAACAGCAGGCCACCGGCCGACGGCGGCGGCGTCGTCACCAAGGTGTAATCGCGGAAATGCGTGGTGATCGGTTGGCGTTCCACGGCCGTGTAGCGGCGTAGATCTTCGTCGCTCCAGATGCCGCCGTCAGCACGCACGCCGGCCAGCAATTTCGCCGCCGTTTCCCCGCGATAAAACCCTTTCGCGCCTTTGTCGGCAATGCGTTGCAATACAACAGCGAGATCGGGCTGTTTGATGATCTGCCCCGGCGTCGGCACTTTGTCGTTCGGCAAAAACACAGCGCGCGCTGCTGGCGAAAACCGTTTCTGGCCGTGATCAATCGCCCGAATCAGTTTTTCGTCAGCAGGAAAGCCTTCGCGTGCGTAGCGGATGGCCGGCGCCAACGTTTTCGTCAGCGGTAATTTGCCGAATTTTTTTGCCAGATATTCCAGTGCCGCCGGCTCGCCCGGAATGCCGGCTGCGAGCGCGCCGTCACGCGAGGCGAGATCAATCGCCTTACCGTCTTTGTCCAAATACATGCTGGCCGTGGCGGCCATCGGCGCGACTTCGCGGCCATCGACCATCGTGTCGAAATGATCCGCTTCGCGATGCAGCAACCAGAAACCACCGCCACCGATGCCAGAACCCGTGGGCTCAACCACGGCGATCGCGGCAGTAACCGCAACTGCGGCGTCGAAGGCGTTGCCGCCGGCCGCCATAACGTCCAAACCGGCTTTCGTCGCCAATGGATGAGCACTGGCTACCGCATAACCCGGCGGCTTGGCCGGGGCCTGCTTACCGGCATCGGCAAACGCGGGCGACTGGACGACACAAACCAGCGCCAGCAGCGCCGCACCGGTTGCCCGCCAGACGCGTGCCAACGGCGACGAATTTAAGTGTTGGGTTGCAGCTGCTGATACTTCAATAGCAATTGCTCGCGACTCTCCACGTGCTGTGGATCGAGCGGAATACAGTCCACCGGACAGACGACTCGGCATTGCGGCTCCTCGAAGTGTCCGACGCACTCGGTGCAGCGCGTCGGGTCGATCTCGTAGATCTGAGGGCCCTGAAAAATCGCGAGGTTAGGACACACCGGTTCGCAGACATCGCAGTTGATGCAATCATCGGTGATCTTCAAGGCCATGCCCGGATGATACGACATCACCGCTGATGCTTCAGGCAATGACGAGAGCGGCCGCCGCGCCTGCAGCAGCCGCTCCCGCTTATCGAGCGCTTAGCCTATCGCCGCCCGCGCCGAATACGCCGTTGCGTGATGCCGCGGCGCATAAGCAGCATCATGAACAAACCAAACAACACTGATTCGTCCAATGCCCCGCCGCGTCCGCTACGCCCAGGTGCTGGTGCCGGCGTTGGCGCAGGCGCCGGACTCGCCGCCGAGGCCAGGGCGTTGAAGCCGGTGCTGCTATCAGCGGGCGTGTACTGCAGGGATCCATCGTAGTGCGCTTGCAGTTGCCGGGTACCGAGCGCCGTCGGGATGGTCACTGCGCAGCGAACGGAACCGGCGTTATCGGTTGCCGCCGAGCACGCCGTGCCGCCAAGCGACAATTGCACGGTTTGCCCTGCAATTGGCGTTGCCGGCTGGGCGGAAATATCGGCCAATACTGCCGTCAACATTATCGTCTGGCCCGGCGTACCGCTCAGCGGGCTTAAGTTCAGACTCAAGTGCGTCACGTGGCGGCCGCCGGCCCAAAGCAAGCGGACGGCATTCGATACCAAAGTCTCGGTATTGTTGGGCGCGGACGCGATGATGGTATCGGTCCCCGTTACCGCAGCTGCGTAGGTCCAACTGGCGCGGCCGGCGCTGTCGGTCATCACCAGTTGCGAGCGGCCGCCGTTGGCGCCGCTGACCACAAACATCACCGGAACGCCCGCCACCGCCGGCAAATTGCGCAATACCGCTGTGACGGTCTGCGGCGCGCCCTGAACAGCACCGCCGCTCTGAGAGTCGGCCGACAAAGCCAATTGCGGAGACGGGTTTACAGGGCTAAACGTGCAGACACCGCTGCTCGGCGTCAGCCGGTAAACCGTGTCCGATACCGCCGCATATTGGCAGCCGTCGGGACCATTGATGCCAGCGCTCAGGCCCGTGCCAAGCTGCGTCGACGTGACGGGTGTCGCCGTTAGATCGACCAAGGTCAGATTGCCGTTCGGCACGACGAGCAGCGAACGGGCCGCGCCGCCGGCATCGACTGCGCCAACGGCAAGCCCGAATGCCGTGGTCACGCCGTTTAGCGTCGTTTGCACTGGCGTTGCCGGGCCGTTCGTCCCGGAAATCCGCACAACTGGCGCCACTGGATTATTGAAATACCCCGTTACTGCGTACAACGCGCCGTCCGGCGTGAATGCGAGCGCGCCGTTTGGCGTCGCCGGCAGGGTGGTGTAAACCGAAACCACTGGTGCCACGCCGGATGGATTGCGCATTCGGAATATCGAGGGATCGTCGGAGCCCGCGCCGGTGCAGAGATCGTCAAAAAATAGATCACCACTGAGCGGATCAACGCTCAGTCCGCCAGGGCAGGTCAGGTTACTTGCTAGCGTACGCAGGATCGCGCCGGTTTCGGGATCAACCTGAATCAAATCGCCGGTGCGGAAGTCGCCGGTTGTCGCGCTCCGCGTCAGGTACAACGCGCCATCCGGGCCGAATGTCGGCTGCCCGAGCGTCTGCCCAAGATTGGCGATCCGGTTGGCGTCCGAAATGCTGCGTTCGCCCGGCGGCAGCCGATAAAGATCGCCAGTGCGGAAGTTCGCGATGTAGGCATTGCCGGCGCCGTCGAACGCTGGATTCGTCGCCCCAGGGCAGCCGCCCCAATTGACGTTGCCAAAGAAGAAGTTCTGCGCGAAGAAGCCGTTGTAAAAGCTGCTCAGGGCGTAGTCGCTGATCACCGTCGGCGCCGGTCCAACGCAGGAACCACCGTTGGCGCCACCAAACGTAATCGCCACCGAGCCCGGCACCGGCAAATTGCCGTCGCTGACATCAACTGCGGTGTAGGTAACTGATTCGGCAACCGCATCCACAACGTTGAACACGATGGTGCCATCGGCGGCGGTAACCCCAGACGTTGGACCGCGAATCACCGAATGACCTGCGTTCTGCGCCAGCGTTACCCGCTTGCCCGGCGTCGGCTGTGCCCGTGCGTCGCGCAGCGTTACGGTAATCGGCGTAGCGGTAATGCCGTCTGAAGGCGCCGTATTTGTCGATGCCGTAATGCTCGCCGACGTCGCCGGGGGTACCACAAACGACAGACTCGGTTGCGCCAATAGGGTTACGCCGACGCTACTGTCGGTTACCGAGAATGTCACCGCCTCAACGGTGCGGTCAGTCACCGTGAACACGGCTGCGCCATCGGCGTCGGTCGTTACTCGGTTTATGGCGAGCACCGCCTGCGTTGAACCGAGCGCGGCCACTTGCACGATATGCCCGGAAACCGGCACACCGTTATCGTCGCGCAAGCGGACAACGACTGCGCCTTGGGCGCTGCCGTCGGCAGCAACCGTAGCGGCGGCAGTCGCATTCGGGTCGAACCCGGAATAGGCGAGCGCGGTAGACCGGCTGGGGCTGGTCGTGCCGACTGCGCGGCCGGTCAGCGCCGCCGTCAGCGCGGCAACGTTCGGCGTTCCGAGACCGACATGGGCGAAATCGCTGGCCAGTGCTGCCGGCCCGTGAAAGCCGCCGCTGCCGGCCACTGGATACAAGCGCGGGTTGAATGCGCCGAGATTACGCCCGGCCGCCTCGTTCATGCGAGCCGCCAGCGCTGCCCAAGTCGGCGCCGCGAGGCTGGTACCGCCGTACAGCAAGCCGGTCGGGCAACCACCGGCGGACGCCTGACAAATCGGGATGCCGCCCGCAGGATCCGCACCGATTGCGACATCGGGAATCGAGCGCATTGCCTCAGCGGTAAAACCGTTTTGATAGGCCGGGCGCGAGAAATAGCGGCTGACGCCAAATCCGCCTTGGCCGGTCGTCGGCATGTCCGAACTACCGTCCCACCACCGTTCTCGCGTGATCGTGAAGCCGCTACCGACGACCCGCGAAGTCCCGCCCACGGCGGTTGCGCTCGGCGATGAAGCGGGCACTGCTGCGGTATTTCGGCTGCCGTCGAGACAGGTGCTGCCGGTATCTCCGGAGGCGTTGAAGACGCTGATGCCAGCGGCGGCCGCAGTCTGCAGAATCGTATCGATACTCTGCACGTCGGCCAACGTCGTTTGATCTTCGCAGTAAGCCCAGCTATTGCTAATTACGGTAACGCCGCCATTGATCATCGCGTTGAACAAGGTCTGAAAGCTGGTGCCGGCGCCCGCAAACGGCGCGCTGTAAACCACCACGCGTGCCTCCGGCGCGAGTAGAAGCGCGGCATTAATGTCCAGCAAAACCTCGTCTTGATTTGGGCCACGCGGCGCGCCGCCGTTCACCGGAACTTCGCTAACGTTTGCCGCGCTGCCGATCGGCAAACCGCCGCCGCGAACAAAGTCGACGAAATTCTCGACGTCCCGGTGATCGGCGCTATCGAACTCCAACAGGCCAATCGTCTGCCCTGCCCCACCTCCGATATTCAGCAGCGGCGGCGTCGCCCGAATAGGCCCATTAGAACTGGCGCGTAGGAACGGCGGTCCGCCGGGCCCATAGTCGATGCCTTGCGAGAAAAAAACCTCGATGCAGACAAACGCGGTGAATATCGCCGGCGGTAACGCGGCGGGGAAAAACACCGAACCAACCAGCAGCGCCGTCGCCGCCGCACATAGCGATGGATTGGACTGCAGGCTCGGTACCGGTTGCGCCAAATTCGCCAAGCCGGTGATCGCAGCAACGTGCTGAGCCAATGCCGGCGGTAACGCCGGGTCCTGATCATTGGCGTACAGCTGCGCGTCACCCAAGCGGTAATCGTTGATCTGAATCCCAAACGCGCGTTCCGCGGCACTGCGGCGGCCACGAACCGTCAACGTCATCCGATTCGGCGATTGCTCGGCGATGTCAAAACCCTGCTGCGTCAGCCAGGTTTCAACTTGGCGGTAAGAAGACGGCGTTGGACCATAACGCTCGGCCAATTGCGTCGGCGATAAGAAATGTTGGTAGCGCGTCGAATGCGGATCCTGCACGGCCTGCAGAAAGCGCTGGAAACCCGCTTCGTCGTCGCGCTTCAGGACGATCGTCAACGTTAACGGTTCATCGTCGGCCGGACCTTCAACAGGCGCCAAACGGCGAATTGGCTCAGCTTTCGCGAGCACCGCGTCCGGCAAGCGATGACCCGGCAAACGAATAGTCGCGGCCGGCGCGGCTTTGGTCTGCGCTTTTGCTGGCGCTTGCGCCATTGCAGGCGGCGCGAGGAAAACCGAAATTGCCAATATCAGCGCTGCCCACCGCCCCATACCAATGGCGCTTCCGCGCTGCACACGGTTAAATTTGCTCGTCATTGTGCCTGCCCTCGTTATCGTCGACGCGGTTTCTGCGAACCGCATTAACGAGTGGCCAATCTGGCAAAAACATCACGCCGAATTCGTGCGGCATCGGCCGAATCGGCGTCGGCGAGCGCCCGCGTACAACTACCGCAATAGCAGAGATGCGAGGATTGACCGATGACTCAGATCAATCTTCGATGGCATGATCCAATGACACACTCGCATCCACACAACAAGGACGAAACACGCGCATGACCCCCGAACAAATCACCCTCGTCAAAAGCTCCTGGGCCAAAGTCGTACCGATTCAGGAGGCCGCAGCTGGGATGTTTTACAACCGCCTATTCGAACTGGATCCGGCGCTAAAAGCGCTGTTCAAAGGCGATATGCCGGAGCAAGGCCGCAAGCTGATGGGCATGATCAATACCGCCGTGCGCGGGCTCGACAATCTTGCCGCGCTGGTGCCTGCGGTGAAATCGATGGGCGCACGCCACACCAGCTACGGCGTTAAAGCGGCCGATTACGGCACCGTCGCCACGGCGCTGCTATGGACGCTCGAACAAGGCCTTGGCCCTGACTTCACGCCGGAAACGAAAGCCGCGTGGACCGAGGTTTACACGGTACTCGCGACGACAATGCAATCCGCCTAGGCCTGTTAACACGTATGCGGTCGCTGCGACGGCGGCCGCAGTGTGATACCCGAAAGGCCAGCCGCCGCGTGATGTTTTTTTACTGGCGGACACTTATCGATGCGAGCTTCCTCGCTAACGGCGTGTTCAGCCATGACTTCGCTCATCGACCCCAATGGATTGTCGCAATCGTCCGGCATTTCCGAATGCGCACGCCGACACGGCCCAGCATTCGCACGGAGCGTAGCGACGGCACACACGCAGTTTCTCGCGTGCCCCGACAACACCCGCTACGAAACGCCATTCGGCCCAGTCGAATTCCGTATTCCGGCTGGGCCGCCTTGGTTTGCGCGGGTTTATCTGCCGCAGGAACTGCCGCCAGGGCATTGATCAGTGCGTGGTACCGCGATTGATCACGGACAGTAGCAAAGCTTTGAATTTGCACAGCGTGTGTTAGGGCGCCTCGGCAACCCGCCAATCAAATGCAAACGGATTGGCGGGCGCCTGCGCTTCCAGCCGCACGCGCCGCGCTTGGCTGCGGATCGCCGCCGCGGGCAATTGCGCCTCGATAAACGTGAAGCGCCCCGCGGTGTGCAACGGCAAGTCACCGACCACGACTAGCGGTGCCCCCTCAGCGGTGAATACAGTAATCCGGTATCGCGCTGCGGCCTCGGGTTCGGCAATTTCCGCTTGCACGCGGAACGTCGCGACATCAGCGGGGATTACTAGCACTTGGGCATCGTCGGCGCCACGCGTATTGCTGGCCAGCAGTACGCGGGTTTCGATCGTGCCAACGCCAATTTCGGTAGCGGTTTGCAGCACCGGGAAATAGCGCACAGAAAAGACCACGGCCAGCGCCAAGCCCGCCGCGATTGCGCCACCCGCTAAGCCAAATCCAGCACTGCGCCAACGGCTGCGTCGTTCCGGTGCCGCGAACCGGCGGCGGCGCTCAATCGGCACCGGTTGCGTCGCCGCCAACGCGCGGCTAAAGCGCAGTCGTTCACGGCTTTCTGGGTGCTTGCCAAGATAGCGCTCAAACGCCGCGCGCGCATCGGCGTTTAGGCGATTTCGGGCGTAGTCATCGTAGAGGTCCTGCTCGGCGATCTGCAGTGCGTCCAGCGCATGGGGATCTTCCAGCAGACGCAATTCCAGCCGTTGCGCATCGGCTTCGGGCAACTGATGCAGCAGCAGCGCGCGCCAGTCGTCTCGATTCGATTCGTGAAATTGCAAGTCGTTCATTGTTGCCTAGGGCCTGTTAACACTTATGCGGTCGCTGCGTTATAGGTCAAAAATCCGCCTGCCGTCGTTGCGCCAAGGGAACCACCCTTGGCTACGCTTTCCTCGTTGCACTGGCGGTTCACGTCCGCCGTCGCAGTGATCGCATAGGTGTTAATAGGCCCTAGTGCCGTTGCGGCCAATTTCATCACGCAGGCGCGTACGAACGCAGGTCTCCAGCGCGCTACGGAGCCGCAGCGCGCGGTTTCTCAAAGCATTGAGCTTGAGGCCGAGTTGCACCGCCAATTTCTGCCGCGCGGCGATGCGGCCAGCGCCGTCATCGCCGTAGTACGCGAGGATCAGCCGCGAAGATGTCGCGCCGAGTTGCGCCAAGCAAGCCCGTAGCGCAGCACGCGCCGGCTCGTCGTCCTCAGTCGGCTCCGGTTCTGGCGCTGGCAATTGGTCCAGCGCTTCCACCGCTGCACGCCGCATTGAGGGCCGCCCGGTGGCCTCCAACAAGACCAAGCGCGCGACGCCGTGGACGTAAGCCGGAACGTGCTCAACGACAACACCCTCCCACAAACGGCGGCCGACGCGGTCCAGGGTGTCGTCCGCCAACGCCTCGGCTTCGCTGGCAACATGCAACCGAAACAGCGCGATCAACCGCTGCCGCAAGCGCTCGTAGGCCTCTGCCGGCGCTTCGTCATCTGCGGCAAGGCGCTGCAACAGCGCATCAAACGCGGCGAGCGCGGAACGCGGGGCGGTAGGATCGGCGGGGGTCGACATGCGCTTATCTTAAGGCGCGCCGTCATTGTCCTTGCAGTACATAGCCAGCCCAGTAGTACGGCGCCTGCCAGCGTGGGTCGGCGGCAAGCGCCGCCTGGGCCTCGCGCAACGCCGCGTCCGGCGTGCGTTGGCGCTGCAACAGCGCGCGATAAAACTGCTTCATGAATTCAGTCGAGGCGCGGTCGTCAACCGTCCACAGACTAGACAAGACCCGCCGGGTACCGGCGTAAAAAAACGCCCGCGCGAGATTGAATACGCCTTCGGCGCCGTCGCTGTGGCCGAGCGCCGACTCGCAGGCGCTCAGCACCACGAGTTCGGCCGGCATGTTCAGGCGATAAAGATCATTGATGCGTAAAAAGCCATCGCGTGGCCGGCCAGCGGCGTCGTACAACGACAATACGACGCCGGACAATTCCGGATGCCGCAGATCAAGCAGCGCGTGCGTTGCGAAATGCACCAACGTGTAATGGGACCAGTCCAATTGCAGCGCCGCGTCGCGGCTGGCGTCAAACCCAAGCGCCACATAAGGCCGCGCAGCGCCGCCACCGGCCGGCAGCAGCGCCGCCAGCGTTTGCGCTTCGTCGCGGGTGTACGGCAGCCGCGGTAGCGCACTCTGTGCAGCCGGGCGCGCGACCGGCGACGTGGCGGCGTTGACGCCAACCAGCCGGGGATCGTCCGCGCCGAATACCGGATCGGCAAACACCGCCAGCGCCGGTGCCGCCGGCCGCTGTGTGTTGCCAGCGCGCAGCCAGCGCAGCGTCTGTAGCGACGGCAGATAGCTGTAATCGCGCGGCGCCGCCGCATCTGCAACCAGCAGCGTAAACGGCAGCCGTTGCAATGCACCGTCGGCGACGATGATGTAGCGCCGCTGCGGCCCCGCCGCAACGCTCGGCAGCGCCAACAGCGCGCCAAGCCGTGCGCCCAGCGCGCGCACCGCCGCCGCGCTCGCCGTTTCGCCAGCCGCCTGCTGTTCAAACGATTGCGCAGCGTTCGGATGCGCCGGCTGCGTTAGCGCCTCGCGCAGTTGATCGGCGAGCGTATCGATCTCTGCCCGCGGCGGCAGCTCGACGCTGCGCAGACTGTTGTGGCCGATGAACCAGGCATAGCTACGGGTGTCGCCGAGCCAGTATTCGAGCGCCACGGTGTCGGCAGCGATGCCGCGCGCACGAACTTCCGCGAGCGTGATCGGCGCCGGTTGCGCCAGTTCCGCGTAGCGCGGATCGGCACGGCGAATCCGACCGCGAATCGCATCGAGCTGCCGGCTGGCGTCATCGATCTGGCGCTGCAGCGGCGCATATTGCTCGGCGGCAGCATTAACCGGCGCGCGTGCTCGCGCGTACGCGGCGGCGTGCAGGCGGTCTTCGGCGGCACGCTCGGCGGCGCGCAAGCTGGCGTCGATCGCGCCGTCGTAACGAATCGCCCGCTCGGCGAGTTGATCCTGCAGCGTTCGCGCCCGCGCCCGCTCGCTTGCTGCCCAAGCCGCCGCCGCGTAGCCACGCCCCGGCTGACGCCGTTCCAGTTGCATCAGGATGTCGATCTGCAAGCCGTAGTAGGCGCGGCGCGATGCAAAATAACCGCTGCGCACGCCGGGATCGTCGATCCCACTGCGCTGGTTTTCGATCAGCGCCAACGCCTGCTCGATATGACGGCGCGCAGCCGGCAACGCGCCATCACCTTGTTCCAGCCGCGCCAAGCTCGCCAAAGCCAGCGGCTGCGCATTCCGCGCTTGCGCCCACTGTGCCAGCGCGAGGGCGCGCCGATAGTGCTGGCCGGCCACCGTGCGCTGGCGCCGCTCGCTGGCGAGATCACCGCGCGCCAGCTCAATGCCGATGGTCACCACCCGCGCTTGCTCGACATCGGCGATTGCCGCTGCAGCCTGGAGATCATCCTCAGCGCGCACCAGCGCACCGCGCGCCAACGCCAGCCGCCCGCGCCCAAGCAGCACCTGCGCTTGCTCGCGCTGCAGGTTGTTGTCGCGGCTCAGCGTCAGCGCCTGCGCCAAAACATCGGCGGCGGCGTCGAGCGCGCCGGCATCGAGTGCGACTTCGCCTTGCTTGCGCAAGGTTTCGGCGAGATTGGCCGCGTCGCCGCTGGCGCGCGCAACAACTTCGGCGCGGCGATACGCGTCCAGCGCAGCATCCGGCTCATTGAGTTCGCGATACAGCAAGCCGAGATCATTCCAGGCGTTGCCTTCGACCAACGCGTCGGGCGTCTCGCGTAATGCCGTCAGCACCGCCTCGAACGCCTCGGCGGCCGCGCCGAGTTCACCGCGGGCTAGCAAGATCGCCGCGATGCGCTCCTGTGTAAAACGCACACCGGCGGCATCGCCACTGGCCAGCGCGAGCTTCAACGCCGCTTGTGCCGCATCGAGCGCGCGGCTGGTCTGCCCGGTTTCGGCGTAAGCGTTGCTGAGATTGCCGAGCAGCACGCCTTCGAAGCGCCCGTCGCCGACGTCGCGATAGACCGTCAGCGCCGCGACCTGCGCCGCAATGCTTGCCGTGTAATCACCCTGATACGCCAACGCAGAGCCGAGCGTGCGCTGCAACTCGGCGCGATCAACCGCGGCAGCGGCGGTGGCATCACGGCAGGTCAGCGCAAGTCCGGCGTGCGCCGCGCGCTCAGCCGCGGGATAGTCGGCATGGGCGAGGTAAAGCCGCGCCAAACCCGACCACGCCTGCGCGGTGGCACAGTGGTCGGGCGTCACGCGCGAGCCCGCGAGGGCTTCTCGATACGCCGTCTCCGCGCGCGCCCATGAGGCCGGCTCTGCAGCCGATGCGCGCAGCCGGAGATCGTCAGCGCCCAGCAACGCTGTCTGCGCAGCGGCGCGTGCGCGACGCGCGGCACTAAACGGTTGTATTGCCGACAACCGCAGCGTGTAGCTGACCGGCTGCCCCTTGGCCCGCCCCGCGATCTCAAATGCATAGTGCGTGGCGCGCTCGGCAAGCAGCGTCACGCTGCGCTCGGCACGCCGGCCAGCGGTCACGCGCAGCGGCGCCAAGGCCTCATCCCGCCAGCGCAGTTCCGGCGCGTGCACGTCATCCTCACGCAAGGTCAACTCAACGGTGGTGCCGGCGGCTAAATCGAGCTGATACGCCAGCCGCTCGTTCGGCGCCAACGTCGCAGATTGCGCGGTGCCGGGCGTCAGCGTGCTCGGCAAGGCCTGCGCCGCTGCCGTCGCCGCGCCACCGAGGCACGTGAAGCCACACAGCCACGCCGACGCAAGCCGCAGGAACTGGATCATTTCCGCTCGCTGAGTTCTGATAGTGGCCATCGGTGCACGCGAGAAACGGTAGCGCGTTATTGCGCCTGAAGCCACGACTCCCGACATCATGCCGCGCTTACTGCTTACCTTGCTCACCCTATTCAGCGTCGCCGTCGCGGCAAACGCCGCGCCGTTCTGCTCAGCCAGCGTCGACGCCGATGGCAATATCCACCTGCGCAGCCCCGCCGGCGTCGATCAACGCATCACTGACGATGGCCATTACGACGCCCCACTGCTCGCCGCCAACGGCGCCATCGTCGCTTGGCGCCGCAGCTTCAACACCATCAATATCGAAGACGACCACGGCGAACTCGGCGCGCTTTATCTCTATGACGGCACAACACGCGTTCTCCACTGCGAACCCGTGCTGCGCGATTTCTGGTTTGTCCGCGACGGCGCGCAAGTTGGCATCGACTGCGGCGGACTCCATTTTTCCGGCATAGAACGCCTACACGACGCCCAAACCTTGGCGGAAATCGATTGGTTTGACCAAAGCGAAACACCGCCCGAGCAGCGGCCAAACTGGGCTGATGGTGCCGGCAGTAGCTACAATTGCGGCACTCTGGCCAACCCCTAGCGCGTAAAAACGCAGCGCGGATCAAAGCTTTTGTGCTGAGGTGCCGCGCCTTGAAGCTGCGTGGGAACGCTTTGGATATTACAGCTTCGAAAAGCTGATAAAACCCAATGCCCTCAATCCCATATACCGAAATCTAAGGCCTCGGAGCCAAAATTTAACGGCCCTGCCTGAACGGCACCTGGACTCTCATCGCTACCACTCGAGCAAAGCCAGATCGGCACCAAATTTTTCTACGAACGCTTGAGGGACGGCAATAGTGCAAGCCCATTTCTGGAAATTCTTTCACTATGGAACGGTGGCCGGGCTTCATGGAATCATTCCAAGTGACATAGCCGTTTTTGTAGAAATTCAGTATTTACAGGCCATGTTCTCCGGGCACGGCGAGGGCTTTGAAGTACGGCTACGTCGCTGCACTGCCATTACCTATAACGAATGATCAACCCCCGTTTCCGAAACTTGTCGTCGGCAAGTTATAGCATTCGATTTTTATTTCTGTGTTGACAGAAATAACGGACAAGATTAGTTTGTCGATATGGAACTGAAACCCGTTACCGAGCGCTTTATTCTCCACTGGGGTGAGATGGGTTCGCGCTGGGGCGTGAATCGAACCGTGGCGCAGATCCACGCATTGTTATTTCTTGCCGGCCGCCCGCTCGATGCCGAAGAAATTGCCGAAACGCTTAGCGTTGCACGCTCAAATGTCAGCAATAGCATCAAAGAGTTACAGGCGTGGCGCTTAGTGCGGGTGGTGCATTTAATGGGTGATCGAC
Source organism: Nevskia sp. (assembly GCA_023229645.1). GTDB lineage: Bacteria > Pseudomonadota > Gammaproteobacteria > Nevskiales > Nevskiaceae > Nevskia. The sequence goes on along the minus strand of JALNYU010000003.1, from coordinate 282,980 downwards.
GCGATTACTTTGAGACATCTGCTGACGTTTGGACGTTATTCAAGCTAATCGTTGAAGGCCGGCGACAGCGAGAAATAGACCCAACGCTCAGCGTTTTACGCGAATGCTTAGCCAGCCCTGACATGGCCGCCGAAAGTCTGGGATCGCGGCAGCGCATCAACGAGACGCTCGCCTTTATGGAAATTCTAACGACCTGGATGGATGAGATGCTGCGTATGCAGCCAGAAACGCTGATGAAGACGTTGGGTGTGGGCGCAAAGATCAGTAAAGTCGTTCGCAAGTCGCCCGCCGAAAGTAAGCGGTAATTTTTTACTTCAATATTTCTTCTTATACAGAAACGATCGTCAATATGGATATTAACGACATATCTAGAATAAAGGCTGGGCAAGAAGCCCAACGCTGTTTTGCACTGAGACTTTTGCGCACGAGCCATTACTACGCCCCCTTAATGCGGCGCCTTCGCCGCCCAGCGATTTCGATACTTCCAGCATCGTGCAGCGCCGCTCGGCGGCGAGCCACCAACCCCGCAAGTCGGTCATCCCTGAGGCTACGATAATGCGCGTTCTCGTCTGCGGTGCCGGCGGATTTATCGGTCAAGCGATCACCGAGCGACTTGCGCAAGACGGCCACACGGTGCTGAGGGGCGTGCGCGTGCCACAACGTAGCGACGATGTGGCGATCAACTACAGCCAGGATTTTGACCCGCATGAGTGGGCGTCGAAACTCGCCAATGTCGATGCCGTCGTTAATGCCATCGGCATTATTATCGAAGGCCAAGGCCAGCGCTTCGACGATCTCCATCGTCGCGCACCTTGCGCCTTATTCTCGGCCTGCGCCACCGCTGGCGTTCAACGCGTAGTGCAAATTTCGGCGCTCGGTGCCGAGCGGGGTACAACTCCGTATTACGCCAGCAAATACGCGGCGGACTGCTATCTGCAATCGCTTCCGGTGGAGTGGCAGATTCTCCGCCCTGGGCTGGTTTATGGGGCACGCGGCAGCTCCGCGACCGCCTTTCGCACGCTCGCCAGTTTGCCCATTACCCCGCTACCCGGTGGCGGGCAATCTCTACTACAACCGATCCATATCGACGACTTGGTCGATGCCGTTTCGACACTACTTTCTCCCGCGACGGCACCTCGCCAATGCGTTGCGCTTGTCGGCCCTACGCCACTCCGCTATCGAGATATGCTGCGCGCGTACCGCACAGCGCTTGGCTTTGCACCCGCCATCCCGTTGAGTATTCCGGCATTCGCGATGCGTCTACTGGCGCAAATCGGCGGCAGGCTGCCGGGCGTGGTTCTAACGCCAGACAACTGGCGGATGTTGCAAGCCGGCAGCGTCGCTGACCCGGGCGCGCGTTGTGAATTACTCGGGCATTCGCCTAAAGCGATTGATGAATTTATTCCTGTCACAGAGGCGCCAACGCTACGTCAAAACGCGTTAGCAGAGTGGCGGACACCTCTACTTCGCGTAGCGCTGGCGGCAATCTGGCTTGGCACCGCGCTAGTCAGCGCCGTTATTTACCCACAGCAGTCGAGCTTGGCCTTGCTTGAGCAAGTCGGGTTCCACGGAGCAACTGCGCTAGCCGCTTTCTACGGCGCAATTCTGATCGATCTAACGTTTGGGCTTGCGACACTATTCCGCCCCAGCCGCCGCCTTTGGTGGCTGCAACTGCTGCTGATCAGCTTTTATTCAGCCGTCATCTCAATCGCGCTGCCGGAATATTGGGCGCATCCCTTCGGCCCCATCTTAAAAAATATTCCGATTCTGGCCATTCTATTTATTTTAGTCGCTGAGGAGCGGCAGCCGTGACGGCTTATCTAATGGTCAAAACACTGCATATTTTATCGTCCGTGCTGCTGGTTGGAACGGGTTTCGGTAGCGCCTTCTATTTGTATTTTGTTAACCGCTCCCGTTCTATTCCGGCAATTGTAGTGGTATCGAGGCTTGTTGTACGTGCCGACTATTGGTTTACGACTCCGGCTGCGATCTTTCAACCGCTCTCGGGCTTGTGGCTCGCACATCACGTCGGCTGGCCGTGGACAACACCTTGGATTTTGGCGGCGCTCGTTCTGTATGTACTGGCCGGTGTCTGCTGGTTGCCGGTGGTTGCACTACAGCTACGCATGCGGGCGATGGCGGAATCCGCGCACGTGCGGAATGTCGAACTACCCGACCCGTATTGGGCGGATGCAAAACGTTGGACTTGGCTCGGCTATCCGGCGTTTATTGCGATGTTGGTGGTTTATTACTTGATGGTCGCTAAACCCGCGCTGGCGCTTTTTTAACGAAAAAAGCGGCAGCGGATTTCTCCACTGCCGCAGGTCAGCGCTCTAAAGACGTACCGATCAACTACCAGGTTACGGTATCGTTCACCGTAACGCTGCCGCCGGAGGCCGGCGTCACCACGGTGCGATTGCCACCGCCCGGATAATTCTCGTAGATGAAGGTGCCATCGCTGTTACGGCGAAGGTACTTGTACTGCACCGATGTTCCGGCCGGCAGATTGACGCTGTTTTTCCAAACCGGGTAACTGGTTGGATCAACCGGAACCGCGAGGCCGGTGTCCCAGTTGCCGAGTGCGGCCGTATTGCCGGTAACGTAGACGTATTGCCCGGTCACGGTGCTCGCCGTTACGTTGACGTTGACCCGCGCCTGACCGGCAAGCGGCGGCACGATGCAGTTTGAATAGCGCCCGCACACCGCTGGCGTGACATCGATAATCTTATTGCTCGAAATCGATGCGATCAGATTGATGTACTCACCCAAGGCCCACGACAGCGGCGCAATCGATTTCGTCGGCGTGCCCGGCGTGTAGCCTGCCGGCGTCGTGACTTGCCAACCGCCGGTTTCGCCGTTGTTGATCGTTGCGGTGTTGTTCCAAACTTGCTCCGATACGAAACCTTCCGGCGTTGAGAACGCGCGCACCGCACTCAGATAGCTCGTTCCTTGGCTACCGACATTGCCGGCCCGGGCGATTTCGTACATCCCGCGTTCGGCGGTGAAGATCGGCCACAAGCGGCCGCGGCCAGTGCCGTCATAGTTGCTACCGTCGTTCTTTTCGCCGTAACCGTCAGAGTTGTAGCGGAACCACGCCGGGCCTCTGCCAGCGATGGTCTGCATCGCGATCGCATCGTATTCCGGCAGCGTGTCGAGAATCGCGCTGTCATTGGCGCTCTTTACGCCAAGGCGGACGAGTTCAAGGAAACCGCCGTCGATGATTTTGCGTTCGTCGTGCGTACCACCGCCGTTGCCGATGGTGAAGCTATTGCCATCGTTCGGGTTTAGGTTGTCGTCGATGCGAATAAAGTAGCGGCCATTGCCGTGCGGACCGGTGGTTGTGAACGTCCAACCGGTGACGTTCTGCTGCCATTCATCGGCCTTGGCGTAATAGGTGCGCGCCGAGGCAAGATCCCCATTAACACGGGCAATTTCAGCAGCGCTGACCAAGCCGGCGATTTCGGCCGCGATGGTTGAAGGCGAATAGCCGCTGTTTTCTTCCCAGCGCTCTTGATACGTCCACGGACCGTTGGCGACGATAAAATCAGCGGCCATTTTCACGCGCGGCCAGAGGTCGGTGCGATTCAAGCGCCACGCGAGGATGATCGGCATCGCCGTCTCGTCCATCTGCGTGCCTTGCCAGTATTGGACGCCAGAAACATAAGAGTTTTGCGGGAACCGGCCAACCCGCGAGAAGCCCTGCGGACAACCGGAGGCATTGTACGGCCCGATACCGCAGTTTGTAGTTTGCATCTGCACGTTGAACAAATAATCGATCGTGCGATTCGCCGTGGCACTATCCCCGGCCGAAATGAGCGCGTTGGCGAACTTGAACAGATCGCGCGCCCAGATCAAGTGATAGCCAACTGCGTTGCCGTCGCCTTGCGTTTCGCCCCACGGCGTACCGAGGCCGGCAACCATCGCGCCGTTGGACTTATCTTGGATGGTCTTCAGTGACATCGCCGCCAGATAATATTGAGAATCCGCCAACCCGCCCTGCGTTGAAAGCGCATTTGCGTAGGTATTCCACTCTGACTTGTACTGCGTCTCCAAGGTATTCAGATTCGAAGCCAAAGTGCCGGTCGCAGCGGTCTGCGCTTCGGTCTCGGTCGTGCCAAAACCCAATGCGACATCGAAGCTGATGCTGGTTGCCGTGCTGCCGGCAAAATCGATCCACCCCATTTGTGCAACGTTACCGTTCGTGGCGGAATCATAGTTCCAGGTCATCGTGCGGTCGACCGCGCCACCGAGCAGATCGGTATAGCCATCGTTCACGCCGACAAAGCCATTCGAGGCCATCGTATTGCCGCCGACCACCACCCACGGCCGCGAAACTGCGAGCGCCGAAGCGCGGCTGTTTTGCGAGGCAACGAGCATCGTCCGGCCACCCGACACCAATGTCCGCGAGGTATCGCCGGCACCGGAGTTATCGACCGATGGATTGTGCAGAACATAGACGTTGAAGTCTTTCACCGTGCGGCCGTTCAAGGCGTTGAACGTCACCCGTTCAACCAGCGTGTTGCGTGTTGGGTCGGTATAAATGCGCTTGGTGATGCTCCAGTTATGGCCTGCGTTCGAAGTCACCGCCTGCCACAGCATGGCTTTCGTATCGGGGCGCGTTGCGGTGTACGACTGCAGCTTTTCTTCATCGACGAACGTCTTGGCGGTGTCGCCAACCAGGAACTGCAAATCGACCGTGTTGGCGGTATCCACCAGCGGGTAAAACACTTCACTGACGATGCCGCGATAACCCGTGAAGTAAACCCGCGAGGTGTTGGAAGCTGAAGTGCCGAGCATCGACTTCTGTGATGGCCCCCAAACGGACGCGAGTCCTGGGCCGCCGGGGGCCGGTGCTGCCAGCGCAAACGGCGCAACGGCGGTTAATTGCAGGCCGAGCAGCAAACACCCCGCCCAGCGTAAACGTCTTGGTTTCATGTCCTACCTCCTTGTGATTATTGCGATTTTAATTCGCAATATGTAGTTTTATTACAACGTACCAGGCCGGACATTGCCGCTACACGAATCGCTTGTCAATAGTTATTGACTGAATATCAATGCACAAATGACATTGCATCCGTCTATTTATGTAGTTTTTTTACTTTTTTAAATCGATTTTCTCAATCTGATAGCCACGCTTATCAGCCGACCAGTTTTACAGCCAGCGGGCACGCAAACACTGCGCAGGCAAACTTTCGCCCAAGCGCAGCCACAGCCGTAGTGCCGATTCCTGTGCGGCGTTGTTGTCGCGGTCCGGTGCCCGCCGGCAGCTTCTGCTACTTAGGCGGCGTTCAACCAGTCCAGATATTGCTTCACGCCCTGCTCAACCGTCATAAACGGCAGGTCGTAGCCGCAGGCGCGGAGTTGGCAATGGTCCGCTTCGGTGAACGACTGATAGCGGCCGATGAGATTTTCCGGAAATGGCACGTAGTCGATATGCCCTTTGCCGTGCCAGGCGATGACGGCGTTGGCAATGTCGTTGAACGGCTGGGCGCGGCCGGTGCCGCAATTGTAGATCCCAGATTTTTCCGGGTGATCCCAAAACCAGAGGTTCATCGCGACGACATCATCAACGTGGATGAAGTCGCGACGCTGACCGCCGGGGCCGTAGCCATCGCTGCCTTCGAATAGCTTGCAACGGCCTTCCGCGACAATCTGATTATTAAAATGGAATGCCGTTGAAGCCATGCCGCCTTTGTGTTGTTCTCTCGGGCCGTACACGTTGAAGTAACGCAGGCCGACAACCTGCGCGCGCAGCGTTTGCTGGCGCACGTATTGATCAAATAGAAACTTCGAGTACGCATACATATTCAACGGCTTTTCGCAGTCCGACGCTTCGCGGAAACCGCTTTTGCCCATGCCGTAAACCGACGCCGACGACGCGTAGAAGTACGGAATATCGTGCACTTGGCAGTAATGCAGCAGCGTCTTCGAATAGCGGTAGTTCACGTCCATCACGAACTTGCCGTTCCATTCTGTCGTTGCCGAACAGGCGCCTTGGTGGAACACAGCGTCGATGACTGGCAACTCGCCACGTTCAACCCGTAGCAGAAATTCGTCTTTGTCCAGATAATCTGCGAGGCGGGCCTCGGCAAGATTCTTAAACTTAGTGCCGTCGGTTAAGTCGTCAACGGCAAGAATATCGTGGCGGCCCCGGGCGTTTAATGCCAAGACCAAGTTCGAGCCGATGAAGCCGGCAGCTCCGGTTACGACGATCACATCAACCTCCAATCACAAGTTGCTGCCAGAGCGCGGCAACGGCGGCGCGCTCGCTGGCGAAGTCGGCATCATCGGCCAAGCCATCGGCCTGCTGCAACGCACGCCGATGCAACCAACCGCGGTATGCGCGTTCCGCCGCCAACAGCTGGTCCTTCTGCGCCATGCTGATCCGGCCTTTGTCGGCCAGCTTTTCCAACTGGCGCCAATTATCGGTGCATTCGATCAGCGGTGGGCAAGTTGGCGCTTCGCGCAAGCACAGGTACTGGGTAATGAATTCGGCATCAATCAAGCCGCCGCTGCCCTGCTTTACGTCCCAGCGCCCGGCTTCGCGCTTTTCCAAGCTGCTGCGCATCTTGGTTCGCATGTCGATAACATCTTGGCGCAGCTTGGCGGCGTCGCGCACGCAGGTCAGCACTTCGGCGCGTAGCGCGTCGATCGCCGCGCAGAGCTGGGCATCGCCGGCCACGGGCCGCGCTTTCAAAAGCGCTTGATGCTCCCAGGTCCACGCTGATTCGCGTTGGTAACGGGCGAAGCTTTCGAGCCGGCTGACAACCAAACCGCTATTGCCGCTGGGCCTGAGCTGCAAGTCAATTTCATAGGCGCGGCCGGCGGGCGTCAGCGTCGCAAGATAATGCGTAAACCGCTGGCTCAAGCGAGCAAAGAATTCGGCGGCGCTGATGCTCCGCGCGACGCCAACGGTCGCAGCTTCGGGGTTTTCGCTGTCGTAAACGAAGACGAGGTCGAGATCGGAGCCATAGCCCAACTCTAAGCTCCCAAACTTGCCGTAACCGATGATTGCGAAACGATCCTCGCCACCGTCGGTGCGCCGGGGCGCGCCAACCTGGGCGACGAGTTGCGCCCAAGCCGCGCTTAGCGCTTGCTCTACGATGACTTCAGCCAGCCAGGTAAGGTGATCGCTAACCTGCATCAGCGGCAAGCTGCCGGCGAGATCGGCCGCGGCGATGCGCAGCGTGGTTTCCTGCCGGTAGCGCCGCAATAACTCCATTTGCGCTTCGGTGTCGTCGGCGGCGAGCCGCGCGAACTGCGCCTGCAAGCGTTCACGCATCGCGTTGCGGTCGGGCGCCTCTTCGGCCAATCGCGGATCAAGCAGCGTATCGAGCAAGGCCGGGGTGCGGGCCAGCAGTGCGCTGATCCACGGGCTGGCCGCGCAAAGCCGAACCAACTGCGCCCGCGCGGTTGCGCTTTCGTGCAGCAAACTCAAGTAGGTGCTGCGGCCGGCAATGGCGGCAATCACTTCCAGCACGCGCAGGGCCGTTGTCGCGGGCTCCCGTTGCTGGGCGCAATCGGCTAACAAGCGCGGCAGCAACTCGCGCAAACGCGCCTGCGCCGCCTCCGACAACACCCGCAACAGCCGCGATTGCCGTAAATCCTGCAAGGCTTTGCACAAGCGTTCAGCGCCATCACCAAACCCCTGCGCGCGCAGCTGCGCTTCGGAGGCTTCGGCCGGATCCCAAGCCTGCCCCGCGAGCGCGTTGAACGCCGGGCACTCGGCGGCACGTTCGGGCTGGGCAAACAAGCGCTCGAATTCTTGATGAACGCGGGCACGTGCTGGCTGCAGCTGCAGTAATACGGCGTCGAAGTCCGCCGCGTTCAAGGCCGCGGCCAGCGCCGCGCGGCCGTCGGTAGTCTCCGGTAGTGCATGGACTTGCTGATCGTCAAAAAACTGCACGGCGTTTTCGCAGCGGCGCAGCAGCGTGTACGCGTTATCCAATGCCCGCGCCGTCTTTGCCGGCAGCAAGCCGGACTCGCCGAGCACACGCAACACCGGGCGCAGCCGCGGATCGCGCAGCCGCGCGTCCTGCCCGCCGCGGGTGAGCTGAAACAGTTGGACGATGAACTCCACTTCGCGAATACCGCCCGGCCCGAGCTTGAGGTTGTCGGCAACGCCGCGCGCTTGGGCATCGCGATCGATCTGACGTTTCAGCTCGCGCAGATGCCCGAGCGCGTTGTAGTCCAAATAACGCCGGTAAATAAACGGCCGCAACCGCCGCAACAACGCGAACCCGGCGTCGATATCGCCCGCGCAAGGCCGCGCTTTGATCAACGCGTAGCGCTCCCACTCTCGGCCGTGCGCTTGGTAGTAGTCTTCCATTGCCGACATCGACATTGCCGCCGCGCCGACACTACCGAATGGCCGCAACATGGTGTCAACGCGAAAAACAAAGCCATCTTCGGTCAGCGTTGCCAGCAAGCGCCCGGTTTCTCGCGCCAACTTGCAGAAATATTCCTCGTTGCTGAGCGCCTGCGACGGCCGCGCACCCGTAGCTTCGGGATCGGTCTCGCCGCCTTCGGTGTAGCCAAAAATTAGATCGATATCCGACGAAAAATTCAGCTCCTTACCACCGAGCTTGCCCATGCCGAGCACAAACGGCCGCGCCGGCTCGCCCAGCGCAGTACGGGCCGAGCCGTGGCGGCGGCTCAGCGTGGCGTCAGCGTAATTGAGCGCGGCGTTGATCGCGGCATCGGCAAATTCCGATAAGCCCGCCAGGGTCTCATCGACGTCGGCCCAGCCAGCAATGTCCCGAAACGCTAACCAAGCCAGTTCGCGATTACGAAAATTGCGCAGCTCGCGCAAAAAGGCTGCTTCATCGGCCGCTTCGGCCAACGCCGCCTGCAGACGCGGCACCACTGCGCCGGGCGCTTGCACGAATACGCCACGCGCCAGCGCAGCGTCCGCCCACACCTGTTGGCGGCCGAACACGCGCGCAACAAACGGGCTCGCGGCTGAGACGCGGGCTTGGGCGGCCTGCACAGCCGCGGCGAGATGCAGATCATCGGCATTCATCGCGGCAGTTTATGCCGAAGGTATTCAGCCGGCAGCACGGCCGGTAAGCTGCAGGCCTGTTTGCTCGGGTTATGCCTCATGACTTTGCAACCGCGGCCGATGTTTCTGCTGAAAGCGCTGGCGCTCGCCAGCTTGGTGCTCGGGCTGAGCCACTGCACAAAATCGCCGCCGCCCGCGCCCGCTGCCACTGGCGAGAGCGCCGATCTACTGATCATCAACGGCCAGCTACACGACGGCAGGGGCAGCCTGCCGGTGGCCGGCGGCTTGGCAATACGGGAGGGCCACGTCGTCGCTTTCGGCGACGTTTCTGGCTGGCATGCGGCGCGCACTGTCGATGCCGGCGGGCTTGCCGTTGCCCCCGGCTTCATCAACACGCTGAGTTGGGCCACCGAGTCATTGATACAAGACGGACGCTCGCTCAGCGATCTGCGCCAAGGCGTCACGCTGGAAGTGATGGGCGAAGGCAACTCGATGGGGCCGCTGAACGCTGAAATGAAAGCACAGGCGCTGAAGCGGCAATCGGATATTCATTACGACATCGACTGGACCACGCTCGGCGAGTATCTGGACCACCTAGTCAGGCGCGGCATCGCCACCAACGTCGCCTCGTTTGTCGGCGCGACGACCGTGCGCATTCATGAGCTCGGCTACGCCAATCGCCCGCCGACGGCCGAAGAATTGGCGCGGATGCAGGCCTTGGTCGCGCAGGCGATGGACGAGGGCGCGCTCGGCGTCGGCGCCTCGCTGATCTACGCACCGGCCGCTTACGCCAAAACCGAAGAGCTTACGGCGCTGGTTCAAACGGCAGCGAATAGCGGTGGCGGCTACATCGCGCATTTGCGCAGCGAAGGCAACCGCCTGCTTGAAGCACTGGATGAATTGATCAGCATCGCCCGCGCCACGCACACCTGGGCCGAGGTGTATCACCTGAAGGCTGCGGGTGCGCAAAACTGGCCGAAGATGCAGCAGGCTATCGATAAAATCACCGCGGCGCGCGCGTCTGGGCTAGCGATCAGCGCCGACATGTACGCCTACACTGCCGGCGCCACCGGGCTGGACGCCGCGATGCCGCCGTGGGTGCAAGAAGGCGGGCTAGACGCGTGGATCAAGCGCCTCAAAGACCCCAAAATCCGCAACCGCGTGCTGCAAGAAATGCGCACACCGAGCAATGACTGGGAAAATCTCTACCTCGGCGCCGGCTCGCCCGATAACGTGCTGCTGATCGGCTTCGACAATCCGGCACTGAAACCACTGACCGGCAAAACGCTGACCGCGGTTGCCAAGCTGCGCGGCAAATCGCCGGAAGAAACGATGCTCGATCTCGTCATCGAAGATCACAGCCGCGTTGGCACCGCGTACTTTTTGATGAGCGAGGACAACGTCCGCCTCGGCCTGATGCAACCCTGGGTGAGCCTCGGCTCCGACGAAGCCAGCCAAGCGCCGGAAGGGCCTTTTTTACTCAGCAACCCGCATCCGCGCGCTTACGGCAATTTCGCCCGCTTTATCGGCCACTACGGCCGCGACGAAAAACGTTTCGACACCGCCGAAGCGGTGCGCCGCCTCAGCGGTCAACCAGCCCGAAACTTTCACCTGCAAGGCCGCGGCTGCCTCGACGCCGGCTGCGCCGCCGACGTCGTAATTTTCGACGCCAATACCATTGTCGACCACGCCACGTTCGACCAGCCACAGCAATTCGCCACCGGCGTACGCGATGTCTTCGTCAACGGTATCGAAGTGCTGCACAACGGCGAACACACCGGCGAAATGCCTGGGCAGGTGGTGCGTGGACCGGGGTATCGGCCGGCTGCACTAGCGGCAAACGCGCGTTAGGACTTTAAACCGATGGATGGGATTCTTTCTTCATTCCTTTTAGCACTGCTGCCGTTGTTGTGGGCCGCTGTGCTAAGTGTCTATTTCAAGCAAAAAATATCATCGCCGTTCTTATTTTTTACCGCGGCCGCGCTGTCTTCATTTGGGATTCAAGCGATCGTCTCGGCGTTTTGGCCGTTTTGGCCGTTTTGGCCGTTTGGTTCGGGATACATCCTGGAGACGGCAATAACGGCGGCGGAGTTCGAAAAAGCAGTCGAAACCCTGAACCGGGCCGAGCTGATGAAGGCCGCCATTACTTTTGCAATTACGGCACCGTTTTTAGGGTGGCTGACAGCAGGATTCCGCAGCGCTTCAGGCAAGATCTGATCAGCGCTAGACCGCGGAGAAGGCATATTGCGCATGGCTGCATACGCTGCGGCAAGTCAGGCTCGAAATCTGTATTTTATGAGTCACCGACCTTTCTATCGTGCTCTGCTCGGCCCACCGCCGAACACAGCAGAGCGCATTGCTGGCCGCTGGCCTCGCCATTGATCGTTCACACTGTTATTTGTAGTCACATCGATAGCAAACGGCGGCGCTTGAATCGCAGCGCGCTCAGTCATTCACAACGCCCTTCCCGTCACCGTATTGGCAGCGCGCTATAAGATCCACCCAATGAATTCCAAGCACAGCGATGTCCTGATACTCGGCGGCGGCGTTATTGGCCTCAGTTGCGCGCTGCAGCTGCTGCGCGCCGGGCGCGGCGTGAGGCTACTCGAACAGAATACGATGGCCAGCGGGAGCAGCCACGGCAACTGCGGCACGATCACGCCGAGCCATTTGCCGCTGAACGCGCCGGGCACCTTGAGCAAGGCGCTGAAATGGCTGCTGCAGGTCGATGCGCCACTGCGCATCAAGCCGAGCTTCGATCCCGCCCTGCTGTCTTGGCTGCTACATTTCGCGGCGCGTTGCACGCCGCAGCAGTTTCGCAGCGGAGCCGCGACCAAGCTCAGCTTGCTGCAGGCCTCGCGCAGCCTGCTCGCCGCGTTGATTCGCGATGAGCAGCTGGCTTGTGAGTTTGTTGAGAGCGGCACGATGTACGTTTGGCGCGACGCGCAAAGCTACGCCGAAGCGGCGGCCGAATATCGCATGCTGTGCGAATTGGGCATCGCCGTTGAGCGCCTAGACGGGGATGCTGCGCGGGCGTTAGAACCGGCGCTGAACGCCAGTATCGTTGGCGCACATAAGCACCCGGACGACGCACGGCTGCGGCCGAACCGCTACGCCGCCGAGTTGCTGCGCCGAGTGCGCGAACTGGGCGGCACCATCTGCGAGCAGACCGCGATCACCGGCTTCAGCTGCGACGGCGGCCGCATTGCGTCAGTGGCGACAACAAACGGCACCTACAGCGGCACCGACGTGGTGTTTGCGCTCGGCGCGTGGTCGCCGCAGCTCGGCTCGCAGCTGGGTCTAAAATTGCCGATTCAGCCGGGTAAGGGCTATTCAATCACCTATTCTCGACCCGGCCGCGCGCCGACGATTCCGCTGGTGCTGAAAGAACGCAGCGTTTGCGTCACCAGTTGGGCCAGCGGCTATCGCCTCGGTAGCACGATGGAATTCGCCGGCTACGACCACAGCCTTAACCGCACCCGGCTCGATGCGCTGGCGCGTGGCGCGGCGGAATATCTGCACGAGCCAGTCGGGCCAATCGTCGAGGAAGAATGGTACGGCTGGCGGCCGATGACGTACGACGATTTGCCGATTCTCGGCCGGGCGCCGAACCATGCAAACTTGGTACTGGCGACTGGCCACGGAATGCTAGGCGTTAGCCTTTCGGCAGTCACCGGTCGGCTGGTCGCCGAGCTGATTACCGGGCAAAAGCCGAGCCTCGACCTCGCGCCGTATTCGCCTGCCCGCTTCCGCTAAGTCTCACTTTCGGGAGCAGCGTCGGCTTGCGGCGGTTCGTCTGCCGTCGTCGGCGCGGCAGCCGGCGCAATAGTCGCAGCCTCGCCAGCGAAGCGAAAAGCAAATGCCGCGATCGGCGGGCCCATGGTTTCAAATACGGTAACAGCGCCGAGGACAATCGCCGAAATCGTTGACGCCAGCTGCGGAAAGAGATTGCTGCTGGTCAGCGCCAAGCCGATTGCAAGGCCCGCCATTGGAATCAGCAGCAAGCCGCTGGCAACACCTTTACGCGCGCTGACTTTAAGCAGCGGCGACGCGGCGGTAACGACGAGCGCTTTCGCCAAGGTGCGCGTTACGATCAACGCCAACACGGCCGGTGCGAATTCAATCAACTCGCGCACGTGCAGGCCGGCGCCGGCAAAAACAAACAAGACGATGAAGATCAATTCAAACGCCGAGCCGAATTCGAGATCGGAAACGATTGTCTCGCGCTCCAAACTTTTTACAACGACGCCGATCACCAACGCGACAAACAACATCGATAACTTCAACTCGCCAGCGATGCCGACGGCGATCATGATCGTGCCAAACACTAACGCCAGTTTGTACTGCGTGGCGCGATGCGTTTTTACCGCAATGGCGTGCAAACCGAACGCCAAAATGACACCGACGATCAAGGAGCCGATGAGCTGATAGGCCGGCTGAAAAACAATCGTCTGCCAGCCGGAGCCGGTGCTGTAGTGCAGGGCCGGCAGAATCGCGGAAAAGGCGATGAACGCGATCAAGTTATTCAACGCAACCAAGGTCTTTGCGGTTTCAGTGACCGGCCCGCGCGCGCCGACCTCATGCGCAACGTGCAGCAATACCGCTGGCGACGAAGAAATCGCAATCGCCGAGACCAACGCCGCAATGGCGGGCGGGATATCGAACCAATATAACGCCGAGAACACCAAGATAAACGTGACGCCACTTTCGAGCAGCGACACAAAAAACAACCTCGGCGACTGCCAGAGATGTTTGAGGTCGAGCGATAAACCCAGCCGATAAAGGATGAGCGCCAGCGATACGTCGATCAAAATCCGCGACTGGACGATGGCTTCGTGACTGAGCAAGCCGAGCACGCTCGGGCCACAAATGAAGCCCACCACCATGAACCCGGTAATGCTCGGCAACCATGAAAATCGGTGCGCCGCATAGCCGCCGCCAGCGCCGACGATCAGCATCAAACCGAACGCGATCAGCGGCGTAACGTGCAAAGGCCAAGTTGGCGAAAAATCCATGCAGTGCTCCTCGAAGACGGTGATAAAACGTAGCGTCTGCAACAGCGCATCGCAGTGCGACAGCGCGCCCGAGGCACGTTCATGGTAGCGCTCCAAGTCCTATGTCGCACCAACAAGCATTTTTTTGCAGCAATGGGGTCCAGGCGGCCGGCACGCGTACATAGATTCGCAAGGGTTACGCCTTGCTCGCACCCTTCCGGGCGATCTTGAATCCGCGACTACGACTCACCCGGCCAGAGCTGTTTGCCGCTCTTCTTGACGATCGCGGCTAAACGCTCGCGGTGAGCGCCGAGTTCGTCGTCGTCCGCGCGGATCACTTTTAGCGGCAAGCTGGTTTGCGTCAGCAATTCGCGCAAATCCGGCGAGGTTGCGGTAAACCCGGCGCCGGGCTCTCCGGCGAGCCCGAGTGCGGCTTGGCCGCCCGTCATGCCGAGATAGACTTCGGCGAGCAGGCGCGCATCGAGCAACGCGCCGTGCAGTGCGCGCTGGGTGTTGTCGACGTGATAACGCTTGCACAGCGCGTCTAGGCTGGCTTTTTGTCCGGGGTGCAGCTGCTTGGCGAGCTTCAGCGTGTCGGTCACCTGGCACAGGGCATCAATGCGCTCGCGACGACCGGCGCGTTCGAATTCCATATCGATGAAGCCGACATCGAACGCCGCGTTGTGGATGATCAACTCTGCACCGCGTAGCAACGCGATTAAATCATCAGCAATCTGCGGGAACCGCGGCTTATCAGACAGAAACGCGGTACTCAAACCGTGGACTTCAAACGCGCCGGGGTCACTGTCGCGATCCGGATTCAAGTACCAGCGTTGCTCGTTGACCACGCGCCGGTTACGCAATTCGACGCAGCCGATTTCGATAATGCGGTGTTCACGCGCTTCGAGGCCGGTGGTTTCGGTATCGAAAACGATTTGCCGTTCGCCGTTCATGCCGCGCTCGCGCTGACGCCCGCTAAATGCTGCTCCAAACCGCGATTGGCAAGTTGGTCTGCCATTTCGTTGCCGGGATCACCGGCGTGGCCTTTTACCCAGCGCCAATCAACTTGGTGCCGGGCGTTTGCGGCGTCTAGCGCCTGCCATAAATCTTGGTTCTTCACCGGCTTCTTATCGGCCGTTTTCCAGCCGCGTTTTTTCCAGCCCGGCAGCCATTCGTTTAAACCCTGCATGACGTACTTGGAATCAGTGAACAGCGTGACGCTGCAACGCTCGCTCAACGCTTCCAGCGCTCGAATGGCCGCGGTGAGCTCCATGCGGTTATTGGTGGTCGGCGCTTCGCCGCCAGACAATGATTTTTCTCGGCCACCGTAACGCAGCAATACGCCCCAACCGCCGGGCCCAGGATTGCCGCGGCAGGCGCCGTCGGTATAAACAATGACTTCTTTCATTCAGGACTGCGGATTCGGCAAGTTCAAAGTATCAGTTAGCGGATCGGGCTTGGCTTGCGCGCCGTTCAGCTTCGTTGCAACGCCGCCGAGTGCACCGCCGACCATCGGCCGCACTTGCGCACGGGGCAGACGGGCGATTAAGGACATCGGGATCACCCGCTTTTTGGCGATGATCAAATAGCCCTCGGTAAGCGGGCGCAAGCTGTCGGCAATATTAAACCGCCCGCCTGCGGTGTGCGGCTCTGTCCACGGAAAACCGGCCCCAAAACGCCGCAGTTCAGTCACTTCAAAATCGAGCAATTCCAACCAGTCACCCAGACGGCCAGTGCCGTAAAAGCGCGCGCCAGGCGGGAACGCACGGCCAGCGAGGCCTAACCAGCGGCGCAGACCCCACAGGCTCCACGGGTTGCAGCCGAGGATCAGCAGCCGCCCGCGATCGGTCAAGATACGGTCGACTTCGCGTAATAAATTATGCGGTGACGGCGAGAATTCCAGCGTATGCGGCAGCAGTACGGCATCAATACTTTTACTCAGCACCGGCAACGCTTCCGGCCGCGTGAGCGCCTTGGTGCCCTCGCCGTTCAGCGTCCCCAGCACGGCGCGGTGCAGCATATCGGCCGACGCCAGCAGGCGTTCGCCCGCACCCCAGTTGCCGACTTGTAAGATATGGCGACCAAACAGGCTCGGCAGCACCCGCTGCAGTTCGCGCTCTTCCAATTCAAGCAAGCGTTTGCCGCGCGCGCTGGCGAGCCATTGTTTCAAATCTTGGCGGTCGAACGGATCGCCGCCGCGGATTGCAAGTCGTTTCGGCATGTTGCGTTCGTGGCCTCAAATCGACAAGGATGCGCCCATGATAACCGTGACTGCTCTTCCCGCGTTCAATGACAACTACCTATGGCTGCTCACGCACAACGGTGCGGCTGCAGTCGTCGACCCCGGTGACGGCGAGGTTGTACTCACAGCGCTGCGCGCGCGCAGCTTGCACCTCGCGGCGATCTTGATCACCCATCATCACGGCGATCACACCGGCGGCATCGCAGCACTGCGGGCCGCGTATCCGAACGTGCCTGTCTACGGTCCAGGCGCTGAAGCTGATCGGATCAGCGGTCTTACCGAGATGCTCGTTGGCGGTGATCGCATCGAAATCGCGGCGCTGGGCGCTGCATTCGAAATCATCGCGGTGCCGGGTCACACACTCGGCCATATCGCCTACTACAACGCGCCTTCCACCGCCCCAGGTGACGAATCGAAACCACTGCTGTTCTGCGGCGACACCTTATTTGCAGGCGGCTGCGGCCGCCTGTTCGAAGGCACGGCGGCGCAGATGTACACTTCGCTGGCGCAGCTCAGCGCACTACCTGCGGAAACGCGGGTCTACTGCGCGCACGAATACACATTGAGCAATCTCGACTTCGCGACCGCGGTCGAGCCAAAAAATACAGCGCTGGCCGCCGAAGTACAGCGCGTAAAACAGCTGCGCGCCGACGGTGTGCCGAGCGTGCCGACAACGATTGGGCACGAGCGCGCGCTAAATCCGTTTCTGCGCAGCAGCGAGCCAATATTAGCGGCGGCCGTTAGTGCACACGAAGGCAAAACACAGGCCGATCCTGTCGCCGTATTCGCGGCGCTGCGGCGCTGGAAAGACGGCTACCGGCCGCGCAATACCTTGTAATTTCTGTTGAATTCGCGCGCAGATTCAACTGCGTAGAGCATTTCTTGCGCCGATTCGTCACACTATTCCACCCTACACTCAGGAGCGGACCGATATGGGCTTTCTCACGAACAAAAAAGCGTTAATTACCGGTGTCGCCAGCGAGCGTTCGATTGCCACCGGCATCGCCGAAGCCATGCATCGCGAAGGCGCCGAATTGGCATTCACCTATCAGGGCGACAAACTCAAGCCGCGCGTCGAAGAATTTGCGCACAGCCTGAATTCAAATTTGGTATTACCGCTGGACGTGACCCGCGACGCCGAAATCGCATCGGTATTCGATGCGATCAAACAGAACTGGGGCGGTATCGACATCGTCATCCATTCGATCGGCTTTGCGCCGCGTGAGCTGCTGGCGGGCGGTTATTTGGAATCGGTTACGCGCGAGGGTTATGCGTTGGCCCACGATATCAGCGCCTATTCCTTCGCCGCGCTCGGTAAAGCCGCGCGGCCGTTGATGCAAGGCCGGGCTGGCAGCTTGGTCACGTTGAGCTATCTCGGCGCCGAGCGCGCGGTGCCGATGTACAACGTTATGGGTCCGGCGAAAGCGAGCTTGGAGGCCAATGTTCGCTATATGGCGGCAGAACTCGGTCGCGAGAATATTCGCGTCAACGGCATTTCAGCGGGGCCAATCAAAACGCTCGCAGCGGCCGGCATCAAGGGCTTCCGTGGCATGCTCAGCCACGCTGAAAAAGGTTCGGCATTACGGCGCAATATCAGCATTGATGAAGTTGGCAACGCGGCGGCATTTTTGAGTTCTGACTTGGCATCCGGCATTACCGGGCAGATTGTTTACGTCGACGCCGGCTTCAACATCATGGGCTTCAGCATCGACGAAGCGTGATGCATTGAGCACAGCGCGTCACCGCTTAATTTAGCGCGCGCAAACAAAACCCCGCGGTGATCGCTCGCCGCGGGGTTTGTATTTTCAGCTGATTATCGGCACGTTGAGCTGGAAATCACGCTCTACTCGGCCCGACAATCTCGCCCGCACCCTGAACCCGTTGCCGAGTTCAGGGGACGAGCAGATTACTGTACCGTCAGCGTTACATCGTCAACGACGAACGAAGTCTGCAAGGAACCATCCTCGGTGCCGGTGAAGCGTAGCGTCACCGTCTGGCCGATATACGCCGCCAGATTGAAGCTGCGCTGCGTGTAGCCGGTGGCTTTGTTGAGGTTCGAGTAGGTCGCCAGCGTTGCCAGTACCGTACCCGAGCTGTTCAACACTTGCACGCGCAGCGTGTCGTAGGCCGACGTGGTCGTGGTTTCGGCGCTGTCGATGTGCAGGAAGAACGACAACGTGGCCGAGGTACGGCCGCTCGGGATCGCGACCGACTGCGACAGCGTGTCGGTGTGTGCCGAGCCGTAGCCGTTCATCCAGGCATCCCAGGTTCCGCCGTGCGTCGGCTGCGACGTGCTGTTGCTGATGACGCCGGTGCTGGCCGTCCACGGCGCCGAGCTGGTGCCGTTCTCAAAGCCGGTGTTGCCAAGCAGCTGGCTCGGCGTTCCACCGCCGCCGCCGCCGTTGATTGCGGCAACTGCCGCTGCGGCATTGACGATACCCGTGCCGCACTGGCTGCAGGTTGCTGGGAATGCGCGCGTCGTCGACGTAATCGTATTGATGACTTCATCAACCGTCGCCGTCGGCTTGATCGAGTACAGCAGTGCCGCGATACCCGCAACGTGCGGCGTTGCTTGGCTGGTGCCTTGATAGTAGGCGTAGGTATCGGAACCCGGCGTCGTCGTACCGCTATTCAGCGTCGACAAAATGCCGTTTGCAGTGCCGGTGGTCTGATCGCCGCCTGGAGCCGCAACTTCCACCACCGTGCCGAAGTTCGAGTAATACGCTTTGCCACCTGTGCGGCCAACCGCGGCCACCGTAATGATGCCGGTGCAGCTTGCCGGATTGAAGTTGGCAGCGTTGGCGTTGGAGTTGCCGGCCGCCACAACCACCGTCGCGTTACGCGAACGGGCGCTGTTAATTGCAGCCTGGGTAGTCGAATCGCAAGCGCCGCTACCACCGAGGCTGAGGCTCAATACCTTGGCTGGGTTCGCATTCGCAGGAACGCCGGAAACGGTACCACCAGAAGCCCAAATGATCGCGTCAGCGATGTCCGACGTCGTACCGCCGCATCGACCGAGTACGCGCACCGGCACAATCTTGGCCTGATACGCAACGCCAGCGATGCCGAGGGCGTTATTGCCTACGCCAGCCGCGGTACCGGCAACGTGCGTGCCGTGCCAGCTGCTGTTCGATGCCGCAGAGCCGGTGCCGCACTGGCCTGCAGTGTTGTAGTCGCCCGGATCCTGGGCATTGCTGTCGCGGCCGTTGCCGTCGTTGTTCGTCGTGCTGCTGATGAAGTCGTAGCCCGGCAGAATGTTCGCAACGAGATCGGCGTGCGGACGATAGCCGGTATCGATGCTGGCGATGACCGCGCCGCTGCCGCGGTTGGTGTCCCAAGCGGTCGGCGCGTTAATGCCGGCAGTGGCTTCAAACATATCCCACTGCTGGCTGAACTGGGTGTCGTTCGGCGTCAGCAGCGTATGCATGATGCGGTCTTCTTCGGCGTATTCGACGCTCGGATCGGCCTTAAACTCGGCCAGCAGGCTCGCGAGTTCGCTATCGTCGAGGTTGCGATTAACGTGAATGACTTCGGCGCCCGTCGCCATCGTGCGCATACGGCTCAGTTGCATACCATGGCGCGGACCGATTGCGGCCAAGGCCTTATTTACCGCGGCAAGCTGTTTCGGCGAGGAAATGCCGCTGGTCTTGTACTTAACGATGATCTGCTGCGGCATGCCGTTGTCGCCATGAGCGGCGGCTTGCAACGCGAACATCGAGAAACTGGCAGTGACCACTGCCGTGGCAATCCCGCCAAGCAGCCTCCCGCTACGTGTTTTTGCTTTCTTAAGATTCATTATGGTTCCCTAGATTTCAGTGAAATATGAAGCAGGTGTTAGATAAACACTGATATACAGCCACGGGTTACGAACATCCGGTGTCATCAAAGCGCAACTGTGGTGATGTAATCTGACTATTGCACAATAGTCGACAGTAGCTTACATCAGCGCAAGCTAATTGCCATTGATGCGCGTTAGTCGCATCACGTGTCAGATACGGCTTTAATAACCGAGGGAATGCTCGCCATCGCAGAACGGACGGCGGACCGGCGACGCCGGGTTTACACGCTGTTCTTGAGGATTTCGGTTTCGCCTTCGAGTCGTGCAACAACAACCGACCCACAAGCGTCCCCGTAAACATTGACGGCCGTACGGCACATATCCAGCACGCGATCAACAGCAAAAATCACGCCGATTCCTTCAACAGGCAAGCCAATGGCGCCGAGAATGATCGTGATTGCGACTAGGCTAGCCGAAGGAATGCCTGTGACGCCCATTGAGGTGATCAGCGCCATCCAAACGATGATGAATTGCGTCGTCAGATCAAGATGCAGGCCGTAGGCTTGCGCGAAAAACATCGCTACAGCGCACTCATAAAGTGCGCTGCCGTCTAAATTGATCGCTGCACCCAACGGCAGTGTGAAACTGGTGACCCGCTCGGAAACGCCTGCGCGGCGGCGCACGCAGTCCATTGTAATCGGCAATGTGCCGGCGGATGTGCTGGTTGAAAATGCGGTTAGCAACGCCGGGCTCATGGCCTGCAACATTCGTAATGGCGAAGCGCGCGCCGCGAGCCAGATGACCAGCGACATCGTAACGAACGTGTGGATGACTAGGCCGCCAAGCACCGCCACAAAGAACCAAAGCAGCGGCTTTGCGGCTTCCAAGCCTGTGTTTGAATAGGCTTTTGCGACCAGCGCAAAAACGCCGATCGGTGCCGTCTTCATCACCAAGCCGGTGATGCCCATCATCGTTTCTCGCACGCCGCCCCAAAATGCGCGCTGTGTGTCGGCGAAATCGCCGCTCAGTCGGGCCGCAAAAAAACCGTAGAGCAAGCTAAAGAACACAACGCCGAGCATATTCGTCGTCGCTGCGGCTTCGATTGGGTTGGCCGGGATCATCCGCTGAAAAACAGCGGCAGCATCGCTCAGTTTGCCGGTACTGATGCCCCCAGCGACGCTGGATTTTTCAGTTAGCCCGAGTAACTTCGCGGCGGGCACGCCGTCGATAATGCCGGGGTGCAGCAAATTAATCATCAACAAGCCGGTCAATACCGCCAACAGGCTCGTCGATAAGTAATAGACCATGGACTTTGCGCCCATGCGCGTCAACGCGTTGGGATCGCCGCCAAGCGTCATCAACGCATGAATAATCGAAGCGGCGATCAGCGGGATCACCACCATCTTTAACCCATTGAGGAATAAGCCGCCAACAAAACCACAAACAGCGACGATGTCGCTATCCGGAGCAGAAAATCCGCCGACAGTCACGGCTAGGACTAACGCAACCGCAATCTGCCAGTGCAATTTCATCGGGCTTAACCTTTCTACGGAAGCGGAGCTTCTTCCTGGGGTAGCGCTTTAACATCAACCGAAATCCGCTTCTCAAGACCAGCACGATAAGCTGCAAATTCACTACCGGCGCGTACATCGCGAATCCGGCCTATATCACCTTGCGGATCGTTGTTTGCGGAACCAGCAACGGCACCGTCGCTGACAACACTCAATGCGACAACAGCGATCTCACCCTGCTCAAGCGTGGCTTCGCCGAACGTGAGTTTGTCCGCTGCTGGACGCGGCAGCTTGAACACGGCAGAAAGTAAGGCGCGGCTCAGCGCGTTATTCGAACGTCCCGTCGGCGCCGGGCTTTGCACCGTGACGCCGGCCGATTTCGCAACGGCATCCAGCGTCTGCCCGCCTTGCAAGGCAGCGACTGCGGCGTCGGCTGCGGCTTGCGCACCAGCGAGCGCCTGCTCTTTCTTTAGCGCTTCGCGAATCGCAGTCTCAACTTCTTGCTGAGTCCGTTGCCGCGGCGCTTCGTATTCCGCCTTGCGGATCACGACAACGTGCTGGGCATCGATCACAATCGGCTTACTGTTTTCGTCGTTCTCCCGCACTTCAGGCGAGAAAGCTGCCGCCAAAACCGCTGCGTTTGCAGTAATCCCTTCGCCACCGCTGCGCATAAACCAATCAGTCGTCTGCACTTTTAAATCGAGTTCTTTCGCGACCGGCTCCAGCGTCTTGTCGTTATCAAACGCCAGTTCTTCGAGACGGCTGCTCAGCTCCTGGAAATGCTTTTGCGCTTCGGTCTGTTGATATAAATCGACCAGCGCTTTCTGCACTTCTGGCTCTTCAAATTGCATTGTCCGGGCGGCATTCAGCTGATCAAGACGAATGATGTGCCAACCAAATTCGGTCTCGACCGGCTCAGTAAATTCGCCGCCTTTCTCAAGCCCAAATAACGCTGCTTCGAACTTCGCCGGAAAAATACTATCGCCGCGCTTAACCACGCCGAGATCGCCACCTTTTTGCTTGGAGCCCGGATCGTCAGAGTTTGCTTTCGCTACAGCGGAAAAATCAGCCCCGGCCTTTAGTTGTTTGTAAACATCTTCAGCCTTCGCTTTCGCGGCCGCCTTATCGGCACCGAAATTGATCAATATATGGCTTGCTCGGCGCGTTTCGGGGCTTGAAAACCGTGCCGATTTTTCAGATTCATAGAGCGTTTTCAGCACGTCTTGCGCTGGCGGCTCAGCTTTCACCAAACTGTCGAATGCGAGTTCTACGTAGGACAGTTTAATGCGCTCTGGCGCCTGATAAGTGGCCTTTTTCTCTTCATAGCGCTTGGCAACTTGCTCATCCGTTACGGCAATACTCGCCATATATTTAGCGGGATCGAACGCAATGTAAGAGAAGCCGCGCTGCTGCTGAGCCAGCTTGGTCGCTTCAGCGGCCTGAGCTGGGGTAATAAAGGAACTGCCGAGCACAACTTCGCGTAATTGTTCGACGACTAATGCGTCGCGCTGCTGTGCTTCAAACGATTCCGGTGTTTGCCCGGAACGGGCCAATAATTCGAGATACCGCTGCTTCGAGAACTTGCCGTTTTCTTGGAACGCTGGGACAACAACCAAATAGTCACGTAACGCGGCATCGGCAGCCCGATACCCTGTTTTACGGGCGTATTGCCGCATTAAGAGTTCTTGCACTAAGTCCTTAAGCACGCTTTCGCGCAGGCTGACAGGATTAATGCTGTCTGCGCGAAAGTTTTCGCCGTAAAGCTGCTGCAGTTGTCGGTATCGCTGATCGTAAGCATTACGCAATTGCGCCTGCGTAATCTTAGCGTCGCCAACTTTGGCAACGACGGGATCAGCTCCACTCTGCAGATAACCTTGTATGCCGCTAAACGCAAACGGAATACCGACGATTAGCAATAGTAAGCCAATAATCACGGGGCCCTTAAGGCCATCACGAATTTGCTGCATCATGATTTCTGGACTCGCAAACAAAAAAAGGCGCTCATTGAGCGCCCTTGTAGATTTGGCGGAGCGGACGGGACTCGAACCCGCGACCCTCGGCGTGACAGGCCGATACTCTAACCGACTGAGCTACCGCTCCGCAGAGACAACAACAACTGTTTAAATCAAATGGTGGGTGCTGACGGGCTCGAACCGCCGACTCCCGCCGTGTAAAGGCGATGCTCTACCGACTGAGCTAAGCACCCCATTTCCCCGTCTGGGCTATCACCCCAACCAAGTCCGCTATTTTACCGAATCTTTAAGCGCCTTACCAGCTTTAAATGTCGGATTTTTACTTGCGGCGATTTTTAACACGGCACCGGTCTTCGGATTGCGGCCCTGGCGAGCGGCGCGCTTGCGAATCGAGAACGTACCGAACCCAACCAGCGAGACTTTATCATTCTTTTTTAGCGCTTTGGTAACGACTTCGACAAATGCATCGACAGCCTTACCAGCATCCGCCTTCGAGAGGTCGGATTTATCAGCGACCGCTGCGATCAGTTCGGATTTGTTCATAGTTAGTACGTCTCCTCTTGTGTAAAACGGCGAATAGCCAAAATGTTAGCGGGAAATCTTGCTCGACAGTATCCATCCATCCGCCCAGGCTGAGTTTGCACGTCCTGTGCGAAATTCACTGTTTTGCAATAGGGGCAGACTTATACCAAGCGCATTTCAGAGCGTCAACGAAACTGTCACCAGAATGACGATGATAGATCGAGGCATACCGCTCAAGCAGCGAATACGCTTAATTTTACAGGCTTTAGTCGCCGGCTCACAGTGCAAACCGGCGATATTTCGTTAATGTGCGCGAACGCCTTCATTTGTCGTTGCTGCGGCGGCGCTCGCCGCTTCCACAACAGGCTTAGGCTCGGGAACCCGCTCTAACGCAAGGCGTAATACATCTTCAACCCAGCGCACCGGCTCGATATCGAGCTTGCCCTTAATATTATCCGGAATATCCGCTAAATCTTTAACGTTTTCTTGCGGAATAATGACAGTCCGGATGCCACCGCGCTGCGCTGCCAATAACTTTTCTTTCAGCCCGCCGATGGGCAATACCTCGCCGCGCAGCGTGATTTCACCGGTCATCGCAACTTCTGCACGCACCGGAATGCCGGTCAGTGCCGACACCAGCGCGGTGCACATCGCGACGCCAGCGCTCGGGCCGTCTTTCGGCGTCGCGCCTTCCGGCACGTGTACGTGCAGATCATGCTTTTGATAAAACTCGGGATCAATGCCCAAAGCCTTTGCGCGCGAACGAACCACCGTGAGCGCTGCTTGAATTGACTCTTGCATCACCGTGCCAAGACTGCCTGTTTGCGTGAGCTTGCCCTTGCCGGGCGACAACGCTGCTTCAATCGATAGCAACTCGCCGCCGACTTCCGTCCAAGCTAAGCCAGTCACCTGTCCGACCTGATTGTTTTCTTCCGCGCGGCCAAAGCGATAGCGCTGGACGCCCAAGTATTTATCGAGATTTTCTTCAGTGACGACGACTTTTTTCTCGGCTGGGTTCAGCAGCACTTGCTTCACCACTTTGCGCGCAATCTTGCTGATCTCGCGCTCGAGATTACGCACGCCCGCTTCGCGCGTATACGTGCGAATGACGGCCAGCAGCGCATCGTCGGCGATCTCCAATTCAGTTGCGTTCAGACCGTTATCTTTGATCTGCTTCGGCACTAAGTAGCGCTTCGCAATATTGAGTTTTTCATCTTCCGTGTAACCCGGGATACGGATGACTTCCATACGGTCGAGCAACGGCGCCGGAATGTTCAGCGTATTGGCCGTGCAGATGAACATAACGTCGGTCAAATCGACGTCCACTTCCAGATAATGATCCTGGAACGTGTTGTTTTGCTCGGGATCCAGCACCTCCAGCAACGCCGACGACGGATCGCCACGGAAATCCATGCTCATTTTGTCGATTTCATCGAGCAAGAACAGCGGGTTCTTGACCCCAACTTTCGACAAGTTCTGCACGATCTTGCCCGGCAGCGAGCCGATATACGTGCGCCGATGGCCGCGGATTTCCGCTTCATCACGTACGCCACCCAGACTCATGCGGGCAAACTTACGATTGGTTGCCTCAGCGATCGAACGCCCTAGCGAAGTTTTACCGACGCCAGGCGGGCCGACCAAGCACAAAATCGGTCCTTTCAGTTTCTTCACACGGCTTTGCACAGCGAGATATTCGAGAATGCGTTCCTTAACTTTCTCCAGGCCGTAGTGGTCTGAATCCAGCTGCGATTGCGCTTTTGGTAGATCGATATTCGCCTTCGTGGTCTTCTTCCACGGCACCTGCGTCAGCCAATCGAGATAGTTGCGCACGACCGTAGCTTCCGCCGACATCGGCGGCATCATTTTTAGCTTGTTCAACTCGGCCGTTGCTTTTTGCTTGGCGGCCTTCGGCATGCCGGACTTCGCAATTTTGCGAGCCAGCTCTTCCTGTTCGTTCGGCGCGTCCTCTAAGTCTCCGAGCTCTTTTTGAATCGCCTTCATTTGCTCGTTGAGGTAATACTCGCGCTGATTCTTCTCCATCTGCTGCTTAACGCGGCCACGGATTTTTTTCTCGATGTGCAGAATGTCGATCTCGCCTTCGAGCTGTGCCAGCACGTATTCAAGGCGCGGCTTGGGATCATCGATCTCCAGCACTTTCTGCTTGTCTTCCAGCTTTAGCGACAAATGCGCAGCGATGGCGTCCGCGAGCCGGCCGGGGGAATCCATGCTGGTCAGCGACGGCAGTAATTCCGCTGGCACTTTCTTATTCAGCTTGACGTATTGCTCGAAGGTTGCGACGGCGGCACGCATGATCGCGTCGGCTTCGCTACCCGAAGGTTCGTTGTCGTCGGCCGTGATCGGGGTATAGGCGGCAGTCAGATATTCACCGTGCATCTCTAGACGCAGCACTTTCGCGCGCTGGGCGCCTTCAACGAGCACTTTCACCGTGCCATCGGGCAGCTTCAGCAACTGCAAAATGCTGGCGAGGGTGCCGGTATCGTAGAGATCATCAACACCGGGTTCGTCGGTATCGGCGTGTTTTTGCGCGATCAGCAAGATGCGTTTGCCATCCTGCATCGCTGCGGTTAGCGCTTTGACCGATTTCTCGCGGCCAACGAATAGCGGGATCGCCATGTGCGGATAAACCACAACATCGCGTAGCGGCAGGACCGGGGTTACAGCTTCGTTAGCGCTAGGCACGGGATCGAACCTCTAAAGGGCAAATGAACAACAACGGTTACGCTTATTATGCAATACCTTCTGAATGCGTCCGCTATTGCAGTTTTTCAAGCCATAGACAGGCAAAAACGCCAATCAGCGCAAAAAGGGCACCGCAGCCATATGCAAGCCATGGTCCCGCGAACGTCCATAACAAGCCGGCAACAACACTTGCGCACAAGGCAACGCCGCCGCTGATAACGTTATATAGACCAAAAGCCGTACCGCGCAACGTGTTCGGTGAGGAATCTGCGATTAAAGCCGACAATAGGCCTTGACTTACGCCCAGGTGCAGCCCCCAAAGCCCCGCCCCCAACAATACGGCGCTAAGGTTCGGGATGCACAGCGCACCTTCGGCCAGAACCAAGATCGCGGCGCTTAAGGCCAGCAGGCGAAAACGGGAATAGCGATCGGCCGCGATGCCGAACGGATAGGCGCTAACTGCGTATACGCCATTCATCACGATCAGCACCAACGGCGTCCACTGCGCCGATAGGCCAACCCCCTGCCCACGCAGCAACAAAAATGCCTCGCTGAAGCGCGCCATCGTCAGCACGCTGCCAACCACAACAATTAGCCAAAAACGCGTGCTCAAACGTGACATTGCGGCGCGCTGGAGCGGAAAGGATCGAATCGGATGATCGACTACGACCTTAGGCTCGCGGACGAAAAATAATATCGTCAGCACCGACAAAGCCGCCGGCAACACCGCCCATGAAAACACGTAGCGTATGTCGCCGCCGCTGAGCGCCATGAGTGCGATCGCCAACGTCGGCCCGATAAACGCACCGGCGGTGTCCATGCTCTGGCGCAGCCCGTAGGCCGCGCCGCGCAAGGCGGGCGGCGTGATGTCGGCAACCAATGCATCGCGCGGTGCGCCCCGAATCCCCTTACCGAAGCGATCTAGTACGCGCGCACTCAGAACCATCAGTGCGCCGTTTGCCAGTGGAAAGAACGGCTTTGACACGGCAGCCAAGCCATAGCCGATTAGCAATAAAGGCTTACGGCGCCCCAGCCAATCGCTGATTACGCCGGAAAAAAGCTTGGTCATTGAGACGACCGCTTCCGCCAAGCCGTCAATCAGCCCGACTGCGAATGCGCTCGCGCCCAGGGTGCCAACCAGAAACAGCGGCAACAAACTGTGGACCATCTCCGAGGATGCGTCCATGAATAGGCTGACAAACCCTAACGCCAACACACTCCGCGGCAAACGCGACGCGCGTAGCGAATGCTTCATACCCTGCGACTCAGTTAAGTGACACCAAAGCCCGCTAGCCAGCAGGCCCAGTCGCCGAGGCGGTGATGCCATTGCGGATCGGTGCCAGTGGCGCTTGATCGACGAAGCGAACGGTACGGCCGTCCAAGCTCACGCCGAGCTGCTGCCACAGCGTGTCAAGCTCCGCAGTACCGGGCGTGGTTGCCATCTTGCGATAAAGCTCAGTGAGGATGGGCTCGCCCAGCGCTGCATCACCGGCCGCTAATACTCGCTCGATCGGCCAATCATGCTCGATCGTGCCACCGGCCTTCAGCACACCACGCAGCGCGTCGCGCAGACTCTTCTGATTATGCGTGCGATTGCGGATTTCGACATCGGCAAGCAAGCAAAATAACGCACCGCCCCAGTAGGTTCGCCCCCACGTCGGCGTACGGTCGAGGCCACGGTCGCCGGCCTTCGGCAAGCCCTGCGGCAAACCATGAATCATATCGCCCCAAACCCGCTCGGCAGTCAGTTGCCCGAGCTGCACGCGCGCGATGGGTTCGACATAGGTGGCAACACCCTCCTCCAACCAATGGTTACGCTCTGGCAGCGACGGCACAGCCAAATGGATCAGCTCATGCGCCATGACCCAATCTCGCTCCAATACGGCTTCAGTTGCCCCGCGGCCCAGCACAATCACAATTAATGGCTTGCCGTACCGCGATTCACCGTAGGTGGTACCGGTTTCAACGACCGACGAATCCGCAGAGCGGAAGACCATGCGTAAATCGCGCACTGGAAACTGACCGAAGTAATGGCTAACCGCCTGCGCACCGCGATTAACCCAGGCGCAAATTTGCGCTGGGCTTGCGGCAAAATCGCCAGCTTCGAAATCAAGCTGAATATGTCCGCCAGACGGATTGAGACTGCGGCTCTCAGCGCAACTGGCATCCGTCACCGCGGCATCTGGGCGCTGAGCAGCCGCCAAAGCAGGGACGTTAACGATAGCCGGACTTTTTGCGTTGGCTAAGGTAAATCCGCTAGCGAATAAAACAAACCCGGCCCAGCGCACGAGCCTACGGAAAAAATTTCCGCAACTCGTGGCTGATGCCGGTTGATGTTGCTTACGCGGAGCTCTTAACGTCGCGCCGCGGCGCGTCGAGATTCTCGTAAACAACGAAAGGTTTTGCCTCTCCCTTGGCAACTGATTCATCGATAACCACCTTCGAAACGTTCTGCATCGAAGGTAGATCGTACATCACGTCAAGCAGAATGTTTTCAAGGATCGTGCGCAGCCCGCGAGCGCCGGTCTTGCGATCACGTGCTTTGCGCGCAATCGCATTCAACGCATCCTCACGGAATTCGAGCTGACAACCTTCCATCTGGAACAGCTTCGCGAATTGCTTAACCAACGCATTCTTCGGCTCTTTCAGAATCTTGATCAGCGCGCGTTCGTCTAACTCTTCGAGCACCGCCAACACCGGCAGACGGCCGACGAATTCGGGGATCAAGCCGTAACGAATCAAATCTTCCGGCTCAACGCCGAGCAGCATCTTGCTGATCTGCGTACTGTCTTTCGGCGATTTAACATCAGCGCCAAAACCGATACCGGTCTTCTCGGTGCGGTTCTGAATAACGCGATCTAACCCAGCAAATGCACCGCCGCAAATAAACAGAATGCCCGCAGTATTCACCTGCAGGAACTCTTGCTGCGGATGCTTACGGCCACCCTGCGGCGGCACACTAGCGATGGTGCCTTCGATCAGCTTCAACAGCGCCTGCTGAACACCTTCGCCAGAAACGTCGCGAGTAATGCTTGGGTTTTCGCTCTTACGTGAAATCTTATCGATTTCATCGATATAAACGATGCCGCGCTGCGCTTTCTCAACGTCGTAGTCGCACTTCTGCAGCAAACGCTGAATGATGTTTTCGACGTCTTCGCCGACATAGCCGGCTTCGGTCAACGTGGTCGCATCTGCGATCGCAAACGGGACATCGAGCAAGCGTGCCAGCGTTTCAGCAAGCAACGTCTTACCAGACCCGGTCGGGCCGATCAGCAGAATATTGGACTTCGACAGCTCAACGCCGTCAGTCGAACCTTTCTGCGACAAACGCTTGTAATGGTTATAAACCGCTACCGACAACACTTTCTTCGCTTGATCCTGGCCGATGACGTATTCGTCAAGCACGGCACGGATTTCATGCGGCTTCGGCAGGCCTTTAACCTGTGGTTTGGCGTGAACTTCTTCGCGAATAATGTCGTTGCAAAGATCAACGCATTCGTCGCAGATATAAACGGAAGGGCCGGCGATGAGCTTGCGCACTTCATGCTCACTCTTACCGCAGAAAGAGCAGTAGAGCACACGGCCACCCTGGGCACCGCTGCGGACATTGTCAGGCATTTCAAACCTCTTTCATAACCTTGTTGTCGTTATAGCATCAAGTCGCATGACAACAAAGTGACTGCAAGTTCCATGCTGGCGTGCTATGCCTGCTCGGCGCCAAGAATTCGCCGTAGCACACCCGCACGCTTGATCAGGCGCTAGGCGCCTGCGTCGGCATCACACGCTTCTCGATAATCTGATCAATCAAGCCATATTCCTTGGCGGTGGCCGAATTCATGAAGAAATCGCGCTCAACATCGCGTTCGATTTTTTCCAACGGCTGCCCGGTGTGCTCGGCGTATAAACCGTTCAGAAGTCCACGCAGATAAAGGATTTCCCGCGCCTGGATTTCGATATCCGTCGCCTGCCCCTGGGCGCCGCCGGACGGCTGGTGGATCATGATTCGCGAATGCGGCAACGCAAAACGCTTTCCTTTCGTGCCCGCCGACAGTAAGAACGACCCCATGCTGCACGCTTGGCCGATGCACATCGTACTGACGTCCGGCTTAATGAACCGCATGGTGTCAAAAATCGACAGGCCCGATGTAATAACGCCGCCCGGCGAGTTGATGTACAGGTGGATGTCCTTGTCCGGATTCTCGGATTCCAGGAACAGCAGCTGGGCAACGACGAGATTCGCCATGTAGTCATCGATCGGGCCGACGATAAACACCACTCGCTCCTTCAACAATCGCGAATAAATGTCATAAGCGCGCTCGCCGCGGGCCGTCTGCTCGACGACCATCGGGACCAAGGTTGAAGCACGTGTGCGAATGTCGGTCATTGCAATTCCAATTGATGTGGATGTACGCACTCGGCGCACGACGAACGACGTTCCTTTGTCGTTCGTCGGCCCAGCCGTGTCGTCTTATCTTGCTGGGGTCTGGTTCTGAGATTTCAACAGGTCTTCGAGCGACATCGCCAAATCCGAAATCTGAGCGTCGGCCAACAAGCTCTCGACAACCTGCTCTTCGATCGCCACCGCCTGCAGACCTTGCAGCAGATCCGGACGCGCGCGATACATACGACGGAGTTCGTCCGGCTGTTCGTAGTCGGCCGCCATTTCTTCCAGCAAGCGATCAACGCGCACGGCATCCAGCTGAATTTCGCGATTTTTGATGACTTCGCCGATCAACAAGCCGAGTGCGACACGGCGTTTGGCGGACGGCTCAAACATTTCCGCTGGCAACATCGCGCGCAGTTGTTCCGGCTTGATCGAACTGCTGCTCGTCACGCCCATGCGTGTGGCGGTTTCGCCGCGCATCCGTTCAACTTCATCGGCAACGTGGCCGGCTGGAACGTCAATCGGGTGCAGCGCCAGCAATTGGTCCATCACTTCGCGCTTTTGGCGTGCCAAAATGGCTTTATTGCGCTCGGTTTCCAGCGCCAAGCGGCACTTGGCGTTTAAGGCTTCAACGCCACCATCTTCAACGCCGTGCAGCAGCAAAAATTCAGTGTCGATGTCCGGCAACTTCGGCTCTTGCACGCCTTTAACCGTAACCGTGAATTGCGTTGTCTTGCCGGCCAAGGTTTCGTTGCGGTAGTCCGCGGGGAAATTCACCGTGGCCTCAAACGTTTCACCGGCGGTGTGGCCGATCACAGCGTTTTCGAGGTCGGCCAAAAATTTACCTTCGCCGACTTCGATAACGACATCTTGGCCGTGTCCGCCCTGGAAGGCCTCGCCATCGAGCTTGCCGTCGAAATCGATTGTCGCGACGTCGCCTGCCTGGACTGCGCGCTCAACCGGAACCAGCGTACGCCGTGCCTTGCGCAGATTTTCGATCAAGCGTTCAACGTCAGCGTCGGTGACCTCAACAACAGGGCGCACAACTTGTAGCGCCTTCAAATCACCGAGGACAATTTCAGGATAAACGTCGAACGTAACGACATACGCCAGCGGCAAGCCGGGGCCTTCCGAGGTTACTTCGAAATTCGGCGTGCCAGCCGGGTTGATTTGCACCTGCGCCAACGCTTCCGGCCAGGTTTGGCGGACGATTTCGCTAACAGCGTCCATCCGCGCATCGGCGCCGAATTGCTTTTCTACGACTTTCATCGGCGCTTTGCCCGGCCGGAAACCTGGGATGCGCGCACGCGCAGCAAAGGTTTTTAGGCGCTGACCGAACTCCTGCTCAAGACGCTCGGCCGGAACTGTGACATGCAACCGGCGCGAAAGACCGCCGACGGATTCGACTTGCACTTCCATTATTATCTCTTTGCTGGAATTAGTTATTTATTTCAGTGTACTGACGAAGGGCGTTGTTGATTCGCCCTTGTTCGGCATTCATAAAAGATGGTGCGAAAGGAGAGACTCGAACTCTCACGCCTTGCGGCGCTGGAACCTAAATCCAGTGCGTCTACCAATTCCGCCACTCTCGCCCTGCTCTCTTTGCGTCGAACCGCCCAGGAACGGGCGGAAGGTGCAGCTGCTGATTATATCAGCGCGACGGCAAACCGACTGCCCTAATTGGCCAATGCACTATTCTACGCCACAGCGGGAGCCGCCGGCTCACCCCGAATGCCCTTAGTTATGAACCGCTTGCTCCTGCCCGTGCTGGTATTTTGCGCCGCCGCCGCCGCCATTTTGGCGCTAAGCAGCGGCGTGATTGGCGTCGATAGCGCCGCACTACTCGCGCTATTCCCGGGTTCTACGGCTGGCGACGCCGGACAAATTGGCGCGACGGCGCTGTTGCAGTTGCGCTTACCGCGCGTCGTGCTCGCGCTCTTGATCGGCGCAGCGCTGGCAGAATCAGGCGCTGTAACCCAAGCCTTGTTCCGCAATCCGTTAGCCGAACCGAGCTTGATCGGTGTTGCTGCCGGCGCGGCGTTGGCCGCAGCTATTGTGTTCACACTCATCGGCAGCAGTCCCGCGTTGACCGCCTATTTACTGCCGATCGCCGCGTTTGCTGGCGGGCTCGGCACCGCTTGGCTGGTTTTACGTTTAACGCGCTGGGAAGGCCAGACTCGCATGAGTACGCTGCTGCTCGCTGGCGCCGCGGTCAACGCCTTCGTCGCGGCAGCGGTTGGCTTGCTTGCGGTACGCGCCGACGACACCGCGCTGCGCAGCTTCACGCTCTGGATGTTTGGTAATCTGGGGCGCGCTGGCTGGCAGGAAATCGCCGTCGTCGCGCCGGCGCTGGTTGCGGTAATCGTCTGGCTGCCGCGCGAGGCGCGTGGCCTCGATGCGCTGCTGCTCGGCGAGTCAGAAGCGCTTTACCTCGGCGTACCGGTGGAAGCGCTGAAGCGCCGAATTCTGATTTTGGCGGTCTTGGCCACCGCCTGCGCGGTTTCACTGGCGGGCATCATCGGCTTCATCGGTTTGATCGTCCCGCACGCGATACGGCTGCTCGTCGGCCCTCGCCATCGCCTGTTATTACCGGCTTCGGCGCTGCTCGGTGCAACACTGCTAACGCTCGCCGACACCGCCGCCCGCACCTTAAATGCGCCAGCCGAATTACCGGTCGGTACGCTAACGGCATTGCTTGGCGCGCCGTTTTTCTTGATTCTGTTACTTCGTCAGCAAAATACCCTGGAGAGCGTATGAGCCTGCGCGCGACGAATCTCAGCTATCTGCACAGCGGCCGCGTCATCCTAGACCAAGTCTCGATTCGGCTTGAGGCTGGCCGCGTGGTCGCGTTATTGGGACAAAACGGTGCGGGCAAATCGACGTTATTACGTCTGCTCGCCGGCGAACTGCGACCCAAAAGTGGTTGCGTCGAGTTGGATCAGCG
This sequence comes from Nevskia sp., assembly GCA_023229645.1. Classification (GTDB taxonomy): domain Bacteria; phylum Pseudomonadota; class Gammaproteobacteria; order Nevskiales; family Nevskiaceae; genus Nevskia. Next base: position 248,931 of record JALNYU010000003.1, on the reverse strand, counting down.
TCGGCTCGGCACCTGGGATCCACTACTTCTCGCGCGGCGCCGAGCCGTAATGATGCAGCGCGAGCATCTGCCATTTTCGTTCAACGCCGCGCAGGTGGTGGCGCTCGGGCGCCTGCCGTGGCGGCAACGCGAAGATAGCGCGAGCGAACAAAACATCGTTGCTGAGGCGCTCGCTGCCGCGGGCGCAGCCAATCTCGCGATGCGCCGCTACCCAACCCTCTCGGGCGGCGAACGGGCGCGTGTTCAATTAGCCCGCGCACTGGCACAGATCGCACCGTTACCCGGCACGAAGCCAGAACCAGCCTATTTGCTGCTCGACGAGCCCACCGCAAGTTTTGATTTTGGCTTCCAGCATGACTGCCTAGCGGCAGTGCGCCGGCTAAGCCGCAATAACGTCGGGGTGCTGGCGATTCTGCATGATCCAAATCTGGCACTGCGTTACGCCGATACCGTTGCCCTGCTGCACGAGCACGCGATTATTGCCACCGGCGCGCCGGATGCGGTGCTGACCCCGGAACGCATTGAACAGGTCTACGGCTTAAAAACAGCGCGCGTCGATCACGCTGGCGATCTCTATATTTCAGCGCAGGCGCCGTCACCAGAAACGCTGCGGCCAGCGCCGTAAAGTCAATCTGCAGCAACCACGTATTCCAGCCGTAACTCCAGCGATTCGCGCTCCCGAAAGCGGTTAACTGCCAGTTGGTAAACGCCGTGCAACGTACCGCCATCTACCGCGGTTTCTGCGCCGTTGAAATGCACGGCGTTGACGACGTTGCCGCCAGGGTCGCGCAGTCGATAGCGAACGTGTCGGCCGTCGGCACCGACCGGACGCAAATCCTCAACTTCGAAAAAGCCCTCGAAGCGCGGCTCGGGAAACCCCTGGCCCCACGGTCCAGCCGCTTCCAGCGCCAAAGCCGTATCGAGATGGAATTCGCTAGCGCCCAGTTCGCCGTCGGTTTCGATTACCTGATCCAGCGCTTCAGCGTCGAGCAGGCTGCGGCACTGCGCATCAAACACCGTCCGAAATGCAACGAGTCCCGCTTCGGGCAGGCTCAGACCAGCAGCCATCGCGTGGCCGCCGAAGCGCGTGATCAAGCCGGGATAAGTGCTATCGATGGTCGCCAGCACATCGCGCAAATGCAGGCCGGGAATTGAGCGGCCCGATCCTTTCAACATGCCGTCTTCAGTCGCGCGCGCGAATGCAATAACCGGCCGGTGCAGTGCGTCTTTAACCCGCGAGGCGACAAGCCCGACAACCCCTTCGTGCCAATCCGGCTCAAACAACGTCACCCCGACGTCCTCACTTTCCGCAACTTGTTCCAGCGCCGCATCGCGCATCTGCGCTTCGATGCCGCGACGCTCGCGGTTCAGCGCGTCAAGCTGGTGCGCAATCGGCAGCGCGCTGTCGAAATCCTCGGCCAGCAGGCAGGTGATGCCCAGCCCCATGTCGTCCAAACGGCCCGCGGCGTTCAACCGCGGCCCGAGGACAAAACCGAGATCACTCGCCGCGATGCGGTCCGGCGCGCGTTGACTCGCGGCCAACAAGGCCATGAGCCCCGGCCGCGCCCGCCCGCTACGGATACGAGCTAAGCCTTGCGCGACCAAGATGCGATTGTTGGCGTCGAGACGAACGACATCCGCAACCGTACCCAGCGCAACCAAATCGAGCAGTTCGGCAAGATTCGGCTCAGGCTTGGTGCTGAATACACCGGCCACGCGCAGCTGTGCGCGCAGCGCCAGTAACACGTAAAACATGACGCCAACGCCCGCTAAATGCTTGCTGGGGAAGGTACAGCCAGGTTGATTCGGATCGACAATCGCATCAGCCGCCGGCAACTCGGGACCAGCCAGATGGTGATCGGTGACGATCACTTTCATGCCGGCCGCTTTTGCTGCGGCAACGCCTGCTAGGCTGGCGATGCCGCTATCAACGGTCACCAATACCTCGGCGCCGCGGGCCTGCGCCAGCGCCACCAGCGGCAATGTGAGGCCGTAGCCCATCGTGAACCGGTTCGGCACAACGTAATCGACGGACTCAGCGCCGAGCGCGCGCAAACCGAGAATCGCGACAGCGCTGGCAGTGGCGCCATCGGCATCGTAGTCGCCCGCAATCACGATGCGGCGTTGGTCCCGAATGGCGTCCGCCAATACAGCAGCAGCGGCGTCAATGCCCAATAAACGATTGGGTGGCAGCAGCCGCTTTAAGTCGAGCGACAATTGCTCGCCGGAGCCAACACCGCGCGCGGCGTAAACCCGGCGCAGTACCGGATGAAGGCTAACAGGCAGAAACTCAGGCTGACCCAGCGGGCGGCGGCGGATTTGCGGCGATCGGAACAAGCGATTCTCAGGGCTAAGCGTAGGGGCGATTCCTCGGCACCCCAATGGCAGCGCCGATTCGCGTCAGCCGACCCGCGATGCATCAAGCGCCGATCAAAGCACCGATTTACGGCAACGTGATCGTGATATTGGCAGTTAAGGGCGGCTGCGTAACCACCTGATTGTAAGCCGCCAGTTGCCGGCCGGTTTGCTGACCCAATAGGCCCCGCAAGCTGATCAACGTCACCAGGCCAATCAGCGCGAACCCCGCAGCAAAGGCCCAGAGCGGCATCTCGCCACGCAACTGATGTTTGACGGCGTCCGGCGCCTTCCAGTGCGGGGCAAATGTCGTACGTTTGCCTTTGTGATGGGCCAGCTCGTCGCCAACGCGAGCGACTAAGTACCCGAGCTTCTCGGTGCCTTCCAGCGCGTACTTGCCCTGAAACCCGAGCAATAGGCAGAGATAAAACACCTCCAGCGTTTGACTACGCGTGACGCCGTGGCTGCGCAGCACCTCCAGCTTCTCGAAGAAGTTCTCGCCCGCCAGCTGGTCGCCAAAATACGCCAGCTGCAGCGGCCGCCGCTCCCATAAATCGCGGATGCTGAGCGTCGAACGCAGGATGCACTCATCGGCAGCGGCACAAAACGCGTACTTCGCGTCAAAAATATCCTCAGTCGCGGCGCCGAGCTTGCGCGCATCCCGTTCGAATTCATCAAGAAACGCCCGAATATGCGTGACAAACATCGCAGCGTCGCCGGGCGCTTGCTGATTGTTGAGGAGGAATAGCATGTAAAAGCCGTCATACATCAAATCCGACAGCGTTCTCGCTGCGCGGCTGGCGCTGTGTTCGGCGCGTGCCGTAGTCGCAACGGTAACAAGTGATGGTGGTGAAGTCATGGCCATTGCGCAAAAGTCCTGTTATTGCAATACGGCGATCAGTTCTAGTTTCAGCTCGCGGAAGCTCGACGGCACATAAATCACGATGGACTGCGCCTTCAACATCCGTTCGTACAGCGGGCCACGCGGCTCAATCGCAAAGTAATAACTCCCGGGCCGCACGGGAACCGCCGCCGGCACCTGCGTCGCCGCCGTGAGTCGAATACCGGGCAGCGCCGAAATCACGATTTTTTCAACATCGTCCGGCGCGCCGAGTTTGATCCGCATCGGCACCGTTTCAACCAACTCCGCTGGCGGCATATCAGCGGCCACCGCGAGGTAAAAGCTTGCGTTCTGGGTGAGCTTGTCTGAATCCAGCCGACCGGCGTGGAATGAAGGCTTGGTTTCAGCCAGCGCGATAGCGACGAAGCGGGTCGAAATCACCGTTTCTAGTAAGTCGCGGATGATCCGATCCAACTTCAGAAAGCTCGGCCCTGGATCTGCGTGCACGTAACTCGGCAAGTCTGCCAGGGTGTACGCGTTGGAAAACGTCATCATCTGTCCGGCCAAGATCAACAAAGCTTCGAACAGGCGTTCGGGATGAAGCTTCGGCTGGTGAAACAAGTGCGAAAGCTGAGCATAGGCGCCACTCGCGGTATGCATGAACCAAAACGAGGCGGCATCGCCCGAGCGAAATTCAATGACATGCTTCGACGGCTCCCGGTGATGGCCATAAAGCGCCGAAACTTTGGCCTGCAGCATGTCGAGCAATCGTCGCAGCAGCATATGCAACGCCGTCGCCGCCTCAATTGACACCGTGGGCGGGACAAAGCTGGTATCGACGCGATATTCGCCAGTGCCAGCCCGCCGTAATCGTAGCAGCGGCAGCGCAACGTGGTCACTGATGAATTCATGCCCGCCAAGCACCCGAACATTGCGGCTCAGCGTCGCCAAATCGGATTCGACGGCCGCCGTAAATAAGTCCGGCGCGCGCTGCGTCTGCTGGGTGTAGCGCGTTGATAGCCCAGGCGCCACACCAGACGCAAGCACATTACCCCCGCCTTCCCGTACCGGCGCCAAAGCCAGCGAGAAGATCGGAGACTCCGCGCCCGCCGGCAGGCTCGCGAGATTCACCGGCTCGGGCAAATTATCGCCGTCCGGCGCGGAATACAATTCGCCATCGGGAAATACCACACTCAATGTTTCGAAACGCAGCGAGCCCGCCGCCAAGGCATCCTGGTCGATCTGTAAATTGCGCAGACCCCAGGCGTACGGATGAAGCACACGGCTCATCTGCGTCAAGCGGGCTTCGTGATAAAGGTCCTGCCGCTGAAAATGTTGCGGTTTTAAAAATAGGCCTTCACCCCAAAGAATTTTAGCGGCGGCTTTCACGGATTATTTCGTTCAATTTATTTTCTAAATCCAGCGATCTTATTGCGCTCATTTGATGCTTAACGGCAGAACGGCGGAAGCTGATCTAACGGGCGGCTCGCCACGTCATTTCCAGTCAGTCCGGCCGTTACCGTCAGCGCACACGCATGCGCGCCGATACGTATTCCCGTTTTTTCAACGTCGTCGGCCTTAAATACGAAACGCCAGCGGTACGGCGCTGGCTTCCTAAACAGCGCGACGATCCCAATATAAGGCGCCTGATTGGTCGTCGTAATCGGGGACTCAAATTGCTGCCCCGGCGTCAGTATCAACTCCTCAACGTCAATAAGATCACTACCTATCGCCAATTTCTCACGCTCCGGGCTAGTGAAATTTTCGTAGGGCGCCTGCATAAAGGTTGTCGCATTGCGCAGTTTATAGATATGGACAACAGTTGCTAGCCCCCGCCCCTTGTCGTCTGCATTTAAATTTTCGGCCGCATGAATTTCCAGTTGGCTCTTGTACAGTCGCGGCGGCGGCAGCGATGGCGGCGCGGGCGGACTAGGCTTACTAACCCCAATTGCTTGCAATGGAATATCAACAATATCTGTGACTTTCGTCACAGATGCACAAGCACTTAGATTGCCAGCAAAAAGAATTATTAATAAATTTTTATACCATTGAAAAATATAATTATTATTTATTTTTTTACGCATTAATCCACCATATTTTGAGTTCAATAGGCGCCATTAGGTGGGTACTACAGACTTGCACCCACAGTGACTGCGCCCTAGAGTAACGGAAACGCGCTTTCGGTATCTGGATTAGTGCACTGCTAACGTTGACTACACAGGGATTCGTGTATGGGTTGCGTCACCACGCTTAAAAAGCCGCTATTTCTCATTACTGTGGCCCTTGCCATGACGGGTTGTATGACAACCCCACCGCAACCGGCGCCTCCGCCAAAAATAGATGCCGATGTCGCAATCGAGCGCGCCAACGCATTTTCTGTATCGGGGCAGAATGCGCAGGCGCTCAGCGTGCTGGACCAAGCCGCCCGCGATAATCCTGTCAACGCAAAACCTTGGCTACGGAAAGCACAGCTCCAATTCGAGCAGTCGGATTATCCATCCGCAATCGTTTCTGCAGAAGAAGCGGTCAAACGCGACCCAACCAGCCAAGATGCCCGTAGCGTAGCGATTGTCGCCTCGTTGCGCATCGCAATTCGTTCGTTAACCGAACTGCGTGGCGAGCAAAATCTCAACTCTAATGCGCAACAAGAAGCCGAGCGGCTAGCGAAAGTATTGCGCGACAGTCTATCGACCGACGTTTTGGTGCCACCGCAGGAGCCGCCAGTCAAAAAGGCGCCGCCGAAGCAGCGCACTGCCAAACGAGCCCCCCCTGCTGAGAAGCCGGACATAGTTGCGCCCGCTCCGCCAAGTGGCGATCCATTCGGCGTGTTGCGCTAAGCAGTAATTAAGCGTTTGCTCAGTATTCAGAGGACGAATCATGGCCAAAAAAGAAAGCGCCCAACAAAAGCTCTCACGCGTCCGAGCGCCCAGAGTTCGACTGACCTATGAAGTCGAAAAGGGCGATGCGATCGAACAAAAAGAAATTCCGTTTGTCGTCGGCGTCATTAGCGACTTATCTGGAACGCCGGAGCAGCCGTTGCCAAAATTGAAAGAGCGCAAATTCGTCAATATTGATGGCGATAACTTTGACGACGTCATGACCGGCATGGCGCCGCGTGCGGTGTTTCGGGTTGCGAATGAACTCAGCGACAAAGGCGGCGAGTTCGCCGTTGAATTGAAGTTCAAAGGCATCGACGATTTCCGTCCGGAATCGGTCGTACAGCAGGTCGAACCACTACGAAAGCTGCTGGAAGCGCGGACCAAGCTGGCCGACCTACGGAACAAGCTGGCTGGCAACGAAAAACTCGAAGATATCTTGCAAGACGTCCTCAGCAATACGGAGAAGCTCTCCGAATTGGGGAAAGAAGCCGGCGGCACCACGGAGTAAGGCAATCATGAGCGCAATCCCATCGCCTGCAGCCAGCACAACCGCAATTTCAGACGTCGCGGCGCCACCTGCCGGACTGCTTGACGCGATTATCACGCAGAGCCGCGTCGCCAAATCAAAAGACGAGCATGATCGCGCCAAAGACGTGATTGGCGAGCTTGTGGCCCAGGTGATGTCCGGGACGGTCGTGATCTCGGAGAATCTTTCAGCCACGCTTGATGCGCGCGTCGCAGAATTGGACGAGCTGATTTCGAATCAGCTCAGCGTCATCATGCACGCACCGGAATTTCAACAGCTGGAAAGTGCATGGCGCGGCCTTGAATATCTTTGTAAGAACACCTCTACCAGCACTTCGCTGAAAATTAAAGTTCTGAATTCACCGAAGAAAGACCTGATCCGGGATTTTCGTTCCGCGAATGATTTCGACCAGTCGGCACTATTTAAAAAGGTTTACGAGGAAGAGTTCGGCACGTTCGGCGGCGCGCCATTTGGTGCGTTGATCGGCGACTACGCAGTCGCGCGCCAACCCGAAGACATGTACTTCGTCGAACAAATGTCGCATGTCGCATCAGCGGCGCACGCGCCATTTATCACCGCCGCCTCGCACGAACTATTCGGCCTCGATACCTATACCGATCTTGGCAAGCCACGGGACTTGGCGAAGTTATTCGACACCATCGAATACGCCAAATGGAAGAGCTTTCGCGAGTCGGAAGACGCCCGCTATGTCGGCCTTACCGTCCCTCGTTTTCTTGGGCGCGTACCCTACAATCCGAAAGACGGAATGCCGGTAGAGGGCTTCAATTTCGTCGAGGATGTCGATGGCAGCGATCACAGCAAGTATCTCTGGGTTAATGCGGCCTACGCGTTTGGCGTACGCCTGACAGAAGCCTTTGAACGCTTTGGCTGGTGTGCGGCGATCCGCGGCGTCGAAGGCGGCGGCTTGGTCGATGGCCTGCCAACCCACACGTTCAAGACCGATGCCGGCGAAGTCGCTGCCAAATGCCCAACGGAGATCGCAATCACCGACCGCCGCGAAAAAGAACTTAGCGATCTCGGCTTTATCCCGTTAGTGCATTGCAAAGGCACCGATTACGCGGCTTTTTTTGGCGCGCAATCGGCGCAGAAAGCGCGCAAATACAATACCGATTCGGCAAATGCCAACGCCGTATTGTCGTCGCAGTTGCAATATATCTTCGCGGTATCCCGAATTGCGCATTATTTAAAATCGATGATGCGCGACAAGATCGGCAGCTTTGCCTCTGCTTCCAACGTCGAGACCTTCCTCAATAATTGGATCGCCCAATACGTCGTCATGGACGACTCGGCGTCGCAAGAAGTAAAGGCCCAGTATCCGCTACGCGAAGCGTCGATCCAGGTCGCCGAAGTTGCAGGTCGGCCAGGCGTCTACCGGGCTGTTGCGTTTTTACGGCCGCATTTCCAGTTGGATGAGTTGTCCGTGTCGTTGCGTTTGGTTGCGGAACTTCCGCAGTCTGCAGGCGCTTGAGGTCATATTTCCGTTTACCTAGGAGGGATCCATGAAGTTTATTTTTGTTAAATTCGAAGGTGGCGACACCAAGATCGCTGGTGAGTCCCGCGACGACAAGCATAAAGACTGGCTGGAAGTAGAATCCTGGAGCCACAACATTCTGCAACCGCGCTCGGCAAGCGCCAGCACCGCCGGCGGCCATACTGCTGAACGCTGCGAACATGGCGACATGACATTCGTCAAAGACATTGACTCCACCAGCCCTTCGCTATGGCTGTCGTGCAGCCAAGGCGACACGTTCAAGAAAGTTTCGATTGAGTTCTATCGCTCCAGCGGTAAGGAATCGATCAAGTATCTTGAAATCGTATTAAATAACGCGATCGTTTCCAGCGTTTCGCCGTCAGTCATGGGCGAAGGCCTGCCGACAGAAACCTTCAGCTTGAAATACGCCTCGGTGAAATGGACGTATACGATCCAAGGCATCGATGGCAAGAAAGGCGCAAGCAATCCGCAGATGTGGAGCTTGTCAAAAAACAAAGCGACCGAAGCGGTTTAAGCACCTCGACGGCGCGCTTTGGAGAAAAGCCGCGGCGTGAGCTGCGGCTTTTTTGTTCGTTGCTGGCTTTCCACTGGTCGATCTCGAATCCATGGCCTTACCCACCGGGCAACATCGTCGCGGCTTTAAGCCGACTTTATTCGAACGCCTATTCGACCAAAACCCTCGCATATCGCAAGATGCGGTCGCGTTGCGGCAGTGGTCGGTCGATGAACTCAAGGATTCAGTCGCTAAGGATGTCGAATCGCTGTTGAACAGCCGTGCCGGTCTGCGGGCATCCGAATATGTGGATTTTGCCGAAATTGGCCGCTCGGTCTTGAGCTTCGGCATGACTGACTTCGTCGGCCTCAGCCTGGCAAGCCCAGCGGATCGCAACTTGATCTGCGCGACGCTGGAGCGAACCATCCAGATGCACGAACCACGGCTGCGCAGCATCCAAGTCGAACTCGATGTCGATGCGACCTCGGTGAACGCATTGCGTTTCAGCATCAGCGCGCAATTGCACGTGCACCCGACGTCTGAACCGGTCAATTTTGATGCGGTGTTAAGACCTTCGTCGCTGCAGTACTCCGTGGCACGGGGAAACGGCGTGGTGCGGTGAACCGATGAATGACCTCCTCCCGTACTACGAAAAAGAGCTGACGTTCCTTCGCAAACACGCCCGTGAGTTCGCCGAACGCTATCCGAAAATTGCGGCGCGGCTGTTGCTCTCGGGAGAAGTCTGCGAAGACCCGCACGTCGAACGTCTACTGCAATCCTTTGCGTTACTCAGCGCGCGGGTTTCAAAAAAACTCGACGATGATTTTCCCGAAATTACCGAATCCCTGCTGGAAGTGCTTTATCCGCATTATTTGCGGCCATTTCCGTCGTGCTCGATCGCCCGCTTCGATGCCGGTGGCGCCGACGCGCAGCTATCGGCGCCCGTCACGCTGCCGCGCGGCACGGCGCTAAGTACTCGGCCGGTCCGCGGCACGGTCTGTAAATTTCGCACCGCCTACGACGTCACGTTATCGCCGCTCGCACTAACCGAAGCAAGGCTTGACGATGCCGTCGAAGCGACGCGCGGCCTGCGTCGCAGCAGCGAGGCGAGCCAAGTGTTATCGCTGACTTTCGAAACGCGCTCGCCGCAACTCACGCTTGAGCAACTCCCGCTACAACGCGTGCGGATTTTCCTCGACGGCGACAACTCCATCGTCAGTCAAATTCGTGAGGCGCTGTTCCAACGATGTTGCGGCAGCGCAGTGGAGTCAGATCCTCATCATCCGTGGCAGGCGTTCGAAGAAACCCTTGTTGAGCCGGTGGGTTTCGCTGAGTCCGATGGCCTGCTCGATTACGATGCCCGCTCGCACCTCGCCTATCGGCTGCTGACCGAATACTTCGCATTCCCAGAAAAATTTAATTTCATCGATATCAACTACGCTGCACTGCGTAACGCGCTGCCCGTCGGCTGCCGGCGATTTTCGTTAAAGCTACTGCTGCGTGCACCGCGCCGTGGGGCAGACGAAGCGCGCCTATTGGAGCGCCTATCGGCTGCGAACTTCGTGCTCGGCTGCACGCCGGTCGTGAACCTGTTCCGGCAGGCCGCAGAGCCGATACGCTTGAGCCGCACGAAAGCGAGTTATCCAGTAATCCCAGACGCGCGCCGCGCCTACGCGTTCGAGCTTTATCGTGTTAACTCGGTCCATAAGATCGAAAAAACAGCGCAAGGCGAGAAAGTGGTCGATTACCGGCCGTTCTACTCGCTGCGGCATGCCGAATCGTTTAGTGCCGGCGGTCGCTTCTGGCATTTAACGCGCAATGACGACGTGGCGCAGCTCAGCCCAGGGTTTGAATACGAACTCTCGATTGTTGACTTCGATTTCAACCCACTCGAAGACAAAACCGAAACCTTGAGCATTGAGCTCACCTGCACTAACCGCGACTTGCCCGCCCAGCTCCCGTACGGCCTCAGCGGTGGCGACTTATTCGTAGAAGGCGGCGGCATCGCCCGCGAAATTAAATTGCTACGGCGGCCAACGCCAACCTGGCGCTTCGAGCGCGGCGGCGGCGCACACTGGCGGCTGATTTCCCAGCTCTCGCTCAACCATCTATCACTGACCGCGGCCGGCACCGACACGCTAAAAGAAACACTGGTGCTGTACGACTTGCCGCGGCATCTATCGAATCGCCGGCAGATCGATGGCATCGCCAGCATCCAGCACCGGCCGGCCACGGCGATGATGTCGGGTAATCCGTTTCAGGTTTTTGTCCGTGGCGTTGAAATCGAGCTGACGCTCGACGCGTCCAGCTACATCGGCACCGGCAGCTTTCTATTCGCAACCGTGCTCGACCACTTCTTTGCTCAGTACGTCCATACCAACAGCTTTACTCGGCTGGTGGTCCGCTCACAGCAAGACGGCGAGGAAATCCTCCGATGCCCAGCGCGCAACGGCGGCCAGCACCTCATTTAATCGGCAAACTACTGGCATCACCGCAACGCTTCGAGTTCTTTCAAGCGGTGCGCGTGCTGCGCCTGTATTTCCGCGATATCGCCGGCCTAACACCGGATCAGATCGACGCCCGCCTGCGCTTTCGCAGCTCCCTATCGTTGAGCTTTCCGGCGAGTGAAATCGAAAACCTAGAGGTACAGTTCCGCGCTGCAGTCGACACCGCCGCTGTTAACGACGTGCCTATTTTCGAATACGCGAACCTAACCTCGGCTTTTATCGGCTTGACCGGCAACCAAGGCACCCTGCCCCGTTATTACACCGAGCAGTTGCTCGAACGCGAAGTGCTGCATCGCGATCACGCCGCGCGGGCGTTTCTCGATCTATTCAGCAACCGCGCCACCGCACAGTTTTATCAAGCTTGGCTGAAATACCGGCTGCATTTTCAGTACGAAGAAAACCGCCGCGAGCGCTTTCTGCCGATGTTGCTGAGTTTGGTCGGGCTCGGCGGTACGTCGATGCACGGCCGTCTGCGCGAGGACGAACACGGCGTGCTCGATGAATCCCTCGCTTACTTTGCCGGCGTTCTGCGCGCGGGAAATAAATCCGCCACCACCATCGAACGCCTGCTGGCTGAATACTTCCAAGTTCCGGTACGGCTAACGCAGTTTATCGGCCGATGGTTTGAGGTTCCGGCAGAACAGTGCACCGCGCTGGGTAGCGTCAATGCGGCGCTGGGCCAAGGCGCGCTCTGCGGCAGTCGCGTCTGGCAACGTGAGAATCGTGCGCGATTGGAATTCGGTCCATTACGGCGTGAGGACTTCAACGAGCTGCTGCCGCGCGGCCGCGCCGCACGCTCGCTGGCGAAACTCCTCGCGATGCTCACCGGCAGCCAGATCGAATACGAAATTCGACTGGTGCTGCGTAAAGAAGATGTCTGCCCGGCCGGCCTCACGGAGCAGCAGCCGACGCGCCTGGGCTTCGACGGCTGGCTGCTAACAGCACCACCGCAAGCCGATCTCGCAGACGCCGGCTACGAAATCGAGCCGTTGCTGCAATAAGCCGCTCGCCGCCGTGCCAATCACTCCCGCATTTTTAATCACTCTGACGAATCGTCCCGCATGAGCACCAACCTGAAAGTTCTGATCGGTAAACTCAACGAGAGCTGTCGCAAAGCGGCCGAGCGTGCCGCCGCCTTATGTATGGCGCGTGGCAATTACGAAGTCGATCTGGAGCATTATTTCCTCGCGTTAACCGAAAACGCGCAAAGCGATTTTGCCGTGCTCGCACGGCGCTACGGTGTTGGCCTCGACAGCCTGCAGCGGGATCTGGAAACCGAGATCGGTCGCTTCAAAACCGGCAACAGCCGCACGCCGGTATTTTCCCCGCATCTGCCAAAATTATTTGAGCAGGCGTGGCTAATTGCCTCGCTGGAATCCGGCACGACACGCATCCGCAGTGGCCATTGCCTGTTGGCGTTAATGACCGCGCCGGACCTTGAACAATTGGCGTTCCGCGGCTCCAAACAGTTCGTGAAATTTCCGCTCGACACGCTAAAGCACAAACTCGCCGAGCTCACGGCAGAATCTGCCGAAAGCACGCAATCGGTCGCGTTCGCCGACGCAAGCAACGGCACAGGCGACAACGCTGAACCGGCGGCGGAGCAGCTTGCTAACGGCGCGCTCGGCAAAACGCCGGCGCTGGATCAGTTCACGACGAATCTGACGCAACGCGCGCGCGGCGGCAAAATTGACCCCGTCATCGGTCGCGATGAAGAAATCCGTCAGCTGATGGACATCTTGATGCGGCGGCGGCAGAACAACCCGATCCTGACCGGCGAGGCCGGCGTCGGCAAAACTGCGGTCGTCGAAGGCTTGGCATTACGAATTGCACAGGACGACGTGCCGCCGCCGCTCGCGAATGTCGCCGTACACGTATTGGATCTTGGCTTGCTGCAAGCCGGCGCCAGCGTCAAAGGCGAATTCGAGAATCGCCTCAAAAGCGTGATCGACGAAGTAAAAAAAAGCCCGCATCCGATCATTCTATTCATCGATGAGGCGCACACCCTGATTGGCGCTGGCGGCCCGGCAGGGCAAGGTGATGCGGCCAATCTGCTGAAGCCGGCGCTGGCCCGCGGCGAGTTGCGAACCATCGCCGCGACGACGTGGAGCGAATACAAAAAATATTTCGAAAAGGACGCGGCGCTCGCGCGGCGTTTCCAAGTCGTAAAAGTCGAAGAGCCGAGCGAGCCGCTCGCCAGCGCGATGCTGCGCGGCATGGCACCGCTGATGGAAAAGCACTTCAAGGTGCGGGTACTGGATGAAGCCATCACCGAAGCGGTACGGTTGTCCGCGCGCTACATCAGCGGCCGCCAGCTACCCGATAAAGCGATCGGCGTACTCGATACCGCCTGCGCCCGCGTGGCGCTCGGCCAGCACAGTACGCCGGCCAGCCTCGACGACGGCAACAAACGCCTGATGCGCATCGAAGCCGAACTCCGCGCCCTGACCCGCGATGCCCGCGTAGGCCCAGAACAAACCGCCCGCATCGCCGAATTGCAAGCAGAGAAAAATATCGTGTCGGAAGCGCTGGCGGGGGACGAAGCGCGCTGGCAGCAGGAAAAAGCACTTGTAGCGCAAATTCACGCGCTTTATCGCGCGCTAGAAGCGGCCATTCCCCAGGCCGCTGGCGACACCGCCGCCGACGCTGACAATCCGCCTGACCCAGCCGCGTTGCGTGTTGAACTCGACACCCTTAGCACGAAATTGGATGCACTCCAAGGCGAGCGCCCGCTGATCCCGGTCAAAGTGGATGGCCGCATCGTCGCCGAGATCGTCGCCGCCTGGACCGGTATTCCACTCGGCAAGATGGTCGCCGACGAAATCAAAACCGTGCTGGCACTAAAAGAAAAGCTCGAAACCCGGATCATCGGCCAATCACACGCCATCGCTGCAGTTGCGCAGCGCGTGCGGACTGCGCGCGCCAACTTAGAAGACCCGAACAAACCAAAAGGCGTATTTCTTTTTGTCGGCCCCAGCGGCGTTGGCAAAACTGAGACTGCGCTCGCCCTGGCGGATATTCTTTACGGCGGCGAGCGCAATCTCATCACGATCAACATGTCGGAATACCAGGAAGCACACTCGGTATCCGGGCTCAAAGGCTCGCCGCCGGGTTACGTCGGCTATGGCGAAGGCGGCGTGCTGACAGAAGCCGTGCGGCGGCGGCCGTATAGCGTCGTGCTGCTCGACGAAGTTGAAAAAGCCCATCCGGACGTCCTCGAACTCTTCTTCCAGGTATTCGATAAAGGCGTTATGGACGACGCCGAAGGCCGGGAAATCGACTTCCGCAATGCGTTAATTATTCTGACCTCAAACGTCGGCAGCGCCAGCCTGATGCAGGCCTGCTTGAACGTGGCGGACGACGCGCTACCGGCACCCGAGCAATTATCCGAACTGATCCGACCGCAGTTGTTTAAAGCCTTCAAGCCGGCCTTTCTCGGCCGTACGAAAGTCATCCCCTACTACCCGTTGCCGGACGATAGCCTGCTGCGAATTATCGAGCTCAAGCTCAATCGTATTCGCGACCGCGTGCTTGCCAACCACAAAGCCGAGTTTGTCTACAGCAAGGCGTTGAGCGAAGCGGTGCTCGCACGCTGCACCGAAGTGGATAGCGGCGCCCGCAACGTCGATCACATTTTGAATGGCACGCTGCTGCCAGAAATTGCCGAGCACGTCCTGGCACGGATGGCGGAAGACCGCGCGATCAAGCGCATTCAGGTCGGCGCGCGCAAGAATGGCGACTTCAAATACGAAATCGCGTAGCCTCGTGACTTCGCCCGCAGGTGTAGCAATCGAACTCAGGATTCCAGTATGCAGACGATGACTAGACCGCTGTTCAACACCGCCTGGATGCGGTTTCAAGAGATCAACATCAAGACCGAAAAAGTCGGGGCGAAGATCGGCGGCAATGTCGGCCTGAATGTCGCCAGCGGTGCCTTCACTCACGTGCCCGCAGTGCGCCTGAGTTTCGTTCTGAACCGCAGCGGCGTACGCATTCCCCGCATCGCCAATCAAACCATATCTGGCGCCGATGGCAGTTGGTATTTCACCCGCGTGCGAGACCTCCGCAATTATCTGCAACGCCGTCTCGGCCCAGCCGATGTCCACAGCCTCCCCGCGCGCGCCAGCAATCTGCAACGCCGCCGAGGATTGCTGCTATTCGACTTGCCCGGCTGGACCGACAACGGCGGCCACGCGACACTTTGGAACGGCGTACACGCGGCCGACGCTAGCGATTTCTCGCAAACACGCGATATGTTGTTGTGGGCGCTGCCGTAGCCGCTGTAATAGACCTTGCAGGAGAGCTCGAGTTACCAACCCGCTGACGAGCGCGCGCCTGCGGCACCGCTGAACGCTTCGAGAAATCTGTCGAAGATAGCCAGACAGCCTTTGCCGCAATACCGCAGTCACTCAGCCTGCATCGGCAGCGTTCGCAAATCGCACGTTCGCCGCAAGCGCTTAAACCGCCGCGCTCGCCAGTGGACGGCGCGCGAACGGCGAGCACCTCAGTGCGTGTTCTATAGCCACGACACATCAACCTGAGCAAGGCCTGCCCTGAAAAACACGTACCGGAATGACCTACCTCCTAGCGGTAGGTCATTCCGTTACGATCATTCCAATCAATCTACCCGCAGCGCGTTTCGGACAATTAGTTGCGGCTAATCGTCGCGAGCGCTGCCGCCGTCAACGACAAGTTCGACAGTACGGCAAATATGCGCTCAGCGAATGCAAGGCCGTTAAACGGCGCGGCATCGCGTGGAACGACAATGACACTACCCGGCGGAATTTTCAGGCCACCATCACGCGTCCAGAACGAGGTCTTAATCTTTTCAGCCGTTCCATTGGGCAAAATCACGAATGCGCGCTTGCCATCCGCGGCCTGGGTATAGCCGCCTGCGCGCTCAACATATTCTTTTAAGTTCGTACCCGGCTTATAGGTCAGGCTGCCGGGGTTGAGCACTTGGCCGATAACGGTAATTGAGATCGGCTGTTTCGGTACGACTAACGCATCACCCGGTTCGAGAATGGGGTCGAGATCGGGGTGCGTCGCCAGCGCCTTTGGGTCGGTTTCAATCACGACACGACCGACAGCCGCAGCGTCTTCCAAACGCTGCGCAACCGCGCCGAGGAACTGCGCGGAAATTTGCCCATCTTTCCCGAGCGCGCCACTGGTCAACGCGGTCACTGCAGCTTCCTGGAGATCGGACGCAGCCCGGCGATAAGACTCTTGTTCAGCAACGCGCGCGCTCACGCGAGTGAACACGGCGCCGTAGGGATAGGCGTTGTCGGTTAGGCCGCCCGCGCGCTTAATCAGCTGACTCAGCCGCTCCCCGCGCAAGATGCCATAAGAGCCTGGGAACCTGAATTCACCAATCGCCTTAACCGTGCCAATTTCCTGGCCGATATAAAGTGGTTTGAAGTTGAAGACGTCGCCAGGATTTACTTCCAGCGCACCGCTATCCACTTTCTTCAAATCGATATTTTGGTATTCGGAGTTGCCGTTCTTCAACGCATCCCGATACGAGATGTATTCGATTTTTGAGTTATCGCTCTCGCTGCTAAGCCCACCCGCCGTTTCAATCAGCAGCTTCAGCGGCGTGTGTGGTGCGATCGGATACAACCCTGGGCGCCGAACCTCGCCATAAACCGCAACCGATTCTTCAATCAAGTACTGCAGCGCCCGGGGTGCCGTGCGGAAAACGATAGGGCAGCCGACGTTTTCAGTAAACGATTTGGCGGCCAAGCTACCCGCGATTGTTTCACCATCGTTTAACGTGCTCGGCGGATCCTGTGGCGGCTGCGATGCGAATGCACCCAGCGATCCGCCTGCCGGATTAAATCCAGCCTGGGTTTTTGGCTTACTGGAATCCGATAAGGTGTTCTGATTATTACGCTGATCTTCCGCTGTAAAGGCTTTGATAAACCGTATTGAGCGCTCGCTATTGATCAGCTGCGCAACACCTTCGAGCGCAGGGCATCGCTTAAGGCCGGTAAAATCACCTGCAGCTACTGCGCGTACTTCTTTTGAGCCTAAGTAGGCAATATCGTCGCGGCTGAGAATTACGACAAGGTCATTCCGCTCCAACGGCAGCGCCGACTCTCCGTTGAGCACTGATTTCACGTTGAAACTTAACCATGTCCGGATCCCGCTCTGGGTTTCCGTACGTTCCACTAAGCCCAAGGCCAAATAGCTCTCGGTATCGCTATCAGACGGCAATACCTGGGCAGAGCGAAGCAAAGCACTCAATTCATAGCCGCTCGACCACTGGAACAACCCCGGATATTTGATATTGCCGACGATCCGAACGTAATTGTCCAAGCGCTTCGCAACCGGTGTAATGCGCAGGCGATCACCATCCTGCACCCGGAAAGCCAAATCAGCCGCGCGGGCAACATCGATCTGCTGGATTTTTTTCTTATTGCCGTCAAAACGCTCCAACTGCGCCGCACCAGTATTGCTGGACGCCTGCAGTCCGCCCGCTAACGCGAGCACGTCGCCAACGCTTTTTTCATCTTTTAGCTCGTAGATCGCCGGCCGCTTGACCTCGCCACGAACCAAGACCCGCGCGCCAACTGGCGGCACGAAGATGGCGTCGCCGGGTTGCAGACGTTCATCAGCGCTGGAATCGCCGCGGAGCAGCAAAGCATAGAGATCAAGCGTGCGAACGAGGCGACCGCCCCGCTTCAACTGTACGTTGCGTAATGAGCCGACGTTGCTGATGCCGCCACCGACGAATAAGGCATTCGTCACCGTTGCCAGCGAGCTGACCGTATACGAGCCCGGCTGACTCACATCGCCGAGCAAAAAGATCTGCACCGAACGCAATTCGCCGAGCGAAATATTCGACTGGACGCCGATCAGCTCACGCGTAATCCGAGCCGACAGGCTGGCTTTAACATCGACAAAACGCTGCCCGGCGACGCTAATCGGGCCTAGTTTCGGAAAATTAATTTGGCCATCACGCGCAACCTGCAAACTGTAGTTGCCATTTTCGTTGCCGAACAATTGCACATGTACGCTGTCACCCGGTCCTAAGACGTAATCGCTGGGAATCGGGATGTCAGTCGCTGGGGCAAAAGTCGTCGCGCTGTTTTGAAAGAGTTGGTAGCCGAAGGGTCGGATCCGAAATGCCTCGGGATCAGAATCGTCGCCTTGCGTGTCGATAATTTGATCAAACAAGGCGTCACGCCGGGGCGGACCGCGCCGCTGAGCCGTATCGCTATTCAGACTGTTGCCGGGCTGGCCGTTCTGAATCGTATTGAGAAAGCTGCCCAAAGAATTCGTATTGCCGGAAGACGAATTGAAGCGATTCGTTCCACCCGACGTGCCGTTGTTCAGCGGATCCGTTAGGCGCCGATCTCGAAAGCTGCCGTCCGGCTGTGCAATCGGCTGGCCCCCTTTGCCGCCTTGGCCAATTGCATCCAACGCCTTCTGCCGCTGTTCGGGCGTAAGTTGATCGATTAATGTCGGATCAAACGGCAGCTGCGCATACGCAGCGGGCGCGGCGGCCAAACCTGCGGTGACAACCAGAACAGCCGGCAACAACATCGCTGCGACGGCTTTAAATGCCTTAGAAACACGCGTTTTCAACATTAACCTTAACCTTGCGTCCATTAATTCTTCTGACGGGATTTCCTATTGCCGAGCAGACACTCCGCAACCCTTGAGCACCGCAGGCGCGTTAAGTTCCATGAATTCAAGAACCCCGCTGCGGTATGCGACCCCGACCACGCAGAATTTCTAAGCATACTATGGGCAGCCGCGCCGAGATACCGTAGATCGCCGATAATGCGCAACTAAAGCGTGTCAATGTGACCGCAATCACAAACCGATGGGCTCTACCTTAACGCCGCATGCGATGCACGGTGGACAAGCCCTGATCGAAACCGAGTAGTCCGCTGAATATTCCATCCGACGCCAACGCCCGCCTCGCCCTGTTCGCCACCTGCGCGCGCGGCTTAGAACCTTTACTCGCCGATGAGCTTCGCAACCTCGGCCTCACCGATGTCGCCGAACGCGGCGGCGGTATCGCCGCGCACGGAACCTGGCTCGACGCCTACCGCGCCTGCCTGTGGTCGCGCCTCGCCAGCCGCATCCTGCTGCCGCTGGCGAATTTTGAAATTACCGACGCCGATGGGCTTTACGCTGGCGCCAAGGCGATCGACTGGCCGGCCTGGTTCGACATCAGCCGCACGTTTGCAATCGACGTCGCCGGCCGCTCGAACATTGTCACCCACACCCAGTTTGCCGCGTTGCGGGTGAAAGATGCGCTGGCCGACCGCTTCCGCGAAGCCCACGGGCGGCGCCCGGATGTTGACACCGAAGCGCCCGATGTTTCGATCCACGTGCACCTGCACGGCGCCCAGATCACGATCAGTCTTGATCTGTCCGGCGAAAGCCTGCATCGGCGCGGTTATCGCCTCGCAATCGGCGGCGCGCCGCTGAAAGAAAACTTGGCGGCGGCGATCCTGCTCCGCGCCGGTTGGCCGGCGATTGCCGCGCGCGGCGGCGCCTTGTTCGACCCGATGTGCGGCTCCGGCACGCTGGTTCTGGAAGCGGCGTTAATGGCCGCCGATATCGCGCCTGGTCTCGGCCGCCAGCGGCATGGCTTTCTGGCGCTGAATGGCGCCGACCACGCCGGCTGGCACGGCTTAATCGACGACGCCGAGCAGCGCAAAAAAGTCGGCCTGCCCAAGCTGCCGCCACTGTTCGGGCGAGATATCGACGAAAAAGTCTTGCGTGCCGCGCAAGGCAACGCCGATCGCGCGGACCTCAGCGGCCGGATTGACTGGCAGCTGGCCGATGTCTCCACCGCCCGGCCGCCAGTTGCCGAGCCCGGCTTGCTGGTAACCAACCCGCCGTACGGCGAGCGGCTCGGCTCTGAGGCCGAGATGGTCAAGCTCTACAGCCTGATCGGCGCCAATCTGAAGCAGTATTTCGGCGGCTGGCGCGCGGCGGTGTTCACCGGCCGGCCCGATCTCGGTCCACGCATGGGGCTGCGCGCGGAAAAACTCTATTCGTTCTTCAATGGCGACTTGCCGTGTAAGCTGCTGCTATTCGATATTCCGACGCTGGCGGCCGACGCCCCACCGCCGGGCGGCGGCGACTTTGCCAATCGGCTACAGAAAAATCTCAAACATTTGAGCCGCTGGGCCAAACGCACCGGCGTCAGCAACTATCGCTTGTACGACGCTGACCTGCCCGACTACGCTGTCGCTGTCGATCTCTACCCGAGCGAAACACTGCACGTACACGTGCAGGAATACGCGCCGCCGAAAACCATCGACCCGGTCCACGCCGA
The DNA here is from genome assembly GCA_023229645.1 of Nevskia sp. Classification (GTDB taxonomy): domain Bacteria; phylum Pseudomonadota; class Gammaproteobacteria; order Nevskiales; family Nevskiaceae; genus Nevskia. The sequence goes on along the minus strand of JALNYU010000003.1, from coordinate 228,516 downwards.
GCGCCGCCTGCGCGAAGCGTTGAGTGCGATTCAGCAGGTGCTGGGCGTGCCGGCAGCGAATATTCATCTCAAAGTGCGTCGCCAACAGAAAGGCGATGCGCAGTACACCAAGCAGGCCGAAACCGGTGCGATGCACATCGTCGACGAGCACGGCTGCCGCCTGCAGGTGAACTTCACCGACTACCTCGATACCGGCGTCTTTCTCGACCACCGGCCGCTGCGCATGCGCATCCGCGCCGAAGCCAACGGCAAGCGCTTCCTCAACCTGTTCTGCTACACCGGCAGCGCCACGGCCCAGGCGGCCGTCGGCGGCGCGGTTGAAAGCGTCTCGGTTGATTTATCGAATACCTACCTCGAATGGGCGCGCGAAAACCTGCGCTTGAACGGCATTCGCATGGTCGATAGCGATCGCCGCAGCTCGAAAGAAAACCCGCATCGTTTGTATCGCGCCGACTGCCTCGCGTGGCTGCGCGAACAAGCTGAGAAAACACGGCCGCCGCAGTTCGACTTAATTCTCTGCGACCCGCCGACGTTCTCGAACTCGAAGAAAATGGACGGCACGCTGGATATTCAACGCGACCACGTTGAGCTGATCACGCTCGCGTCAAAACTATTGGCGCCGAACGGCACGCTGTACTTCTCCACCAATCGCAAGCGCTTCAAGCTCGATGACCTCGCCCCGCTCGGACTCGAAGTAACCGACATCACGCCAAAAACCTTGGACGAAGACTACAAACGGCCACCTGCGGCGCACCGCTGCTGGGCGATTCAGCGGGTAGGTTCGGTGTGGCTGAGCGCAGGAAAAAAATGGCATTTATCCCTTAATAGCAAGTGACGCCACCCAAACATATCGTGGATAAAACAATTTTTTATGGTCAAAAATGTCTTTGAAAATTATGTTATTGCAATCTTATGTACAGGGTGCTATTGAATTTGCGCGGGGTTGTGTCAGGATGTATTGTGTTAGCAACGCTTGTTGTCACTGCGTGGAGCCCTTATGCGCGCGATAAAAACTGAAGAGCACGTGGGGCGGGGAAGTGCGGCAACAGATAAGTCGAGTCCGACGCGAACGCGTCGGGAATCTGGCGGTCCAATAATTGCAGCCCCTTCTGCTGAAAGATCGCCAGGTAACCCAAACCACCGGGAAGACTTTCAGAAGCTTTTAGCAGCTGCGTCGAAGTGTAAATAAATGGCGAAGCCGCTGTACACATCTAAATTTTGAAATTAAAGGAGAGCGCCATGCAGCTGCGCGAGATTAAAGTTCAAATCCGCGTAGTAGTAGAGCCAGATGAAGATGGTTTCCACGCATACTGCCCAGATTTAAAGGGGCTTCATGCCTGTGGAAAGACAGAAACCGATGTCAAGTCTAATGTTGACTCTGCTATCCAAGCGTATTTTGAATCATTACTGAAACACCATCATCCAATACCGGTAGGCGTTCTTGTGAGTGACAATTTGCATCCGACGTTTACGGGATTTGTCGCGAAGCGGTTGCATGAATTTGTCTTCCCTTCAAAACAGAAATCTTTTATTGAAGAGGTTTCAATTCCTGTTGCTTTTGCTGCGTGAGTTTTTCTAATCAGATATGGCAGCAGTTAAAAAATTTAACTGCTGATGACTTGTGTAACGCTCTTAGAAAAGATGGATGGGAATGCGATACAAAGGGCGGATCAATGCACATTTATCTCAAGGGCATGAATCGCGTCTCGATTCATTACCATCCGAAAAAGACCTATGGGGCCAAAATGCTTCAAGGCCTACTAGGGGATATAGGCTGGTCTGAGAGTGACCTTAGAAAGCTGAAATTGATTAAGTGAGCTTCACAGCTTCTTAATCATCGTCTTAAACATCCCGGCAGGGTCTTTCCGCATGTTGTAGCGGAAGCCAAATTCATCGACATACTTCTGCATATGCTGCGGCGAGATCGAAACGTGCGTGCTGACAATGCCGCGTTTGAAGTGCAACCAAAACCCTTCGATACCGTTCGTGTGATGGATGCCGGCCACATATTGCCCGGCAGCATGCGAGACTGATCCGTGCACATAGCCGCGAGCCGGAAGGGACTGGTACATGGATGCCTCATCCGAGCTAATCGTAGTTCCGGATTGGACATTTGCAACGATGATCGGCTCCAGCGTGCGCGCTTTGAGTCCTGCACGACCAGTGCGCCATCGCGCTCCAGCATGCCGAACACTGCGGTCTTGCCGACAGTGCCGCGACCGGCCTTCAGCTTCTTGCTGTTGTGCTTGTTCTTCTCCTTGCCGCCCAGATAGGTCTCGTTCACTTCGATGTGGCTGGCCAGCGGCGTCGTGCTGCCAGCGTCTCCCATTAGCTTGCGTAGTTCGTGGCCGATACGCCATGCGCACTTATAGGTCACGCCAAGGTGACGCTGTAGTTCCTTCGCCGAAACGCCGTTGCGGGTAGCCGTCAGCAAATACATGGAGTGGAACCATTTAGTCAGGTTCGTACTCGACTTCTCGAACGGAGTGCCGACGCAGGGATACAGGTGGTGGCCGCAATCCTGACAGGCATAAGCGCGACGGCCTGTTATCTTCGAGAACTTGCCTTCCGCCACTCCACAGCCGGGGCAAACCGGAGCCGTGCCGTACTTGCTGGCGAATATCACCGACAGGCACGCATCGTCATCTGGATACTCGGATTGGAACTGCTGGAAGGTGTATTTCACGGTTTACGCTCAACTTGATGAGCGTATTATCAACTAACATTTACTTGTCGTAAAGGGATATATGCCCAAAAAATTAACATCCGCGCCGCTAAAATTGAGCGCGGCTACGGTGTTCCGAAACGGGCCGTAGCACAACGGCGCGAACATCGGCGCGTCACGGTTTCAGGCGAATCAAGGTTGGCGTATTCGCCGCAGACAAATTAGAAGAAGCCGCCCAACTGCCTGGGCGGTCAATTATCACAGGAGTGTTCAATGCAGCCGATTCTCAAATACGGACCGCCGATTTCAATCGCGCTGGCCAAGCAGATCGCCAACGCCGCCGAAGCAGAAGCCGTCGCCAACGATTGGCCGGTTGTCATCGCGATTCTCGATCCGGGCGCCAATCTCGTACTGCTGCATAAGCTTGATCACACGCAGCTCGGCAGCGTCGCCGTGGCCCAGGCCAAAGCGCAAACGGCGGTGAAATTCAAACGCCCAACCAAGAGCTTCGAAGAAGCGCTGGCCGCTGGCGGCGGCGGGCTGAAATGGCTAGCGATCAACGATCTCTGCCCAATCGAAGGCGGCCTGCCGCTGATTCAGAACGGCGAAGTCATCGGCGCCATTGGCGTATCCGGCGTGCTATCGAATCAGGATGCACAAGTCGCCGCCGCCGGCGCCGCAGTTATCGTCGGCTAAGGCGAGGAAGCGAACGGCGCCGCCCAATTAGCAGCTTGGTGTGGCGCCGGCCAGCGAAACCGGGATAAGGCGCCTAGGCCGGCGCTAACAGACGGCAAGCCGCGAAACGTCACGGGTGCAACGCCTTGTTAGGCATAGCTAGCACGAAGCGTGCGCAGAATGACCCTACCATGCGGCTCTTCGCCATCACCTTGAAGAACGACAACTTCATGGCCGTTGACGTTTGGCAAAATGCGATTCTCTAGCAGCTGTGTTATTCGCCAGCCTTCATTTGCAGCGTTTTGATAGTTGTATGTACCGATTGCCATATTGGAAGGCGCACGGACAGTGATACGGATGCCCTCTACAGCCCAAACTGCATATTCAAATTCACTCACTTGCATTTGCTACTCCTGGTTGAATAATTGCCTAACGAGGCCGTAGAAAATGCCCGCCAGCGCTTTCACCAAAACGCGCGAAAGCGGTGATCGACTCTAATGCCGCATTGTTTGATCGGATTGCGGTCATCTGACGATTCCATTCTGTGGCCGGCCTCGGCGGTGGCAGGGCCTTGTTGGACGATATCCTACCGTTTCCGGCTTTGCCAGGTGCTTTATGGCGCCTTGTCTTGCAGCTTTTGTACGTTGTGCACCCAGGCAAACAGCTTCCACTGTGCATCCACCTTGCGTCGGCTTCTGAGCGTTTTGCGGGTGCAGGTCTTTGGTCTTGCTGCCGTCGAAGAAGGTGACTTGCCGAAAGACACTGACTTCAGGCTTGGACCAGTTCAGTTCGACCCCTATTTTCTTGTGCCAAAGTAAGGTATCAGAGCCAGAGCGCCGAAGCTCCTCAGAAAGCTTAGTCTCGGCAAGCAGCGTCATGGCGCACCATATCAGATGAATGGCATAGGGCGTCTTGTGATCATGAAAGCGCACGGCGTCCAAGGTGGAACGACCGAACTGATTGTGAGCAGCAATTGCATGAGAGATGGTTCGCGCAAGCTGCGAAGCCCACTCATCTGTCTCACCCACCGACATCAGCCCTCCCTAGCAAGCCCAACGCAAATTAGGTTTTCGGCAACGTTACGCCGCGCTGGCCCTGATATTTACCGCCGCGGTCGCCGTAGGATGTTTCGCAAACTTCGTCGCTCTCAAAAAACAGCATCTGCGCCACGCCTTCGTTGGCGTAGATTTTTGCCGGCAGCGGCGTGGTATTGCTGAACTCCAAAGTGACGTGGCCTTCCCATTCCGGCTCCAGCGGCGTGACGTTGACGATGATGCCGCAGCGCGCGTACGTGCTCTTGCCGAGACAGACGACGAGCGTGGACCTGGGAATCCGAAAGTATTCGACCGTCCGCGCCAGTGCGAACGAGTTCGGCGGGATGATGCAAACGTCCGATTTCACGTCGACAAAGCTGCGCTCGTCGAAGTTTTTCGGGTCGACAATCGTCGAGTTGATGTTGGTGAAAATCTTGAATTCGTCAGCGCAGCGAACGTCATAGCCGTAGCTTGAGACGCCGTAGCTGACAATCTTTTGGCCGTTCACCGCGCGCACTTGGCCGGGTTCGAACGGCTCGATCATCCGCTGTGAGGCCGCCATACGCTTAATCCACTTGTCAGACTTGATGCTCATGTTTCTCTTCGTTTAGAACAAGTCGGCGCTTGCCGCGTGATTATCGCAGCTGTGGCGCGATTTCCAGATCTTCCAGCCAAATTACTTCGCAGGCACCGGGGCCGCTGTCGTCGCGGCTCAGCGAACTGCGCAGCGTCAAACCGCTGGCCGACTGTACGGCCACCAGTTCGCCGCGCAGCGCAATCACCTGCCCGCGCCGTACCCGTGCCAACGCCCGGCCGACGGCCGCATTCGCCGGAATCAGGTGCATGTTCGCCGAATGCGAAATGATTTCGCGCTCCGGGATCGGGAACGCGCGCACCTGCCAATGATAAAAGCGGCCGCTCTGCTGAATCGCAATGTCTTTCAACACCGCGCTATCCGACATCCGCCCCCAGCCGAGCGCGAGATCGGTGGGGACGAGGTCAGACAGCGCGTCAACGTGATAATCCTCGCGCCCGAGCACTCGCGCCTGCAGCGCGAACGCCGCCAGCGGTGTGATCGTGTAGCCGCGCTGGGCAAACGGCGCGGCCGCCGTGTCGAGCGCGGTCTGTTGCGGCTCCGCGGCCACCAACACGCCGGGGGGCTGCACCAGTTCGCGCTGCAGCCACGCGCGCCAGCCGCCCCAGGCGCAGGCCAACAGCACCAGCCAGAGCCAGGCTGCAGGCCGGTTGCGCATCAATCGTCGGCGATTGAAATGGTCGGGAAGCCAGCCGCCGCAGCCGCGCCGTAGGCCAAGCGCGCCGCCGCCAGACGGGCAATGCCCCGATAGCGCAGCGCCAACGGCGAGTTCGGATCGGCGGCAACGGTTGGGTTGCCGCTATCGGCATCGCGACGAATCTGGATGTCCAGCGGCAGCGAGCCGAGCAATTCAGTGCCCGCCTCTTGCGCCAGCTTGTCGCCGCCGCCGGTGCCGAAAATCGCTTCCTCGTGGCCGCAATTACTGCAGACGTGCGTGCTCATGTTTTCGACAATGCCGAGCACCGGAATGCCCACCTTGCGGAACATTTGCAAGCCTTTGCGGGCGTCGAGCAGGGCAATGTCTTGCGGCGTGGTGACGATGATGCTGCCGGCCACCGGTACGCGCTGGCTCAAGCTGAGCTGAATATCGCCGGTGCCCGGCGGCAGATCGACGACCAAATAGTCGAGATCGTCCCAGGCGGTTTCGGTCAGCAGCTGGTGCAAGGCCTGCGTCACCATCGGCCCGCGCCAGATCGCCGGCTGGGCGTCGTTGTCCATCAAAAAGCCGATCGACATCGCCTGCAGACCGTGGGCGATGATTGGGTTCAGGCGCTTGCCGTCTGGCGAGGTCGGTTTGGTTCGGCTACCGAGCATCAGCGGCTGGCTCGGGCCGTAAACATCGGCGTCCAGTATGCCGACGCGGGCGCCTTCCGCTTGCAATGCAAGCGCGAAATTCACCGCGACGGTGGACTTGCCAACGCCACCTTTGCCCGACGCCACCGCGACGATATTGGCCACGCCCGGCAGCGGGCTCAGCCCTTTCTGCACCGACTGCGGCAGAATCCGGCAGCCCATCGGCACCGCAACATCCAGCCCGAATTGCGCCTTCATCAGCGCTTTGACATCGGCGGCCAATTCCGCCGCGATGCCGGCGCCGGGAAACCCGAGTTCGACGATGATGTGCGGCCGCGCGCCGAGTTCGACTTCAGCAACACAACCGGCACTGATCAGCCCGCGGCCGATCAACGGATGAATGTAAGTATCGAGCGCGGCGAGCACGGCGTCGCGGCGGGGGGTAGCGGTGGTCACGTCGGCAGTAGGTCCAATGGCGGGCTTGCGGTATTGTCTCGCATTCCCCGCCCGATCAGCAGCCACCCCACGCATGAGCTTCCGTTTTGTCTGGCACGACTACGAAACTTTCGGCACCGATGCCGCCCGCGACCGCCCGTCGCAGTTCGCCGCCCGCTGCACGAACGCGGAGCTGGAGCCAATCGGCGCGCCGCTGGTGCTGTACTGCCGGCCACCAATCGACGTGCTGCCGCACCCCGAAGCCTGCCTGATCACTGGCATCACGCCGCAGCTGGCGCGCGACGAAGGCGTGCCGGAGTACGAATTTGCGCGCCAGATCAACGCGCTGTTCAGCGTGCCCGGCAGCTGCGGCGCCGGCTACAACTCGATCCGCTTCGATGATGAAGTCACGCGCCATCTGCTGTATCGCAACTTCTACGAGCCGTACCTGCGCGAATGGTTTGGCGGCAATTCGCGCTGGGACCTGATCGATGTCGTGCGCCTGTGGCACGCGCTGCGCCCGGCCGGGCTGAACTGGCCGATCGGCGATAACGGTGCCACCACGTTCAAGCTGGAGCGGCTCAGCGCCGAGAACGGCTTGGTCCACAAACGCGCGCACGATGCGTTGTCCGATGTTGACGCGACCATCGCGCTGGCGCGCCGCCTGCGCGAAGCACAACCGCGCTTGTTCGAACACGCCTTAAAGCTGCGCGATAAGAAATTTGCCGCGACCTTGATGAACGTGCACGAGATGACACCGGTGGTGCACGTATCGAGCAAAATTCCAGCCCTGCGCGGCTGCCTCGCCGTCATCGCGCCGATTGCGCAGCACCCGACCAACGCCAACTGCGTGCTGTGTTTCGACTTAAGCCACGATGTCGATGAACTGCTCGAACTCGACGCCGAAGACCTGCGCGACCGCATTTTTGCCTCCGACGATGAACTGCCAGAAGGCCTGACCCGGCTGCCGCTGAAAGGCGTGCACCTGAACAAATCGCCGATGCTGTCGCCGCTCGCTGCGCTGCGCGGTGACGACGCCGCGCGCTGGAATATCGACCTCGCCGGCTGCATAGCGAACCGGGACCGTCTCTACGCCGAGCGCGACGCGCTGCGCATCAAAGTGCAAGCCGTGTTTGCGCAGCCACCGCGCGACAGCGCCGATCCAGAACTTTCGCTGTACGCCGGCTTTCTGCCCGACGCCGACAAACCCCGCCTCGCCCGTGCTCGCGACGCCGGCCCGGATAGCATCGCCCGCCTGCACGGCAGCTTCAGCGACCCGCGTTACGACACCCTGCTATTCCGCTACCGCGCCCGCCATTACCCCGACACGCTCGACGACGACGAACGCGAACAATGGCGCGATTTCGTCGCCCGCAAACTCCGCTACGACACCGGCCTCGCCGGCCTCACGCTGCCCGCGTTCCGCGAGCACGTCGCCGAACTCGCCGCACGCGAAAGCAACCCCGAGCGCCTACGCGTGCTTAGCGCGTTAGCAGTCTGGCCGGAGGAATCCGGCCTGGAAAGCCTGCTGCGCGGTTGATGGAATCGCCAAGGCGCAGAGCCCGCGCCTCGGTAGACCGATTTTTGCCCCACGGCATCGCGATCACGTACGCGTCAGCAAACGCGACGCTAACCTGCCAACTCCGGCGACCGCAGCACCATCATCTTGCGCACCTGCAGGTCGCGTATCGTGTGTGGAATGCCGCCGACGCCGTAGCCGGATTCGCGCAGGCCGGCGAATGGCATCCAATCGACTCTGAACGCGGTGTGATCGTTGACCATGACCGCCGAGGCATCGAGCCGGCGGTAAGCGCGCAGCGCGGTATCAAGGCTGGCGCTGAACACCGCCGCGTGGAATGCAAACGGCAGCGCGTTGGCGCGCGCGATGGCGTCATCGAGATCGTCATAGCCGTACACGCAAACCACCGGCCCGAACACTTCCTGGGTCGAAACTTTGGCCGCGGCCGGCGGTTCGAGCAGTAAAGTCGGCGCGTAACAGGTTGGCGATAACGCCCGGCCGCCACAGATCAACTCGGCGCCGCCGGCAACGGCTTCATCGACCCAAGCGCCAACGGTCACGACGCCGGCCGGCGTAATCAGCGGGCCGACCTCGGTATCCGGCGAGGTTGGATCGCCGACCCGCAAAGCCTCAGCTTGCGCTTTCAGCGCCGCGATAAAACGCGGCAGCAGCGGCCGCTCGACAAACACGCGCTGCACCGAAACGCAGACCTGCCCGGCATGGTAGTAGCCGCCTTTGGCGATCAGCGCGACGGCGGTATCAAGCTCGGCGTCGGCGGCGACAATCACCGGTGCCACGCCGCCGTGCTCCAGCGCGCAAAGGGCGCCGGGCGCGAGCTGGCTGCGCAGCTGCCAGCCGACTTTGGCGCTACCGATAAAGCTCACGAACGCAACCCGTGGATCGGCCGCGAGACGGCTAATTAATGCGTTGTCCTCCGGCACCAGCGCTTGGCACCAAGCCTCGGGCAAGCCAGCTTCGCGCAATATCGCGACGAGGCTGAAACAGGATAGCGGCGTGGTTCGCGCCGGTTTGACAATCACCGGACAGCCCGCCGCCAGCGCCGGGCCGATTTGATGCGCAATCAGATTCAGCGGATGGTTGAACGCGCTGATCGCGACCACAACACCGATCGGCTCCAGCTGCGTGAACGCCAAGCGATTCGCCGAGGCGGCGTTAACGCGCATTGGAATCACCTCGCCTTGGTCGCTGCGCATCTGCTCGACGCAGAGCCGTAACGAATCGATCGCGCGGGCAACTTCAATGCGTGAGTCGACCAGCGGCTTGCCGCCTTCTCGCGCCGCCGCCAGCGCCAGTGCTTCGGCACGCGCCCGCAGCAAGTCTGCCGCGGTTGCGAGGATCTCGATACGCCGCGCCAATGGCAGCCAAGCATCACGGTTGCGGAACAACGCCTGCGCGGTCGCCAGCGCCTGTTCAACCGCCGCGGCATCGGCAAGCGCAACACGGGCGATCGGGCTGCGATCGAACGGCGCTTCAAGCAGGTAATCATTAACGGCGTCGTGGACGCCGGGAATCATCAGTCGGTAGTACGGCTGGCTCATGGGTCAATTCCGGGAAATTGACACAGAGTGTAAACAGACCCGAAGCACACCAACTGTACAACGGCACCGGCCACGCTGCCGCGGCCGGTGCTATCCCCTCAATTTGCTGCTTTATTGATCCCGCCATTTCTCGCTTTCTCGGACGTGCGGCTTCCGGTTTGGCATTGCACTGTCTTTATTCAAGCGCCTAATGGCCGGATCAATAATTTGCCGCTTTGTCGTCGCCTTCAATCCAACGCGAAAACACACCAGCCGCGATGGCGCCGGCAATCGGCGCGACCCAGAACAGCCACAGCTGCGACAGCGCCCAGCCGCCAACGAACAGCGCCGGGCCGGTGCTGCGGGCCGGGTTCACCGAGGTATTGGTGACCGGGATGCTGATCAAATGGATCAGCGTCAGCGCCAAGCCAATCGCAATCGGCGCGAAGCCTTTCGGCGCGCCGGGATGGGTGGCGCCGAGAATGATGAACAGGAAGCCGAACGTCAGCACGAATTCCGAAACCGCGCCGGCCACCAGCGAATAGTGCCCCGGCGAATGCTCGCCATAGCCGTTTGAGGCAAAGCCGCCGGCCAGATCAAAACCCGGCGTGCCGCTGGCAATCGCGTACAGCACTGCGGCGCCGAGTATGCCGCCCAGTACTTGCGCGACGATGTACGGCACCACATCGGACGCCGGAATGCGTTTGCCGGCCCACAGGCCGATGGTCACCGCTGGGTTCAAATGGCAGCCGGAAACGTGGCCGATGGTGTACGCCATCGTCAGCACCGTCAGGCCGAATGCCAACGCGACGCCGGCGAAGCCGATGCCGAAGCCTGGGAACGCCGCCGCCAGCACCGCACTACCGCAACCGCCCAGCACCAGCCACGCCGTCCCGACCAATTCAGCCGCCAAGCGTCTGCTCATCGTTGCCATTTTTACCCTCGATTAGTGAACGAAAACTCGCGTCGGATTCTGCGCTGTTTGATGCTAACGGCGATAGGCCGGGGGCGGCGAACGCGTGTCATAATTTATAACTGCTTCAGACGCCCAATTACCTAGCCATGTCCCGCATCCTCGTTACCAACGCCCTGCCCTACGCCAATGGTCCGCTGCATCTCGGCCATATGGTCGGCTATATCCAAGCCGATATCTGGGTGCGCTTCCAGCGTATGTGTGGGAACGACGTGGTTTACGTCTGCGCCGACGATGCCCACGGCACGCCGATCATGCTCGCGGCGGAAAAAGCCGGCGTGTCGCCGGAAACGTTTATCGCCGGCATCCGCGAAGGCCACGAGGCGGATTTCAAAGCGTTTGGTGTCGCCTTTGATCATTACCACTCGACGCACTCGGCCGAGAACAAGGCGCTGTCGGACGACATTTACACCCGGCTCGATAAAGCCGGGCTGATCGAACCGCGCACGATTGAGCAAGCCTACGACCCGGTCAAGGCAATGTTTTTACCGGAGCGCTATATCAAAGGCGAATGCCCGAAATGCGGCACCGCCGATCAGTACGGCGACAACTGCGAAAACTGTGGCGCCACGTACTCGCCAACCGAACTGAAGAACCCGAAATCCGTCGTCTCCGGCGCTACGCCGGTGCTGAAAGAATCGGAGCACTATTTCTTCAAGCTGTCCGATCTGCAAACCGAAGTACAAGCCTGGCTCGGCAGTGCAGTAGTCCCGAGCAGCGTCAAAGCCAAACTCGGCGAATGGCTGAACGCCGGCCTGAAGGATTGGGATATCTCGCGCGACGCGCCGTACTTCGGCTTCGAGATCCCCGGCAAACCCGGCAAGTTTTTCTACGTCTGGCTCGATGCGCCGATCGGTTACTTCGCCAGCCTGAAAGCCTATTGCGAAACCGACGACGGCAAGGCGCGCGGGCTCGATTTCGAGCGCTACGTCAAAGATCCGGACTACGCCCAACTGTGGCACTTCATCGGCAAAGACATCATCAACTTCCACGGCCTGTTCTGGCCGGCAATGCTCAAAGGCGCCGGCTACCGCCAGCCGACCGGCCTCAGCGTCAACGGCTATCTAACGGTCAACGGCGCCAAGATGTCGAAGAGCCGCGGCACGTTCATCAAAGCGCGAACGTACTTGGATGCTGGATTGAATCCGGAGTATTTGCGCTATTACTTCGCAACGTTACTGACTCCAGAGCCGACGGACGTCGATCTAGATCTAGTCGCGTTTAAAGAGATCATCGACTCCCATATCGTCGGCAAGTACGTCAATATCGCAAGCCGCTGCGTCGGCTTTATCCATAGTCTCGCAGGCGGGATGCTACCGTCGAAATTCGAGGGCAGCGATGAGGTTGGTGCGTACGTCCGTGAACATGTTGAGCCATTGATCGCGATGATGGAAAGCGGCATCATCGGGCCATCTCCCGTTGCGCCTAAAGAGGAAGACGCTGACCGGAGCGCACAAGCCGCGTTGGGTGGCGCTGCCCTCATAAAATATCTACTCAGTAGCGCGATAAATATTAAAGGCTGGTATCGAGACCGCAATTACGCGGTGTGTATTCGTGAATTCGTGATTCTGTCGGACAAGGTAAACACTTACATTCATGAAAACGCGCCTTGGAAATTTGCCAAGGACAGCGCGACACAACAACAAGCCGTGGAAGTGGCGACAGTTGCATTGAACTGCTTCCGCTTATTAACACTGTTTATTAAGCCAATCATGCCAACGCTGGCACTACGTGCCGAGCAGCTGCTAGGTCTAGAACGCGAACCACTAAGTTGGAACGATCTTGGAAAGCTGATGCTCTCAACGCCGCTGAATACTTACGAATCGCTCGCAGCCCGCGTCGACAAGGACCAAGTGCAGTCGATGACCGACGCCTCGAAAGAAGACTTGGCCCCGAGCCAAACACCAGCACCCGCCACAAAAGCCGCCGCAACCGAACCTAAAACCAAACCCGCCGTTACCGCCGCACCAGCAAGCGCCGAGGCTAGCCCGACAATCAACATCGACGACTTCACAAAGATCGACCTACGCATCGCGCGCATTGAAAACGCGGAGTCGGTTGAAGGTGCGGACAAGCTGCTGAAGCTGACGTTGGACGTTGGCCCGCTCGGCAAACGGCAAGTGTTTGCCGGCATCAAGTCGGCGTATCCGCCGGAAAAGCTGGTCGGCCGTTTGACGGTAATGGTCGCCAATCTGGCGCCGCGCAAAATGCGGTTTGGCATGTCCGAAGGCATGGTGTTGGCGGCGAGCAACGACGAGGCCGGCCCGTTCTTGCTGATGCCGGACGATGGTGCCGCGCCGGGCATGCGGGTGAAATGAAGGCGGACGTAAAACTGCTGGCGCGCGTCTATTGCCTCGCCGCTGCCGCCGTGCTGATTGCGCTCGGGCTCGGCGCATGGACGGAAGGACGCGGCAATCAATACAGCGGCGCGCTGCTTTGTGGCACCGGCTTGTTTCTATTTGCCGGCGCCTTTGCCGGCCCGGCCCGGCTAACCGCGCTGCTGGCGCTGTGCATCTGTTTTTTCGGCGCCGCGTTTTTGATCGGCACCGGCCTGCAGTTGCTGCACGCGCAATGGCCGAGTGGGGCAACGCTGACGCTTTGGCTTGCTGAGCTGGCCGCCTGCGCCGCCGCCGCGCCGCTGGCGCTGCGGCTGTATCGCGCCAGCCTGTGACGATGCTAGCAACGCAATGACCGGCCGCGATTACAACCCCATCGACCCCGCGACATTGGCAACGCGGCTGGATGCGCTACTGCCACAAACACAATGCCGCCGCTGTGGCTTCAACGGCTGCCGGCCCTACGCCGAAGCGCTGGCCACAGGCGCTGCAGCGCCGAACCGCTGCCCGCCGGGCGGCACCGTGACGCTCGCCGCGCTGGCAAACGCTTTAGGCTGCGCGCCGCTGGCGCCCGACCCTGCCTATTGGCCGGCAGAGCGGCCGACGCAGGATTTTCTCGGCGTCGCGGTAATCGACGAAGCGCTGTGCATCGGCTGCTTCAAATGCGTGCTGGTCTGCCCGGTGGACGCAATCATCGGCGCGCCGAAATTCATGCACACCGTTTTTGCCGCCGAATGCAGCGGCTGTGAACTGTGTTTGCCGCCGTGCCCAGTGAATTGCATCAGCATGCAGCCGCGTGCCGAAACCCTGCCGACGTCCGATTCGATGGCGCCGCGCTGGCGCAACCGCCACCTCGCCCGCCGCGCACGTTTGGCGCGCGAGGGCGAGGCACGGGACGAAGCCCGTCGCCGTCGCCGGGCGGCGACGTTGAAAGATCAAGCCCAGGGTTACGACATCGCAGCGGCCATCGCACGCGCCAAAGCGCGCAAGGCCGGCGAGCCGTGAACGCGGCGCAACGCAGCGAACTGTTCCGGCGCTTGGCGGCGGCAAACCCCGAGCCGCGCAGCGAGCTGGAATACAACACGCCGTTCGAGCTGCTGGTCGCCGTCGTGTTATCGGCGCAGGCCACCGATGTCAGCGTCAACAAAGCAACGGCGCGGCTGTACCCAGTTGCCAATACGCCGCACGCCATCCTCGCGCTCGGCGAAGACGCGCTGCGCGGCTACATTAAGACCATCGGCCTGTTTCAGACCAAAGCTAAAAACGTCATCGCGCTGTGCCGCCTGTTGCTTGAACGCCACGGCGGCGAAGTGCCGAAGACGCGAGAAGCGCTGGAAGCCTTGCCCGGCGTCGGCGCCAAAACGGCGCGCGTGGTGCTAAACGTGGCGTTTGGCGAGCCGACCATCGCCGTCGATACCCACATCTTCCGGATCGCCAACCGCACCGGCCTCGGCCCGGCAAAGACCACCGACGCGGTCTCGGCCAAGCTGGAGAAATCAACGCCCAAGGAATACGCGCTGCACGCACACCACTGGCTGATTCTGCACGGCCGCTACATCTGCAAAGCCCGCACGCCGGAATGCTGGCGCTGCCCAATCGCGGACCTCTGCGCGTATACGCTGAAAACCCCTGAGCCTGGGAGCGCGGCGGCAAAAATTGCCAAAGCGGCGAAGAATGTGCCGAGCAAAGCAGCTAAAAAAGCCGCAGCAGCCACACCCCGATCAACCCGCAAATAACGCCGTAAATCCCAATAGACGTTGAGCTTATCGTCCAAGTCCCGGACAATCGGGCCATGGATGACGGCGCCCCTTATTCGCGTCCGGCTTGGCAGCAATTGCTCGCCGACGCTGTGACCACACCGGCTGAGCTGCTAACGCTGCTCGACCTTGACCCAACGCTGCCCGCGCTGGACTACGCGCGCCTGCGCGGCTTCCCGCTGCGGGTGCCGCGCGGCTTCGTTGCGCGCATGCGCCGTGGCGATCCGCAAGATCCGCTCTTTCTGCAGGTCTGGCCGTCGAGCGCGGAAGCGCAAACGGTACCGGGTTATGGGGTTGATGCCGTTGGCGATTTAAACAAGCTCAAAGCCGGCGGCATCATCCACAAATATCAGGGCCGTGCGTTGGTGATTGCAACGGGCGCCTGCGCAATCAACTGCCGCTACTGCTTCCGGCGCCATTTTCCGTACTCGGATGCGCTGGCAGTACGTGGCCAATGGCGCGAAACCTTGGCGCAGCTGGCGGCCGACCCGACCATCGAAGAAGTGATTTTGTCCGGCGGCGATCCGCTCGCGCTGAGCGATGACAAGCTGGCGGCGTTGGTCGCCGGGCTCGAAGCCATTCCGCACATTCAGCGTCTGCGCCTGCACACGCGCGTGCCGGTGGTGCTGCCAGAACGGGTAGACGCTGCGCTGCTCGGCTGGCTGGCGCAGAGCCGGCTGCAAAAAGTGATTGTGCTGCACGTCAATCACGGCGCGGAAGTTGACGCTGCTGTCAATCAAGCCTGTGCGCGCCTGCGTAACACCGGTGCTACGCTCTTAAATCAGGCCGTACTGCTGAAAGGTATTAACGACTCGACAGCGGCCCTCAAATTGTTGTCGGAAAAGCTGATTATTTGTGGAGTTTTGCCCTACTATCTACACCTGTTGGATCGCGTACAGGGAGCAGCGCATTTCGACGTGGAAGAAGTAACCGCAAAAGTATTGATGTCCCAACTCTCGGCACAACTGCCTGGGTATCTAGTGCCGCGCCTCGTGCGCGAGATTCCCGGCGAACCAGCGAAGACCCTGCTGCCATGGCCGTAAATCCAGTACAGTTTTTTCAAAATAGTCAGACACTTGAGCCAATTTCCGGGCTGCTGCTCGTCGCCACCGCGACAGAAGAAGTAGCCAAGCGGATTGAAAGCCATCTCCGAAACGCCGGGCACCCGCTGCGTGTTAGCTGGGTAAACGACGCCGCGAGCATCGAAGACGAGCTACGCAATAACCCGCCGGACCTGATGCTGTGCGACCGCGATGTCCGCGCGGCGTCGCGCGAACGCGTGATTTCGATGTGCCATAACCTGCGGCCTGATCTGCCGGTGGTGTTGATCGGCCGGCAAACCGGCATGCCGGCGACCATCGCCGCCCTCGCCTCCGGCGCCGCGGACTTGGCGTCGTACGAGGATCTCGAACACCTGCAGCATCTGGAGCTGGTGGTCGCCCGCGAGATCAGCAAACACCGCAATCTGCGCAAGCTGCGCCAAACCCAGCAGCAGCTGGAAGATTTCGAATCGCGCCATCGGCAGTTGACCGAATCCACCGGCGACGCCATCGGTCATGTCCAAGAAGGCATTCTGGAAAGCGCCAACCACGCGTTCGCGAAGCTGCTCGGCTATACCGACTGCAGCGAGCTCGTCGGTCAGCCGCTGATCGATCTCGTTGATCCGTCGCAGCAAGGCCAAATTAAAGAGCGCCTGCGCGCGGTGCTGAAAGGCAAGCATGCAGGCGACGCGCTGGAATTGAAGCTGGTCGGAAATGCCGGCTGCATTGAGGTCAAAGCACAACTCATCCTCGGCATTCAAGATGGCGAGCGCGTGATTGAGCTGCTGATCCGGGCGGCGGCCGAACCGGCGCCAGCACCGGCGGCAGCGGCAGCACCGGCACCTGCAGCACCCAGCCGGCGCGGCGCGTTCACCGTCGCATTGTCGGCGACGCCGCACGACACCAGCTTGGTGCGCAGCGCCATTCTCGCCCGCATCGATGATTTTGCCGGTCTTGAAGAGCGCATCGGCCACTCGGAAGCCGACGATATTGCCGCCCAAGCAGCACACGCAATTCGCGATTTTTTAAGCCCGCATGACCAACTGTTTACGTTTTCGGTCGACGAAGTGGCGCTGCTGGTGCAGCGTGAAAACCTAGGCGAAATCGAGCAATTCAGCGAGCAGCTGGCGAAAGAAATCCGCCAAAAGATCTTTACTGCCAGCGAGCACGAGGCGCAGGTCAGCTTAACCATTGCCCTATTCCCGCTCGGCGCGACCGATGTTGCCTCGGCGGTTGTCCGTCAGCTCGCCGCCGAAGCCCGCCGTGTTTCGGCCAAAGGCGGCAATCAGATCGTTGCGTTGGGCGCCACGGCGAAAGCCGGCCTCGCTGACCGCGAAGACGCCCGCCGCGCGGCGCAGGTGAAAAAAGCGCTCGAAGAAAACCGCCTGAAGCTGGCGTATCAGTGCATTGCCAGCCTCGAAGGCGAAACCCGCGGTCACTTCGATATTCTGCTGCGCATGCTGGACGAGTCCGACCGCGAATACCACGCGGCTGAATTCTTACCGGCGGCGCAGAAATTCGACTTGATGCGCCCCATCGACCGCTGGGTCACCGGCATGGCGTTGGATATCATCAAACGCCGCACGCCGAACCAAGACGCCGCAGTGCTGTTCGTCAAGCTTTCTGAAGACACGCTGCGCGATTCCGATAACTTCATCGCCTGGCTGAAACAAACCACGCAATTACGGCCGATGAAGGCCGACGAAATCGTCTTTGAAATTCAGGAATTGGTGCTGCAAAACCATATTCGCAAAGCGAAAACCTTGGTTGAAGCGCTGACGACGATGGGCGCCGGTGTGGCCATCGAACACTTCGGCATCGGCGCCAATTCGATGGCGATGCTGGATCACATCCCCACCGGTTATCTGAAATTCCACCCGTCGTTTACGCAAAACTTCAGCGACAAGATGGTGCAGAAGAAGCTCACGGAACTGGTGGAAGCGGCGAAGCAACGGCATATCAAAACCATCGTCTCGCACGTCGAAGACGCCAACGTCATGGCGCGGCTGTGGCAAATGGGCGTTAACTTTATTCAGGGCTACCACATCCAAGAACCGGAAGTGGTGCAACTCTCGGGCGATAGTCGGCGCTAAAGTCGGCATCCAACTCGCATAAAAAAACCGGCCGGATTACTCCGCGCCGGCTTTTTTTATTTGCTGCCGCTACGCCGCAGCTCGAAAGCGCCCTCTTCCTGGCAAATGGCGCTTAATGCTCAAAACCAGAAATTTAGGCAGCCTGTTTCAGCCGTTCGATGCGCACTTCCAACGGCGGATGCGTTGTAAACAAGCTTTTGACGCCGCCGGCAATACCGAACGCCTGCATGCCCTGCGGCAATGTCGAGCCTTCATGGCCGGCCTTCAAACGCTCCAATGCGGCGATCATTTTGCGCTTGCCAGCCAGATGCGCGCCGCCGGCATCGGCGTGGAATTCGCGCCAGCGCGAGAACGCGCAGACGATCATCGTCGCTGCGAAGCCGAGCACCACCTGCATCACCATCGACGTGATGTAGTAGCCGATGCCAACGCCGCCACGGTCGTCATCACCACGACGCAGCGCGCCGTCAACAAGGTAGCCAACCACACGCGATAAGAAGATTACGAAGGTATTGACGACGCCTTGGATCAACGTCAGCGTCACCATATCGCCGTTCGCGACATGGCTCATCTCGTGGCCGAGCACGGCTTCCACTTCGTCTTGACTCATCGACCGTAACAGGCCGCTGGAGACCGCAACCAGCGCGCTGTTTTTGCTCATGCCGGTTGCAAACGCGTTCATTTCCGGACCGTCGTAAATCGCGACTTCCGGCATGCGGATGCCGGCAGTGCGCGCCTGCCGCTCAACCGTCGCCAGCAGCCAAGCTTCGGCAGCGCTGGACGGCTGCGTAATCACGCGGGCGCCGGTGCTCATTTTCGCGATCGTTTTCGACATCGCCAGCGAGATAAACGCGCCGCCCATGCCGAAGATCGCCGAAAACGCCAGCAACTGGCCGAGGTTTAAACCATTGCGGGTCAGGAAGCGGTCGACGCCGAACACGCTGGCGACGATCGATAGCACGATCATAACCGCGATATTAGTCACTAAAAACAAAAGTATACGTTTCATTTGTGAATTTCCACAGCAGTCATTGGGCCGTTAACGGTGCGCGCCACGCCATTGGCGCACGCGCACCTGATCAAGATTTGCCCGCGGCGCTAAAAATCAAGCCCCCACGTCGGCGGTCTTGCCGCCCGGCAATGCGGCCATGCCGTCGACACGCTGGTAACCCCGCGGCAGCGGATTGCCGCGCGAACCGCGCGCCGCGACATAACTGGCGATATCACCAGCTTTCAGCGTCAGCGTGCGTTTCAAGCTGGTGACTTCCAGCAAAGCGCCCGGCGGCAGCAGCGCCGCAGCGACGATCCTATCCTCGCCTTTCAGCGTGATCAGCTTATTGCCCTTGCCCTTCGCCAACTCCGGCAACTCGCTTACCGGGAAAATCAGCAGCCGGCCTTCGGCTGTCGCGACGGCCAGACGATCCTCCGCGCCGAAACGCGTCGCCATCGGCGCCAGCGGCTTGCCTTCTAGCGTCAGCGCCGCCTTGCCGGCCCGATTGCGGCCTTGCAGATCGTCAAGCTTGGCGACGAAACCATAGCCATCGCTGCCGGCGAGCACGTATTTATCGCCGCCTTCGCCGGCCAGCATCGCGACGATGCTAGCGCCATCTTGCAAGTCCAGGCGTGTCGTCACCGGCTCGCCCTGCGAACGCGCGGATGGCAACTCGCGCGGGTTCAGGGTGTAAGCGCGGCCTTTTGAATCGAGCAAAATCAGCAGCTGATTGGTACGCCCGGCCACCGAACACAGGAATTCATCGCCGGCTTTGTAGCTCAGGCCGGTGACATCAACGTCGTGGCCTTTACCGGCGCGTATCCAGCCGGCTTTCGACAACACTACGGTAATCGGATCGCTCGGCAGAATTTCGGTAGCCTCAAACGCTACCGCGGCGGCGCGCGCAACCAACGGGCAGCGGCGATCATCGCCGTACTTCTTGGCGTCTTCGTCGATTTCCTTGCCCACCAGCTTTTTCAGCTTGGCTTCGGACGACAACAAGTCTTCGAGTTTCGCGCGTTCCGCTGCCAGCGCTTCCTGCTCGCCGCGGATCTGCATTTCCTCGATTTTCTGCAGGTGCCGCAGACGCAGATCGAGAATCGCAGTGGCTTGCAGATCAGAAAGGCCGAAGCGCGCCATCAACTCCGCGTGCGGGTCATCCTCGAAACGGATGATGCGAATCACTTCATCAATGTTCAGAAACGCGATCAACAAGCCATCGAGAATATGCAGGCGCTCGTTGACTTTCTGCAGCCGGTGTTCGAGCCGCCGGCGCACCGTGGCGACGCGATAAACCAGCCATTCGCTGAGAATTTCCAGCAGGTTTTTAACCCGCGGCCGGCCGTCGAGACCGATCATGTTCAGGTTCACACGCACCGATTTTTCCAGATCGGTCGTCGCGAACAAATGCGCCATCAGCGCTTCAACATCAATCCGATTCGAGCGCGGAATAATGACAATCCGCACCGGGTTTTCGTGATCGGATTCATCGCGTAAATCATCGACCAGCGGCAGCTTCTTGGCCCGCATCTGATCGGCGATCTGCTCCTGAATCTTGGCCGGCGAAACTTGATGCGGCAGATGCGTGACGATGATCTGCATGCCGTTCGGGCCGTCTTCCTCACGCATCCAACGGGCGCGCGTGCGCACCATGCCGTTGCCGGTGGCGTAAAGCTTCCGCAGCTCGGTGGCATCGCTGATGATTTCGCAGCCGGTTGGGAAATCCGGCCCCGGCAGCACTTTGGTGATGTCGTCGAACGTCGTCGCCGGGTTCTTCAACAGCAACTGGCAGGCCGCCGCCAATTCACGCAGATTGTGTGGCGGAATATCGGTGGCCATGCCAACCGCGATGCCGGTGGTGCCGTTCACCAAGATATTCGGCAGCCGCGCCGGCAGCAGTTTCGGTTCCGATAGCGTGCCATCGAAATTCGGCACCCAATCCGACGTACCCATCTCCAGCTCGGCCAGCAGTGTGGCCGCGTACGGCGTCAGCTTGGCCTCGGTGTAGCGCATCGCCGCGAAGCTTTTCGGATCGTCCGCCGAACCCCAGTTGCCTTGGCCATCGACCAAC
This sequence comes from Nevskia sp., assembly GCA_023229645.1. GTDB lineage: Bacteria > Pseudomonadota > Gammaproteobacteria > Nevskiales > Nevskiaceae > Nevskia. The sequence continues at coordinate 207,501 of JALNYU010000003.1, read as the reverse complement.
GGGTAGCGATACGAAAACGGCTGCGCCATCGTCACCATCGCTTCATAACAGGCGCTATCGCCATGCGGATGGAACTTGCCGATGACATCGCCCACCGTACGCGCCGACTTCTTCGGCTTGCTCGCCGCGCTCAAGCCCAGCTCGGACATCGCATAAATAATGCGCCGCTGTACCGGCTTCAGGCCGTCGGCGATGTTCGGCAGCGCGCGGTCCAGCACCACGTACATCGAGTAGTCGAGATACGCCTTCTCGGCAAAAATGCGTAGCGGCAGGCGTTCGGTTTCGAGCGGTTCAGTCATTCGTCAGATGCGGTGTCGATGCGGTAATTACGAGGCCCGGCGGCCAGCGGCGGCGTGCGGAGTTGCGGCCCAGCGCGCCAACGTTGCGCCAGCACAACCGGCGCAATGGCTTGCGCCATGGCGGTTTTACGGCTGCGTATCGTATCGGGTTCAGAGCACGCTGTGGGCGTTTCGAAGCATTTTGCCCGCCGTTAGCGGCATTTTCGCGTTAAGGCGGTTAATCGCTAGGCAGGATGCTCGGCTTATTGTGGCGCACGAAGTAGGCGTAGCGCCGAATTAGCCCCGTTGCGGTTACAGGCATCGTCGCAGCAAGCAGAAACGCTCTGCACGCCCACACGCCATACGAGCGATGACTCTGCTGGCGTAACAACATAAAGACGCAATCGCGAACATCGATCTGACCATTGATCGTTATTCGCGGTTATCGCACGAAGTCCGCTGGTTACTGGCACGAGATCTTCGTACCCAAGCAACCAATACAGTTGAATTCTAAGCAACACTCGGCGAAGCTGAGAACTGAACCGCGCACAGCATCAATCAATAGTTATTCATGCGAAATTTTCGATACGTTATTTTGGGCGGCTCAATGAACAAAGCCAGGCTCGCAATATTGGCATTTACTTTCCTGCTTATTGGAGGCGGGGCTGCATCTTGGTTCTGGTTAGCGTTCGACAAACAATTTACAAACCATAGCCTTGTTGTCAGAACGGAAGCGGACATAGTCACAAAGGTCGCCGTTCTCGGGCATCTACGTGCCGGTCGCGTCGAGGAAGCCACGGCTCTTCTGGAAACACTGCTAGATGGTGACCTCATTTCTGTTGGTGCTTTATCAGGTCAGGAAGCAGTCTTCGGTACAAGCACAGTTCAAGCTATCGGCATTGAAAAACAAGCAAGGAAATTATCCGGGTATGCCCCCAAAGATCAGGCTGTGAACAGCGCTGTCCAAGAGGCATTAGGCCTGGCTACGGCAGTAAAAAGCGCCAGTCGACCAAGCGCTCAAGCCGACCGGCCATAAGGAAGACGCGGCCGGAGGTTTAACTTAGAAGCTCGACGTTACGAAAGAACATGCAATTGTTCCGTTGTTGGTTGATACACGTTCACGGGTTATCCCTTATTCACTCTAGCCGATTGTGCTGGCGAAGCAGGGAAATCGGCCAAAGCGACGGCAAAAGGAGTTTACGGAAGAACCTATGTCACGCGTTTTGAGCATCATGATGAAGCGGTCGCGGAAATTACTGATTGCGCTTTGGGTGGTCTTTTCTGCTTTTGGCTTTCTTGCATCTAGCTTCGGGCCGCCGGTAAGCGGCCACGGCTCCTTTGACCTTGTGTTTGCGGTTTGCATCGCAATCTGCCTTTTTGCATGGTGCAAAGCCGATGCGACCGAGCGTGGAATCTCGCCTGGGTCGGCACCTGCGCTATGCGGGTTGGTACCGCCATTGGGTCTGCTCTACTACTTTTTTCGCTTCCTGCCGTTGCGTCAAGCCGGTCTCGCAAGCATGAAGGCGCTGGGTTTCGTCTTGCTACTCTTATTTAGCTACGGTTTGGCTGCATTCTCAGGCGAGCGAGTCAGCGTTCGGCATTGGACTTCTGCTAATGCGCTAAGCATTTACGCCTCTCAACTTGCGTAATAGGCATCATGAAAATTTCTTTTCGTACATGCGAAGCCCATGCGGGTCGTCAATGGGGCCATCTGCGTGACGTTGAGCATCGATTGAATGAGCGAATCGATAGCGCGCGGCCATCCACGCTTGGCGGTACTCAGATATAAGCAAGTAATTCCACCGAAACGATGTCTAATTTGCACTGATCACCATGCACAAGACACTACAACCGAAGGTAGCGATGGGGCTGCTAGTCTTGTGGCTAGCGGCGCTAGTTGTATCGCTTGTCTTTTCGCAGTCCAAACCGCTCGCCATCATATACCTTGCTGTCATTACCGGCGGGATTGCGGGTCTTTTGCAACTTCGGGCAGTTGCGGGAACTGCCCAGGATTTGGTCGCTGCTAATACGGCGATGCAGGTACGGCGCGTGCTGCGGAGCACCCCGTCTGGAAAGTATTCCATTTATCTTCTCTGGCTGTTTGCCTGCGCTCTAGTTTTGCTCGCCTTCAACGGCCGGCCAGAGAGTACGTTGGTCACCTTGGTGGCCGGATATTCCGCATTCGCTTTTGTCAGGGACGCGGTTGTGCTGCCAGCGCTACTAAAGCTAGCGCCTTCATGACGCGGCTAGCTGGCGCCCTCGCTTCGATGGTCGCGTTCCGCAGGTTAAAACAAACCGAGCTGATCCCCCGCTTTCGGTGGTACGCGGAACAGGTCGAGGTTGTAGCCGCTGCGGGCTTGGTCTAAGCGCAGGCGCCGCCGTGCGAGGCGGAAGCGTTGGGCGATCAAGTCAGCGAAGTTGCCGCTGCCGCGCATCCGCGTGCCCCAGGCGGCGTCGTAGTCTTTGCCGCCGCGGCTTTGGTTGATCAGGCTCATGACGTGCTCGGCTTTCAGCGGCAGGTGCGCGTCTAGCCATTCACGGAATAAGTCTTTCACTTCGTGCGGTAGCCGTAGCAGGATATAGCTCGCCGCGTGCGCGCCGGCCTCGGCGCCGGCTTCAAGCGCGCGCTCCAGTTCGGCATCGTTGACGAAGGGGATTACCGGTGAAAACATCACCCGCACCGGGACGCCGACGTCCGCGAGTTGGCGCATCACGCGCAGCCTCGCAGCGGGTGCGGCGGCGCGCGGCTCCAGGGTACGTTTCAGCGCCGGATCGAGCGTGGTCAGCGTGATGCCGACGTGCACGAGATTGTCGCGCGCCATCGCCGCCAGAAGATCGAGGTCGCGCTCGATCAGTACCCCTTTCGTGACGATGCTGACTGGATGCCGAAACCGCGCCAAGACTTCGAGTATGCCGCGCGTCACGCGATGCTCGCGCTCGATTGGCTGGTACGGATCAGTGTTGGCGCCGAGCGCGATCGGCGAAACGCGGTAACCGGGGCGGCGCAATTCGGCGTCCAGCAGTTCGGCGGCGTTTGGCTTGTAAAACAGCCGGGTTTCGAAATCGAGCCCCGGCGATAAATTTAAATAACCGTGACTGGGCCGGGCGTAGCAGTAAATGCAGCCGTGCTCGCAGCCGTAATACGGGTTGATCGACTGCTCAAACGGGATATCCGGCGAGTTATTGCGGCTGATGATCGACTTCGCGACGACGGCGCGGACGATGGTTTCGAGCTTGACCGGCTCGGCTTCTAGGCTGCCCCAGCCGTCATCAACGGCGACGCGCGTTGTCGCTTCAAACCGCCCGGCGCCGTTCGAGCCGGCGCCGCGGCCTTTGCGCGGCAGGGTTTCGGGCGGGCTTGGCGGCATCGCAATCTCCGAGGTGGGCGGCGCGCCTCACAGTCGGCAGAGGCGCTCGGCTGCGGCGACGAGTGTGGCATCGCGCTTGGCGAAGCATAAACGCAACAGCCGCGCGTCTGGCGGGGTTTCGTAAAACGCCGATAGCGGAATCGCGGCGACGCCGCCTTCGCGCACCAGCCATTCGCTGAAGCTGCGGTCGTCGATATCGCGAATCGCCGAGTAGTCGACGATCTGGAAAAAGCCGCCGGGGACATCGAGCAGCTTGAATCGCGAGCCTTGCAAGAGTGCCCGGAAGCGATCCCGGCTAGCCTGATAAAACGCTGGCAGCTGAAGATAGTGTTCCGGCGCACGCGCCAGCGCATCGGCGAACGCCCATTGCGCCGGCCCGAACGCGCTGTAGCTGGTGAATTGATGCAGCTTGTGAAACTGAGCACTCAACGCTGGCGGCGCGATGCAGTAACCCGCGCGCCAGCCGGTGCAGTGATAGGTTTTGCCCAGCGAGCTGAGTACGTAGCTGCGCTCGGCCAGCTCGGGGTGGCGCAACACGCTGTGATGGGCGCCGCCATCAAACACGAGATGCTCGTAAACCTCATCCGAGATCACGACGATGTTGCGATCCCGGATGATCACCGCCAGCGCATCCCAGTCCGCCGGGCTGAACACGGCGCCGCTCGGGTTATGCGGCGTGTTGACGATGATCAGCCGCGTTTTTGCCGTTACGGCGTCGCGTACGCGCTGCCAGTCAACGCTGAAATCCGGCAACCGCAGCGGCACCCGCAACACGCGGGCGTTTTGCAGCTGCAGCATCGGCACGTAGGCGTCGTAGCAGGGGTCGAGCACGATGGCTTCGTCGCCGGCTTGCACAGCGGACGAAATAGCTAGAAATAGCGCTTCCGTCGCGCCAGCGGTGATCGTGATATCGGTATCCGGGTTCACCTGCCGGCCGTAGAGCCGCTCGCTTTTCAGCGCGATCTGCTGGCGCAGCGCGAGGATGCCGGCTTCCGGCGGATATTGATTGCGGCCGTCCACCATCGCCTGCGTCAGCGCCTGCTGCAAGGCCAGCGGCGGATCAAAATCAGGGAAGCCTTGGCCGAGGTTGATCGCGCCGTGCGCTTGGGCTAGCTGCGTCATCACGGCAAAAATCGTGGTGCCGACATCCGGCAGCTTGTTGGGGATTTGGATAGGGGTCACGGGCAGAACGCAGGTGGCGCGCGGAGGCAATAAAGCGCGTGATTCTAGGGCCTGTTAACACTTATGCGGTCGCTGCAACCGCATAAGTGTTATTGATTCGGCCACAAAATAGTTGAACGAGGTGCTACGCGGCAATTTGAGATCGCACTTTTTCGAGACGGCGTGAGTGGCCGAATTAATAATAAAATCAAATTGCTTTGTTATTGATCCGGCCATTAAGTACTTGAATAAAGACAGTGCAATGCCAAACCGGATGCCGCACTTCCGAGAAAGCGAGAAATGGCCGGATCAATAACAGGCCCTAGCAATGTTGCGGTGCAAGCCGGTGCTTAAAATGGCGATAGAACTAAATATTCGTAGCGCTGGCCCGCTTAGGTCGGCCGATCCAACTCCGCCAATCCGGCCTAAAGCGCCACGCCAGCAGCAGCAAAGCCAACGACACCGGCAGCCAGCGGAGATCAGTCAGCACGTGCGCCGGGTGCGCAAGTGCGCGGTCGTGCATGGCGTCGTCGAGCGCGCGGGCATCGGTCAGGCGGCGATAACGGAAGCCAACGTTCTTCGCCAACTGCTGCAAATGCGGTTCGTGTAAGTCGGATAAATGTTCGTGGCTGCTGCCGCCGGCGTTGGCGCTTTGCAGCACTTCGGTATCGTGCCAATAGCCGATGCGTTTACCGTCGGCGTCGGTTTTTGGAATCGGCTTTAGCGTGGTATCGCCAACGCCGACTAACCAGCCACGAACCGCGCCTTTGGCGCCATCGTAGTCGCGCGCTAAATCGGGCGCGAGCGGCGGCGCTTCGTGGCCGTCGGTCATGAAAATGACGTCCGGCACCGGCCGCAGCTGCTGCACGTTGCCGAGCGCCCAATACAAACCTTCTTGCACCTCGCTCGCGTTCTCGAACGCCATGCGGCCATCGATATTGGCCAGCGCGGCGAGCAAGGCGCTGTAATTGCCGCAGACTTCAACCGGCGCCAACAGCATGACGATCTTGCGCCCGGCGAATACGCCCCAGCCGATGCGGGTGTCGCAACGCGGGCTGCGCAAGGCTTCAGCGACTGCGTATTTGGCGTAGTCGAGCCGGCTGACGAGGCGCCCGTCGAGTTCGTAATCGGGCACGTTCATGCTTTGCGTGACGTCAAATATCACTACCAGATCGTAGGCCGGGCGGGTGATCGGCAGCGGCGGCAAAAACAACGCCAGCACCAGCAGCGCGACTGCTGGCAGCAGCAAGCGGCCTTCGCCGCGCAGGGCCCGGAGCAGGCGCGCGCGGATGTTCATGGCAGGTCCGGCTTATCGCCGTTTGGGCGCGTGACCAGCGGCGGCGGCGTGACATCAACCGCGCCTTCGTCGCGCTCGGGCTCCAGCCACAACGCCCGTTCGAGGTTGTAGCGGGCATCCCAATCGTCTGGCTCGACTTCTAGCACGCCGCGATAATTCTGCTTCGCCAGCTCCACCAAAGTCCGCGCTTTGGCCAACTGCTCGTCAACCAGTTTCAGCGCCTGCCGCAGATGCAGGTTGCCGAGGTCGTAGCGGGCGGTCAGGCGAATATCGTCGCGTGGCGATTGCAACAGCGGCTCATACGCGCGCAGTGCGCGCTCGTAGTCGTCGCCGTAGGCCAGCAGCAGCGCGTGCGCCAGCGCCGCTTCGGGTCGCTTCAGGTCGATCTCTTGCTGAGTACCGGCGGTAGCCGCAACGACCGCAGCGGCGGTTTGCTCGGCAGCGCGTAATTGCCAAGCGGCAATCAGCGCGGACAGCGCAAAGCCCGCTGCCGGCAGCGCAAACAGCAAATGCCCGTAGCGCCGTTTCATGTCCAACTCCGAAGCACGTAAGCGCGTTGTACAAACAGCAGCGTACAGGCCAACACCGCGAAGAGGTACAGCATCGGGCTGTAATCACGGCGCGGCACGCGCTCAAGATATTCCAACGGCAAATTCTGTTGGCGTTCGATTTCCGCCACGGCGCGGCTAACGGCGTCCGGGCTTTCGGCTTCGAATACGTGATACGCCGTCGGCAGCGTTTTGAAGAACCGGTGCATTGCGACATCGGTAATCAGCGCCGTCGGCCGCGGTTCGTCTTCGTCTTCCAGCCGCGGCCAATTGGCCGAGCGCAGGTAAATCCAATCCAGCGCGATACGATTCCGCGCCATACCATCACGAATCTGCTGCCGGGTGGAATCGTCGATTTCGGCGGCACCGTCAGACACCAACAGCAGCACGCGGCTGCCGGTGTAGGCGCGGTGATCGAACTGGCTAATGGCCGCCAGCAGGCCGCGGCCGAGGTCGGTGCCGGGCAAGCCATTGCTGACGCCGGCGGCGGTGATGCCGGCTTGAATAACGTCCGGATGCTGCGAAAACGGCGTGACTCGAAACGGCGCGGCGCCGAACATCAGCAGCGCGAAGCGGTCATCCGGACGCCGCGCAACCAAGCGCGCCAAAGCTTCACGGGCGATGTTGCGTTTGCGCAGCGGGCTGTCGCGGTTACGCTTCGGTAGCTGGCCGCGCTTCACCATCTCATCGTCCATGCTCAGCGAGGAGTCGAACAGCACGACGATCTCGGCGCCGCGGCCGATGCGCGGCACCTCCGATTCCGGCCGCCCCGGCTGCGCCAAGGCCAGCACTGCGGTCAGGAGCGCGGCGACAGCGAATACTCGCCCTAGGCCATCGACCAGCCGGCCGATGCGATCCGGTGGCAGCCACGCGAGTGCCGGGAATGCCAGCTCCTCGCGGTGGCGGCGCAATAGCGGCAGCAACGCCAACGGCAGCAATGCCAACGCCCACGGCTGGACAAAATCGAACGCAAAGCCGGTGCCGAGTAGCGTCATCGCTCGTGGCTTTTTTCGATGCGCCGCAGCTTGCGGCACAGTGCCAATAATCCCGGCGCCGCATTACCCATTCCACCGCTTATTCCAGCACCAAAAAAATAGGCCGTGGACTGCGCATAAAACGCCTCGATCTCCGCCTGCAGCGGCTGATAATGCGGCGCGCGCTGAAACAGCACTGGCAGCGAACCAATGTGCAGCACCTGGCCGGCGCTGGCATCGAAGCCGCGATGCAGGCAACGCCAAGCCTCGGGCGCCTCCGGCGGCAAGCGCCGCAGCGCGCGCAAGGCTTGCGCAAACGGCAGCCGCTGCTCGGCCTGCCAATTGCGCAAGCGCCACCAGCCCAGCCACAGTGCCAATGTCACCAATACGCCGAGCAGACTGAGCTGCATCCGCCGCTGTACCGCGCCAACTGCAACCCGCGGCGCGGCACGATCCGGCCGCAGCGCGATCAGCCCACCGCGATTGCTGACGGTTTGCGGCGTGATCGCGCTGACCGACAGCGGCCACTCCGGCACATCGATAAATTGCTGCGGATCACGCGTGCGTAGATGCAACGCTGGCAGCGCGATGACATCAACATCGCGCGAGGCGTTGATAATCTGATAATCAAGCTTCAGCCAGCGCGTGCCGTCGGCCCGGGTTTCGAGCGTGGCGCCGCGGCGCAGCAGCCAGACGCCGATTTTCTCTTTGCGCGGCAGCTCGGGCAGTTCGACCGCTTTACCGTCGATCTGCAATTGCAGCGCCTGCTGCAAGACATCGCCGACTCGATAGCCAAACGGCCGCGGCAGCTCTACCCGCACATTTGCGACCGTTGGCGGTGCATCCACCGACCACGCTACCGCCGGCAGCAGCGCCAACAGGAGCAACAGCCATCGCCGGATCACAGATTGGCCTCAAGGAAATATTCCGACATCGCCTCAGCGTTAAACGCACCTTCAACGTAAAACGGCCGCAGCCCCCGTTGTTCAAAGAATGCTTTCAGCGCATCACGCCGCGCCGCGACGGCTGCACGCCATTGCTGACGCAGGCGCGGCCGCAGCCAAAGCGTGCGCCGGCTGGCATTTTCGGCGTCGCGCAGCACCACCAACCCGTCCTCAGCCGGCGGCTCTAATTCGGCCGGATCCCAGATCACGACCGGCACCACGCACGCACGCGCCAGCAAGCCGAGGACATCGTCGAGCGGCGCTAGTGGCCAATGGAAATCCGAGGCTAGAAATACCAAGGCTTGACGACCGGCCAGCCGCTGCGCCGCCTGCAATAAGCCAGCTGCCAGATTAGCCTTCGCGGGCATTGCCCGACTGACCGGCGCCAGACGCAGCGGCGCAGCCAACTGCTGACCGGCGCCGCGGCTCAACGCCGCGGGGCGAAACAGGTCTTCCCGCTCGCTGTAGTCAAACGCGATCAAGCCGGCCGGATCGCCAGCCCGAAACGCGCTATGGCCGGCGGCTTCGGCGAAGTCGGCCAGCACCTGCAGTTTGCTGTGCTTGGCGCCGAACGCCATCGACGGCGAGACATCGGCCACCACATAAACCGGCACCGAAACGCGCTGCCGCGAAACGCGTACCAGCCAATCGCCGCGCGGTTCGCGCAAGCTGGCGCGGACATCAAGCCGACGGGGATCGGGCTGGTTATAGAGACTTTGATGGCTGATGAATTCCATGCCTGGGCCGCGGCTGCTGCCGGCGTGGGCGCCGGGGCGCTGGCCGCCCATGCGCGCCGGCAAGCGATAGTGGAAGTCGTGCACGGCCCGCGCCTCAGGGCGCCGCGACTTTCTGCAGCAATTGCGCGACCAGGGCGTCTGCCAATTCGGCCCGGCGCAGCTCGTAAACCGGCGTGAAGAACACGCGATGTACCATCGTCGATGGCAGCACCGCTTGGATGTCGTCCGGCTGCAGGTAGTCGCGGCCGGCAAGCCAAGCGACGACGCGCGCCGCCCGCACCAGCGCGCTGATGCCGCGCGGGCTGGCGCCGGCGAGGATCAGGCGTGACATATCAACGCCATCGATGGCGATGCCGTACGCGGCCGGGTCACGGCTCGCCTGCCACAGCTCCAGCACATACCGTTCTAGCGTTTCGCTCGCCCGTACCGATTGCTGGATGCCGGCGCCGATCACGTTCAATTCCTGCCACGGCAGCAGGCCGGGCGTGACTTTTTCCAGCAGGCGATCGGTGTCGTGGTAGTCGGGATTGAACGCCAATGCGCGGCGAATCTCTGGTTCGGACGGCGTTGCCATGCGCAACTCGAACATGAAGCGATCACGCGCGGCCGAGGCGAGTTCAAAGGTTTCCTCGCGCTCGATCTTATTGCGGTCGGCAAAGACCGTCATATGCGGAAAGCTGTACTCGCGATTGAATGCCGACACCGTGCGCTCGGCCATCGCCCGCAGCAATAGCGACTGCACCTGCGGCCGCGCGCGATTGATCTCGTTAAAGAAGAATGTGACGAGACGCTCGCCGTGGCGCAACAACGGGCCGGGCTCGATACGCGGTTTACCCTCGGCATCGACGTAGGTGTGATAAACGAGATCGCCCGGCATGAGATCGACGGTACCTTCAACACGCTCGAAATCACCGCCGATGGCGCGCGAAAATGCCCGCAACACGGTTGTTTTACCGACGCCGACATCGCCTTCCAGCAACACGTGGCCGCGCGCAAACAGGGCGATGTTGATCAGACGTACCGTCGCCGGCTGGCCAATAATCGCCCGCCCCACTTCCGCTTCTACTTTTAGCGCCTGATCGCGCCAGTCTTGCAGCTGCCGTTCGGAAATCATGAGTGCGTGCGTACTCGCCTAAATGCCAACCGCAGCCCACCGCCGCGAACGGGAGCGGGCGAGATTTTTGTTGCACAGCCGCAAAATTATCTCGGTGAATCCGGTGCTTGCCGCACCTTTATTATTTTTACCGAAACTAACTCAATTCCATTGCAAATAAAACTGGCGCACTTTTGCCCCACTGACTGGCGCCATTTTTATCGTTAGCCGCCCGTCGTTCATTGGCAGACATTGTCGGAGGTCAAAGACCTTGGGCTTCATTGGACGTAAAAATCAGCCGGTATCCATACAGCCAAGTCTTCTGTGCCCTACGCTTCTTTGTAAGCAATCGCTGCGCTAGAAGCGCCAACACATTACCGAATTGTTGGATCGCGATTCCAAGCAATCTACAAATTCCCAGGTAAACGACTACGCTAACCACGAACACACTATTTTCCGCCAAACGTACATCGACATTGCGAGTTCTCGCCATTATTGGAGTCTCAAGCCTATGAATTTTATCGAGCCCTTAATCGGCGGCCTCATGATCGGGCTGACCGCTGGCGGTCTACTCTTGCTACTCGGACGAATCGCCGGCATCAGCGGCATTCTCGGGCGCTTTTTGTTTGAAGGCGGGCCAGAGCGGGCGTGGCGCGGCGCCTTTCTTGCCGGCCTGATCGGCACGCCGATACTGGTCAGCGTGCTGTTCGGCTTTCGACCTGAGATTACCCACCAAGCCACGTATCCGGTGCTGGCGCTGGCCGGCTTGCTGGTCGGCTACGGCACGCAAATCGGCAACGGCTGCACCAGCGGCCACGGCGTCTGCGGTTTGTCGAATGGCTCGCGCCGGTCGCTGGCGGCAACGGCAACGTTCATGGTGACCGCGGCGCTGGTGGTGTTTGTTGTGCGTCACGTGCTTGGAGCGGCGCTATGAAAATTCTGATCGCATTTCTCGCCGGCAGCGTTTTCAGCGTAGGCCTGATGCTTTCCCGCATGATCGACCCTGCGCGCGTAGTCGGCTTTCTCGATGTCGCCGGCCATTGGGATCCCGCGTTGGTCTTCGTCATGGGCGGCGCGATCTTGGCGGCGGCACCGCTCTTTGCCTGGGCGCGTGCCCGCGGCAAAGACATTTTCGGCCGCCCGATCACCCTCCCCGCGCGCAGCGGTATCGATCGCCGCTTGCTCGGCGGCGCCACGTTGTTTGGCCTCGGCTGGGGCTTAAGCGGTATTTGTCCAGGACCTGTGCTGGTACTGCTGGGCACCGGCGACCGTGGTGCAGCGGTGTTCGCAGTGACGATGTTGATCGGCATTGGCTTGTCTCGCCTCACCCCGGCGAAGCGGCTGGCGATCACGCAGATCAACGCCAGCGCGGCTCAGCCGGCCGTAAAAAGCTAGGGCCGGTGCCGAAGTTAAAGCGCCTAGATTCTGCGATTGCGCGAGCCAAATAACGTAACTACGCCTAAACTGCGCGCCTTCCCTGTTTTCATGCGCGACGATGACTTTCGGCCTCGGCGAGTTTTTTTCGGTGTCCTGCGCCCTGGTCTGGGCGATCGCGGTTGTGCTGTTCAAAAAATCCGGCGAAAGCCTGAATCCGTTCGCATTGAATTTATTCAAAAACGGCTTCGCGTTTACGCTGATGGCGATCACGCTGGCCCTGATTTCGCCGGTACCGCCGGCCATTCCGTTGCCGGCTGTACTGCTGGCGATGCTCTCTGGCTACATCGGTATCGGCTTGGCCGATGTCTTCTACTTGCGGGCACTGAACGCGATTGGCGCCAGCCGCATGGCGGTTGCGCAAACCTTGTTCTCGCCGACGGTTATCGCGCTATCCACGGTATTTCTCGGCGAGCATTTGCGGCTGGGCCAGTGGCTGGGCGTCGTCGCCGTGCTCGGCGGTATTACCTTGGTCACCTACGTCCGCGATCTACAACTACACGCACTCGACGCGGCTACGTTGCGCCGCAACGGCACGCTCGGCGTGCTCTCGGTGATGTTGATGGCGGTCGGCGTGATCATCGCCAAGCCGCTGCTAAGCCGTTACGATTTCCTGTGGTTAGTCACGATACGTCTTGTCGGCGGTCTGCTCGGCACCGGCATCTATATCGCTTGGCGCGGCAACGCCGCGGCGTTGTACGCTGAATTCAAACGGGTGCGCCACTGGCCGCAGATTATCGCTGGCTCGTTCGCGGGCACCTTTTTATCGACAATGCTGTGGCTGGCCGGCTACAAATACACGCGCGCCTCGGTCGCAGCGGTGTTGAACGAAACAGCGGCGCTGTTCATTGTGCTGCTCGCAGTGATATTTCTCGGCGAGCGGCTCAATCGCCGGCAAGTCTCCGGTATTGGCTTGGCACTGGCCGGGGTGCTGATGGTCGTCGCTGGGTAAGTCGGCGGCGGCGAGATTTTCGATGTCAGAATGACGCCGCGCGCGCCGTTTAGTGTTGCGATAACACGGGCGCGATAGCGCTCAAAGTTGCTGCCGCAAAGCTGTGCATGCCGTTCCAGATGTTTCGCAAACAAGGAGTTTTCGATGAAGTATCCGGCAGTTGTACTTGCGCTATCCGTGCTCGGGCTCGCCGCCTGCGGCCACGACACCGGCAAAACGCCGGCTGCACCGACCACCACGACCGGCGCAGGCATTCGCGTTTACGTTGATCCGGCGACCGGCAAAACCCGGGCGCCGACCGAAGCCGAACTGAGTGCCCAGCCCGCTATCACAGCGGCGCCGTTGCAGAACCGCCTACGCCATTTGCCGGATGGCAGCACGCTGCTCGAAACCGGGCCGGAAATGATGAACAACATGGAAGTCCAGGTCGATGCCGATGGCAAAAGCACAACCCGCTGCGCAAATCCGCCAAAGCGCAAAGGGGACAACTAAGATGCGCATCACAATCCAGAATGCAGCGCGCGTGGCAATTGGCGCGCTACTTGGACTCAGCCTCGCCGCCCACGCAGGCGTAACGAACGCCCCAATTACGCTGCTCGCCGGCACCGGCTTTGATGACCCGACGCCGGTAGCACCGGTCGGCGGCAACCCGGGCACGACGCTTGGCCAGCAGCGGACCAATCTTTTTAACTACGCGGCTGCGCGTTGGTCAGAGCGTCTGCGTAGCGGCGTGCCTGTTGTGGTGAGCGCCCAGTTCAGTGATTTTGACGACACCATGTGCACCGATTCACTCGGCACGCTCGGCGGCGCGCGCTCCGGCGGCTTCTTGTCGAACTTCGTCGGTGCACCGCTATCCGATGTGTTTTACCCAATTGCGCTGGCCAACGCGATCACCAGCTCAGATGGAAACGGCGCATCGCCGGAGATCATTGCTGATTTCAACGCCGACGTTGACACGCGCGCCACCTGCCTCGGCGGCGTCGGTTTCTACTACGGCTTTGATCATAACCGCGGCACCCGAATTGACCTGTTAAACACCGTGATGCACGAACTCGGGCATGGCCTGGGCTTCGCTTCGATTGTCGACCCTACAACCGGCATTAGTGCTGGCGGCAGCGCTGTTTCTATCTTCGATACGCTGCTATTAGACGAAACCACAACGCTACCCTGGTCACAATTGTCGAATACGCAGCGCCAAGCGTCGGCAGTCAATACCGGCAACCTCACTTGGCGCGGCAATAATGTGATCGGCAGCGCCGTCGTTCTAACTGCCGGGCGCCACCCTTCGGGCAGAGTGCGCATGTACGCGCCATCACCAGTGCAACCAGGATCCTCGGTCTCGCACTGGGATGACCCGGTGAGTCCGGAGTTGCTGATGCAACCGTTCCTAGGCGATACCTTGACGGCCGATCAGAAAGTCGATTTCACCAGCTGCTTACTGCGCGATATCGGCTGGACGATCAACGCCGGCTTTGGCTGCCCGGATAATCTGGTTGACCTTGCTGTTACCGAAGTCGCCAGCACCGATACCGTCGCCTCCGGCGCCACGCTGACTTACACAATCACGGCCCGCAACAACGGCCGCGACCCGGCCCATGACGTCACGATTAACAACGCGTTTGCCGGTCCGGGCCGCACGGTGCAAGCGGTAACGTCGAGCCAAGGCGGTTGTACTGCGCTGCCGTGCAATCTTGGCGTAGTCGCCGTCAGTGCCAGCGCGACGGTTACGCTGACGGTGCGCGTGAACGCCAGCGGTACGCTGACCAGTATCGCCAGCGGCGCCAGCGGCGAAACCGAAACTAACGCGGCTGATAACAGCGGGAGCATCGCTGTTGCGGCCACCGCCAATCCGAACAACCAAACCCCGGTTGCAGTAGCTGACGCCTTCACCGTCGCCGCCAACAGCACCGCGACGACGCTGAATGTGCTTGCCAACGACTCCGACCCAGACGTCGGCCAGACGGTGAGCGTGACCGCCATTGGACCTGCGAGCCCGGCCGAAAGCGCGATACTAGCGATTGCAGGCAGCGGCTCCGGCATCCTGTTTACCCCGTCTACGGGCTTCTCGGGCACGACAACGTTCGCGTACACCATCAGCGACGGCAACGGCGGCACTGCCAACGGCGAAGTCACCGTAACCGTCACCCCGCCAACCGGCCCCGTTGGTGGCAGCACGGGCGGAGGCACCGGCGGCTTCACCCGCGGTGGCGGCGGCGCTATGGGCTTTGCCGGCCTCATCGCTTTGCTCGGCTTCGCTGGGCTGCGTCGTCGGCGCGCAACAGTTCGCAATTAATCGTCAAGCCAAGGCTGCTCGTCGCGACAAACGCCGAGCAGCCTTGCCATCCGTGAGGTTCAGTCGCTTGTGCGCAGCTGCGGTTACAAACCGAATATTCCACTTCCGCGTGTGGAATTTTCTATTTCCGGGACTGAATTCGGCATCAGACTACCCTCTCTAACCCCTGAACCGTTCACCTCGTCGCGCGACACCACCGCGCAATATCAATCAATACGCAGTAACGGCGTCAGATGTGGCAACCAATAATTTCGATGGGATTAATTTTATAAGGCGCTAATAAAGCGACGTTTTTGTAATTTTCCGTCCACTTTAAGTGCTGAATAAGTTATTGGCGTTAGACAAATAGAAAGATCTCCTGTACTGTGCTCGTCGCAGTAGCGTCAAGTATTGTTGTCAGCGTGGTTTCTCACCGCTTTATTGAGCGGTACTTAATACCCCCCGATGCGTTCCTTGTCGCGTGCCCAGTTACGGGCGGGTTGCCCGTTATTTATCGTTATAGGAATGTATTTATGAGCAATGTCTCCACCGGTACCGTGAAGTGGTTCAACGACGCCAAAGGCTTCGGCTTCATCACCCCGGCTGACGGCGGCGAAGACCTTTTCGCCCACTTCAAAGAAATCCAAGGTACGGGCTTCAAGAACCTGACCGAAGGCCAGCGCGTTGAATACGTCGCCGCCCGCGGCCCGAAAGGCATGCAGGCGACGCAGATTCGTCCGGCCTAAATCAAACTGCCGCAAGCAGTCTGATTAAAAACCGCGGCTTATGCCGCGGTTTTTTTATGCCTGTTAGCAATCATTTACGTGTATCAGTGCGGTACCAGGGCTGAAAACGGCGGCACATAGGCTTGCAACATAACCAGAATGCCGACCAGCACGGCCAGCGCAATCGAGTGGAAAAAGACGTAACGCAAAATCGGTCCCTCGCCGTTCTTCCACCCCGTTGCGGTTGAGGCAACGACGATCGATTGCGCATCGATCATTTTGCCCATAACGCCGCCAGACGAATTGGCCGCTGCCATCAACACGGGCGATAAGCCCAACTGCGTTGCCGTCGTTTTCTGCAAACCGCCGAAGAGCACGTTTGACGCAGTATCGGAACCCGTCAACGCAACACCGAGCCAGCCCAACAACGTACCGAAGAACGGGTAAGCCCAGCCGGTATGGGCGAACGCCAACCCCAGCGTCGCGTCGACACCAGAAAACCGGGTTAGCGTGCCCAGCCCCAGCATCAACATGATCGTCAGCAGCGAATGGCGCACGCGCCAAATCGTAGTGAGATAGCGCGCGCCGAGCTGCCGCGGCGAGTAGCCCATCAACAAACCGCCGATCAGCGCCGCAAACAAGATGCCGCTACCCGTCGCAGACAGCCAATTTAGCGTGTACACCGCCGCCTCCGGGGCTGCTTGCGCAACCACAGGCGGCATTTTCGCAACTTGCAGATGCAACCCGCCGATCGGGAATTTGAAGACCGAGAGATGATCCAATCCCTGCTTCACGAACGGCGTGCCCCAAAGAAACACGAAGATCGTCAGAATCAGCCAGGGCGCCCAGGCCATTAGCAGTTGCTTGCGGCTCGGGGCCGTGCGTAGTGCCGCCGCTGCGGCTGGCGATTGTTCGGCAACACCGGTGGCGCGATCACCGTGACGACCCGGCAGCTGCGTCGAAGTCCAGGTCCGCGCTGGCTGCCAAAGCCGCAGGAAGCCGATCAGCGCCAGCATTGAGCAAATTGCGGCGATGACATCAACCAGCCACGGCCCGTGAAAGTTGGCGACGAGATACTGCGGGATCGCAAACGAAACGCCGCAAACCAAAATCGCCGGCCAGATTTCAAGCATGCCGCGGAAACCCGCAAACGCCCAGATCAACCAAAACGGCACGATCAGCGAGAAAAATGGCAGCTGGCGGCCAATCATGCCCGACAAGGCCAGCAAATCCAGCCCGGTTACGGCTGAAAGTGCAACAACCGGCGTGCCGAGCGCACCGAACGCCACCGGCGCGGTGTTGGCAATCAACGCCAAACCAGACGCGGCCAGCGGCGAAAACCCGAGACCGATTAGCAACGCCGCCGTCACCGCAACCGGGGTGCCAAACCCGGCCGCACCTTCGAAAAATGCGCCAAAGGAGAACGCGATCAGCAGGAGCTGCAAGCGTCGGTCATCGGTAACGCTTGCGATCGAACGCTGCAGCACCGCAAACAGACCGTTGTCCTCGGTAAGACGGTGCAAGAAAATGATGTTGAGAACGATCCAACCGATCGGCAAAAAGCCATACGCAGCGCCGAAGCCAGCGGCTAAACCGGCTTTTCCGACCGGCATGCCAAAAGCAAAGATCGCGACAGCCAATGCCGTCAGCAGCCCGGCGAACGCCGCGACATGCGCTTTTAAATGCAGGAATCCGAGACCGATCAACATAACCAATACCGGCAACGCGGCGCACACCGTCGACAGCACCGCGCTGCCCAACGGGTCATAAACTTGGTTCCACACCATGCGGGGTCTCCTCCCTGAACATTTTCGATGGCCTCGGCTGGTAATCGCCGACTGCGCCTTTTTTGTCGACGCCGAAAACTAGCGTTTCGGTCGCGAACGAATTAATGGTAAATTTATTTGTCCATAGATACAAATTGAAAATGCGTGTTTCATTACGGCGTTGATGCCGGTCACGCCCAACACGATTTAAGCTCCGAACGAACTGTAAACGCATGGAACCCATCCGCAACCCGAAGCTCGCCGACGCGATTGCTGACCACATCGAACAGCTGATTCTCGAAGGCGCGCTGCGGCCCGGCGAAAAACTGGCATCGGAACGCGACCTCGCAGAAAAGCTGGAAGTCTCGCGCCCGTCGCTGCGCGAAGCGCTGGATAAATTGGAAGCGCGCAAGTTAGTGACGTCGAGCAAGGCCGGCAATTACATCGCCCAATTCATGGCGCCGATGATGGCGCCGCTGACGGCGCTATTGCAGTCCAACGCGCAAGTTGTTGCCGACTACTTCGAATATCGAACGCTGGTCGAAGGCGGCTCCGCCCGTCTCGCCGCCGAGCGCGCCACCGAGTTCGACCGCGAGGCCATCCGCGCCTGCCTGCAACGGCTGCGAGACGCCCATGCCCTGACCGACCCGACCACCGAAGTGGAAGCCGATGCCGATCTCCACATGTTGATTTACGAGGCGGCGCATAACCTCGTCGTACTGCACGTCATGCGGGCGTTTTCCGAGATGCTACGCGGCGACGTGTTCTACAACCGGCAGCAACTTTATCTGCAGCCTAAGGTGCGCGATCAACTGCTGGCGCAGCATCTGGCGATCGGCACGGCCATCATCGAAGGCAATCCGGCGGCGGCCGAAGCGGCGGCATCTCAGCACATCGGCTACACCGCAGAAACCATCGCCGCGATCCAGCGCGACGCACATCGGGTGCAACGCGCTTTGCGGCGGCTCGGGCGCGGCGAAATCCTCTCGTCTTGAAGTGCATATCGCGTTTTTATTTTGGTAAATTTTTTTGACCAAAATAAAAACGGCCGTTATCGTAGGCCGAATCGTTGCGCTCAGATCCGCATGTCGCGCGTCTAGCGCTCGCCGTAGGAGACGCACATGGCTGCATCGTTGGACGCCCCAGCACGAATGCTACCCAAGGTCGGATTATTTGTAACCTGCATCGTCGATGCGATGCGGCCGCAGGTTGGCTTTGCGGCGATCAAATTGCTCGAAGCCGCCGGCTGCGTTGTTGAGGTGCCGAGCCAGCAAACCTGCTGTGGTCAACCGGCGTTCAATAGCGGCGACCATGTGCACACCGGGCCGTTGCTGCGCCAGCTGATCACTGCATTCGAGGCTTACGATTACATCGTGATCCCTTCCGGCTCCTGCGCCGGCATGATCAAAGTGCATATGCCAGAAGTGTTGGCGGAGGATCCGATCTGGCTGCCGCGCGCGCAGCGCCTTGCAGCGCGTACTTATGAGCTGCTGAGTTTTTTACAAGACGTGCGCGGTTATGTCCCCCAAGGTCAGCGCTGCCAACGTAGCGCGACTTATCACGATTCCTGCTCAGGCCTGCGCGAGCTTGGCATCTATCGGCAACCGCGCGCGCTGCTCGCGGCCGTCGATGGCTTACAACTGCGGCCACTCGAAGGCCAGGACACCTGCTGCGGCTTTGGCGGCACGTTTTGCGTCAAGTATTCGCCGATCTCCAACGCAATCGTCGATGAAAAAGCCCAGCAAGTAGAGGCGACCGGTGCCGAATTACTGCTCGGCGGCGATCTCGGTTGCCTGATGAACATGGCCGGGCGTTTGCATCGGCGCGGCGCGGCAACACGCGTTTTCCATACCGCCGAAATTCTTGCCGGCATGGGTACTGACGCCGCTATTGGCGAAGACGCATGACCGCCGCACCGAACACCACGTTCGCTCAGCGCGTCGAAGCGGCGCTCGTCAATGCGACGATGAAAAAGGGCATCGGCCGCACCACCGGCAACGCCCGCATTAAACGGGCATCAGCGGTCGCGGCGTGGCCGGAATTCGAAGCAGCGCGCCTACTCGCAGCCCAAATTAAGGATCACGTTACCGAGCATCTCGAACACTATCTGCTGCAGTTCGAGCGCAACGCCGTCGCCGCTGGCGCCGAGGTGCATTGGGCGCGGACATCCGAAGAAGCCTGCGCGATCGTCGTCGCGCTATGCCGCAGTGTCGACGCAAAAAGCGTTACCCGTGCGAAGTCGATGCTCGGCGAAGAAATTGGCCTGCCACACGCGCTCGAAGCCGCGGGCATCCGCCGGGTCGAAACTGATCTCGCTGAGCACATCATCCAACTGGCCAGCGACCCGCCCTCGCATATCGTCTGGCCGGCTGCGCACCGCACGCGTGAAGAAGTCTCGGTGCTGTTTCAGACCCATCATCGTGACCACGCCCTGAACGCGGAAGTACCGGCGATGGTGGCCAGCGCCCGCGAAGAATTACGCCCGGATTTCCTCGCCGCCGATGTCGGCATCTCCGGTGCCAACTTTCTCGTCGCTGATACCGGCGCGGTCTGTACCGTGACCAACGAGGGCAATGCCGAGCTAACAACGACGCTGCCGCGCATGCATATCGTCACCGCCGGTATCGAAAAATTGGTACCGAGTACCGAGCACGCGCTGCAGTTGGTGCGTCTTCTGGTGCGCTCCGCCACCGGCGCCGAGCTGACGCAGTACACGACGTTTCACTGCGGCGCGCGGCGCGAAGGCGACCGCGATGGCCCGACCCAATTCCACATCGTGCTAGTCGATAACGGCCGTACTCGCATGCTCGCCGAAGGCCTGGCCGAGATGCTGCGTTGCATCCGCTGCGGCGCCTGCATGAACCATTGCGTGGTGTATCGCCAGATTGGCGGCCACGCCTACGGCGGCACCTACCCCGGACCGATGGGCGCGGTGTTGACCCCGGTTCTCGACGGCCTGCGCCAAACACGCGATCTCGCCCAGGCCTGCACGCTGAACGGGCAATGTCAGCAGGTTTGTCCAGTTGCGATCCCGCTGCCTAAGCTGCTGCGCGGCTGGCGCGAGAAAAGCTGGCGCGAAGGCCTGGAGCCGGCAACAGTTCGCACTGCGCTCGGTTTTTGGGCGTTCTTGGCTCGCCATCCGCGCCTGTATCGTGTCGCAATCGCCGCCGCGTTGCCGCTGATGCGCCTGTTCGCGCACAAGGGCTGGATCGAACGTATGCCGCTGGCCAGCGCCTGGACCGCGCAGCGCAGCCTACCCCGCCCGCCCGGACAGAGCTTTATGGCGCAATACGCGGCGCAGCAACGGCGGCGCCAACCATGAGTAGCGCCAGCGAGGCCGCGAAGCAGGCCATACTCGGGGCGATTCGCGCCGCCCAACCGGATGCCAGCCGCGTCGCCGTCGAAACGATTACCCAGCGTGCGCAGGCCTTGGCGCTGGAAATGCGCGCAGTACGGCCGCAACCCGCCATCGGCCCGGTGTTGCCGGCATTTTTGGCGCGCGTGGCATCGGATAAAGTCGGCGCGAGCGTTGCGTGCATTGCTGATCTGCACGCTCTGCCGAGCACGGTTGCCGGCTACATCGCCCAACATCAGCTCGGTGCTCGGATTGCAGTACAACCGCACCCGCAGTTATTGGCGTTGGATTGGGGCGCGCTGACCTGCGCCGAGCAACTGCGCGCCGATGAAACCTTGGCGATTAGCTTGGCCCGCGCCGGCATCGCCGAGACTGGCAGCTTGATCTTCCACTCTGGCGCCGATACCCCAGTGCTGCAGGCTTTCCTACCCGAGCATCATCTGGTCGCGGTCTACGCCCGCGATTTGCTCAGCCATCTGGAGGATTACACCGACTCCGCATTGGCTCACGGCGCCGCGCCGCGCAACGTCAATTTCATCACCGGCGCCAGCGGCACAACCGATATTGAAGGCGTGCTGGTCCGCGGCGCGCACGGGCCGCGCGCGCTGCATATCGTCGTCGTGATGAATTATTGGTCCGGCCATTAAGCACTTGAATAAAGACAGTGCAATGCCAAACCGGATGCCGCACTTCCGAGAAAGCGAGAAATGGCCGAATCAATAAATAGCCGAACCCGCCGGGCCTTCAACGTGCAGCGTTCTAGCCGCGTGCGCGTTCGATGATGCGGGTCGTCGAATAGCCTTCGTAAAAATCGAGCACAACCACTTGGCCGCCGTTACCGGTCACGGCGTCGTAGCCGGCGATCGCTTCTGGTTTGTAGTCGCCGCCTTTGACCAATAGATTTGGCAACACGTGGGTGATCAAGCGCTCCGGCGTGTCTTCAGCGAACGGCACAACCCAGTCAACGCACTTCAGCGCTGCGAGCATGCGCATGCGGTCGGCGGTGTTGTTTAGCGGCCGCGTCGGGCCCTTTAAGCGTTTTACCGAGTCGTCGGTATTCACCGCGACGATCAATACATCGCCGAGTTTGCGCGCCGCTTCGAGGTAGCGCACATGCCCGACGTGGAGCAAGTCGAAGCAGCCGTTGGTCATCACCACGACCTGGCCCTGGGCGTGGGCCAGCGCGACGCGCTCCAGCAATTCGTCCTCGCTCAGCACGGCGCTATCGTCCTCGTGCTGGCGCCGCACGGCGCGCAGCAGTTCGGCCGGGGACACCGTTGCCGTGCCGAGCTTGCCGACGACGATACCAGCGGCGAGATTGGCGATGCGTGCCGCTTGTGCAAAGTCTTGCCCAGCGGCGAGCGCCGCAGCGAATGTCGCGATCACGGTATCACCGGCGCCGGTGACGTCGAATACTTCCCGTGCCTCGGTTGGCAGATGCAGCGGCGGCTGATTCGGCGTCAGCAGGGTCATACCGGCTTCAGATCGGGTCACGAGCAACGCATCAAGCGCCAGCGTTGCCCGCAGGGCGTTGCCCTTGGCGACAATCGTCGCCTCATCCGGGCAGGGGCCGACCACGGCTTCCAGCTCGGTGAGATTCGGCGTGATCATCGTCGCGCCGTGATACGGCCGCCAGTCGCTGCCCTTGGGATCGACCAGCACCGGCCGGCCGGCGGCGCGCGCAGCGGCGATCAAGTCGGCGGCGTCGGCCAACGTACCCTTGCCGTAGTCCGACAGCACGACCACCGCCGTCTCGGCCAACGCCGCTTTGAACCGCGCGAGGTAGTCGGCGCGATCAAAACCACCGAGCACCGCCAAAGACTCTTCAAAATCGAGCCGAATCAGCTGCTGATTACGCGACAAAATTCGCAGCTTGGTGATCGTAGGGCAGCGCGCGGATTCGACGAAATCCGGCTGCACCTGCTTTTCTAGCAGCGCCGCGCTGAGCTTTTGCGCCGCTTCGTCGGCGCCAACAACGCCAAGCAGCCGCGCCGCGCCGCCAAGCGCGGCAACGTTCAAGGCGACGTTGGCCGCGCCGCCCGGTCGGGTTTCGTCTTTCTGAATGCGGACGACCGGCACCGGCGCTTCCGGCGAGATGCGGCCGGTCGGCCCCTGCCAGTAGCGGTCGAGCATGACATCACCCGCGACCAGCACGCGGGCGCGGTCGAACGCGGGGACGACCGGATTCAACGGCGTACTCGTCTTAAATATCAGCGCTTCAGCTTCAGGCCGCTTCTTTCTTCGCGCTTGCCGGCGGATTGGTGTAAGCCAACCATTCCGGATACTCGCTGCGCTCGCCTTTGACCGAAGCCAGATAGGTTTTCTGCAGCTGTTCGGTCAGCGGGCCGCGCTTGCCGAGGCCGACCGTGCGGTTGTCCACTTCGCGAATCGGCATAACCTCCGCGGCGGTGCCGGTGAAGAAGGCTTCGTCGCAGATATAGAGTTCATCGCGCGTGATGCGGCGCTCATACACCGCCACGCCCATGTCTTTCGCCAGCTGCATGATCGTGCGACGGGTGATGCCGTCCAAGCAGGAGTTTAAGTCCGGTGTGTGCAGCGCGCCGTCTTTGACCAGGAAGATGTTCTCGGCGCTGCCTTCGGCGATATGACCTTGCAGATCGAGCATGATCGCTTCGTCGTAGCCGTCTTTCAGCACTTCGTTCAAGGCCAGCATCGAGTTGATGTAGTTGCCGTTGGCCTTGGCCCGGCACAGCATCGAATTCACGTGGTGGCGGGTGTAGCTCGACGTCCGCACGCGGATGCCGCGTTCGACGTTATCCGCCCCCAAATACGCGCCCCACGGCCACGCGCCGATCATGATGTGCGTCTTTAGGTTGTCTGCGCGCAGGCCCATGCCTTCGGCGCCGTAATAAACCATCGGCCGCAGGTAGGCTTCTTTCAGCTTGTTGACGCGCAGCACTTCAAGCTGCGCTTCGTTGATTTGATCCGGCGAGAACGGCATTTTCATGCCGAGAATCTTGGCCGAGTTGAACAGACGCTTGGTGTGATCTTCCAGGCGGAAAATTGCCGTGCCTTTCGGTGTGTTGTAGGCGCGAACGCCTTCGAAGCAACCGACGCCGTAATGCAACGTGTAGGTGAGGACGTGCGTCGTGGCTTCGCGCCACGGCACCATTTCGCCATCCAACCAGATAAAACCATCGCGGTCGGCCATCGTTGTCATTGCGTCAATCCTCACTCACTCGGCACGCGACGGCTCTATTCGGCCGCGCGAAAAAGAAAAGCCGCGTCTGCGGCGTCGCACATTATAGGTCCGGAAACTGCGCAAGGCTCGCCAAAACCGCTTCGGGATGGATTTCGCGCAAGCAATTGGTGTGTTTCAACGGGCAGCTGCGCTCGAAGCAGGGGCTACACGGCAGCCGCAGATAGTGAATGACCGCGCGTTCAGTCAGCGGCGGCGTATGGTCCGGCGTCGACGAGCCATAAATCGCGACCACCGGCGCGCCGGTGGCAGCGGCGATGTGCATCGGCCCGGAATCATTGGTGATCACGGCCCGCACGCCACTGACCAGATCGATGACATCGACCAGACTGGTACGGCCGCAGAGATTGATCGCCGCGCCGCCCGATTCGATCGCGATTGCGGCGCCGAGCGCATGCTCTTTCGCCGAGCCGAAAACCCAGCTGCGCAGACCGCGCGCGCCGAGGCTACGCGCCAACGCTGCATACGAAGCCGCCGGCCACTGCTTCGCCGGACCATATTCAGCGCCCGGCATCAAAGCAACAGCGGGTCCATCCGGCAAACCAAGCGCTTTCCGCAGTGCCAACGCCCGCTCCGGATCGCTGCGCAGGTGCGGCCGCGGGATGCGCGGCGGCGCGGCCAGCGGCCAATCTTCGGCCAGCGCGACAAATCGCTGCGGCGTGGTCGGCAGCATTGTTTTATCGAGCGGCCGTAGTTCGTTTAACAAGCCATAACGGAATTCGCGGGCGTAGCCGCTGCGGCGCGGAATATCCGCAAAAAACGGCACCAATGCCGATTTCCACGAATTCGGCAGCACCAACGCCCGCGCGTAGCCAGCCGCTCGCAAACTCAGCCCGAGCCGGCGCCGACCGGCAAAATCGAACTCGCCGTGCTTGAACGGCAGCTCGATACCGGCGCGCACTTCCGGCATGCGTTCGATGATCGGCAGCGACCAACCCGGCGCCAGCACGTCGATTTCAGCGCTGGGGTTACGCTCACGCAGCCGGATGAATAAGGCTTGCGCCATCACCATATCGCCGACCCACGCCGGCCCAACAACGAGTATTCGCTCGCCAGCCGCTGACGCCACAGCGGCGCTTGATCGTTCGGTTTCAGCCATAAAGGCGGATCATACCCGCGCCGTCACGGCGCGCGCTTGATCCAGCGCTATGCCGTCTTATCGCGCGCTCGGTTCGCGTATATGCTTGCGGGCCGTTTTTCGCCGCAGCGCACCATTCCAAGGACGATTTGCCATGACTACCGCGTCAGAAGACGCTCTCGCCGCACCGACAGCCGCACGCGCGCAATGGCTTGCGCCGGTCGCCGGGCTCTCATTCGTCGCGCTGTGGAGCACCGGCTACACCGCCGGCAAAATCGCGGTCGCCCACGGCGGTGCGTTCACAACGCTAGTCGTGCGCTTTGGTTTTGCGGCACTCATTTTTGCCCTGCTGGCTTGGTTGGGCGGCGCGCGCTGGCCGGAGCGGCGGCAAGCGCTACACAGCGGCGTCACCGGCTTTCTGCAGCTTGCGCTACATTTCGGCGGCGTTTACGGCGCGTTGAAACTCGGCGCCAGCGCCGGTTTTGCGGCCTTGGTGATCGGCTCAATGCCGTTGATGGTGTCGTTGTTCGCAGTGCTACTCGGCGAGCGCTTGTCACGGCTGCAATTGTTGGGTCTGGCGATCGGTTTCGGCGGCGTGTTGCTGGTCGTCGCAGAACGTTTATTCGGCGCCCAAACCAATCTTTACGCGATCATCGTGCTGATCGTCGGCTTGATCGGCATCAGCGTCGGCACGCTGTATCAAAAGCGTCACGGCTCGGCGATCGACTTACGCATGGGCTTGTTTATCCAAAATCTCACGGCAACGGTAGTACTGCTGCCGTTTTCGCTGGCAGTCGAGCATTTCGACCACGACAACAGCCTCGCGTTTTGGGCTTCCAGCACGTGGCTGGTGCTGGTCAACACCGTCGGCAACTTCGCGTTGCTGTTCGTGCTGATACGCAACGGCGCTGCGACAAAAGTGGCGACGCTGTTTTATCTAATCCCGGCCGCTGGCGCGTTCGTCGGCCATTTTGTGCTCGACGAACGGCTGACTTCACTCGAAATCATCGGCTTTTTCGTCGCGGCGTCCGGGGTCTACCTCGGCACCCGACAAAGCGCAGCAGTGAAAACCTAGCGGGGCGCATCGGCGTTAATGCACCTGCGTGCGCCGCGGCTGTAGGCGCAATACGTTGCCGTGTTCGGCGGGATCCAGCAAATGCGCTTCGACATCGCCGACGCTGGCCGCAATCGCCTCCGCTGGGCAGGTGCTGAGCACCCGGAGCGGCGAACGGCCGTAACCGAGCGCGATGGCCCGAATGCCCAGCGTTTCCGCCGTCATCAGCTCCCACGGGTGATCGCTGAGCAGCAGCCATTGCCGATCCGGCGTACGCCGCATTCTAACGGCGTCGCGCATCAGGCCCAGCCGCGTGCGCGGGCAAGTCTGCCGCTCAGTCGCAATGGTCGAGCGGAAAAAATGGCCGATTCCGTATGCGTCCAATAGCTGCGCCGAAGCGTGCTTGCCGATATGGCTCAGGTAATGGCAATCGAAGCGCCCAGAGGCCGCGATATTGGCGAGAAAGCGCGTGCTGCCGGCACGTAAACGGCCCATATAGCGGCCGGTTTTATCAAAGTATCCGTTGAAGCAATTGAAGAACTGCAGGATGTGCTCGCGCTCGTCGGTGCTCAGCAACTTCGCGAATAACTGCGGCAGCGGCAGTTGCGTTTGCCGGAAGAAATCCAAACCCTCGTCGGGCATCGGCAAGCCGAACGCCGCCAATGCTTGCTTCAGGCTGTGTTCGACACCTGGACTGGTATCGATCAGCAACACTTCCGGATCCAGCATCAGATCAACACGCGCCGCGCTCAGCGCCTGTACTGCCGGCCTCATGACGGCACTCCGACGGGCCAAATTTGGCGCCCTACGAATGCCGGTGCAGCGCGAAAATTGAATCGGTAAATGACCCAGTAATGCCGCATAAAGCCTCCGAAATCAGCGATATCTTTGGCTGGCTCGCAGGACGCGTGGCTGGCTAACGGTCAAAACATATTAATGATAATGATTATCATTTGCAAATTATTTGGGGCTGGTCGCCGCCGTTTTCCGTTCTAAATTTCCGGCGTCGAAGTCTGCCGAATCTAAATTTCCCAATCTGAGTTGTGGCGGCTTGTTGGGGCGACTACGCGCCGCTGAACAGTGCAGCGTTAAGCTGAATCGGCCGATTTCCCCTGCAGCGCCAACCACCGCCACAGCGTTGTGCGCGAAACCCCGAGCAGCTTGGCGGCGGCCTCGCGATCGCCCTGGGTTTGTTGCAACGCAGCGGCGACAGTAGCGCGGTCAACGCCCCGGCGCCGCGATGGCAACGCAAGGTTTGCACGCGCTGGCGACGACGCATCTGCGCGCAGTGTCGTGCCTGCCAGTTCCGGTGCGCTGCGCAGCAAGGTATCGGCGTCGACAAGCTTTGCGTCGTTGCCGACAAACATCGGCAGGCGTTCGAGGATGTTGCGCAGCTCGCGGACGTTGCCCGGCCAGCTGTGTTGTCTTAGCAATGCCAGAGCAGCGGCGTCTAACTGCAACGGCACGCCGCTGCCGCGCTTAAGAAAATGCTGAACGAGCAGCGGCAGATCCTCACAACGCTCGGCGAGTGTCGGCAGCGCCAGATACAGCACGTTCAACCGGTAATACAGATCAAGCCGGAACTGCCGCGCCTCGACCATCTGCGCCAGATCGCAGTGCGTCGCCGCGACCACGCGGACATCCACCGGCACCGGCCGCGATGCGCCTACGCGCACCACTTCGCGCTGCTCTAGCACGCGCAGCAGCCGCGTCTGTAAGGCCAGCGGCATTTCGCCGATCTCATCAAGAAACAAGGTACCGCCGTCGGCCGATTCGATCAAGCCGACGCGGCCACCGCGGCGCGAGCCGGTGAATGCGCCGTCTTCGTAGCCAAATAATTCCGATTCCAGCAGCGATTCTGCAATCGCGCCGCAGTTCACCGCGACAAACGGCCGTGCTCGGCGCCGGCTCGCGCTGTGCAGCGCCTGCGCCGCCAGCTCTTTGCCGGTGCCGGTGGCGCCGCGAATCAAGACGGTGGCCTCGCTTGCGGCGTAGCGCCCGAGCCGCTCGCGCAACGCAGTCATTGCGGGGCTATCGCCGAGCAAATCCGTTAGTTCGTAGCGGCTGCCGCTGCCTTCTGTGCGCCGCGTATTCGCCCGCAGCGGCGGCACAGGGCTTTTGGCGCGGCCGATCACGCTGGCGAGATCCAGCGCGCGCTCGAACGCCTGGCGCACCGATTCTGCCGAGTACATCAAAATGCCGACGACGCCGGCTTGCTCGGCCAAGTCCGTAACCATGCCGGTGCCGATGATGACATCGACGCCATTCGCAACCAATTCGCCGACACAGGTGCGGGCGTCTTCGGCGGTAACAAACGCCCGCTGCTCAATCTTGAGCCGAAACGAGCGCTGAAACGCCGCGAATACCGGTAAATCGGTTTCGTGGGTGACCACGCCGATGCGCGTCGAAAGCTTGCGCGCGTGCGTCAGCGCCTGCATCAAGTCGAAGCCGCTGGTTTGGATCGGCACGACCGGCACGTCGATGCGATTTTTCAGATACGCGCCGTTCGACCCGGCGGCGACGATGACATCACAGGATTCCCGTTGCAGGCGTTGCTTGATCAAGCGCGCCGCGTCTTCAAAGCCGGCGTTCACCGCTTCGATATCGGCGCGGTGATCAAACTCCGGTGTGATGTCGTGCAATAGCTGCGAAAGCCGTGAAATGCTCACCGTCCAAATCACCGGCAAGCGGCCGCCGCCGCTATCGGCGGTCTTCGGCGCGTAGCGCCGTAGCGGTGGGCGTTCGGCTTCAGCCATAAACGGAATTTTGTTTCATTTGAAACATAATGAAACAATTTAAAACAAGAACGCAACACGATATCGATGCAGTTGGACACACTCCGCAGATGCGTACGGCGGCGGCTTCCGTCATTTAGTTTTACAATTCAATAGTTTGATGGTTACAACGGGCGTGCGCGGTCGGTAACACCGGTCCTGCTTACCCGTTGGCATAGCATTTGTTCTTTACGCTCATTCACTTCTGATCGAGAACGACTGTGACTTTCAATGCCTCCGAGACGGCCCTGACGCCGGGCGCCCGCTTCCGCTTCGCGGTTTCCGAAGAGCGGCCGTTGCAAATCGTCGGTGCGATCAATGCCTACACCGCGCGTATGGCCCAGGCCACCGGCTACAAAGCGCTGTATTTGTCCGGCGGCGGCGTTGCCGCGAACTCGCTCGGCATGCCCGATCTCGGCATCAGCTCGCTGGAAGATGTGCTGACCGACGCCCGCCGCATCACCGATGTCACAACGCTGCCGCTGCTCGTCGATATCGATACCGGTTGGGGCGGCGCGTTCAACATCGCGCGCACGGTTCGCTCGATGATCAAAGCCGGCGTCGGCGCCGTGCATATGGAAGACCAAGTCGGTACCAAGCGCTGCGGCCACCGGCCGGGCAAGGAAGTGGTCAGCAAGGATGAAATGGTCGATCGCGTTAAAGCCGCAGTCGACGCCCGTACTGATGCCAGCTTCGTAATTATGGCGCGAACCGATGCTTTGGCCGTGGAAGGGATCGACGCCGCGATTGAGCGCGCAATCGCTTACGTCGAAGCCGGCGCCGACATGATTTTCCCAGAAGCGATGACCGAACTCTGGATGTACAAGAAATTCAAGGAAGCGGTGAAAGTGCCGATCCTCGCCAACATCACCGAATTCGGCCACACGCCGCTGTTCACCGTCGAGGAGTTGCGCGGCGTTGAAGTCGATATGGTGCTGTACTGCTGCGGCGCCTACCGGGCGATGAACGCTGCGGCGCTGAAAGTCTACGAGACGATTCGCGCCGAAGGCACGCAGAAGAACGTCGTCGCGACGATGCAGACGCGCGCCGATCTTTACAAATATCTCGGCTATCACGCTTACGAAGAAAAGCTCGACGCTTTGTTCGCGAAGAAAAAATAGCCACACCGCGGACAAATAGAATACTAGGCAAGCGCAATAGAATTCTATTTAACGCCCTATAACTACAGCCACCATTCCATTGCAGGAGACGGCCATGAATGAAGCAGTTCCAGCCCCAACATTTAAACCAAAGAAGTCGGTTGCACTGAGCGGCGTCACCGCTGGCAACACGGCACTGTGCACCGTCGGCAAAACCGGCAACGATCTGCACTACCGTGGCTACGATATTCTCGACGTTGCCAACGCCTGCGAGTTCGAAGAAATCGCCCACTTGTTGGTACACGGCAAGCTGCCGACCGCCGCTGAACTGGCAGTGTATAAAACCAAATTGAAGTCGCTGCGCGGCCTGCCGTCCGCGGTGAAGGCGGCATTAGAAACCTTGCCGGCCGCTTCGCATCCGATGGACGTGATGCGCACCGGCGTTTCGGTGCTCGGCTGCGTACTGCCGGAAAAAGACGACCACAATCATCCCGGCGCGCGGGATATCGCCGATCGCTTGATGGCGTCGCTAGGTTCGATGCTCCTGTACTGGCACCACTATGCGACCAACGGCAAGCGCATTGAAGTGGAAACCGACGACGACTCCATCGGCGGTCATTTTCTCCATCTGCTACACGGTAAGAAGCCATCCGAGTTATGGGTGCGCGCGATGCACACCTCGCTGGTGCTGTACGCCGAGCATGAATTCAACGCTTCGACGTTCACCAGCCGCGTGATTGCCGGCACCGGCTCTGATATTTACTCGGCCATCGCTGGCGGCATCGGCGCGCTGCGCGGCCCGAAGCACGGCGGCGCCAATGAATTCGCGTTTGAAATTCAGAAACGCTACGACAGCCCCGACGAAGCCGAAGCTGACATCAAAGCCCGCGTTGAAAAGAAAGAAGTGGTGATCGGCTTCGGTCACCCGGTTTACACGGTTAGCGATCCACGCAATAAAGTCATCAAGGAAGTTGCCCACACGCTGTCGAAAGATGCCGGCAATACCAAGATGTTCGACATCGCCGAGCGCCTGGAAACCGTGATGTGGGACATCAAAAAGATGTTCCCGAACCTCGACTGGTTCAGCGCCGTTAGCTACCACATGATGGGCGTACCAACCGCGATGTTCACGCCGCTCTTCGTCATCGCCCGCACCAGCGGCTGGAGCGCGCACATCATCGAACAGCGCATCGACGGCAAAATCATCCGGCCGTCGGCGAACTACATCGGCCCGGACGATTTAGTTTTCGTGCCGATCCAAGACCGCAGCTAACGCTGTGCTCCGGCCAGTCGGCTGCAAGCCAGGGCGTGAGCCCGGTCTTGCAGTTTCGACGGGCGCCCAAACCGATCAACGCGCGCCGTGCGCCAGCGCCGCCGCAGCGCCTCCCCGAATCCAGTTGCCAAACCCTATGAACACTGCCTACCGCAAACCGCTGCCCGGCACGACGCTCGACTACTTCGACACCCGCGCGGCCGTTGACGCAATCGCGCCCGGCGCCTACGCCAAGCTGCCGTACACCTCGCGCGTGCATGCCGAAAATCTGGTGCGCCGCTGCGATCCAGCAACGCTAACCGCGTCGCTAAAACAGCTGATTGAACGCCGCCGCGATCTCGACTTCCCGTGGTTTCCGGCGCGCGTGGTCTGCCACGATATTCTTGGCCAAACCGCGCTGGTAGACCTCGCCGGTCTGCGCGATGCGATCGCCGATATGGGCGGTGATCCGGCGCAGGTGAACCCGGTGGTGCAGACACAGTTGATCGTCGATCACTCGCTGGCGGTCGAATACGGCGGTTTCGATAAAGACGCATTTGCAAAGAACCGCGCAATCGAAGATCGCCGCAACGAAGATCGTTTTCACTTCATCGACTGGACAAAAAAAGCGTTCAAAAACGTTGAAGTAATCCCCCCCGGCAACGGCATCATGCATCAGATTAATCTGGAGCGGATGTCGCCCGTGGTACACGCGCAAGATGGTGTCGCGTTCCCGGACACGCTGGTCGGCACCGACAGCCACACGCCGCATGTCGATGCACTCGGCGTTATCGCCATCGGCGTCGGCGGCCTGGAAGCCGAGAACGTGATGCTCGGCCGTGCTTCGTGGATGCGCCTGCCGGACATCATCGGCGTCGAACTCAGCGGCAAGCCGCAACCGAATATCACCGCGACCGACATCGTGCTCGCGCTGACCGAATTCCTGCGCAAAGAGAAAGTGGTTGGCGCCTATCTGGAATTCTTCGGCGTTGGCGCTGCGGCGCTGACGCTCGGCGACCGCGCGACAATTTCAAATATGACGCCGGAGTTCGGCGCCACCGCGGCGATGTTCTACATCGACCAGCAAACTATCGACTATCTCAAACTCACCGGCCGCGACGACGCGCGCGTCAAGCTCGTTGAGCGCTACGCAAAAGAAACTGGGCTCTGGGCCGACGATCTAAAAACCGCCGAATACGAGCGCGTGCTGCGGTTTGACCTTTCCACGGTCGTCCGCAATATGGCCGGGCCGTCGAACCCGCATAAGCGCTTGCCGACCAGCGACCTCGCTGCGCGCGGCATCGCCGCCAAGTGGGAGGAGATCCCGGGCGAAATGCCCGATGGCGCTGTGATCATCGCGGCGATCACCAGCTGCACCAACACCAGCAACCCGCGCAACGTCATCGCCGCCGGCCTGATCGCACGTAACGCAAACGCCCGCGGGCTGACGCGCAAACCGTGGGTGAAGTCGTCGCTAGCGCCTGGCTCGAAAGCGGTGCAGCTGTATTTGGAAGAAGCCAAGCTGTTGCCGGAATTGGAGCAACTCGGCTTCGGCATCGTCGCGTTCGCCTGCACCACCTGCAACGGTATGAGCGGGGCGCTGGATCCGGTGATCCAAAAAGAAATCATCGACCGCGATCTGTACGCGACCGCCGTGCTATCCGGCAACCGCAATTTTGACGGCCGCATTCACCCGTACGCGAAGCAAGCCTTCCTCGCCTCGCCGCCGCTGGTTGTCGCGTACGCCATCGCCGGTACGATTCGCTTCGACATCGAAAAAGACGTACTCGGCCTCGACCAGCACGGCCAGCCGGTGATGCTAAAAGACATCTGGCCCAGCGACGAAGAAATCGACGCGATTGTCGCCAGTAGCGTCAAGCCGGAACAGTTTCGCAAAGTCTACGATCCGATGTTCACGTTCAAGATCGTCGGCGATGAAACAATCAACCCGCTTTACGACTGGCGCCCGCAGAGCACTTACATCCGCCGCCCGCCGTACTGGGAAGGTGCGCTGGCCGGTAAACGCACATTAAAAGGCTTGCGGCCGCTGGCCGTGCTGCCGGACAACATCACCACCGATCATCTCTCGCCGTCGAACGCGATTCTGCTCGATAGCGCTGCCGGCGAATACCTCGCAAAAATGGGCTTGCCGGAAGAAGACTTCAACAGCTACGCCACCCACCGGGGCGACCACCTGACCGCCCAGCGGGCAACGTTCGCCAACCCGCAGCTGGTGAATGAAATGGCGGTGGTCGATGGCAAGGTCAAGAAAGGCTCGCTGACTCGTATCGAACCGGACGGCCAAGTGGTGCGCATGTGGGAAGCCATCGAAACCTATATGACGCGCAAGCAGCCACTGATCATCGTCGCTGGCGCTGACTACGGCCAAGGCTCCTCGCGTGACTGGGCCGCAAAGGGCGTGCGCTTAGCCGGCGTGGAAGTCATCGCGGCCGAAGGCTTTGAGCGTATCCACCGCACCAACCTCATCGGCATGGGCGTGCTGCCGCTGGAGTTTCTGCCCGGCACAACGCGGCTAACACTGGACATCGATGGCACCGAAACGTTTGATGTCATCGGCGAACGCAGGCCGCGGGCAACGCTGACGCTGGTCATCACCCGCAGCAACGGCGTAACGCTGGAAGTGCCGATGACCTGCCGCCTCGATACCGCCGAAGAAGTTTCGATTTACGAAGCCGGCGGCGTGCTGCAGCGGTTTGCGCAGGATTTTTTAGAGGCGACAAAAGCGGCATGATATTGAGTCGGCATACGTGCGTGCGCAGCGAGAACACTATTCCGCAACGTGCCGACGCGACGCGGCAGCAGCCACTGCCGTACTAATAACGCTGTATTTAAGTAGAGAACGCCCCATGCCGAGCACTGTTCGCTTACACCGTGTCTTACGCGCCCCGCCCGAGCGCGTCTACCGCGCATTTCTGGATCCCTCGGCGATGGTGAAATGGCTGCCGCCACACGGGTTTACCGGCGCGGTCCAGCACATCGACGCCACCGTCGGCGGCAGCTACCGAATGTCGTTCACGAATTTCAGTACCGGTAAAAGTCACGCGTTCGGCGGCACCTATACCGAGCTGAAGCCGCACGAGCGGATCTGCTACAACGATCAATTCGATGACCCCAGCCTGCCCGGCCAGATGCAGGTCGAGATTACATTGCGGCCAGTCGCCTGCGGCACCGAACTGCAAATCGTGCAGGACGGCATCCCGGACGCAATTCCAGTCGAATTCTGCTATCTCGGCTGGCAGGAGTCCCTGATATTAATGGCGCAATTGGTGGAGCCGGAAATTCCAGACGGCGCCTAAACGCGCCCGCTGCGCCGATCGCGCCGCGAAAACCTGATCGTTAGCGAACCGCGCTTGGTCGTAATAGACAGGGCGGTTGGCTAAGTCCCCTATCGATAGAGAGCAAATGTCATGGCTGCTTTTCCGCAAGTCAAAATCCCCGCCACCTATATCCGCGGCGGTACCAGCAAAGGCGTATTTTTTCGCTTGTCTGATCTTCCCGAGCGCTGCCAAGTGCCGGGTGAGGCGCGCGATAAATTGCTGCTGCGGGTCATCGGCAGCCCCGATCCGTATGGCAAACATACCGACGGCATGGGCGGCGCGACATCCAGCACCAGCAAGACGGTGATTTTGTCGAAGAGCACAAAGCCCGGCTACGACGTTGATTATCTATTCGGCCAAGTCGCTATCGATAAAGCCTTTGTCGACTGGAGCGGCAACTGCGGCAATCTTTCTGCTGCGGTAGGACCGTTTGCGATCAGCAACGGCCTCGTCGATGCCGACCGTATTCCGCAAAACGGTATCGCCACCGTCCGCATCTGGCAGGCGAATATCGGTAAGACGATCATTTCGCACGTGCCGATCACCGACGGCGCCGTGCAAGAAACCGGCGACTTCGAGCTCGACGGCGTGACCTTCCCCGCCGCCGAAGTGCAATTGGAATTTCTCGACCCCGCCGCCGATGAAGACGGCGCGGGCGGCGCGATGTTCCCCACCGGCAATCTCGTTGATGATCTCGAAGTGCCCGGCGTCGGCACCCTGAAGGTAACGATGATCAACGCCGGCATTCCGACGATCTTCGTCAACGCCGACGCCATCGGCTACACCGGCACCGAGTTGCAAGACGCGATCAACGGCGACGCTAAAGCACTGGCGATGTTCGAAACGATCCGCGCTTACGGCGCCGTGCGCATGGGCTTAATTCGGAACGTGGACGATGCCGCCAAGCGCCAGCACACGCCGAAAGTCGCGTTCGTCGGCAAGCCGGCTGCGTATGCCGCGTCCAGCGGCAAGGCGATCGCCGCCGATGACATCGACCTACTCGTGCGGGCGTTGTCGATGGGCAAGCTGCATCACGCGATGATGGGCACGGCTGCCGTCGCGATCGGCACCGCTGCCGCGATCCCCGGCACGCTAGTGAATCTCGCCGCCGGCGGCGAGCCACGCGCGGCCGTGCGCTTCGGGCATCCCTCCGGCACGCTGCGCGTCGGCGCTGAGGCGAAACAAGTCAACGGCGAATGGACGGTAACCAAAGCGATCATGAGCCGCAGCGCGCGCGTGCTTATGGAAGGCTGGGTGCGGGTGCCGGGCGACGCGTTCTAATAGCTGCTTGCCTCGCCCGCGAAACCGCTAAATTTGATATTGCGCTAGGCAACCCTGCGCGTCTTCTAGAGTTCGGATAAGCACGTTGCTGTAATGTGCTTGATGCGGTGCCGCCTGCTCACAAATAAAAAAGCCCCGGCAACACGTGCGCCGGGGCTGAAATTATTGTCGCTAATCACCGCCGCGCCTTACTTGGCGCGGCGGTGATTTAATTGCTGCGCTTAGCGCAACGAACCGACTTGGGCGACGGGCCGAACCGCACGCAGGCGTGGCTCTTTGCGCTGTCCGTGCCGATCCGCCATGCGCGCTTGATGCTCACTGGTGCTGGTGCGGAATACCGATACGGCCTGCGCTAACGCGCTGGCCTGCTCTTCCAAGCTGCGCGCTGCCGCGCTCGCTTCCTCAACCAAGCCCGCGTTTTGCTGGGTCACTTCGTCGATAAAGCTAATCGTCTGATTGACTTGGTCGATGCCGCGGCTTTGCTCCTGCGCCGCGCTAGAGATATCGCCAGCGACATCGGTGACACGGGTGACGCCATCGACGATGTCTTTCATCGTCGTGCCGGCGGCATTGACTTCCTGCACGCCACTCGCGACTTTAGTGGCGGCGTCGGCGATCAACACACGAATTTCCTTTGCTGCCGTGCCGGAGCGCTGCGCCAGACTCCTTACCTCGGATGCGACGACGGCAAAACCGCGCCCTTGCTCACCAGCCCGCGCCGCCTCAACGGCCGCGTTCAGCGCCAAAATATTGGTTTGGAATGCGATGCTATCGATGACGCCGGTAATCTCTGAAATACGGCGACTGGAGTCTTCGATACTCGCCATCGTTTTGACCACGTTATTGACCAAAGCGCCGCCGCGTACTGCTGTTTCACGCGCCGCAACCGCCAGTGTATTTGCGGTCCGCGCATTGTCGGCGCTCTGCCGCACCGTGCTCGTCAATTCCTCAATCGAGGCTGCCGCTTCTTCAACGTTGGCCGCCTGCTGCTCGGTGCGCGACGAAAGATTGGAATTGCCGGAAGCGATCTCACGCGCCGCAACGTAAACCATATCCGTACTGGCTTTAATCTGGCCGACCAACGTTTCTAAATTGACGGTCGTGCGATTGGCCGACTCGCGCAATTCCGAGAACAAGCCGCCGTAATTGTTTTCTATTTTCTGTGTGAGGTCGCCGTCAGCAAGTGCGGCAAACACACGGGCAGCGTCGTTCAGGCCCGCTTCGCTAACTTCCATCAACTGGTTCATGCCCGTCACGATCGTCTGGAAATCATGCTTGAACGCGGTAGCATCGCCACGGCGGCTAAAATCGCCACTGGCGGCAGCGCTGACCATCTCGCGGATCTCGGTGCTTATGCCGGTGAGATTGCGCTTGACAGTGTCCATCGCCTCGGTCAACACCGCTTGCTCTTTCGGCAGACGATCCATGTCTACCGTTAAATCACCGATCGCATAATGCCGAGCCACATCGACTACGCGCTGGTTAACGGCAATATGTGCATGCGCCAGTTCGTTGATGCCGCTGGCGATGGTGCCGTAGCTGCCAGGAAATTCTTGCGCGGGGATGCGATAGCTGATTTCGCCGTCGCGATGGCGCGTGCCGATCTCGCTGAGCGCCGAGCTGAAATGCTGCAAGACGCCGGACATCGAGGACATCGCAACCATGACATTGCTAATCTCGTCTTTGCCGCTTTTATCGACGCGGATATTCAAATTGCCTTCAGAGACCGCGCGGCACACATCCTGGGCGTGTCCCAATGCCTTGGAAATACTGCGGGCGATGAAGAATCCTAAAATGATGATAAGCACCACGCCGATCAGCGTCGCAACCCCGAGTTCAGCGAAGCGCTTCTTTAATGCCGACTGCCGGGCATTCAAAAGCTCACGCACTGACGCCAAGCCGACACGAACCATATTGTCTTGGGCGTCCATGACGTTCGAGAATAAATCGTAATACTGCGAAGCCGGGTAGTCCAATGTTTCCGACATCAGCAACTGATCAGTAGAAATATCGAGCGCTTCTCTTATCGCAGTCTGTGAGGCCTGCGACGAGGCCTCCAATTCTGTTCTCAAATCCGGGTTTGCGTCGAAAGCCTTGGTTAGCTCTTCCGCGACTTTCTCACTCTCAGTGCGAATTTGCGCTAGCGCAATCGCGAGGGCCGCGTGATCACCCGGCGTCGATTGCTTCTGCAGCAGCATTTTCGAGCCCGCTGCGCGCGCGCTACCCAAGCCCTCGCCGAGCGCGGGCAGGCGCCGAAGCACAGCATTGATCAGATGTTGGCTATCGGCACCACCGTCGGTGCTCAATCCGTAAAGATCAATTGTGCCGTCAAGTACTGAAAGCACGTGCAGAATGAGATCGGCGTGCTGCTTAAAACTATC
Organism: Nevskia sp.; assembly: GCA_023229645.1. Lineage (GTDB taxonomy): Bacteria > Pseudomonadota > Gammaproteobacteria > Nevskiales > Nevskiaceae > Nevskia. The sequence goes on along the minus strand of JALNYU010000003.1, from coordinate 169,119 downwards.
CGCCTGCGATGGCAACTCGCCAGAAAATTTTTCCGCCAATTCTTGCCACGCGGTTGCAACGGTATTCCAATGCGCGACCATCGCCGGATCGCCTTGGTCCAGTTGCTGAGTAATCTGCTCAATTGCTGTCGTTAATTCCGCCGCCTTCGCTTTTCGGTCTGCGCTTGCCGATTCGTCGCCGTTCAAAACTTTACGGGAGAGTCCGCGGTGATCGTGCAGCACGCCAACGATATTGATTAATTGCTCAGATATTCCCGCGCCCTGGACTTCAGCACCAGCGCGCACAACGCGGGTATTGACCTCATTGAAGTACAGCCCAAGCGAGATGCCGGTAATTGCCAGCGCGATAATGCCGAGCGCTAACAAGCGCGTGCGGATCGTGAAATTACGGAGCACCACATCAAATAACGAATTGCCCGGTAACGGTGCCGAACTATCGGGGTGCTGCTGTGATTGAAACGTTCGATCCATGACAGTACTCATATTCCATTCTCTTCCTGAACCTCATGATGGCTGCTGCTCGGCTCCGCAATTTAGAACTCTAGTTGTTTGATCTAAAAGCTAGCGGCCGACTACAACAACACTTAAGTAAGCGGCATTGCCGCTATTGATTGAAATTAACCATGTTCTTTAGTTTAAATTTACTGTTATCATAAAAAAGAGATATAGACCGGCTGATATTTATGCTGCAACGCCGCATTAGAGGCGGGGGCACGCTTCTTTTTAGTCGGCGCACGGCGTCGTATTAGGCAAATGCAAAATACTTGCCGCCTTCGCAACTTGCGCAGCCCGGCGGCTCAAGAAGAACCAGCCGGACTGCCTCAACAACCCGCTACTTAATAATTAAGCGCTCATCTTCACGATCCGACGCATCGGGATAGGCGGGTTGGCGCGCGTATCAGTAACGCGCGGCTTCTTACCCCCCATCTGGCTGGTTCGAAATACCGCGACAGCCTTACTCAAGGATTCAGCCTGCTCCTCCAAACTGCGTGCGGCGGCGCTCGCCTCTTCGACCAATGCAGCGTTCTGCTGTGTCGCTTCGTCAATAAACGTGATTGTCTGATTTACTTGCTCGATGCCGCGGCTCTGCTCCTGTGCGGCGCTGGAAATTTCCCCAGCGACATCGGTAACACGGACCACACCGCTCACAATGTCTTTCATCGTCGCGCCCGCGGCGTTTACTTCCTTGACGCCACCGGTGACTTTTTCGCTGGCATCGCCGATCAGTACGCGGATTTCTTTTGCTGCCGTACCGGAGCGCTGTGCGAGGCTACGCACCTCGGCCGCAACCACTGCAAAACCACGTCCCTGTTCGCCCGCGCGCGCGGCTTCAACTGCGGCATTCAAAGCCAAGATGTTGGTCTGGAATGCAATGCTATCGATAACGCCAATGATTTCAGAAATACGCCGACTGGAGTCTTCGATGCTGGTCATCGTCTTAACGACGCTATCGACCAGCGCGCCACCGCGAACTGCGGTATCGCGTGCCGTCACCGCTAAATTGTTGGCAGTGCGGGCATTGTCCGCGCTCTGCCGCACGGTGCTGGTCAATTCCTCGATCGACGCTGCAGCTTCCTCGATATTCGCCGCTTGCTGTTCAGTGCGCGTCGAAAGATTCGAGTTGCCGGACGCGATTTCGCGCGCTGCAACGTAGACCATATCGGTACTAGATTTGATTTGGCCCACCAAATCTTCGAGATTCTCAGTCGTGAGGTTGGCGGAGTTCCGTAGTTCTAGGAATAAGCCTTCGTAGTTATTCTCAATTTTCTGCGTGAGATCGCCTTCGGCCAGCGCCGCGAATACCCGCGCCGCGTCGCGCAAGCCTATTTCGCTGACTTCCATCAGCTGATTCATGCTGGCGACGATATCGCGGAAATCGAACTCGAACGCCTCTACATTGCCACGGCGGCTAAAATCACCGCGCACTGCGCCAGCAACCAGCATATTAATTTCGGTGCTGATGCCGGTGAGATTCTTTTTGACAGTATCCATTGCCTCAGTCAGCAGCGCCTGTTCTTTCGGCAGTCGATCCATGTCAACCGATAAATCGCCAACGGCGTAGCGCCGGGCGACGTCAACGACGCGCTGATTCACCGCGATATGCGAACGCGCAAGCTCATTGATGCCGGTTGCGATTTCAGCGAAGCTGCCTGGAAATTCCTGAGCCTGGATGCGGTAGCTAATCTCACCTTCCTGGTGGTGCATGCCAATTTCCGACAGCGCCTCGCTGAAGCGCCGTAGGACACCAGACATCGACGCCATTGCCACCATCACATTGCTGATTTCGTCGTTGCCGGTTTCGTCGACTTGCGTACTTAGATCGCCGCGAGCGACAGCCCGGCAAACGTCTTGTGCGTGCGTCAAGGCTTTCGAAATGCTGCGGGCAACGAGGAAGCCAAAGCCGACAATAATCAGCGCGCCGATCAACGCGCCGAATCCTAGCGCGGCGGCCCCGGCCGCCAGCTGTATGCGGCGCGCCTCCAACAAGCGGCGCAACTGCACCAAGGTCAAACGACTGAGTTCGACTTGATCATCGACTGCTTTGGAAAAGACTTCGAAATATTGCTCCGGCGGATACTCCGGCGCCTCGACCAAGAGCAACTGATTCCGAGCCACGCCAAACGCTTCCAACATCGACATCTGTGCTTGCTGTTGGGCTGCGTCCAAGGCCGGTTTGAGCTCGGGATCGGCGTCGAAAGCCTTCGACAACTCGGCCATTACTTTCGCGCCTTCATCCTGCGCCTGCGCCAATGCCGCGCCTAAAGCAGTACGGTCGACGTTTGACGCGGTGTGCTGCGTCAATATCTTTGACCCGACGCCGCGCGCTTGGCCCAGGTGCTCAATCTGCGTCGGCAAGTGCCGAACCACGGCATTGATCAAATGCTGACGATCAGCACCGCCATCGATGCTCAAGCCGTAGCGATCAACAACCGAATCCAGCACCGCAAGCATTTGCATCACTAGATCGGTATGGCGTTTGAAACTCGCCGCCGGGGATGGCACCGAACCAGTGAACTGCTCTTGCACGGTTTGCCAACCGGCGGCAACCGCGTTCCATTGTTCGAGGATCGCAGTATCGGAGTCGCCGAGCGTTTTGCTGACGTCCGCAAACGCCGTATTGATCTCGGCCTGTTTTGCGATGCGAGCGTCGGCCGTTGAGTCATCGCCGCTGGTCAGGCGGGCTGAGATCCCGCGATGCTCTTGCGTCAGCTGCACTGCGCGAATCAGTTCCTGTGCCAGATCCACGCCCTGTACTTCGAGACCGGCGTTGGTGACGCTACGATTGATCTGGACAAAATAGAGGCCGAGCGAAACGGCGGTGATGGTCAACGCGACCACGCCTAAGGCCAGCAATCGCGCCCGAATCGAAAAGCTTCGGAGTACGGCATCGAACGAACGCTTAGACCGGGGCGCTACCGAGCCTGCGGGCTGACGAAACCTGCGAAAAAAACTCATCTTCACGGGACTCACCTTTCTTCCTGAACGAGTGGCGGCCGCAGTCCTACCGTGTTTTCACGTATTAACCTGCGGGCCTTATTTACGGCATAGCGGCAGTACACTCGGAATTCTTGAGTTACCGCTGCTGCCCATCCTGATTCCCATCAAGCCGCAAGGGTCCTAGTTCATCGCGCATAAAGGCTGACGGGACCGTCCGCGCGTACGGCGTAATAAGCCGATGCGGAATGCGTAATTACGTCGCCTGCGGCAAGCCGCTGCGTTGTTCGCGTGGATTGATCCTGAGCACCATGAGCGCGGCGACTATGCAAAGCCCGCCTGCAGCCATCGTGGTCAACGTATAACTGCCCATACTGTTCCGCAACACCCCGGCGACCAACGCGGCAAAAGCGGCCCCTAGCTGGTGTCCGGCGACGATCCAGCCGAACACCACGGGCGCATTTCGGCTCCCAAAGAGGTCGTTCGTTAGGCGCACAGTCGGCGGCACTGTGGCGATCCAATCCAAACCGTAAAACAATGCGAAAATGGGCAATCCGAAGTAAACCAAGTCAAACGCGTACGGCAGATAAAGCAGCGCTAAGCCACGCAGGCCGTAGTACCAAAACAACAGAACACGGTTGTTGAAACGGTCCGACAACCAGCCGGACGACGTTGTACCGATTAAGTCCAAGGCGCCCATCGCGGCCAAAATACCGGCGCCCTTTACCGGGTTCAGGCCATAGTCACCGCACATTGCGATGAAATGCGTGCCGATATAGCCGTTGGTGCTGGCGCCACAGATGAAGAAACTGAAGAACAGCAGCCAGAAATCGCGTTCGCGCGCGGCCTGCGTCAACGCTGAAAATGCGATTTTGATCGGATTTCCGGGCGGCTCGCTGGGTTGGCGCGGCGCATCTTCCGGCTCGCCGTAAGGCCTTAAATCCAAGGTATCCGGCCGCTCGGACAGAAACACGTAAACCAACGGCAGGATAACGGCGATTGCACCCGCGACGATCAGCACGACAAGGCGCCAGCCGTAGTGCTCGACAATACTGGCTAACAACGGCAAAAAAACCAGTTGCCCAGTGGCGGTGCTTGCCGTTAACACGCCCATGGCCAGCCCACGTCGTTCTTTAAACCAGCGGCTGACGATTGTCGCGCCGAGCGTCATCGACGTTGCGCCGGTGGCGCAGCCAACGATCAGCCCCCATAACAGCCACAGCTGCCAACTGTGTTGCATCAAACTGGAAAGCCCCACCGCGATAGCCAATATTGTCAGCGCGATAAGCACCGTGCGGCGCAGGCCAAAGCGCACCATCGCTGCGGCTGCGAATGGCCCCATCAATCCAAATAACGCCAGATTGATTGATAACGCCAGCGAGATCGCACCGCGACTCCAGCCAAACGTATTCTCCAACGGCACCATCATGATGCTGGGCGTTGCACGCGTGCCAGCGGTCACCAACATAATGAGGAACGCCAATGCGACGACGATCCAAGCATAGTGAAACCGGCGCCGTAATACTCGCTCTAGCCGCGCTGCGATGCGTGTCATAACGCCCCCTGGGCGATTTCAGAACAATAACGTTACCGATCGGTAACATTTGTTGCAAGCGTAAGTACCGAGCGGTAACGTGTCAACTGTATACAGGAGATGATCGTGCCGAACACAAAAGCTGCCGCTGCCAAGACGCCGCGCAAGATCACGCAGGGCGCCGCCGCACAGGCGCAGATTTTGGACGCTGTTGACGTACTTTTTTATCAGGAAGGCGCGCGCGCCGTCGGAATCGACGCGGTGGTCAAACGCGCTGGCGTGAATAAGATGTCGCTATACCGGCAGTTTCAATCGAAAGACGATTTACTGCTGCACTATCTCGCACGCCGCGACGACGATTTCTGGGCGTACATCGATGCCAGCATCGCGAAACATCCTGGCGCACCCCAACAGCAGTTATGGCAGATCTTCGCCGACGTTGCCCTGCGCGCGCGGCGGCCGACCTACCGCGGCTGTCCGTTCGTCAACATCACCGCTGAGTTTCCAGACCGCGGCCACGCCGCGCGGCAGTTCGTGGCCAAAAATAAAGCTGAACTGATCGAGCGCTTTAACGCGCTGGCGAGCGCTGCGCATGCGGCAAACCCAGCACAGCTTGCCGACGGTCTCGCGTTGTTGCTTGAAGGCGCCTATGCCGCCAGCCAAACCTATGAAAGCGAGCGCTCACCGTTGGCGTCACTGCCTGACATCGCGGCGTTGCTAATCAATGCAGCAACGCCGCAGCCGCCGCGCTGAATCAGTGCACGCTCAGGCTTTTTTCAGGTAGGCCGCTTTCAACATGAAACTGGTACCGTCGATGCGGCAATCGACTTCGTGATCGCCCGAAGCGAGACGAATACTCTTGACCTTGGTGCCGCCTTTCAAGGTGATCGACGAGCCTTTTACTTTCAGGTCTTTGATCAGGATTACCGAGTCGCCATCCGCCAATACGTTGCCGTTTGCGTCTTTGACGACGCGCTCGCCATCGTCATCCTCGGCTTTTACCGCCACCGCCGGCCACTCGTGCGCGCAGTCCGGGCAAATGTAGTTGTCGCCGTCCTGGTAGGTGTTCTCCATCGCACACAGCGGGCAAGCAGGGATTTCGGTCATCGTCGATCCGGTATTGAAGTGAATTACGGCGCCGTCATCGGGCCGGTGAATTTTTGCGCGTCAACATGCTCGCTGAACCAATACAAGCCCCAGTGCAAGTGAGGGCCGGTTGCTCGGCCGGTCATGCCCGATTCAGCGACAAGCTGACCTTGCTTAACAGCATCGCCCGGCTTTACCAGCACTTTTGATAAATGCACGAGGATCGATTGCAGGCCGTGGCCGTGGTCGATGATCACCGTGCCGCCGGTGAAATAAAGATTGCGCTCGGCGAGGCTGACCACGCCGCCGGCTGGCGCCAGTATCGGCGTGCCGATCGGCACCGCGACATCAACCCCATAGTGCGGGGTCTTCGGCTCGCCGTTGAGAATGCGCTGGCTGCCAAACACGCCGGAGATACGCCCATGCGCTGGCCAAATGAACGGCGTATTGAAGTCGCTGCGATCGGTATCGCGCTGCTTTGCAGCGGCGATTTTTGCGCCCTCGGTTTTGATCCGTGCCGCAGCCGCTGGCGGCGGGTTCACCAGTTTGGGCGGTAGGCCGTTTATCGGTTGTACATCCCAATCGCGCGGGGCAACGGTGTGGTGTTCGGCCACTTCTTTACCGCCGGGCAGCGCAACGGCGAGTTCAGCGTCGGCTTTTTCGTCGCGATCGAGCCCAAACACGAACAATCCTTCCGCCGAGACTTTCAACACGCGGCCGTTGAACTTAACGTGTGCGCCCGGCGTGGTCGTGCCGATCAGCACACTGCCTTGTTGCCAGTCGCCCCGCAGTTCATACGGCGCGCCCGGCTCGGCGGCCGATATTGCCACCGATACAAAACTCAGCACGACAAGCAACAGGCGCTTCACTCGGTAATTCCGAGTTGGCCGAACATGAACGCATATTGCAGCGCCGTATCCTCGTAGCGCTGGAAGCGGCCCGGCTTGCCGCCGTGTCCGGCCATCATGTCGATGCTGAACACTAACGGGTTTTTATCGGTTTTCATTGCACGCAGCTTTGCCACCCATTTGGCCGGCTCAAAATACTGCACTTGCGAATCCCAAAGCCCGGTGGCAACGAACAGCGCGGGGTAGTTCTGGGCCTGGACGTTATCGTATGGCGAGTACGAACGGATGTAGTCGTAGTAGGCCTTCTGTTTTGGATTGCCCCATTCGTCGAATTCGTTTGTCGTCAGCGGGATGCTTTCGTCAAGCATGGTCGTCACAACATCGACAAACGGCACTTCGGTGATGATGCCGCGATAATCCTGCGGCGCGATGTTGGCGATCGCGCCCATCAATAAGCCGCCGGCGCTGCGGCCATAAGCAAAGACTTTATCGCGCGCGGCGTACTGATTTGCCGTTAAGTATTCGGTGACGTCGATGAAATCCGTGAACGTGTTTTTCTTCTTCAGCAGCTTGCCGTCCTCGTACCACGCACGGCCGAGTTCCTGCCCGCCGCGGATATGCGCGATCGCCACAACAAAGCCGCGATCCAACAAGCTCAGCCACGAGGCGCGGAAAAACGGATCGGCGGAATTCCCATAAGAGCCATAGCCGTATTGGAATAGCGGCGCGCTGCCATCACGCTTCGTCCCTTTGCGATACACCACCGACACTGGAATTTTAGTGCCGTCACGCGCGGCAACTTGTAGGAACTCGGACGTGTAATTCGCCGAATCAAACGTGCCTGGAATCTTCTCGCGCTTCAGTTCTTCGTTTTTATCAGCTTTCAGGTCGTAGTCGAACGTGGTGCGCGGCGTCGTCAACGAACTGTAGACATAGCGCAGGCGCTGGGCACCGTTCTCGCCGGTGAGCCCTGGCGTGTCGACCAAGGCCATCGTGTACGTCGGCTCGGTGGTTTCCAACACAAAATCTTTCGCCGACGATACGCCCGACCGCCACGGATGCACACGCAGTTTCAAAAGGCCGTCTACGCGCTCGTTGATCCCGAGAAAATCCTTGTAGATCGCAAACGATTGGATGAACGCGTTATCGCGCCCGGCAACGACGTCACGCCAAGCTCGTTTATCACCACTGCGCGCAACCGGCGCCCGGACGATGCGGAAATTCGGCGCCTGCCAATTGGTGCGAATGATGAACTCGTCGCCGAAATGGTCTGCCTCGTACAACAAGTTGGGCTCACGCGGCACCACCGGCTTGAAGCGCAGCTTGGCGTCGTTGGTATCGGCGTATAACCACTCGCTTTGCAAGGTGCTGTGCAGCGAGATGAACAGATATTTCTCGGATTTGCTGCGGCTCAGCCCCATGAAATAGCTATGGTCTTTTTCCTCGTAAACGATCTCGTCTTGCTTAGCGTCAGTGCCGAGCCGGTGCCGGCGTACACGTACCGACAACAACGTGACCGGATCTTTTTCGATGTACAGAATGGTTTTGTTATCACCCGCCCAGACAAAACCGGGCTCGATATCGGCAACGGTGTCTTTCAGGAATTCACCGGTCTCGAGGTTCTTTACTTTCAGCGTGTACTGACGCCGTCCGATCAAGTCTTCGGCGTACGCGAGCAGCTTCCCGTTCGGACTGCCTTCGGTGTAGCCGATCTGAAAAAACGGGTGGCCGAGGGCCATCGCGTTACCGTCGAGTAGTACTTGCTCGACCGCATCGCGCCGGCCTTTACGCCGCGCATAAACCGGGTGTTCCTGGCCTGGCTCGAAGCGCTCGTAATACCAGTAGCCGTGTTCGTAAACCGGCACCGTAGCGTCGTCCTGCGGAACGCGCGCCGTCAGTTCCTCGAAAATTTTTTTCTGCAGCGGCGCGACCGGCGCAAGCACCGCGTCACGGTAGGCATTTTCAGCGTTAAGGTAGTCGAGCACTTCCTTTGACTGGCGGGTGTCATCACGCAGCCAATAGTACGGATCGGAGCGATTACCGTTAACCGACGCCACTTCATACGGCTTACGCGCCGCCACCGGCGGCACCGGTACGTTCACCGCAGCAGCGGCCGTAGTGTCAGTAGACGCTGGCGTAGCGCAGCCGGTCAGCACGGCGAATGCCAAGCCGCAAGCGGCCAGCGCAGAACGCGGTCCGATAAAGGACCGAAACTGAAATTGCATTGACTTCTCCCTGACGAAAAGACGCCCGGCCGCAGCCGGCGCCGCACATTGCACATCGCGCAACTTCCCTGAAAGCGGTAACGAACGGGACGCGGGTTCACGCAACCAACTATTGCACCGTCAGCTGCGTGATCGCGTCGGCTAGTGACATGGTTTCCTGACGCTCAGTTCCGAGCCGGCGCAAGGTCACGGTTTTTTCCTCAGCCTCTTTGCGCCCAACAACCACAATCACCGGCACTTTTTGTAGGCTGTGCTCGCGAATCTTGTAGTTGATCTTCTCATTCCGCAGATCGGTTTCAACCCGCACGCCAGCGGTCGATAGTGCAGCGGCGACTTCATCGGAATAACCATCGGCGTCGGAGACGATCGGCGCCACCACCACCTGCACCGGCGCCAGCCAATACGGCAGCGCACCCGCATGGTGCTCAATCAAAATGCCGATGAAGCGCTCCATCGAACCAACAATCGCGCGGTGCAGCATCACCGGCCGCTGGCGTTGTGAGTGTTCGTCGATGTAATGCGCGTCGAGTCGCTCCGGCATCATGAAATCAACTTGCATGGTGCCGACCTGCCAAGCGCGACCGATCGAATCTTTTAGGTGATACTCGATTTTCGGGCCGTAGAACGCGCCCTCGCCCGCCAGCTCGGTCCAACTATCCACACCGGCGGCGCGCAGTGCCGCGCGTAACGCGTCTTCGGCGCGGTCCCAGGTGGCGTCGTCGCCCAAGCGCTTCTCCGGCCGCAGCGCAAGCTTGATGTCGAGGTTGGTAAAGCCGAAGTCGGCGTATACCTGCATCGCCTGCTGGTGGAACGCGGTCACTTCCGATTCGATCTGCGCCTCGGTGCAGAAGATATGGCCGTCGTCTTGGGTAAACGCGCGCACCCGCATGATGCCGTGCAGCGCGCCGCTCGGCTCGTTGCGGTGGCAGCCGCCGAACTCGGCATAGCGGATCGGCAGATCGCGATAGCTGTGCAAGCCGGCGTTGTAAATCTGCACGTGGCCGGGGCAGTTCATCGGCTTGATTGCGTAGGTGCGCTTTTCCGATTCGGTGAAGAACATGTTGTCCTGGTAGTTATCCCAGTGCCCGGATTTCTTCCACAGGCTGACGTCCATGATCTGCGGGCCACGTACTTCTTTGTAGCCGCTCTTCTTGTAAACCTTGCGCACGTACTGCTCAACCGCCTGCCAGATCGCCCAGCCTTTCGGATGCCAGAACACCATGCCCGGCGCTTCTTCCTGCTGATGGAACAGATCGAGCTGCTTGGCGAGCTTGCGGTGGTCGCGCTTCTCGGCCTCTTCGACCATCTTCAAATGCGCTTTGAGGTCGTCATCGTTCGCGAACGCCAGACCATAAATGCGCTGTAGCTGGGCGTTGTTAGCATCGCCGCGCCAGTAGGCGCCGCCAACGCGGGTTAACTTGAACGCGGTGCCGACGCGGCCGGTCGACGGCAGATGCGGGCCTAGGCACATATCCAGCCAGGCGTCGCCCTGTTTATAGATGGTCAGCGTTTCATCGGCCTGGATGCCTTCGCGTATCCATTCGGCTTTAAAGCTTTCACCCGCTTTTTCGAAATGTTTCACCGCGTCATCGTGCGACCACACTTCACGCACAATCGGCAGATCGCGCTTAACAATATTGCGCATGCGCTGCTCGATGGTTTCGAGATCCGCCTCGGTGAACGGCTCGGCGCGGGCGAAATCGTAGTAGAACCCGACGTCAGTGGACGGGCCAAACGTGATCTGGGTGCCCGGAAATAGCTCCTGCACCGCCTGCGCCAGTACATGCGCAGCGTCGTGGCGGATCACCTCCAGCGCTTCCGGTTTATCGCGGGTGACAATCTCGAATTTGGCGTCGCGGTCAATCGGCCGCGATAAATCCCACAGATCGCCGTTGACCTTAACCACCACCGCCTTCTTCGCCAGCCCCGGCGAAATGCCGGTGGCGATTTCAAGGCCGGTCGGCGCCTGCTCGAAAGATTTGACGTTGCCGTCGGGGAAAGTAATTTGTATCGACATGTTCTGAAATTCCAGTGTTGCGCTAGCGTTTTTTATTGACCAACGAATGCGACGGCGGCTGCCAGCCGCGCTAGCGTTCGGTTACGCCCGAGCAGGAACAAGGTTTGGTCGATCGGCGGCGAAATCGCCATGCCGACCACGGCAACGCGTATCGGCTGCGCAATCTTGCCCAGGCCCAAACCCTTACCTTCAGCAAAGCCGTTGACGGCAACATGCAGCGCTGGCGCCGTCCATTCCGGTAGCGCCTCAAGCTGGGCCCGCAATTCGTTGAGCAGCACGGCGGAGTCAGCATTGAAATGCTTGGCCGCGTCTTTCTCGTTGTAGCCATCCAAATCAGCGAATAAGAACTTTGACTTCTCGGCCATCTCGACGAGCGACCGGCAACGCTCGCGCTGTTGCTCGATCACGGCCGTCAACGCTGGGCCGTTTTCTGGCTCGACGCCGATGCGGCGCAAGTGCCAATCGAATTCCGCGACCACCAGCAGCGGGTCTACCGACTTCAGATACTGGTGATTGACCCACCAGGCTTTTTCCATATCGAAGCGCGCCGGGCTGGCCGAAACGTGATCGAAGTCAAACTTCGTCATCATTTCTTCGCGCGTGAACAGCTCTTGGTCGCCGTGCGACCAGCCGAGCCGGACCAAATAATTCAGCAGCGCTTCCGGCAAAAAGCCCATCGCGCGGTATTCCATGACGCCAAGCGCACCGTGGCGCTTCGACAGCTTCTGGCCGTCGCCGCCCAAAATCATCGAAACGTGCGCGTATTCCGGCAATGTCGCGCCGAGCGCTTTGAGGATATTGATCTGGCGCGGCGTGTTGTTGACGTGATCGTCGCCACGTACGACGTGCGTCACGCCCATGTCCCAATCGTCGACGACAACGCAGAAGTTATACGTCGGCGTGCCGTCACCGCGGGCGATGATTAAGTCGTCCAACTCTTCGTTCGCGAAGACGATGCGGCCTTTGATCAAATCATTGATCACGACTTCGCCTTGCAGCGGATTTTTGAAGCGCACCACCGGCGCCACGCCGGCCGGACGCTCCGGCAGCAGCTTGCCCGACTCGGGCCGCCAGCGGCCGTCGTAGCGGGGTTTTTCCTTGCGCGCCTGCTGCTCGGCACGCATCGCGTCAAGCTCTTCCCTGCTGCAATAGCAGTGGTAGGCCGTGCCGTCCTCCAACATTTGTTCGATCACCGCTTTATAGCGGTCGAAACGCTGGGTCTGAAACACCGGTTCGATGTCCGACGGAATACCGAGCCAGTCTAGGCCCTCAAAAATGGCTTTAACCGCGGCGTCAGTCGAGCGTTCGAGATCGGTATCCTCGATCCGCAGCAAGTACTTACCGTTGTGGCGCTTGGCGTAGAGATAGGAAAACAGCGCGGTGCGTGCGCCGCCAATGTGCAAATAGCCGGTAGGGCTGGGTGCGAAACGGGTAACGACTGGCATGATTTTGGACGCCGCAAACATTTACAAGACGGGCCGCGATTCTAAACCATCGCGCCGCCTCGCCTCGCGCCCCCAGCCTTAGTTTTGTCGCGTTTACGCGATAAACGAAAAAGCCGCCCTGCGAAAATCGCAGAGCGGCCCTCGGTTAAACAATTCCTGCTTGCGCAGCGGGATTAACGGCTCAGCACGCAGTTACGCGCAGCGTTGCTGTATTCCTGCTGGACGATGTAGGGGTCTCCGTGCAGCGTGACGTTGGAGCCGGTCGACGAAATCGTGCCGTACTGGTAGCCGCACTTGTCGCCGATTTCAAAGCCAGCGGCGTCGTACCACGCGTTCGGGCCGGTGGTTGCCAGCACGTCCGTGACCGCTTCGAAATGCTCGTGGGAAACCGTCGAGATTTCGTTGTCCGCTGCGATGTTGCCGTTCGGCGACTTCGTGAAGCTGCGGCAGCTGGTCGCCCAGGTCTCGCCATACGGCATGTTGGCGTAAGCAACCGTGCCGCTGTTCACCGTTTCGTTGCCGTGGTAGGCGCAGAAGGCAGGGTGCGCAGTGCCCGGCGTGCAGTTGTTGGCATCGGCGCAGCTTTCAACGCCTTGGGCGGTGAACACAAAGTACAGATTGTTCTGCCCTACCGGCCAGCCACGGGCCGCAATGGCGCGACGCACCGCGTTCTGAATGTCCGCGTCCGTCAGCGGCGAAGCTGCCGTGCCGGCGTGCGGGTAGGCCGTGGTATCGACATACGAACCGACGAAAATCGACGCATTCGCCGGATAAGCCGGGCCCGGGTTCTGGTAGTACTGCGTGGCGATGTTGAAGAAGCTGGTGCCGCCAACATCCGTGAAGTAACGGTTGATCAGCGTCTGGTAGCTGCTGCTGATCGCGTGGCCAGATGGTGCCCAGTAAATCGCGTAGGTATTGTTCGACAACATCACCGGACCGTTGTGATAGGTCAGGTTGCCCGAGCCCTGCGAGGTCTGCGTGCGCGCCAACGGCACCGCCGCATGCTGCTGCTTGTACCAATCAGCCGTGTGCTGAATCCGCACCGGGGCAACAACCGTCGCCGCTGCATCCTGAGACACCGGCGCAGCCCCTGCTGCCGCGGCAACGCAAAGTGCTGCGATGCTCGACGCCAGCGAAAAGCCGCTCGCGCGGCCGAATAGCGTGTTCCAATTTGCCATTATGAATTCTCCCTTAGTTCATAGCGAAATCTGATTACTTATTAGTGCGCGGGGATTTCTGGCCGGAGACTTAAATTTACTTTTCGACAGCCGTTTCAGAAACCATCCGCAGGCATTAACAAGGAATTTACATGCCAGCTTACAGGGCGTAAGACATTGTTCATCTATCTGATATTAATACAATTTTTATTACATTTTGACGCCCTTACAAACTGACTTAGTGTCCTGCCCAGCACCTAGGCAAGCCTATTTTTAAATCGATATTTGTAAAATTACCTGCACCGCTTTAAGTCTAAAATTGACAATCTTGGGCAAACACGGCGCAAAGCCCCGCCACTTTTTGGGGTCTTCATCAACGTCGCTTGTATTGGTCTTGGCATTGCCGCGGCAAGCCGAGCGCCGTACCGACAACCGGCAGGCCTGAGCCGACGGTAAACTAGCGGCCGCCCCGCCCAGTGCCCGCCATGTCCTGTCTCTTTGTAGAACAACTCACCGTCATCGACTGCGCCTACCTCGACGCCGCCCGTGGCTTGGTCGGCGAAAGCTGGATCGTCGATATCGAACTTGAAGGTGAACTCGACCCGCAATCGATGGTGCTGGACTTCGGCGATGTCAAAAAGCAATTGAAGCGGGCAATCGATCACAGCGTCGATCACAGCCTACTCGTGCCTTTGCGTGCCGCAGGCTTGCGTCTGCAGCGCGGGGCGGATTACATCGAACTGGCATTCAGCGGACCGGCTGCGGGCGCAATTCAACATCGTTCGCCGCCGCAGGCGCTGAGCCTGCTCGACACCGATGTAATCACCGCCGAAAGTCTTGCGATACATCTCCAGCCAATATTGGCGGCCGCGGTTCCGGCCAACGTTTCAGCGGTACGCATTAACCTGCGCAATGAAGTAATTAGCGGCGCCTACTATCACTACACACACGGCCTGAAGAAACATAACGGCCAGTGCCAGCGTATCGCGCATGGGCACCGCTCGCGGTTAGAAATTCGCGTTGACGGGGTTCGGAATAGCGCGCTTGAGGCGCAGCAGGCTGCGCGTTGGCGCGATATCTACCTCGGCACGCGGGCAGACCAAGTCAGCCATCGCGATGGTCGGCGGCGCTTCGAATACACCGCGGCGGAAGGTCGTTTTGAAATCGAATTACCCGATGTTTTTTGTGAGCTACTCGACACCGACACTACGGTGGAATGCATCGCCGAGCACCTGGCACAGCAAGTCAGCGCCGCGTTACCGCGCACCGCGGTCGATGTCCGGGCTTACGAGGGTGTGATGAAGGGCGCCATCGCTCGGTGTCGCCCAACGGCACGAGACTAAGCGCGCCAGCCGGTATAATCAGCGTCCGTTTCGTTTTTCCGGTTCCAAGCGCCATGAGCTCAGCCAACGCCTCCAGCACCGACGATGTCCGTTTTTTGCCCCGCGTCACGATCGAACAGGTCGAAGAAGGCACTGAACTCGCCCCGAAATTCGATGAGCACGGGCTAATCCCCTGCGTGACCACGGCGGCCGGCAGTGGCGAAGTGTTGATGCTCGGCTATATGAATGAGGAAGCGCTGAAACGCACAATCGCTACCGGCGAAGCGCATTACTGGTCTCGCTCGCGCAAAGTGCTGTGGCACAAAGGCGCCACCAGCGGCCTCGTGCAAAAAATTGTCGAGCTGCGCATCGACGACGATCAAGACGCGATCTGGTTGCGGGTCGAAATCCCCGGCGATGCCAGCTGCCACGTCGGCTATCGCTCCTGCTTTTATCGCTCGGTACCAGTCGGCAGTGGTACGCACACGCTGCAGTTCGAAGAAAGCGAGAAAATGTTTGATCCGAAGCAAGTTTACGGCGACGCGCCGAATCCGACGCAGTTGTAAAGCGACGCCTCTATTGTCCTCTCGGGGCCGGTGTTTAACGGGACGCCATTGACGCACGATACCCACAAGCCGACTGGCGCGTTTTCCGCCGTTTACATTTGGATGTCGCTCAAAAATTACGACATTAAGTGCTCGCCGAGAGTCTTCAGGCATTTCCGGTATCGTCAGCCTGGTCGTCATAGCGCCTGATCACCGGCTGCATAACCGGACCTTTAAACGAGCGCTAGACTGTTTTATGTGCTTTCAAAGCGCCTGAACCGCCGATTCATCCCGCCATTGTCGGCGCGTAGCCCTTACGCCTAGCGCGCTTTCACGCAGACGCGATTCTAGTGTCATGTGTCAAAAATTCACCCCGGGAGCTGCAGCGCCAGGAACGGAGGCGTCCCCAATGGGCGCGGATGGTAAATCCGCGGCACGGCTGGCCGGTGCAATTCCATCGTGTTTGTACGGCGAGGCAGGCGCCGAACGCCGTCAAGGGTTCCATTTTACCGCCGTCGCCGCGCTGGTTAGCACTGTCTTTCGATTCGGCGAAAATGAATACAATCATTTGATTTTATTGTTAATAATTTTTCAATGAAAATTCACAATGCGCCAACGTGACAGGGCCTGTAAAGAAAACTAAATAAAACAGCAATGTTCGTACCTTACGGTTCCCTTATTGCAATTGCTGGCGCTTCAGCAATTTGTCTATGCATTGGGGAAAACACTAGCTATGGGCCGTGCCAGCATCGCCGCGTCAATCGTGGCCGCCGCATTCGTTACGCAAATTCAAGCTGCCCCGATCACGGCGCGCAGCGTAATCATCGCGGTAGAAAAGAATTCCGAAGGTGTTGCCGACGTCGCCGTTATTGTTGATGGCGCTCCAGTCGGCAACACCGATCAAAACGGTGCGCTGCGATTCTCCGCGACACCTGGCTTACATCGTGCGGTATTGAATCGCGCCGGAGCGATGATCGGATTCACTGAATTCCGCATCGGCGACGACCAAGCTACCGAAATTTTGTTTACGCTGCCGGAAAACGTTGGCGAGCCGCGTGTCGAACATGACATCTACGCCGTCACAAATCCCGAGCGCATCAACGTTTCCGGCATCGTCACGAACGCAAGTGGTGCACCGATCAGCGGTGCGACTATCGCCGTTGCAGACGCCGGCACCTCGGTAACCACAGCTGCCGACGGCGCCTTCTCGCTGCCGCTACCACGCGGCGATTACGCGCTAACCGTTACCGCCAGCGGCAGCACGCCGCAAACGCTAGAACACGTGCACGTGTCACCGCTGCTCACGCAATCACTATCGATCAGTCTGGTTGCTACCGCGACAAAAACCTCCGACAAAAGCCCGGTTACGCTCGACGGGGTAACTGTCAAAGGTCGCTATAAGCGCAGTTCGACGGCACAGAAAGAGCGCCTGGCCACGTCGGTCGTCGACGCGGTCACGGCGGAGGAAATTGCTGCAGCGGGCGACAGCAACGCCAGCGAGTCGCTGAAGCGCGTTACCGGCCTGAGCGTGCAGGATGGCGTCGTGGTCGTCCGCGGTCTGGGCGACCGCTATTCAACAACATTGGTCAACGGCGCCGAAATCCCGAGCTTCAACCCGAGCCGCCGCGTCGTCTCCGCCGACGTTTTTCCGAGTGAATTCATCGGCGGCTTAACGGTACAAAAAACCTATAGCGCCGATCTTCCGGCCGAATTCTCCGGCGGCGTTGCGTTGATCGAAACCCGACCGCTACCGGATTACCGTACCGGCTCAGTCCAGCTAAAAGTGGGCGGGAACACACAGACGACATTCTCGCCGGTGCTGACTTACCGCGGCTCAGAAAGCGACTACCTCGGCTTCGATGGCGGTCAGCGTGCGCTGCCGTCTACTTACAACGGGATCACCAACGGCGGCAACGTGGCATTTAACTCGCTGCCGCAGTCGCAGCGCGGGCTGCTGCTACAGTCGCTGCCTGATCTATTCGATCTGCGCCGTATCGACGATGCACCGGTCGATTTCGGCGGCTCGCTGTCGTACGGCGATGTCTTCAGTCTCGGCGGCAGCCAGAAGCTCGGCTTCCAGATCTCTGGGCTTTACGACACTGATTTCCGCTTCCGCAGCGAGCTGCGCAACGACTTCCAAAGCGTTGATGGGAACGCCGTTGCCTCCCGTGATCGCGAACTGCTGCAGCGTTCTGAGCAGAAGTTCGAAACCGGCGCGAGCAGCGCGATTGGCTACGCATTCGACAAGCAAAACAGCGTACAGCTCGTCACCCTACTCTCTCGCCAGACCGAAAAAGGCGCGTTCTTTGGCCGCGGTCAAGACTTCGAAAACGTGCTCGACCAGCAGCGCGTGACGCTGGACTACGTTGAAAGCCAGCTGTTGAGCAATCAGCTCACCGGCAAAAATCGTATCGACTCGCTCGGCAACCTCGGCATCAAATGGCAATTCGGCTATTCGACAGCCGATCGCGATGTCCTGGATCGCCGCACCTATCAATACGTGCGCGCGTTGCAAAGCGGCCAAAATGACGCGCCGTATGCGCTTGCGCTCGGCCCGGCCAATGAAGGCGTAGAACCGCGTCGGACCTTCGAATACCTTAGCGATAAAACCCTTGATGGCGGCGTTGACTTCTCACTGCCGGTAACGCTGAACGATAACTTCAGCGGCAGCTTCAAATTCGGCTTCCGCGCTACGCGCCGTGATCGTGATTTCTCATCGGTACGTCTGGGTTATCAGTCGTTTGCGGGTCAGCGCAGCGACTTGTTCCAGGCCGCGCGCTTAGCACCGTCACCGGAAAGCATTTTGATCCCGCTGTTCTTCGGCCCCGGCGGCTTCGACTTAATTGAAGTGAACTCGTTAATCGCCCAGGGCGGTAACGCCAACATCTACACAGGCAGCCACGACATCAATGCGGTCTATGCGCTCGCCGATATCTTCTCAGGCTCGACATTTGAAGTGCAGGCCGGCGCACGCCTCGAAAACTCCAAAATCGATGTTCTAACTGGAAACCCCAACCTCGGCGCGACTCTGAACTCGAACCTCGACGATACCGACATTCTGCCGTCGCTGAACGCAACTTGGTTTATCAGTAACCAGCAGCAACTGCGTATCGGCGTCTCGCAATCTGTCAATCGCCCTCAGTTTCGCGAGCTGACACCCGTCGAATTCCTAGATCCGGACACCCGCTTCCTCACATCCGGGAATCCCAATCTGCGTTCGGCGAAGCTGACCAACTACGACTTACGTTACGAGCACTACTGGAGTAGCAACACGACGGGCTCGGTTGCGTTGTTCTACAAGGACATCAAAAACCCAATTGAATTCAACATCGGCAGCACCTCCGGCGGCGATGCAGTGCGCTCGTTCTCGAATGCACGCTCCGCCTATGATTACGGCGTCGAATTCGATGGCCGCTATGACTTCGGCGGGCTGCGTACCATCGCACCGGTGCTGACGCACTTCTATGTATCGGGCAACGCCTCGCTGATCAAATCCCAGGCTCAGTTGAACAACGGCGAATCGCGCCGGTTGCAAGGCCAGTCGAAGTACGTCGCCAACGCCACGCTCGGCTATGACGCACCGACGTCGCGCACCAACGTCGCGCTGCTATTCAACATCTTCGGCGATCGTATTGCCGAAGTCGGCTTCAGCGGCCTACCAAACGCGATTGAAAAATCGTACCCGCTGCTCGATTTCAACTTTCGCCAAGGCATCGGCCGCTCCTGGGAGTTCGGTCTCAAGGTTCGCAATCTGCTCGATCCGAATATCCGGATTCGCCAAGGCAACGGCATACAGCGCGAATACCAACTCGGCGTCAGCGGACAGCTCAGCCTGAAGTACCAGTTCTAGCGATTTTGATGGGGCGTACAACCGCGATCACGCCCGAGGGACCGCGCGCAGCGCGTTGGAACCACGGGGAACGGATCCGCAGCAATCCCCAGCAGCACGGCGGCATCCGTTTTTTTGAATCAACCTGGAGAGTAACAATGCATTTTAAGAATACCGCAGTAGTCGCGGTCGCCTTGGTTGGGAGCGGCCTGCTCGCTGCCTGCGAAGGCACAGACCTTAACCCCGGCGCACCAATCATCATCAATACCGGCGGTACTACCGGTGGTGGTACGACGGGCGGCGGCACGACCGGTGGCGGCACCACTGGTGGCGGTACCGGCGGCACGACCGCACCAACCGGCGCGCTGACCGGCTCGCTCGGCACCGGCTCGGGCACCACCCGCAACGGCGGGAATTTGCTTGATCCATTCTCGATCACGACCTACTTCCGTCTGCCGGGTTTCGGCAACACGACGAGCGTCGTCGGTCAGATCGACAACACGGGCTTCCCGCTATCGACGGCGACAGCACTGAACGCAACATTTTCCGCGCCGACGGTATGGCCGCCCGTTACCGCGACCGAGGCAGTGTCGATGCCAGTTCCGGACTACATCGTCAGCACCAATTATGTCGGCGCCTTCGATCCGGCCGTACCACGCGCGCAACAGTGGACGGCCGGCTGGACCGTCGGCGTCAACGGCAATGATGCCATTTGGCGCTTCTTTGGCGGGGTCGCCGGTACCGCACTGGCCAACGCCTCGGTTCCGGTTGCCGCCGGTACTTGCCCCGCTGGCACGACGTTAGTTGGTCCGTTCTCGACCGTCGTCGGTGCGTTGGGTAACGACGAAACCCGCTTATTCTCGGGCATCACCACCACCGGCGACTACGACGTTTGCGCCCTGCCCGCGCGCTTCGGCGATGCCGGCGCGCTGACGCTGACCAACGACAACGTCTACATCCTCAACAGCACGTTCCCAGGCACGATCATCGGTAACGGCGACCGTGCCCGCACTGATCCGGCGTATGCCGAAACGGCGTCGGTGCTGTCGATCGAGCCGGGTACGCTGATCTACGGTTCTGGCACCTCGGCGCTCGTGATCAGCCGCGGCGCGCAGATCAACGCGGTAGGCCGCGTTGAAGCGCCGATCGTCATGACCTCGCTAACCCAGCTGCGTGGCCGCTTCGACGCCAACCCGGCGACGCTGCCGAACACCGGCCGCGGCGAATGGGCTGGACTGGCGCTGCTCGGTCGCGCCCCGGATTCGCAATGTCAGGGCTCGGGTGCCGCAGCTGACTTCCAAGCCTGCGATGTGCTGCTCGAAGGTAACGTCGGCCGGTACGGCGGCAACCTGCCGGGCGATAGCTCGGGCACGCTGAACTACGTCATCGTCCGTCATGCCGGCAACGTCATTTCGGAAGGCAACGAGTTGAACGGCATCACCGCCGGCGGCGTTGGCCGTGGCACGCGCATGAACTTTATCCAGATCCACCGCAACGCTGACGATGGCATTGAGTTCTTCGGTGGCTACGTGATGGCGGCGCATATGGTATTCACCGGTGAAGGCGACGACGCGATAGACGCCGACAACGGCTTCAATGGCGGCATCCAGTTCGCGCTGGTATTCCAGGATAACGACGAAAGCAACCGCATCTTCGAACAGGACGGCCGCTTCAATCGCACGCCAACCACATTCCCGCTTTACGCCAACGTCACCGGCCTGGCGCCGCCGAACCGTTCGGCAACCAGCCGCACCGCTGGTGATCGCAACGGCATCCTGTTGCGCGAGGGTCTGCGCTTCTCGTTCAACAACTCAATCGTCACCGGCGACTTCCCGGAAGGCTGTCTTGATGTCGATGACAACGGCATTCAAAACGCCACGGTCACGAACACGTTCAACCGCGTCAACGAGGCCAACGGCTCGTCGACCACCGGCGGCGCGCACTTCGTGTTCCGCAACATGATTCTCGACTGCACCAGCGTCAACTTCATCGAAAACGAAGAAGTTGCCCCGGCGCCATAGCGAATAGTCGATACGATCCCGATGTACCTTGGGGCGCGAAAGCGCCCCATTTTTTTAGGGCGGCTTCGACGACCAAACGCGGGCCGACGCGCGCCGCCATTCCTGCACTTCAATCGTGCCGCCGCGCAGACTCACCCGCAATGCGCCACTTTCTGCCGTTTGGTACTGAACAGCGCCGGTTGCTTCATAACGGGCAACGATCTCAGGCGCTGGATGCCGAAAACGGTGATGCCAACCTGCACTGTGGATCACAACGCGCGGCTGCACCGCATCGATAAATGCCGCGCTTGATGAGGTTCGGCTGCCGTGATGTGGCGCGAGCAATACATCGGCGCGCAGCGCTTCGCCGTCGTCCTCGACCAAGCGCCGTTCGCTAATCGCTTCGATATCCGCGGGCAGCAACGCGGTCAGCGTTGCTGAGGTGATTTTTAGTACGCAGGCGCCATCATTGTCCGATAAATCGGGCGCTGGGCCGTTCAATAATTCGAAATGAACACCGTCCCAGTCCCAGGCTTCGCCGGCGCGACAAGCGTGCGCACTGAGCGCTCCAAGTTCCTCGATCACCGGCAGCAATTCGTGGACTGCGGCGGCACCGCCAGCATGGTCCAGATCGCCGTGCGAGATGATCATGCGGTCCAAGCGCGAGATGCCGCTACGCAGTAGATAGGGCACCACGATGGCGCGTCCGGCATCGAAGCCGCCGGGCAGCGCCGGACCTGCGTCAAACAAAAGCGTGTGCTCCGCGGTGCGGACGACCACCGCCAGCCCTTGGCCGACATCCAACACCGCCAACTCAAAACCGGCTGCTGGCGCCCGCCCCGGCGGCAACAATAGCGCCGCGAGGCCGATCAAACCGAAGGCGCGCAGCGGCACGCCACTCGGCGCAAATAGCAACAAAGCGCCGAGCGCTGCGAGCAATAAAGCGGCGGGCTCTGGACTTGCCGCGAACCAGGTTTGTGGCAGATACGCCGCTAGGTCGCCGAGGCCGACGCGCGACCACGCCAAGACATCCGCAACAAGATGCAGCACCGGTAGCCCAAGCGTTGGCGCCAGCGCCGTCAGCCACAGCGCGCCGAGCACGGCGGGCGTTAAAACGGCGGCCATCGGCACGGCGATCAAATTAACCAGCGGGCCGATCAAACTTGTGCCCTGAAACCAGTAAAGCGTCAGTGGCGCCAGCACCAAACTCAGCATGAGTTGGATCTTCAGGGCATCGCGCCAGCCGGCTTGCTTTCGCAAGCGTCCCGCGCCGATGTAGAAAATCGCCGCAACGGCGCCAAACGACAGCCACAATCCCGGCGCCAGCAACGCCAACGGATCACCGACGAGAATCAGCAACCAAGCCCAAGCCAGCGCCCGACTCGGTTGGACCAAGCCGCGCGTCCACGTCGCTACAACCAACACCAGCAACATGAACGCCGCGCGCGCCACCGGCGGTTCAAAACCGGCGAGTAGCGCATAGATCAATGCCGATAGTGCCGACGCCACCAGCCCGGCCTTCTGCGCTGGTAGCCGCAGGCAAAGCCACGCCGAACACGACCATAACCAGCGCAGCAGGAAAAACGCGCTGCCGGCGATGATCGCAACGTTAAAGCCAGAAATGGCGACGAGATGGGTCGTGCCGGTCAGCCGGAAATTCTGCCAATCGGCGTCGCGCAAACCCGAGGTATCGCCGATTGTCAGCGCGGCGACCAGCGGCAAGCCGGGGTGCTTAGGCAACCACGCGGCGAATTGTTCGGCAAGCCGTTGGCGCAGGCGTAATAACCGGTACCCCGATGCGGCACCGCAGAATTCAGCCGCGCGGACAGTCGCCGTCGCGGCGATGCCTTGCCGAAACAGCCAGCCTTCGTAATCAAAGCCGCCTGGATTCAAGCTCCCGTGCGGCGGGCGCAAACGCAGGCGCAGCCGCCAGCACTCGCCGCCATGGATCACTTGATCGCTACGATACCAGGAGACCCGAATACGCCGCGGCAGCGTGGGATCGTCCGGCACAAAAACGAAACGCCAAGTGTGATCAACCACCTCACCGACGCTATCGTCGGTTTCGGCGGCGCCCTGCGGCAGGGTCGCGATGACGCCGGTGACCAACAGTTCTTCGCCGATACGTTCGACGGGCCAACGTTGCTCCAGCAGGCCGTGCACACGCCAAGCAGCCAGCACCGCGCCCAAGACGAAGCCGGCGTAATACGGCCGGCCGCGCCAGCGCAGCAATAACGGTGGCACCGTTGCGAACAACCAGTATCCAGACGGCAGCGCCGGCAACTGCAGCAACGCCATCGCGCCCGCTGTTATACAAAACACCAGCGGCAAAAACCGCACGCGGGGTCAGTCGCAGAGCATCGACAAAACGCGCCGTCTGCAGCGCTGAAACTAGCCCGCTGACCGGGTCGGCGCTGCCGTTTTTGGCTGTGTCGCAAGATGGGTCGCGATTTGCGACATCGCGTACCAAGCTGAACGTACTGAGCCCTCCTGCCAACCCGCCCAGAAACTGAGCCAGTCACCGGCAAACAAGACCCGCCCGTTATCGTCCGCCGGCTTCAATAGCGCGTTGTACAGCGGCAACTGCTCGCTGAAGTCGAATAACGCCGTGATGCCGTATTGCTGCGGCATGTTCTGCCAGGCGATCGAAATACCGTCGTCAGCGAAAACTTTTTTGCTAAAGCCGGGATGCAGCAGCTCGCCGGATTGCAAAGCCGCTTCGCGACGCTTGGCTTGAGGCATCGCGCCCCAACGCGTGGCGTTCTGCAGTATGGGGTCGACCGGCACAATCGGCTTGCCGTCGAGATCAACCGCAACCTGATTGTGGATATAGCCGCCTGTTAGCACGCCAGACCAGTCGTTATAGCCGGACGACGGGTACCACATTTGTTCAGTCACGGTATCGATCCAGCTGATGCCGCCGAAAATCTGGGTATCGTTTTGCTCCCAGAATCGACTCCGCCCTTGCCAGCCGTACTTGCCACCGAATTCGTAACGCACCTGCCGCAACGCCGCCATAACTTCGGGGCGGATCGCCGTGCTGCCTTTGAAGCCGGTCATGACTTTCGGCGACGCGGTGCTGATCACGTAGTCGTAATACTCGCTCGTACCATTCGCAAGCGAGACTTGGACTTTGCTGCCATCGGCAACGCTATTGATTGCCCGCACTGTGCTGTTCAGCCGTACGCGGTCGCGCAGCGGTTGTCCGCTCGGGCCAACGCGCTGGGCGAGAAACGCTTGCCAGATCATGTCCATGCCGCCGACCGGCTGCAGTAGCGAAGATTGCCAATACAGCTGGGTATCGCCAACCAGTTGATTCCACAGTTTGGAATTAACGATTTCTTCAAAACTGAGGATCTGTGGCGTGACGCCGTCATATGGCCCGGCGTACGGCTCAACGACATAGCCCGGACGGCTGTAAAGCCCAGGGACATTTGGATTGAGGTAGATAAATTTGCCGCCGCTGGTCTGGGTCAGATCGCCGTAGGCTCTTAGCATCTCCCGAAACACTTTCAGCTCTTCGGCTTTCAGCGGCGCATCGGCACGCGCGCCCAGCGCATTTGTTGAGTCCGCGAGTATTTCAGCCAAATAGCCGCGCAGATTATTGCCGTACTGGCGGATCTGCACCGGCGCGCCGCCATTCAGACCGGCGCTGCGCAGCAAATTCGCTTCGGTGCGAAAAATATACGGCTCGAGTTTGACGCCGAAACGCCGGCAGTAATCCAACACGCCGGTATGGTGCAACGGCAGACGCCCGGGGCCGGCGTTGAGGTAGAGGTCGATAAATGGCGCCGCTGGATTCGCAGGGTCGCGAACGACAAAACGGCCATGCTGTGTTTCGCCACCAACTTCTGCGAATTCCGAAACATAGCTGGCTTCAGTGACGAAGCTCGACGGAACGACCTTTTTATCGAGATAAGCGGTGCGGTACGCGGGATCCGACGGCCGCACCGTAAGACTGCGTCCGCCATAGCGCTTTTCGGCCTCATAGATGGTGACGTCGAATCCGGCCTTGCTCATCTCGAACGCTGAGGTTAGGCCAGCAACGCCCGCGCCGATAATCGCGACGCGCTTGCCAGCCGATGGCAGGCCGGAGAATCGCGGTAGCTCGTCAGCAACGGCTGGCGGCGTACGCAGCCAGCCGAAAGCCGCCAATCCACCCATTAACGCAGCCCGTCCGCCCGCATAGGCGAGTACGCGCAACACGTCACGACGCGTCATATTTGCCATGGCCACACTCCCTGTTCGACGTTTTAGTGCGCCGATCAGTTGGCGCTGAGTGCTCCGACTCTGTCATATCGCTGCGCATCGCTCAATCGGCGATTTGTACCTCCGCGCCGGCCTTGAGCGCGGAGCACACATCCAAGAAGATTGAGAAGTGGCGAATCAGCCAGCGCCAGCGTGCGCAGCCAACGCTGCTTCGGCCGAGTACGGCCGCAGACCGCCCGCTTCTAACGACCAAATTCGATCCATACGCGCAGCGAGCCGCAGATCATGCGTGACAACAACCAAGCTCGTGCCGCGCTCGCGATTCAGTTCCAACATCAGCTCAAATACCGTCGCCGCCGTGCGCGTGTCGAGATTGCCGGTTGGCTCGTCGGCCAACACGCAAGCCGGCCGCGTGACCAAGGCGCGCGCTACCGCCGCCCGCTGCCGCTCGCCGCCCGACAACTCACCCGGCTTATGATCCAGGCGCGCGCCGAGCCCGACGCGGTTTAGCAATTCCGCCGCTTCAGCAAATGCTTTCGGCCGCGGCAGGCGGCGCATCAGCAGCGGCATCGCGACGTTCTCTTGCGCAGTGAGCTCCGGCAGCAAGTGGTGGAACTGATAAACAAACCCTAACGCGGCGTTGCGCACGCGGCTGCGTTCGGCGTCGCTGAGCGAGCTCATCTCACGCCCGGCAACGGAAACCGTGCCGCTGCTCGGCGCATCCAAGCCGCCGAGTATGTGCAACAAAGTGCTTTTACCGGCACCGGACGAGCCGACGATGGCGATCCGCTCGCCACGCCGCAGTTCCAGCTCAATACCGGAAAATACCGTCAGATTCAGACGGCCATCGTCGAAGACTTTGCTCAAGCCTTTGCAGGCGATTACCACTTCTTGCTTATTCATAACGCAGCGCCTCTGCCGGCTGTACGCGCGAGGCGCGCCAAGCGGGATATAACGTCGACAGCAGACCCAACGCCAGCGATAACAGGCTGATTTGGAAAACATCCGCGAATTTAAGATCCGACGGCAAATCGCTGATGTAGTAAATCTCCGGCGATAAAAATTGCCGGCCGGTCACCGCTTCGAGCAACGGAACCAGGGTTTGTACATTGAGCGCCAGCAACACGCCCAGCGAAACTCCGATTGCGGTGCCGATGATGCCAATCACCGCCCCCTGCACCGTGAACACCGCCATGATCGAACGCGGCGTCGCGCCGAGCGTGCGCAGAATCGCGATATCGGCCTGTTTGTCCTGTACCACCATCACTAGCGTTGAAACGATGTTAAACGCGGCGATGCCAACCAGCAGCGACAAAATCAGGAACATCACAGTTTTTTCGGTGGCCACGGCGCGGAAGAAATTAGCGTGGCTGCGCGTCCAGTCGCTGACAAAGTAAACGCCGGGCGTTTCCCGGGCGATTTCACGCGCAACTTTCGGCGCCTGGAACAAGTCATACAGCTTCAGCCGCACGCCGCTGACGTTATCGCCGAGCCGGTACAGCGCGGCGGCGTCTTCGAGATTGATCAACACCAAACCGTGATCGAACTCATACATCCCCATTTTGAACACGCCGGTGATGTTAAAGCGGCGGAAGCGCGGCAACACCCCGGCGGCGGTGACGCTGAGCTGCGGAATCATCAAATCAACTTTATCGCCGACGGTGACGCCGAGCTGCTGCGCCAGCTCGATGCCGAGCACGATGTTAAACTCGCCCGGCTTCAAATCGGCGAGCTTGCCGGCGTCCATGTGACTACCCAGCTCCGATACTTTCTCTTCCTCGCCGGGCTGCACACCGCGAATCAAGGTTCCGGCGATGTCGCTGCCGACTTTCAATAGCGCTTCGCCTTCGATATAGGGCGCCGCGCCGGCTACTTTCGGGTTTTGCGCAACGCGGGCGGCAACGCCGCGCCAATCCGGCAGGCCGTCTGATAACCCCGAAATTGTCGCGTGCGATGCAGTGCCGAGGATGCGGTTCTGCAGTTCGCGCTCGAAGCCGTTCATTACCGATAGGACGACGATCAATGTCGCCACACCGAGGCCGATGCCGAGCATCGACGCCAGCGAGATGAACGAGATGAAGTTGTTGCGGCGCTTAGCCCGCGTGTAGCGCAGGCCCAGCATCAGTTCATAGAGATCCAGCCGTTGCTCAAGGCGGCTGACCAGCCAACCAATGCCGCGGAACAGGTGTTTAAATGGCCACGCGAGCAGGCTGAATAGCAGCCTGAGCGGCCAAAGGAGAATGCGCAGGAATTTCATTGCGGGAATTAGACCACAGCGCGCAGTTAGAATGCCGCTGGAATTTATTTCGGCTCGATACTCGTGACGCTACCCTATCTGCCGCGCGCGCCTACCGCCGATGGTCGCAACCGTTTACCACTGTTGTTGGCGCTTATTGCCGTCATCACGCTGTATCGATTGTTCGCGCTGGCAATCGGCGGCCTGAATCTTTACGTCGATGAAGCGCAGTACTGGACGTGGGCCCAGCATCTCGATTGGGGCTATTTCTCGAAACCACCGGTGATCGCAGCGACCATTGCACTGACCACGTCGGTCTGCGGTGACGGCGAGATTTGCGTCAAAAGCGGCGCGCTGCTGCTTTATCCGATCACAACACTGCTGCTGTGGTCGATCGCCCGGCGGCTGTTCGATGCCCGCGTCGCGTTTTGGTCCGCGCTGGTATTTCTGACCCTGCCGGGCATTACGCTGTCTAGCGCGATTATCTCCACCGACGTGCCGCTGTTTCTATTTTGGGCGCTGGCCCTGCGCGCTTATCTCGCGGCGCTCGATAGTAATCAGTGGCGCTGGTGGCTCGCCGCAGGCTGTGCGGCGGGGCTGGGTTTGCTGACCAAATACACGATGGTGATTTTTGCCATTTCGGTGCTTTTGCATCTGACGCTAACCCCAGCGCTGCGGCCGCAGCTGCGGCAGCCGAAACTCTACGTGGCGATGGCGTTGGCGGCGCTGATCTTTCTGCCGAATATCATTTGGAACGCCGAACACGGCTGGCCAACGCTGCAACATACAGCGCAAATTTCCGGGCTGGAAAACCAGAGCCGGGCCCAATTCAGCCTGCATTGGAAATCGCTAGGCGATTTCTTGGTCGGGCAGCTCGCCGTATTTGGACCGCTGCTGTTTCTAGCATGGATCGCAACACTGTTATTCGCTAAACGTTGGTGGCACGACGCGCGTTACCGGCTACTTGCCTGCTTCGCGTTGCCGTTTCTCGGCGTTATCTGCCTGCAAGCGCTGCTCGGCCGCGCAAATGCGAACTGGGCCGCGATGACCTACGCAACAGCAACAATTTTCGTTGTCGCCCGCCTGCTTGAAAGCCGTTGGCGGGCGCTGCTGGTGGCCAGCCTCGTACTGCACATCGGCTTGGCGCTGGTTGCGTATCACTACGATGGCTTGACCCGCCTCGCCGGCGTCGAACTGACACGCAAAAGCGATTTCTACAAGCGTGTCCGCGGCTGGGACACGTTCGGTGCTCAGGTGCAGCAATTGCGCGCGCAATACCCAAACGCAACACTGCTCGGCGATAACCGCGATGTCATCGCCGAGCTGATGTACTACGTGCAGCCGCATCCGCTCGATACCGTGAAATGGAACCCCAGCGGGGTCATCGACGATCACTACGCGCTGACCACAACGATGGCCGACAAAAATGGCCAAGATTTTCTTTACATCAGCCGTGATGGCGCCTTGAAGCCCGGTATGGGCGAACGCTTCAAGAGCGCCGAGCCGCTGCCCGATATTCACATCGGCATTCGCAAAGATTGGTCGCTCAATTTCCACGTCTGGCTGCTGCACGGCTTCCAGGGTTATTGATGAATAGCCACACGGCGGCCCGTCCAAGCCGCTGGCCATGGTTTGCGGTATTCGGCGCGCTGTTGGTGCTGATTTTCCTACCGCAACCGGCGCTAGATCTCAGTATCAGCGGTTGGTTTTACCGTGCCGACCACGGCTTTTGGCTGCGCGATACGGGGCTGATGGTCGCCGTTTATCGTGGCACCCACTGGTTTTCGATCGCGGTCATCGTCGGCTTGCTGCTCACACTGGCTTATAGCGCGCTAAAAACTGGGTCGGATGCGCAAGCGCTCAAACGGCGCCTCGGCTGGACCTTACTGGCGCTGATCATCGGCCCCGGCTTGGTTGTCCATACCGTATTCAAAGATCAGTGGGGCCGGCCGCGACCGTCGCAAATCGCCGAATTCGGCGGCGCCGGGCACTACGTGCGGCCCGGCGTACTGAGTACGCAGTGTCCGAAAAACTGCTCGTTTGTCAGCGGTCATGCCGCCAGCGGCTATTTCTTGATCGCCGGCGGTCTGCTCTGGCCGGCGCGGCGCAAGCGCTGGACTATCGCCGGCATCGTACTCGGCAGCGCCATCGGCGCGGTTCGCATCATTCAGGGTGGGCATTTCTTCAGCGACGTAGTCGGCAGCCTTGTCGTTGTCTGGACAACCGTGCTGATCGTCGAATTCTGGGCGCAAAGTGGGCAGCGCCGCAGCGCCGCAAAAGCCTGAAAAGGCTGATCATTACTGATTTTGCTGCAGTGCGTGATTCCGGCCGGAACGGCGCCTGTGCTACCGTCTCGTCATAACTAAAACCCAAACCCAGAGGTGCGGGATAGGCGCCTCACGGCGCAGTAAACGACTAGGTGGAGATTCCGTGACAACAACTGACCCGGCGACGCGAAAAGTCGCCAGTTACGATATTTATTACACGCAAATATTGAACCCGGACGCCAGCATCAATGGCGAATTGCCGGCCTTCGCGCGCGACCCGCAGCAATTACGGGCGATGTACGCGCTGATGGTGCAGACCCGGTTGTTCGATAAGAAAGCGGTGGCATTACAACGCACCGGCCAGCTCGGCACCTTTGCCGCCGCGCTCGGCCAGGAAGCGATCGGTGTCGCGATCGGCCACGCGCTGAAGCAAGACGACGTTTTTATCCCGGCTTACCGCGAGTACGGCGCGCAATTCGCACGCGGCGTACCGATGTCCGACATCCTCCTGTATTGGGGCGGCGATGAGCGCGGCATGGATTATCCGCAGGGCACCGCGGCGTACCATGACTTCCCGTTATCGGTGCCGATTTCAACCCACGTACCGCATGCCATCGGCGTGGCCTACGCGACGCAGATGCAAGACCGCAAAGCCGGACGCGAAGCGCGTGTCGTGCTCGCATCTTGCGGCGACGGCGCAACCAGCAAAGGCGATTTCTACGAGGCCGTGAGTTCGGCCAAAGTCTGGAATCTGCCGATCATTTTTCTGGTCAACAACAACCAATGGGCGATTTCGATGCGCAGCTCGCGCCAAACCGGCGCGCAAACGTTCGCGCAAAAAGGGCTGGCCGGCGGCATCAACGGCGAACAAGTTGACGGCAACGACATCATCGCGATGCGGCTGGTGCTGGAACGGGCAATCCAACGCGCGCGTAACGGCGAAGGCCCGAGCCTGATTGAAGCCATCACCTATCGCCTGCACGATCACACGACGGCCGACGATGCGCGCCGCTACCGCCCTGAGGAAGAAGTACAAGCAGCCTGGGAGCGCTGCCCGATCAAACGTTATAAAGCGTGGCTGGAAGCCCAGGGCCATTGGACGGCGGCGGATGAAGAAACCCTGATCAGCGAAGGCACCGCCAGTGTTGAAGCTGCTGCGCAGGCGTTCCGCAACGTAACACCGGAACCGCCCGAAGCGATTTTCGACCACCTCTACGCAACGCTGCCGAAGTCGATGCAATGGCAGCGCGATGAAGTGGCTGCTCGCGGCCCGGTCAAGGGAGGCCACTAATGCCGAACATTACTTTGATCGAAGCGATCAACCTGGCGCTGCACTCGGAAATGCAGCGTGACGAAAGCGTCGTTGTGCTCGGCGAGGACATCGGCCGCAACGGCGGCGTGTTCCGCGCCACGCTCGGCTTGCTCGACACCTATGGCGAGGAACGCGTCATCGACACGCCGCTAGCCGAAACCCTGGTCGCGGCGATGGCAATCGGCTTATCAACCCAAGGCGTCAAAGCGGTCGCCGAAATTCAGTTTTCCGGTTTTCTCTATCCCTGCGTTGATCAAGTGGTTAACCACGCAGCGCGGTACCGCAACCGTACCCGCGGCCGCCTATCCTGCCCGATGGTAATCCGTGCGCCGAACAGCGGCGGCATCCACGCGCCGGAACATCATTCCGAATCGCTGGAAACTACGTTCGCGCACATGCCGGGCATCCGTGTGGTCGCGCCGTCCAGCCCATCGCGCGCCTACGGCTTGCTGCTGGCGGCGATCCGCGATCCCGATCCGGTGATTTTTCTTGAGCCCACGCGCCTTTATCGCCTGTTCAAACAGCCGGTTGAGGACAACGGCGAAGCGCTGGAGCTAGATGTTTGCTACATCGACCGCGAAGGCAGCGACATCACACTTGTGAGCTGGGGCGCGATGATGCATGACACGCGTCTTGCCGCCGACCAACTGGCCGAAGAAGGTATCAGCGCGGAGGTCATCGACCTCGCAACACTGAAGCCGTTGGACATGGCGACAATTCTGCAAAGCGTGGCCAAAACCGGCCGCTGTGTGCTGGTATCGGAGTCGCCGCGGGCTGGCGGTTGGGCTTCGGAAGTCGCAGCCAATCTCGCCGAACACGGCTTGTTGACGTTGTTTGCGCCGGTCATGCGGGTCGCCGGCTACGACACGATCATGCCGCTGGCGAAAATGGAGCGCGTCTACATCCCTGATGTCGAGCGCATTTTGAAAGAAGTACGGAAAGTATTCGAAATCGCGCCGAAATAAACCAGCGCTCGGCGCGGCCGCTGAAAAAGCGCCGCGCCGAGCCATTCTTATAAGAATTCTTGGAGTAAACCCTATGAGTATTTTCAAACTTCCCGACCTCGGCGAAGGCCTGCAGGAAGCGGAAATTCGTGAGTGGCACATCAAAGAAGGTGACACGGTAAAAATCGACCAGCCGCTGCTGTCGGTCGAAACCGCGAAAGCTGTCGTCGAAGTACCGTCGCCCCTGGCCGGCGTTATCAAGAAACTCTACGGCAAGAACGGCGACACGATGGAAGTGGGCAAGCCCCTCGTCGAGTTCGAAGGCAACGCGGCCGCTGCGGCTGAAGCTGCCGATAACGGTGGCGCCCGCACCGGCGCGATCACCGACACCGGCACCGTCGTTGGTGCGATGAAGAGCAGCGACGAAGTTGTTGCCGAAAAAGCGACGACCGTCGGCACCGCCGCAGGTCTGAAGGTAACGCCTGCGGTGCGGGCGCTCGCCAGCCGCTTGAACGTGGATCTGACGATCGTGACCGCAACCGGGCCGGAGGGCATGATCACCGCGGCCGACGTTCAGCGCGTGCACAAAATTCTGACCGAACTCGGGCCGATGGAGAAGCTGCGCGGGACGCGCAAAGCGATGGCGCAAACGATGTCGCAAAGCCGCGACGAAATCATGCCAGCTACCGTCACCGACGATGCGGTGCTGTACGCGTGGCCGGAATTCGCCGCTGGCGGCAAGCCCGATTTGACGATCCGCCTGATCCGCGCACTCGTTGCTGGCGCCAAGGCCGAACCAGCGCTAAACGCGTGGTACGACCAAGCCGAAATCGGCCGCCGACTGCTCGAAAAAATCCACGTCGGGATTGCCGTTGATACCGCTGACGGCTTGTTCGTCGCCGTTATGCAAGATGTCGCTGGTCGCAGCGAGGAATCCTTGCGCAGCGGCCTGCAAAAACTAAAAGAAGCGACAAAGAGCCGGACCGTGCCGCCGGAAGAACTACGCGGTTACACGATTACGCTGTCGAATTTCGGCCGTTTCGGCGGCAAATATGCAACACCAGTCATCGTGCCGCCGACCGTTGCGATCGTCGCCGCGGGTTCGCTGCGGGATGCCGTGGTGCCGATTAACGGCGAGATTAAAATCGCTAAAGTGCTGCCGCTTTCGGTGAGCTTCGATCACCGGTGTGTAACGGGCGGCGAAGCAACCCGCTTCCTCGCGGCGATGATTGCCGATCTGCAGAAAGCAGAATAACACGCGGAATAAAGTGGAGTTCGGTAGCCGGCGAAAGGTCGGCTGCCGAAATGGCGTTTAAGCGATGTCGATGTCTGTAATCAGGCCGTCCATCACCCAACGCTTCAGCAAGCCTGCGGCTTGCATTGGTGCTTGTTCAGGCTCGACGAATTCACAAAGTAGTTCGCAAATATCGGCAAAACGCTGATTGTTACGCGCAGCATCGAATGCGGCGACTTCATCGTCGCCAATCGAGCGCCACCGGATATCTAACTTCTCGTCACGCCACATCAGCCACGGGGTTACTTTGGCAGTTTGCCGCGGCGCTGGGCGACGCTTAGACGCCGAAACCGCTTTAACGATTTCCGGGGCGTTCCAATAAAGATCTAAGCGGCGCACCGACGGATGCGGCAGTAAGCGCATGCCGGCCCATGATGTTGGCGCTATTGCAGCAACTTGTTCGATATTCAAAACCGGCGCATCGAGCGCATCAAAGGTTTCGCCCTGCGCCCATTCAAACGCAGCGAGTTCTGACAATACCGGACGCTGGGAATAGTCTGGTGCGCCAGCTAAAAAAACCGATAAATAGCGCCCAAACCAACGTATCGACGGCCGATCCGACGGATAAGCAGCGATATACGCGCGGCACATACGAGAAAACTCGGGCACCCCAAGCAAGCTGCACAGCGCTGGGTAATCAACGCTCATCGCTTCGGTGAGGCGCAGCCGATAAGCATCGGCGTAAACGGCAACCCGCTCGCCAGCGCCCGCACGGACATCGGAAACCACCAGCGCTTCCATCGCCCGCTCGCTGTCAGCGTCACCGCTTTGAATGCGGTTCTGAAACAGGCTCTGTAGCGCGCTAAGCGGCGGACGCGTCATGCGGCGACGGCGTTCTGCGCTTCCGCGGCGATACGGCGGGCGCGATTCAGCTCGGCGACCAGTTCAGCGAGCGGCGGAATGTTGTCATCCCGCTCAATCATCGTCGAAACCGGCCCAAATCGGCGCACGGCTTCTCGGTACAACGACCATACCGGCTCAGGCACGGGTTGATCGTGGGTATCGATCAGCAAACCGTTATTGCGGGTATGCCCGGCAAGATGAATTTGCTGCACGCGGTCACCAGGAATTGCGTCGAGATACGCCTGCGGATCGAAGCCGTGATTACAGCTATTGACGTGGATATTGTTCACGTCGAGCAACAGCAGGCAGTCTGCTGCTTGGGTCAATTCGCGGAGAAATTCCCACTCGGGAATGGTCGAATGGGTAAACGAAACGTAGCTGGAGACATTTTCCAGCAGGATGCGGCGGCCGAGGAAGTCTTGCACTTGGCGCACCCGGGCAGCCACATGGCGCAGCGCCTCTTCGGTATACGGCAACGGCATTAAGTCGTGCAGATTACGGCTTGAGATTCCGGTCCAACATAGGTGGTCGGAAATCCATGCCGGCTGCACGCGCGCCGCCAAGCCTTTTAGCTCGAACAAATAGCCACGATCAATCGGATCAGTACTGCCGATCGATAGCGAAACGCCGTGCATAACGATCGGATAGCGTGCGGCAATACGGTCGAGATACTGCAGTGGCTTGCCGCCACCGACCATGTAATTTTCGCTGATGATCTCGAACCAATCCACCGCCGGGCGACCTTCTAGGATCGCGTCGTAGTGGTCGGTGCGCAGACCCAGACCGAAACCGAGCGCTGATAGACGAGAGCTTTTGTTCATAAAAAGACCGGCCTTCCGTTAGGAGGGCCGGCAATCTTCCAACCCCTGGATGATTTTACTTAGCAGCGGCTTCGAACTTGCCACCGAGCTTA
Organism: Nevskia sp.; assembly: GCA_023229645.1. Classification (GTDB taxonomy): domain Bacteria; phylum Pseudomonadota; class Gammaproteobacteria; order Nevskiales; family Nevskiaceae; genus Nevskia. Next base: position 133,658 of record JALNYU010000003.1, on the reverse strand, counting down.
TCGCACTCGGCTTTGGTCTTTTCGAGGAAGCCCTGGCCCTTACAGGCGTTCTGGCCTTTGCAGGCGCTGTTGGCGGTCTTGCAGGCGCTGGTGCCCTTGCAGGAATTGGCGCCGACGCAATGTCCGGCTGCGCCTTCCGAAGCCGAAGCGATAGTCGGGGCGGCGAGGAACATGGTGGCGGCAGCGGCGGCGAGAGCGATGCTGTTCAGTTTGGTGGCGACTTTCATTTCCGTATCTCCAATTGGGTTTTTTTGGGACCCGCGATAAATTTAAAAACTAGATTCGACGTTGCTCGCGCCACGTAGGGTGCAGATAGCGACGTCGGAAGGATCATGCGTTTCTGCCACCGGAGCCGATATGTCCCGCCGTTCTAGTTTTATGCCATCTCGTCCAGCTAAAAGAGGCTGATGATCGTGGCAGGTATAAAACTGAATTTATCGTCGGAAACCGCTGAAACTATTGCGACCGCGCCGCCCGGTGCTATAGTCAGCCTCGGTCGAATTCACCCTAATCCTGCCATGCGCCTACGTCTATTCGTCTTCTCGGCCAGTCTCGCTTTCGCTGGGCTGCCGATGTTCGCCACCGCGGATACGCTGGCGGTACCTGCCGCTGACAACAGCACTGCAACGAACACGGCGTTGCCGCATAAAGGCGAATTGCAGAGCCAGGTTTTAAAAACCTTCGGTGACCCGCAGAAAAAACATCCTTCTGTTGGTGGCGAGTCCCCGAAACACCCGCCGATTACGCGTTGGGACTACGCCGGCTTCTCGGTATTTTTTGAGAATTCCCACGTGGTTGATACCGTTGTGCCGGCGCAGCCTGCACCGCTCTACAACACCGACAAGCTTAGCCCGGCAAAACTTTAAATCCGCTGGGCTAACCTAACCTCGCGTTAACGCCGCGCGCCGTTCGTATTGTGCGTTTCGTTCGCGAAACGCACGCCCTATTGGTCCCTGGATCATCATGAATCGCTCATCCTACCTGCCGCCCGAATGGGCGCCGCAGGCTGCTGTAATGCTGACTTGGCCGCGCCGTGACGGCGACTTTGCGAGCCGGTTTGATTTTGTCGAGCGCAATTTTATTGCGATCGCAACAGCGATTAGCCGCTACCAGAATGTGCACATCAATGTTGCCGAGGACGCCGCTGAGTTAACGCGTCGCCTCATCGCGAGCGGAATTTCGGCCGCACGGTTGCAGGTCTATGCTGTCCCGAATGATGACGTTTGGGCGCGTGATCACGGGCCGATTACGGTTATCCGCGACGGCAAACGCGTGCTGTTGGACTTCATCTTCAACGGTTGGGGCGGCAAATTCCCGGCCGAGCGAGACAACGCGCTCACCCGCGAACTGGCAAAACTCGGCGCTTGGCCGGGCCCGGTTTCGAGCCTGGATTTCGTACTGGAAGGCGGCGCGCTCGAAGTCGATGGCCTCGGTACGCTGCTCACAACGGAGCGTTGTCTGCTCGCAAAAACGCGCAACCCGCAGCTTGATCGTGCAGGTATCGAGGCGGTGTTGAAGTCTGAGCTCGGCTTGGACCGTGTTCTATGGCTCCGGCACGGTGATCTACTCGGCGACGATACCGACGGCCACATCGACACCATTGCCCGTTATTGCGACGCCGAAACCATCGCCTATCAAGCCTGCGACGATCAAAACGACACGCACTACGAAGATTTAGCGGCGATGGCAGCTGAGCTTGCAGCGCTGCGCGACGCCCACGGCCGACCTTATAAGTTGGTACCGCTGCCGTTGCCAGCCGCCATTTATGATCCTGAAGATGGTCGGCGCCTGCCTGCAGGCTATGCCAATTTTTTGATCATCAACGGCGCTGTTCTGGTGCCGGTCTACGGTGATGCGCTGGATGACGAAGCCTTGAACCGTTTACGGCCGTGTTTCCCCGGCCGCGACGTGATCGGGATTGATTGCAACGCGCTGATTCAGCAGTATGGCGGCTTGCACTGCGTAACAATGCAAATTCCGCAACTGCCGTAGCGAGAACGAACCATGAGCACTTTTATCGAATTTGCCCGTAAACCTGAAAATGCCGCCCTCATTGGCGCCGCAACCGGCGCAGTGAAAGGCGCAGTTGTTGGTGTAGCCGTCGGCAAAGTCGCGCTGTTCGTGACGCTCGGCGTCATCGGCGGCGCCGTTACCGGGGCAGTATTGTCGCGCTTTATTCCGCAGTCAGGAAACCCAACCCAAACGGCATAAGCGGCTTCGCCTTTGCGGCCGGTGGCAAAACGAATATTCAGGCAATGAAAGAAAAGACACTGCGCGTCGGCTTGGTGCAACAGGCCTGCACGGCCGACCGCGAATACAATCTAAAAAATTCTGCGGCTGGCATACGCGAAGCCGTCGCTCGCGGCGCGCAGCTAGTCATGCTGCAAGAGCTACACACCGGGCTGTATTTCTGTCAGCACGAAAGCACTGATCTGTTTGATCTTGCCGAAGCGATACCCGGCCCGTCTACCGAATGGCTGGGCGCACTGGCGAAGGAATTGAACATCGTGCTGGTCGGCTCGCTATTCGAACGCCGGGCGCCTGGGCTGTATCACAACACTGCAGTGGTTCTGGAGCGCGACGGCAGCCTTGCCGGAAAATACCGGAAGATGCACATCCCGGATGATCCTGGCTATTACGAAAAATTCTATTTCACCCCCGGCGATCTCGGCTTCACGCCGATTACCACCAGTGTTGGCAAGCTCGGCTTGTTAGTGTGTTGGGATCAGTGGTATCCGGAAGCGGCGCGGTTGATGGCATTGGCCGGCGCTGATCTATTGCTATACCCGACCGCGATCGGCGCCAATCCAGCCGATGCTGCGGACGAGCGCGCGCGGCAGCGCGATGCCTGGATCACAATCCAGCGTTCCCACGCCGTTGCCAATGGCCTGCCGGTTTTGGTTGCCAACCGCACCGGTTTTGAACCGGACCCGACAGGCCAAACTGCTGGCGCGCAGTTTTGGGGCTCTAGTTTTGTTGTCGGACCACAGGGCGAATTTTTAGCGCAGGCGGGAACTGATCAAGCAGAAGTCTTGGTGGTGGATGTCGATCTCGCCCGCTCAGAAAACGTGCGCCGTTGGTGGCCGTTCTTGCGCGACCGCCGCATCGAAGCCTACAGCGATCTGGTCAAACGCTTCCGCGATTAGACGGGTCATTCTCGGCCCGAAGATCGTCGGTTCATGACAGTTGTCACTGCACAGTCCTGACGCAGGCAACTGCTCCGCAGAACGTTGCGCGCCTAGTCTTCCAACATCGGAGGACTCAGACACATGCACGCTAACCACGTAACACCCGCCGCCGCGCTGCGCGGCGCCACGCTCAATTACGGGACAGCCGCCGCGCTGCACGATGTTGATCTCAGCATCGAACGCGGGGAAGTTGTCGCGCTGCTCGGCCCCAACGGCGCTGGTAAAACCTCGGCAATTTCGCTATTGCTCGGGCTCAATGCGCCGGACAGCGGCAGCGCAGCGCTGTTTGGTCTGAAGCCACAACAACTGGCTGCACGCCAGCGCATCGGCGTCATGCTGCAGGCGGCACAACTACCCGAGCAGCTGCGGGTCAGCGAATTACTGCAGCTGACAGCGCATTACTACCCCAATCCTCGACCCTATGCGGAAACCGCGCGTCTAGCGGGTCTTGAGGGCCTGCTGTCGCGGCCGTACGGAAAATTATCCGGCGGCCAGCAGCGGCGCGTGCAATTCGCACTGGCGATTTGCGGCCGGCCGGAGTTGATATTTCTAGACGAGCCTACCACCGGCCTAGACATCGAAAGTCGCGAACAGCTGTGGACGACGATACGGGCGGAAGTCGCCAACGGCTGCGCGGTGTTGCTAACGACGCACTATCTCGAAGAGGCTGAAGCGCTCGCCGATCGCGTCGTCGTCCTCGCCAACGGCCGCATTCAGGCGCAAGGCACTGTCGAGCAAATTCGTGCCCGTGGCGGGCAGCGGCAGTTGCGCGCAATTAGCGCATTGCCGCTAAGCCTCGTACGAACATGGCCCGAAGCGACGCTTGCGGAGCGCGAACACCACTGGCTACGGTTCAGCACCAATGACGCTGAAAACCTCCTGCGCCGCTGGCTTGCCGCCGATCCGCAACTGCGCGAACTAGAAGTGCGTCGGGCCGGTTTGGCCGAAGCGCTGGCCGAAATCACCAACGGCACCCACCCAGGAGTATCCGCGTGAAAATCCGCCATTTGTACAGAATTTGGCTCGCCGAAGCGCGTTGCGAGTTGCTGCGCGTATTGCGCACGCCGGCTTATTCGATTCCGTCAATCTTGCTGCCACAGTTATTTTTTGTGTTGTTTGGCATTGTTCTGAGTAAGACCAGCGGTGGCGTGCAAACCGTGGCCTACCTGCTGGTTTCTTACAGCGCATTTGGGATGTTGTCCGCAGCGCTGGTTGGTGTTGCGGCCAGCATTGCAGTCGAGCGCGAACGCGGTTTTTATCTGCTTAAACGCGCACTGCCGATACCGGCCGGCGCGTATCTCGGCGCGAAGGCGCTGTCGGCGATGGTGATCTCCGGCATCACATTCTTGATCATGGCATTGATTGCCCGCTTCGCCGGTGGGCTGGACTTATCGCCTACGCAATGGCTGGCGCTGCTAATTTTAAACATGCTCGGCGTATTGCCCTTTGCGGCTTTGGGCTTGTTCGTTGGTAGCGCTGTTAGTGCCGCGGCTGCGCCTGGGGTGACGAATTTGATTTATCTGCCGATGTCGTTTTTATCGGGCTTATGGATTCCGCTGCGCTTTCTGCCGCAACCGCTGCAGGCGATCGCACACTACCTGCCGGCCTATCACTTCCAACAGCTGCCTTTAGCCGTCATAGGCGCTGCGGACCGGGTCAGCGTCAGCACGCACATTGTTGTTCTGACAGTATTCGCAGGCGTGTTCTATCGTCTTGCCCGGCAGCGACTCAATGCTGGCAACGGCAGCCGGCGCAAACTATTGGGTAAACAGGCATAAGCCGCCTCATAGTGCACACGGCTTACACCGCGTTAATGCCCCAGCACAGCCAACACCTGGCGTTATGATCAGCACCGCGATCTGCTTTTCGTCAGCTGACCATGGCAGCAGACACGCCGTTATCTCCGAATGTTTTCTGCCCGCGCGATGATCAAAAGATTTGTTAAGCAACATCCGAATTCACTCGCTCAGCAGTTTTTGCGCGGCGGGGCTCCCAGTAACACATTGAGTTCGCTGCCGCTGGTAAATTTAGTCTGGATGTTTTGGATGTTTGCCGCGCCCTGGATGGCCGGAAAGCCAAGCGCTCGCATTGTGATTCTCACCGGCGCCAGTGTCGTTATTTTTTTGTTTTTGTACCTGCGCGCGTGGTACGGCGACCGGGTGCATGCGATCGCCTATACGATTGCGATCGCGGTGCTCGGACTCGCCATTATTCCGATCAATTCCTCGTGGTCATACGTGATCTACGCCAGTGTCCTGATCAATTTCAGCCTACCAATCCGCAGCGGCCTATTTTGGCTCGGGATGTTGATGCTGGCGTTTTTCTTCGTGACGTATCAATCCGGCTATCCAGCAAAAATTGCCGCCGCCTGCGTACTCAGCTGTCTGTCGATTTCACTGATCAATCTATTTATCCGCTTTAACATGCGCCGCGACGCCGACTTGCGGCTGTCGCACGAGGAAGTGCGCCGCCTCGCCGCAACAGCCGAACGGGAGCGTATCGGCCGCGACCTCCACGATTTACTCGGCCACACGCTGTCACTGATCGCGCTAAAAAGCGAACTGGCCGATAAACTCTTTGACCGCGATCTCGTCGCAGCCCGACAAGAATTGCGTGACGTCCAGCAGGTTGCGCGTGAATCACTGGCGCAAGTGCGTTCGGCCGTCACCGGCATCCGAACGGCCGCAATCACTGCTGAACTGGCATCGGCCAAGCTGCTGTTAGGCTTCGGCGGAATCGGGCTGAACAGCCACTGTCCCGAACTGATGCCGCTGGATCCGAAGCTAGAAGCCGCACTCGCGCTCTGCCTGCGCGAGGCTGTAACCAATATTCAGCGTCATTCCGGCGCCCGGAACGCAACGATACGGCTAGACCAAAACAACGACGTCATAACGCTGCGTATCGACGACGACGGCTGCGGCAATATCAACCGTCACGGCAATGGCCTGAACGGAATGCGCGAACGTCTTAGCGCACTCGGCGGCCAGCTTGTCATCCACTCGCAGGGCGGCCACGGTACCGAGCTAATTATTACGCTGCCCTGCACATCCGCGCCGTCCGGGTCGGCGATTATTACGCAGGAAAATCCCCGTGCCGCGCTGCCGGCCGATGACGCGTTATCGACTGCCGTGCTCCCGAAAGCGGTGCTGCGTTGATGTCGTTACCGGCAAAGTCACTCGGTGCGATTCGGGCGGTTTTGGCCGAAGACCAGGCGATGGTCCGAGGCGCATTATCGGCACTCCTTAATCTGGAATCCGATATTGAGATCGTCGCCGCCTGTGCCGATGGCGACAGCGCCTGGCAAGCGGTCCAAAAACTACAGCCTGACCTGCTGGTCTCCGATATCGAAATGCCCGGCCTTAGCGGCTTGGAACTCGCAGCTCGGATTAAAGAACGTGGTTTAGCAACAAGAGTTGTGATCGTTACTACGTTCGCGCGTGCCGGCTATTTGCGCCGCGCGCTGGACGCTGGCGTCGTCGGCTATCTGCTAAAAGACGCGCCAGCCGAGCAGCTCGCTGAGGCGCTGCGAAAAGCCAAACGCGGCGGCCGCGTCATCGATCCGCAGCTTGCGCTTGAAGCATGGACGGAAGCAGACCCATTAAATGACCGTGATCGGCGCGTACTCCGCCTCGCTGGCGAGGGTCATACCGCATCTGAAATCGCCGCCCAACTGCATTTATCGCACGGCACTGTGCGCAATTACCTGTCAGAGGCGATTAGCAAAGTTGGTGCGGCCAATCGCGTTGAGGCATACCGGATCGCACATCAGAAAGGCTGGCTTTAACCTAGGGCCTGTTAGGTAATCTGCGATCACCGCTCGAAGTCGGCGGACGGTCAGCCCCAATAATCGCCTCATTCAGTTCACAGAACCCCAAACGATATGCCCAGCGTCAGTGAATCCGGCTGTACCGTCCACTACACCGCAATTGGCTCCGGCCCCGGTTTGGTATTCATTCACGGCACTGGCGCCACCGGCAATTCGAACTGGGGCCATCTGGCAAATTCGTTTACGGATCAGCGCACCGTCATTTTGCCGGACTATTCCGGCAGCGGCGCAACAACAGATCCAGGCGGCGCGCTGACGATAGAATTACTGGCGCGGCAAGTGTCCGCAGTCGCGCGTGCCGCTGCGGCGGGGCCTGTTGATCTCGTGGGGTTTTCGCTGGGCGCGGAAGTCGCTGCCGCGCTGGCGGCGCTAGAACCCGGACTCATCAGGCGCTTGGTTCTTGTCGCCGGCTGGCCTGATAGCGCTGATGCACGCCTGCAGTTGGGAATCAAACTCTGGCTGAAACTTTACGAAACCAATCCTAGCGGTTTTTCAGAATTATCAACACTACTGGGATTCAGTCCGCCGTTTCTGAAGAAAATCGGCCCAGCGGGGGTCGCGTTTCTAGCCCGCTGGCAACCAGAATCGGGCATACGGCGACAATTGTTGCTCGATCTAAAAATTGATCTACGCTCACTACTGCCTCAGATTATTGCGCCGGCCTTGGTCATCGGCTGCACGCAAGATCAACTGGTTCCGGTTCACAACGCAGTTGCCCTGCATGAGGCAATCCCAGGAAGCCGTTATCAGGCATTCGATAGCGGCCATATGGTGCTTTTAGAGCAAACTGAGGCGTTTACAGCCACCCTCAGAAATTTTCTATTTTCAGAAAATATCTGAGGGGCGGAACCAGCGGCGCGAGACGCCCCGAACAGACCGCCACCTCGCGAAACAGCTTCCTTTTTACGCCATCATCGGCTGCTTTTTGCCAAGTAGGCCGAGTAGCAGATGCCGACGCAGGATGATCAAAATCAAACTGCAAACCCAAACGCCGCAGGCCATCGTGAATAACACACCGCCGTCGGATGTACCATCGGTGTTTTGCACAGACACCCCGAGCGGCGTGAACAGGTGGAAGAAGATCGCGCCGGAAATTACGCCTAAACCTAACAGCGCACCCAAGCCCTGCACGATACGCAAGCGCGGAACAAAGCTGCCAACGAGTACCGCAATCGACGCAATTAACTCAAAACTACCGATTACATATGCGCTAAACAGTCCGCCACGCGCGAACAGCCCTTTGAACCCAAGGCTGGCAGCCCAAGGGTCGAGCTTGCCTTCGAATATATAGATCGTTTCGGGCGAATCGGTAAATTTGAAGAACAATGACTGCACAAAAACAAAAGCGATAAACAAACCGAGCACAATGTGCCCGTGGCGTTTGATGAAATCCATGATGCTCTCCTCTGAGTCCTGTTAGATCGTGCGAAGAATAATGCGCGCAGCGCCTCTTGTTTTCCGCACCATCATTGATATTTTTTCAAGTTTCTGCGACAACTTGCCACTAAACGGCTGCCCAGCGGCTAAAGCCACTGCTTGCCGCGCAATTGATCGGCGCGCCACAAACGAAATAGCGCCATTACCGAAGTCACCGCCGCGCCTTTTGCCGCGTTCGCTTCGCCGATCTCAATCGCCAATCGCCATTGCTTGATCATCGTACGCCAGCCGTCGATCAACGAGTTGCCGGGGTTATAAATATGCGCTGATTCCGCAGTGACGCCGTTCATCTCCATAACCTGCAACCCCTGCCCGGCGCGCAGGCTGTCTTCATCAGGGCAGCGCAGATCAATGCGACCAAAATGGTACCCGGGAACAGCGTCTAAAACCGCCGACATCGCCGCTCGCAGGGCTTCTGTTTGCAGATCGTTGCCATCAAGAAACAACGAACCCCTGCTATGTGCACCGATTTCAACTAGGACGATCGTGCGTCCAGCTTCAGGGATTTCATGCAGTGTCTTAGCAAAACGCTGCCACAGGCTCGGGGCGATCAAGCGGGCGCGCGCGTCATCACGAATCAGTTCGGCAAGCGTTCTTTGACCATCTCCGATGACTTGCGGGAAACATTTCCTGACAATCGAGAGCAATTCAACCCGGCTGGTTTTCGGATCGCGGTAGACAAAAACACCGAATTCAGCGCCGCCGATATAGCGTTGCAAAACAACGTCTTCAGCGGCGTCGGCTAAGTAGCTTTCGGCCTGCGCTTCATTGCGAATAACAGCAACGCCGCGACCACGCTGACCAATATCGGGCTTGCAAACAACCGGATATCCTCCGACGTGCGACACGAACGCCCGCAACGCGTGCATTCGCTCAGCTAACGGGTTTGAACGCCGCAACAACAAAAACTCAGCCACATATTGCGGTGCATTTTGTTGTAGCGGCGCGAGCGCTTCGTGCTTGGTCTCACCAACAACACCACTCGCTAAGATCCCAGGATTGGCCGCAGTGAAAGGCGTTCCGTAAGGCGATCGCAGACAGCGCAGCACGATATACGCAACAACCGGCGGGTAAAATGCCCACGCCGGCCAAAATTCCCAACGCATCAGACGCGCAGACCGCGTCTTCAGCCGCTCGACCAAGCTTGGGCGAAAAACGGCAGTCTCAGCTACGTTGGCCGCCGATAGCGGCCCGTTCACGCATGCTTCTCCCGCTCGTAGCGGATGGTTGCCGGTGCTTTGCCAATCGAATCGGGCAGCACCAAGCCTTTTTGCTTCATGACCAAATTAAGTAACGCGTAGTGATGCACGGCATGCCCGGCGAGAAACAGCAACTCGCGTAGCGGCGTTGAACCGCTGACAAACCGATCGTCACCCGCGATCCCACCGTCGAAAACAACGGCCAAAGATTCCGGCCACGGCTGCGCTAAACGCGCGGTGTACCGTTCAATCAATTCTTCGCAGCGACCGCGGGCGGCACTCGCGTCGCGCTCTAACTCGCGGTTACGGCTGCGATTATCGTAGTCAATAACGCCTTGATCGAGGCCGGCAATGAAAGATTCGTAGTGCTCGATAATGTGCCGCAAATGCGGCCCAATTTGATCGGAAAATACCAGACCAGCTCGTTCGGCAACATCAGCGATGCCGGCGCCTTGGCGCAGCATATCCATCGCGTACGCTACGGCTCGGCCTAGGGGATCACGCGCGTGCATTACGACCTCCTTGCAACGGCACGAGCGCGGGCGTGGCGCGCGACAGGCTTAAATTCCAAACAGGATCAATCGTCTCACGCAAGAGCAGAGACGAATACACGCTTGCAAAGCCTATCGTCGGCACCAAACCGGGCGCGAGTGTAATAAGAATTTGTGGGGTACCAATCATGTAGTGAACGCCAATCAACAGTGTATAAGTGAGTACCAAACTGCCAATTGCCGACAGTAAGGCCCCGTTCCGCGGATCTCGCGGCAACCAGAACAGCGTCCGCATCAACGTGACACTGCCGTAAGTAATTGAGGCACTGAGCAGCCAATGTGTCGCAGCAATCACACCGGCGTGCGGCCAACCGGCGTGGCGGTTTACGATGAGCGCCCAGGTTCCATAAAAGAGGCCGCCGAGGACAGCGCCTTGCGGGCTATCCATCAACCGGTACAGCCGCTTCAGTAGTCGCTCACGCATTACCGCTTACCTCGTTTTACGGCACGCTATACCTAAAGCTCGCTAGCATCGTGCCCAAGATACAAATTTTTCGATATGCCACCCTGCTCTAAATTTATATCCGATCGTTCAATCGAACATTAATTTAGCCGCTTGACACATCCAATTAATTAAAGATTAGGCCTTTTTTCAATCTGGGCAGGCCGTCCAATCACAACGGCCAACAAGTACCAAGTAAAAAATCTTCACTAGCGATCACCGCCTTTAAGCGGGTGCAGTGGCGCTTGGCTGCAACCTAGACTCGTTACATAGGGCTATTTTCCGATTTATAAATAGCTACCTATTTATTTTTTACGGCTATCTTGCCGCAATATTAACGCCTTGCAGGCACTACGCCTACCCTGGCACGTTACCGCGCTAGAAATGCGAACGGCCGGAGATTGCTCATCTCCGGCCATAGCGCCAGTCACACTGAACCAGCTGATGCAAGTGAAACTAGCAGATTACTCAGTAGGACCTTTCAGCAGCGTATCGAACTGCTCGTCGGCGAGTTTGTTGTACCCGGCTACATCCTTGCTCCATTTTTTCTGGACCTGCTCGTTGTAGTTCAGATACAGCTTGCCGTCGCTGATTGTCCAAGCAGCCGGCGAAGTCGGCGCCAAATGGCCTTGTGAGGTGCCGAACGCGCAATAGCCGCCGTACTGCGGCGCGTACTTTTCTGGCTCGGCCTTAAACTTATCCAGATGTTCTTGCGACGCGAACTTCCATTTTACCCCTTTCCATTCAGTGACATAGGCATCGCTACCCGGCACCGGCTTGCTATCGGAAAAATAGGCGACGGGGTCGTACCCTTTGATCGCAACGCCACCCGGAGAATAAAACGGGGCGGCAGCGTGCGCTGTGGCCAGAAGGAAGAGGCCGGAAGCGGCAACAACGATTTTACCGAAGAAGTTTGTTTTCATTTAATTTCCTTATGTAAGGTGAACTGAGGCTGGATTCGGGCCCAAACAGGGTTCGTACTGCTTATTTTTTGATCAAAGTTGAAAATTTGCCATCAGCTTGCTTGATGTAGCCCGCCTGATCGCCTTTCCATTTTTTCTGGATGTCAGCGTCATAGTTCAGATACAGCTTGCCGTCGGCGATTGTCCACTGATCTGGCTCGATTTTGACGACGTTATCTTTCGCGATACCGTAGGCGCAGTAACCGCCGTACTGCGGGGCATACTTCGTCGGATCGGCTTTGAACAGATCCAAGTGCTCTTGGCTGGCAAACTTCCATTTGGCGCCCATCCACTCGGTTACAAACTCGTCTTTGCCGGGAACAGGCTTGCTGTCCTTGAAATAGGCAACCGTATCGTAGCCACGAATTGCGACGCCAGTACGCTTGGGATCGCTAAAAAAGCTGCCGCCGGGTCCAAAGGTATTGATCGGCTCTGCTGCGTGGGCAACTCCCGTTAACAGCAAGCTCAGCCAAACAACTGCGCTAAAGCGTTTTAGTAAATTCAAAGTTCGTCCTCCTAAAAATCATTAACGATGAAGCATGATCATTGAAACAAGCTGAATCGATCATGAATTCAATCAGGCAGCGATGATGCCGAACCCGCGACGACGTTGCTATATGTTTCCGTCCCGCTTTTATAGCCAATCGTACAGATGGCACGTGCTGATGGCGGTCAAACTAAGATTTAGCGCGTGCTAATACGCGTATTCGCGGCGGCGCCATTGTTTGCCAAGGCCCATGCGTAACACGGCCTACGGCGGACTTATCAACCTGAACCCTGGCGGTAATAACGAATGGCACCCTGGTCCAGGGGTCAAGGCTCAAATTCGCTTGCTATCCCCTACCCGCCGCCCTAGGATCAACCGGTAATTTGACCAATGTCCGAGCAGTTAAATTTTTCGGGCTGCGTCTGGTGATCGTACAGAGCGCAAACTGGCCTTAAACCGGTGCGCGCCAGGTGCGCGCTGACTGCAGTGCACACAACGCGGCGACTGCTTCTGATGGTTCCAGACGTTTGCGGTAGTCCGCATCGACGTGCGCGAGGCGGATGACGCCATCAGTTCCGATGACAAACGCTGCAGGAATCGGCAGTAAGCCATCATCGGTCCCGTTGTATTCCGGAATCACGTGGCCGACTTCGGTATAGAGATCCAGTAATTCAATCGGTAGCTTGAACGCAACGCGGAATGCATTGGCGATTTCGGAGCCGACATCCGAAAGCACTTCAAAATCAAGTCCATTTTTACTGGCGGTGCGTTCGGTCGATTCCGGCGTTTGCGGTGAAATCGCCAGCAAACTCCCCCCTGCAGCACGTATCGGCCCCAATAACTTGGAGTACGCGCGCAGCGTCATATTGCAATACGGGCACCACATGCCACGGTAGAAAAACAATACCACCGGCCCCTCGGCTAGGCGATGCGCTAAACGAACAATACGACCATGTTGATTCGGCAAAGCGAAATCAGGCGCGACGTCACCCACTCCGAGCGCCAAACGAGCGAACCGGCTAGAGATGATTTCCGCAGTAGCCCGCTCGATTCTGGCGGCCTGCTCCGGCGTCAGCAGCTTCAGGTACTCAGCGCAATAATTCGCGAGTTGCTGCTCTAGGCTGACATCATCGGTGGCGATTCGCTCGAAAAGCATGGTCATTCTCCCGGATATAAAAATTAGGCTGCGGTGTAGCCACCGTCAAGCGTAAGGATTTGCCCGTTCACATAGGCCGCCGTTGGCGACGCTAGGTACAAAATCGCCTGCGCAATTTCTTCTGGGGCCGCTGCGCGCTTATTCGGCATCATCGCCAATAGACCTGCCTTGTTATCCCCACCGCCTGAGAAGCGATCGAGCATCGCAGTATCCACCGGGCCGGGCGCTACCGCGTTTACACGCACTCCGCTCGCCGCGACCTCTAGCGCCGCGGTCCGAGTCAAGCCTTCTACGGCATGCTTACTGGCAACGTATACCGATGCCCCAGGGAATCCGACATGGCCCGCAATCGACGATAAATTAATGATGCTGCCGCTACCTTGCGCCACCATCACCGGCACTTCATATTTCATCGACAGCAAAACGCCCTTAACGTTTGTATCGAATATGAGGTCATAATTTTCAATGGTTTGCTGCGAAATGGGGCCGGTACTACCTTCCGTACCGGCGTTGTTTACGGCAACGTCAATGCGCCCGAATGCTTTTACCGCCGCTTCAACCAAAAACCGCACTTGCGCCTCATCCCGGACATCGGCTGCGACGAACTGCGCGCTCGCGCCCAAGCCAGCTAACTCCTTGACCAACGCCGCGCCTTCAACCTCTCGCCGCCCAGAAACAACAACACGGTATCCAGCCTTAGCAAATGTGATCGCAGTGGCTCGCCCTATTCCGGTCAAAGCACCGGTAATCAGCGCTACAGCTTGGTTTTTATTCATGAACTAACCTAATTGGGAACGTAGAACAACACGCCATAAACAGCCAATATTGGCGTTAAACGGGATGATTTAGCTGACGAGCTAGGCAAGCGGAATTCATAGGTTCAAAGAAACGTCAGCTCCTTAACTGAGAGCGTTCCGACCGCCCGAGCACACTCGGACAAATTCCTTGTCGAACACAGCCGGAGAAAGCCGAAAACTAACGAGCCGATCCGGCCAGCTTCTGCAATAGCACGTTGATTTAGCGCAATTACGGTCTGTAGATGTTGCATACGGTAATCTTTGCATGCGCGCACAAACAGCCCACAATATTGAAAATATCTTTTGCAAATTCGCAAACAAATGTAGGAGCGCTATGAGCTCAGGTATCGACTGGGACGACCTTCGTTACATCCTCGCCATCGCCCGCGCCGGGAGCCTGGGTGGGGCGGCTAAGGTGCTGTGCGTCAATCAATCGAGCGTCTATCGCCGGCTCGAGCAATTCGAAAAAACCCTTGATGTACGGCTATTTGAGCGGCAGCGCAACGGCTATCGATTAACGCCTCAGGGCGAGGTACTCGCGGATACCGCCAAGCGGATCGAGGCAGAAACGTTAGCCGTCGAGCGGCAATTATTGGGTTCCGATCTGAAATTATCCGGCCACATCCGTGTCAGTACGGGTGAATTGCTCGGGCTATTTTTATTGCCGAAGTTATTCGGCGAGTTCTCAAAATTATTCCCAGATATATATATCGATCTATCTTTGGATAACCAAATGGCCGATTTGTCGCGGCGCGATGCCGATGTTGTCGTGCGCGCCACCAGCAATCCGCCCGATAATCTAGTCGGTCGCCGCGTCGCCGATCTTGCGTTCTGCGCTTATGCGCATCGCGACTACCTCGATCGCGCTGGGCGGCAACGCCCACTTGATCAATATGAATGGTTGGGTTTTGACGAACGGCTCGCGCGGACGCCGCAAGCGCGCTGGCTCAACGACGAAATTCCGATGCAGAGATGCCGCTATAGCTTTGATTCCAGCGCCGCGATGCACGAATCGGCGCGCTGCGGCTTGGGGGCCGCGATTCTGCCCTGCTTTGCCGCAGACCCCTTACCTGAATTGGAACGCATCTCCGAAATACGCCGCTCTGGCAGTTTTGGGATATGGGTTCTTACGCACCCGGACCTCCGACGTAGCGCCCGCGTACGCGCTTTTACCCGTGACATCGGCGACCGCTTAACGGCGCATTCAGCGCAATTGGCCGGCCTTAGCGCCGCGCTGCCGCTCGGTCAGGCGTCAACACCCGCCAACAGCCTACCGAAAACGGTCAAGCCGGCCGCCTAAATCCCTAATCAAGCAAACACAGCAACACAGCCAAGAATTATTTTTTATTTAAAATCAAAGTCTTCTGTACGATACACCGGGCAAAGATTGAACCGCTCATCCCAAGACGGATGCCGTCGATAAAAAAAGTCGAGCCGTGCTTTGCTGTCTCGCGCAAATACTTCGTCAGTCGCCAATTTGGCCGCGAATTCAGCGGCTAACGCCGGATCACGCGTGAGCATTTCAGTTGCAACTTGCTCGGCGACATAAGGCTCCATGTACTCCTTCTGCTCGAACGCCGCATTAAAAAATCCCCAGGCGGTGAATGAATCCGGCGCCTGCGGCTCAAGCAAGGCGACAACCAACCGCGCTTTCGCTTGGGCAATCGGCACAAATAGCGAGCCTGGCGGTAAATCTCTGGATTCCGGCTGCCACTGCCCTTTGAGATCTAACATCATGCGTCCTTCAAACGGCACCGTGCTGAACGAAACCGCATCAGCCCGCAACGTTTCAACTGGCACTGCTGTTTTCACTTGGGTCAGCGTATGAAAGCGTACGCCGTGCGCCTCTAACCGAGCAGCGACTTCACTCGCATAGCCGGCGGGAATCCAATAGCCTCCTTTGGGCGCACGCGCTGTCAGTGTCGGGATGATCGTATCCCGATACGGGACATGCCAAATTTGCGGCTTACTAGCGTCGTAGCGCGTAACTAAACGCCCAGAAATTGCCGAGGGCTCACGTACGTAGGCATAGCCACGGAAATCGATCATCGTGACATGCGGACCGGTGTCGTGATTAAGCGCAACATCCGAACCGCCGAGTTTCGCCGCAGCCTGATCTGCCGCATGCGCCAGCGCCAGCCAACTTCGACCATGCTCAGCGGTCTGCTCAACTAGGGCCTGAATCGTATCAACAGTGATACCTACGCGAGTTGCGTAGTTTTTCCAGGAATGGGTCTCAACTAGCATCGAAAACCGGTTGCGCAGTGCCCAGTAACCGGTCGAAAATCTTGGTAAATAGGCTGTTTCTGCAAAACCGGACGCGGGATCGTCTTCCCGGACCAAGCTCGGATAAAACGGCAGGGGTAAGGCGCCTTTTCCGGCCAAAGCCTTGATCACGCCGTCCCGCAATAGCACCCCGGCAGGCTGTAATTCAGCCGCACCCTCGTGAATCGGCTCGACCTGGATCGAAACGTCGTGTTCGAAATCAGCACCGTCGGTCACGTGCAAATCAGCGTAGACCAGGGGATCCCATTCACCAAGCAGTCGTAATAATGCACGCATTTCGGGTGCGTCTGCTTTCATATAATCTCGGTTGAGATTCAGATTTTGCGCCGTGGTCCGCCATCCCATCGCCTCGGGTCCGACTTGATTCGGGCGATTCCACGGCCCGAACCGCTCGTGCCCATCGACGTTGATCACCGGCACGAATAACACGGTGATCTTGCTTAGCCAGTCCGGTTGACTTTTTTCGCTCAGCAACGCCCGTAATGCAATAAATCCCGCGTCTTTGCCGTCGCTTTCGCCGGGGTGAATGCCGCCCTGTACGGCCAGGACAGGAATTCCGCGACTGGCGGCTTGTTTCGGAGTCAACGCCCCGCTATGCGATATCGCAAGCGCCATGAGCGGTCGACCTTCGGGGGTGTGGCCGAACTCAACGCAATGCACAGCGTCAGGCCAAGTCGCGGCAAACTGCTTGCACAGCCGTTCAACCTCTTCGTAACGGCCCGTTTGCTTGAACTGGCTCGTTTCAGCTTGGGTCAATAAAGATCCTTTTTCAGCCATCACCGGAAGTATCGCATTAAGAACCAGAAAAAAAGATAAGGACAGCAGGCGCATAGGTGAAAAATAATAAGATTTCGACCTCAATGTCTCAACACTACGGAACTATTCGCTGATAAACAAGACTTAGAAAGATGGGCGCCGTGGCCATAAATCAAAACAGAATTGCAATGCCAAGCTTAACTTTGCGACTTATACTTAATATTATGAGTTGTGCTACTCAGCAAATAGCGCTTTATTTTCGTTGCTGCCGAACGCTCGTTAGTTAAATTTTCCAACTCGTAGCGTGTTTTATCTTGTTTTAGGGGGCTGTCTTGCATTTTATAGAAATGAGACCGCAGCCTAGTATCGCCTCGCAGCGCGGCCAGCACTTCGCCTCACAATGTGAAAAAAGCCAGCGCACAAGGCCAGCAAGTTCAACTATGATGGCTCACAGCGAACCTAGAAACGTGCAGAATCCGCAATCGCCATGGGCAATGAAATAACGCGCCGCTCTCAGGAATGAAGAAAATTTCGTTAAGCGTTCGCGCGCGCCTGTTTGTTCTTTGCTTTGGCCTGATCGCCATTTTTGGCTCGGCTACGGTTTTGTTGGGCTATTTGATTCACCGCGATCAGGCATTTCAGAAAATCGAACAAGACCAGCAACATCGCTTTGAAGCGATCTGGTCAGCCGAACAATCGATGAGCCTGTTCCGGCAGCGTGCAAGTCAGCTGTCGACGTCAATCTTGCTTAAAGATGAAGACGGTCAACGAAAGGCCGAGCAAGCCTTCACCAAGGCCAGAAGCGAGCTCGAAGCTCGCGTAAGAGTGGTCGAGCAGTTTGATCACCCTAGTGCGCAGATTATTCGCGAGACGCTGCCCAAAATCCCTATTGACGTATTAAACGCCACGCGCGCGCTAGCGGGTGGACTGCACAGCGAAGCAACTTCGTCGGTCGCCGAGCTGCAGCAAAGCCTCGCGCTCATTGAGAGCACGTTGCAAACGGTTGCGCAGCGCGAGCATATGCAAGCCGCCGAGATCGAAGCCCGCGAGCGGCTACGCGTTGCGCATGCAATTCGTCTCGCCTGGATCATCATCATCAGCGCTGGCGTGATCGGCACATTACTGACGTTAGTCGTGATTCGCTCCATCATTCAGCCGCTACAGACTGCGGTATCGGCGATCCGGCAACTGAACGCAGGCGAAATCGAAATCGACCTGCCGCCTATCGCGCAAGATGAATTTGGCGACATCGCGGTCGCGCTGCGACAATTCCGCGACCAGGCCGAGCGGTTGCGCCGCCTCGCCTATCAAGATCCGCTTACTGGCCTCGGGAATCGTGCGCGGCTCGAAGAAAACCTGCAGCGCGCCGTAGAACGCGCCCGGAAAACCGGCGAATCGCTAGCATTGTTCTACGTCGATCTCGATAACTTCCGTGCGATCAACGATAAGTTCGGCCACAAAGCGGGCGACCGCTATCTTTGCGAAGCGACGTCGCGGCTGCACCGTTTTATGCCTTATGACGCATTCCTCTGTCGGTACGGCGGCGATAAGTTCACGATTCTGGTCGAACGACTGGACGCAGGCCCGGCGCTGGACAGCCAGTTGCGCGAGCAGGCGGACTGCCTGCTTCGCGGCCTCGGCGAAACCTATCCGTTTGGCGATCACCTGCTAAATATGTCGGTCTCGATTGGGATCGCGCAGTTCCCAGGGGATGGCGAAACCGCAGACCAAATAATTAGCAGTGCCGACGCCGCGATGTATGCGGCGAAAAAGAGCGGCCGTAATAACGTCCGCTTCGCCGGGGCGCAAGTAACCAGCAGCATGCGGCGGCAGCTAGCGGTTGCCAGCGATATCCGGCGCGGTCTGGAACGCGGCGAATTCGAACCGTTCTATCAGCCGGTGATCGACGTTGAGCGCGGTCGCGTTGTTGGCGCAGAAGCATTGCTTCGCTGGCGGCACCCAGAAAACGGCCTTTTGCTACCGAGCGAGTTCATTCAGGTTGCCGAAGAATCCGGGCTCATCAATCAGCTCGGCGAACTCTGCTTGATGCGCGCCCACGAGCAAGCACTGCAATGGGCGGCGCAAAATCGCAAAATACGCATCGCGGTGAATTTGTCGGTACGGCAGGTCCACGACGGCAAAATTCTACAAATTTTGCGTAATTTGCCGATCCCCCCCGGCCAAACCGAGCGGCCGATTGAATTTGAGCTAACAGAAAGCGCGTTACTCGACACCACCGATTACAGTCTCAAAGTACTCTCCGAAATCAAGAAACTCGGTTTCAGGATCGGGCTCGACGACTTCGGCACCGGCTATTCCTCGTTCAGCTATTTGCAGCGCTTGCCGATCGACAAAATCAAAATCGACCGGCTATTCGTCACCAGCATGGGCATTTCCAAGCAGGCACTCGCGATTGTCTCTGCAACGCTAACATTGGCGCAAAATCTTGATCTCGCAGTGGTCGCCGAAGGGGTCGAGAACACCGAGCAAATGCGCCAGCTCCGCATCCTCGGCTGTAAGTTACAGCAAGGCTTCTTCTTTACCCGCGGCCTGCCGGCGAAGGATTTTGAGGTCTGGGCGACAGCATTCGAGCAACAAGGCGTCGCTTCTTTGGCGAATCCGGCCAATCGCGAATCGGCGATCAACGCAATCCCCGCGATCACGCATTAACTCCGCAATTAATCGGAACGTGCGTTTTAAGCTTGTGCCAACCACGTTGAACTCAATGTTCTAACGCATTTGCTGGAAGACAACGCCAGCCAGGAACCGGGCTCCTGCGGCATCCCTTAATCTGCCGAGCTGGGAACCGGCATCTACACCACCGCGGCACTGGCGAATTCCGAGCTAAGTAGAACAGAACAAAGATGGTCTTGTTATGCTTTGGTCAGAACACTACCCCTCGATACGATTGGCGCCGCTAGCGACGCACATCTGCGTACTGGTTGTTTTGATTGAAAATAATTGATCGCTTTAATAAGTCAAAAATTAAAGACTTGCCGTATTAGTTGTTTAAAACCAATCCTCCTAAGGAGATCGAATTATGGCGATGGACATTATTGATTATCAGCTCCACGGCCGCGATATGCAGTTCGTCGAGATCGAACTCGACCCAGGCGAAGCCGCCATCGGCGAAGCCGGTGCAATGATGTACATGGAAGATGGCGTCGTGATGGACACGATCTTCGGCGACGGTTCCGGGCAATCGAAAGGCTTCTGGGGATCGTTGGTCGGCGCCGGCAAACGTTTGGTGACCGGGGAAAGTCTGTTCACCACGGTGTTTAGCCACCAAGGGGGTCAGGGCAAACGTAAAGTCGCGTTCGCAGCGCCGTATCCGGGCACGATCATTCCGATCCGTCTGCCGGATGTCGGCGGCACGCTGATCTGTCAGAAGGACGCGTTTCTCTGCGCCGCCAAAGGCGTTGCGCTTGGCATCGCGTTTCAAAAACGCCTCGGTGTCGGCCTATTCGGCGGCGAAGGTTTCATCATGCAGCGCTTGGATGGCGATGGCCTCGCGTTCGTTCATGCCGGAGGCACCCTGCACGAACGCACCTTGGCGCCTGGCGAAACCTTGCGCGTCGATACCGGCTGCATCGTGGCCTTACAACCCAGCGTCAACTTCGATATTCAATATGTCGGCAAATTGAAATCGGCGCTGTTCTCTGGCGAAGGTCTGTTCTACGCCACCCTGCAAGGACCGGGGCGGATCTGGCTGCAATCGCTGCCGCTATCGCGCATGGCAAATCGTATTGTTATGGCGGCACCCGCCATCGGCGGTCGCTCCCGCGGCGAAGGCTCAGTACTCGGCGCAGGCCTCTTAGGCGGCCTGCTCGGCGACGACGAGTAAATCAACAACGGCCAGCATCTGCGTGATGCTGACTTCTCCAGTTGGCGCGCCCGCTTCTAGAAGGGGCGCACCAACCGAGATGCTGTCTTTTTAACTCTCCACTAAACGCATAATTGATACCGCAATGACCGAACAAATCGCGACCAACGTCCATTGGCACGACGGCGAAGTCAGCCGTGATGACCGCTACCGCACGCTAGGCCAGAAAGGCGCCACGCTCTGGTTTACTGGCTTCTCCGGCAGCGGCAAAAGCACCGTCGCCGTGGCATTGGAACAGGCGTTGATGCGCCGCAGCCGTTTAAGTTATCGCCTGGATGGCGACAATATTCGGCTCGGCATCAACAAGAACCTCGGCTTCAGTGCCGCCGACCGCACTGAGAACATCCGCCGTATCGGCGAAGTCGGGAAACTATTTGCCGATGCCGGCATCATCGTCTTGTCGAGTTTCATCAGCCCTTACCGTGCTGACCGCGACAGCGTGCGCGCGCTGCATCAGGAAGGCGGATTGGATTTCATTGAGATCTATGTCGATTGCCCGCTCGACGAAGCCGAACGCCGCGACCCTAAAGGTCTGTATAAAAAAGCCCGCGCCGGCCAGATCAAAAATTTCACCGGCATCGACGATCCATACGAAGCGCCAAACGCGCCCGAGCTGGTGCTAAAAACTGCCGAAATGACCTTGTCGCAGGAAGTCGACGCGATCATCGAACTGATGATCCAACGCGGTATTCTGTTTAGCGCTTGATCCAACGCACCGCTGGCCGGCGCCGTAACCGGCGCTAGCCAGCGACCTCAACGCGAATCTGCACCGGCCGGCTCACTCCACTCGGTTATTTTTCGGCGGCCGCAATCGCCCCCTGTGCCGGTTTCGGTCCCCTGAGATACCGCAGCAAATGCTGATCACGCGCATCGCACCCGGCGCGTTTCCCTACTGATGATCTGATCACAGTGAGACATCCGTCTCATTGTGATCGGTCGTTTGTCTTGAATATTTGAAATATTCCACTCCATAAAATAATTAACAACGCAGAGTATTGTTCCAAATATTTAATTTAACACATTGTTTTTAAATATTTTGTATCAATATTTTTGCAAGCTTTAAACCCTGCCAAAAAAACTGGCACGGTCATCGCTCTTTATCTATGCAGAACATTTCTGGATAGGAGCGAAGATGGCACAAAAAGAAAAAGATATCGTTGTAGCCCGGCCGTCGGAATCGGCTGGAGCATGTACCGCGCACAGCTGCGACATCAGCCGCAGAACGTTCGTACGGGCGGCCGGCTCAGTGCTCATTGGTAGCAGTAGCTTGCTGCGGTTATCTGACCTTCACGCCGATGAAGGCACCAATGCGCACGACCAGCGCCCGACAATCGGCGACCGCTTGGTCAATGCCGCCACAGAAGGCGCGCCAACGCCATTGAAAGTCAGTGACATTCCGGAAAATTCCAATCCGATCATCGCGCTGCCTTACGACACCGCGAGCAACACCGTGCGCGATGGCTCGCGCCTTAACAAACTGCTGCTGCTGCGCTTGCCCGTCGAGAGCCTGGACGCCGAAACCCGGGCCCGCGCCGCAGATGGCGTGTTCGCCTACTCCGCAACCTGCACGCACCAAGGCTGCGAAGTCAGCCAGTGGTTGCCGGCAGATCAAGCGTTGATGTGCTTCTGCCATTTTTCAAAATTCGATGTCCGCGCCGCTGGCAGTGTCACCGCCGGACCGGCACCGAGCAATCTGCCATATCTGTCGTTGCGTTCAGAAGGCGGGGAATTGGTCATCGCCAGCGCCTTCAATACCAAACCCGGCGCCAAGCGCTCGGGTTAGAGCGGGACGCCAAGGACGGCGGCGTGGTACCCGCGGCAAACGCGAGATCTGCGGCTGCTATCGGGGTTCTTAAAAAATCAAAAGATCAGTGCCCGGAGGGGCTCAATACAATGAAAAGACATCACCTGTATCGATTTTTACTTGCGGCTGTACTACCGCTCGCCGCCGTCGCGGCCGAGCCGAGCTATACCCCAGTAACCAACGCCCGTTTGCTGAATCCGGAACCGCAAAATTGGCTGATGTATCGGGCCAACTACAGCGGTTGGGGCTATAGCCCACTGAAACAAATCAACGAACACAACATTGGCAAGTTGAAACTGGCGTGGTCATACTCCACTGGCATGATGGAAGGCCATCAGGCACCGCCAATCGTCAATAACGGCTACATGTTCGTCACCACACCGAACAATCAGGTTATTGCTTTGGCTGCAAAGACCGGGCGAGAACTCTGGCGCTATAAGAAAACCATTCCAGATGAACTGCAGCAATTACACCCGACTAACCGCGGCGTTGCGCTCTACGGCGATAAAGTCTATATCGGCACCACCGATGCTTTTCTCGTCGCGCTCGACGCAAAAACCGGTAAAGAGTCTTGGAAGACGCCGATTGCCGACTGGAAAGCTGGTTACTACACAACACTGGCGCCGCTGGCGATTAACGGCAAAATCCTAGTCGGCTGCTCCGGCGGCGAATACGGCATTCGCGGCTTTGTTGCTGCATTCGATGCGGAAACCGGCAAAGAAATCTGGCGGACCTACACCATCCCAGCACCGGACCAACCGGGCGGCGATACTTGGCCAGCCGGCACCTATGAGCACGGAGGCGGCAGCGTCTGGATTACGGGCACTTATGATCCGCAAACTAATCTGACGTTCTGGGGCACCGGCAATCCGGGCCCGTGGACGCCGGACACCCGCAAGGGCGATAACCTTTACGCCAATTCGATGCTAGCGCTGAACGCCGATACCGGCGCGCTGGAAGGCTTCCATCAGTATCACTGGAACGATGGCTGGGATTGGGACGAGGTGTCCGCACCGCTGCTGATCGATGTTGAACGCGATGGCAAGAAAATCAAAAGCTTGGTCCATGCTGGCCGCAACGGCTATCTGTGGTTGCTGGAACGCACGTCGAGCACGGTGAATTTCGTCGACGCTTGGCCGTTTGTGAAACAAAACGTGTTTTCCAGCGTTGATAAGAAAACCGGCCGGCCCAGCTACGACCCCGATCACATCATGCACATCGGCAAAGCCGTGGGCTTTTGCCCTTCGCTTTGGGGTGGCAAAGACTGGCCGCCGGAAGCTTACAACCCGATCACCGGCCTGTTCTATGTGCCCGCCAATAACAATCTCTGTGCTGAGCTAACGAATATCGAAAGCAAGTACACGAAAGGCGAACTGTATTTGGGCGTGTCGTTAGAAAACATTCTGACCAACGTCCGCATGACCGTGGAATCTCGCGACCACATCGGCGAAGTACAAGCCTGGGATCTCAACGGCCGCAAGAAAGTTTGGACGCATAACTACCCCGAAATGAACTGGGGCCCGCTGATGACCACCGGCGGCAACCTCGTCTTCGGCGGTGGCACCAACGACCGCCTCTTCCACGCGTTCGACGCCAGCACCGGCAAGCTGCTCTGGCAATACCCAGCGAGTTCCGGCGTTGAAGGTGTGCCTTCAAGCTTCGCGGTGGATGGCGAGCAGTACATCGCCGTGCAAGCCGGCTGGGGCGTTGATGCCCAGCGCATGCAAGGCGCCTTCGATGCCGTGCTCGATCACAAAACCATCGTGCCCCAAGGCGGCTCGATTCTCGTGTTCAAGCTCGACAAGTAAGTCTTTCCACTGGCGGGGGCCGCGCGCCTCCGCCCCACCCTGCTGCACCCGCTCGCTGGTTTCACGGATGCCGGCCGGAGCGCGGCTGCCCAAAACACTACGAAAGGAGACGCCATGCACACGAATTACCAGAACTATATCGACGGCCAATTCGACACCAATCAGGCCGAGGTATTGATCGACGTGATCAACCCGGCCGACGAAACACTCGTCGCACGGATTCCAGAAAGCAGCCGGGCGGCAGTCGATGCCGCCGTCGAGGCGGCACGGCGTGCACAGCCCGCATGGGCGCGCTTGCCCGCGATACAACGCGCTGACTATTTACGAAAAATTGCCGCCAAAATTCGCGAGCACAAAGCGCACTTGGCCGCGCTCATCACCCGCGAGCAAGGAAAAATCCTGCCGCTGGCAGAAGTGGAAGTTGCCTTTACCGCCGACTACCTCGACTACACCGCGGAGTGGGCACGGCGCCTTGAAGGCGAGGTGCTGACCAGCGACCGCGTCGGCGAAAGCATCTTCCTGCTGCGCAAACCCATCGGCGTCGTCGCTGGCGTGCTGCCGTGGAATTTCCCGTTCTTCCTGATTGCACGAAAGCTGGCGCCAGCGCTGCTGACTGGCAACACGATTGTGATCAAGCCGAGCGAAGAGACGCCGGCCAACGCTTACGAATTCGCCAAGCTCGTCGCTGAAATTGACTTGCCGGCCGGCGTTTTTAATCTCGTTGGCGGCCGCGGTGCAACCGTCGGCGCGCAACTCAGCGCGCACGAGCACGTCAACCTTGTGACCTTCACCGGCAGCGTCGCAACCGGCCGCCGGATCATGGCTGCAGCGGCAAATAATCTCACCCGCGTGAATCTCGAACTCGGCGGTAAAGCGCCGGCCATCGTGCTCGCCGACGCCGACCTCGATCTCGCCGCCAAAGCGATCTGGGATTCGCGAATCATTAACACCGGGCAAGTCTGCAACTGCACCGAGCGGGTCTACGTCGAACGCGGCATCGCCGACGCATTCAGCGAAAAAATCATCGCTCGCATGGCCGCCACGCGGTATGGCGACCCGAGTCGCGAAACCGGGCTGGACATGGGCCCGCTGATCAACCGCGCCGCGGTTGATCGCATCGACGGCATCGTCCGTAAAGCCGAGACGCAGGGCGCGCGCACCGCGCTCGGCGGCCATCCGGCGGCGCGCGCGCGCGGCTACCACTACGAACCGACGGTGCTGCTGAATTGCCGGCACGACATGGACGTCATGCGCCACGAAGTCTTCGGCCCGGTCCTGCCGATTCAAGTGGTCGACAGCCTCGACGAAGCCGTCGCCCTCGCCAACGACAGCGAATACGGCCTGACGTCGTCCGTGTTCACGCGCGATCTCAATGCCGCGATGCGCGCGGTGCACGCACTTGCGTTCGGTGAAACCTACATCAACCGCGAGAGCTTCGAGGCGATGCAGGGCTTTCACGCCGGCCGCCGCCATTCCGGCATCGGTGGCGCTGATGGCAAACACGGGCTTTACGCGTTCATGGAAACCCAAGTGGTTTACCTGCAACACGACTGAACAAGTCACCAACACCACAAATAAAGCAATGCAATGGGAGGAGAGCCATGTTCATCAATAAAAAAACACCGGCACATATCGCCGCCGCCGCAGTCGCCCTAACAGGTCTTGCGGCGACGCCAAATGCCGCAGCGCTCGGCATCACGCTGGATGTCATCACCCCCGGTGAATACGCGCTGCCGGTTGACTTCAAGCCGTTCAACGTCTTCGTTCAATACGCCACCCTCGGCACCACGCGCAAAGACTTCGATGCCGGCGGCAACCGGGTTGATGCCAACGGCGACCAAACCATCGTCGGCTTATCGAAATACGTGCGGTTTTGGACCTTCGACGGCTTGCCCAAAGTCGGCTTTGCGTATGAAGTCATCCTGCCGGAAGTGGGGCTGCGCAATCCGGAAACGCGTACCCGCGCTGGCGGGATCGGCGATCCGCTCACCGGCTTCGCGGTCTGGTTTAAACCGACATCAAACGCCACGTTCGGCTTGCAAAACTTCCTTTCGGTGCCGGTCGGCAATGCTGCCGTCGGCGGCGGCGATGCCTGGGCTGATCTCGCCAGCTTTCTCTGGACCGTAAAGTTCGGCCCTGGCAACGCTGGCGACTACACCGCCGACGCCGGTGCAGTATTCACCGGCAAAGCCGCCTCAACCGGCCGCACGCCGGGCACGATTCTGCACACCAACCAGCGCATCGGCTACAACGTCACATCGTGGCTGCAGCCGTTTATTGGTGCCGACTACCAATATCAAGCCGGGCGTAACGGCGCGCCAAGTAACCACGCGCTGGATGCCGACGTTGGACTAAGCTTCTTCACGTTCAAAAATCAGTCAATCGCCGTTAAATACTCATTCGGGGTCGAGGGCAAGAATTTTCCAGTCACCAATACGCTGGAAGTGAAATACGTCTATTCCTGGCCTTGAGCAATTCGCGCACGGACGCGGTCATACGCTTGGTTTGTCCCCGACGGGCGCCAAGCCTATGCTAAGCGCGAGGATCTGCCCCGCCCAGTCTGAGCAGGGCAGCACGAGCACCCAGTCAAGAGGCGATCAATGCCCGCTCCAGAACACCGAGAGCACGCAGCCCGAATCGCCCGCTTTGCGCAATCTGGCCTTCGAGCGATCGAAGACTTGCCGACGCGCTTGCGGGTATCGTGGCAGCGCTCGCTCGAAACGCATGGGCTAACGCCCGACGGCCGCAGCAAAATCGAATCGCTCAGCCACGCCGATCTACGCGAACGGCGCGGCCGGCTCGAACCTTTTCTGCACGTTGCGCGCAGCTACGCCGAACCGCTGCACCGGCAATTGCTAGCCTCGGAATTCTGCGTGCTGCTGGCCGATGGCGATGGCGCGACGATCGACTTCTACGGCGACGCCGGCCACGACCGCGAGTTCAAGCGGATGAGCCTATGCCTGGGCACGTGCTGGTCCGAGCGCATCGAAGGCACCAGCGGCATCGGTACTGCGTTGTATGACCGCGCGCCGATTCTCGTCCACCGCAACGACCATTTCCGCGCGCAAAACATCGGCATTTCCTGCAGCGCAGCGCCGGTCTTCGATGCCGATGGCGCCATCATCGCCGTAGTCAACGCCACCGGCCTCCGCGCCGCGGAAAATCGCGCCAGTCAGGCGCTGATTTACGGCCTGGTTGTACAAGCCGCGGCGATGATCGAAAACAGCTGGTTTCTGGCTCAGCATGATGCCTGCTGGACGTTAGAACTCGGCCCGACGCCGACGCTATTCACCTCCGCACAAGACCAAATCATCGCGTTCAACGATAACGGCGCCATCATCGCCAGCAATCGCGCAGCGCGTGCCGACCTATTGCGTGGGCGCACCCATGAAACGTTGAGTGACTTATTCGATATCCAACCGGAAAGCTTGATTCGCGGCGCTCACGAACATCCCGGCGTACCGCAAATTCTGCATACCTATGGCGACGGCACACGCCGCCAATACTACGCCCGTGTCCGCGCACCGCTGCGTCAGCACCCGGCACGCGCAAAGCCCAGCGCAATGATCGCGCCGCCTCCGGCTGCACCAACCGCAGCCGGTATCAGCACCAACGGATTGGCCGGGCTACGCTGTTCCGACCCACAAATGGCGACAAACATCGAGCGCGCGCGGCGGCTCGTCAATCGACGCATTCCCATCCTCATCCTCGGCGAAACCGGCAGCGGCAAAGAAGTATTTGCCCGCGCCATCCACGCCGAAAGCACACGCCGCGATAAACCCCTGGTGGCGCTCAATTGCGCCGCGATTCCCGAAACGCTAATCGAAAGCGAGCTGTTTGGTTACCGCGCTGGCGCTTTCACCGGCGCCAAAGCTAAAGGCGAGAAAGGTAAGATTCTACTGGCCGACGGCGGCACTCTATTCTTAGACGAAATTGGCGATATGCCGATTCCACTACAAACCCGCTTGCTGCGCGTACTCGCCGAAGGCGAAGTCGTGCCACTGGGCTCAACCGACATCGAACACGTAGACCTCAGCGTCATTTGCGCCACCCACCGTGATCTGCCAACGTTGGTCCGCCAAGGCCTGTTCCGCGAAGACCTCTATTACCGCTTAAACGCCGCAACGCTGCGCCTACCGCCACTGCGTGAGCGCTGCGACCGCACGGCGCTGATACAGCAGTTGTTTAGCGAAGAACGAACGTTGGCCGAGCGGCCGGAACTCACACTTCCACAAGCAACATTGGAATGTCTCAGCGAATACGCGTGGCCGGGCAATATTCGCCAACTACGCAACGCCCTGCGTTATGCGATCGCCGTCTGCGACGAAGCCCAGCTCCACCCCGCACACTTACCGCCAGATATCACCCTACCCTCCCTCGAACCATCAACGGCAGAAGGCAGCGCAGCACGCAATCCACGCGAACAAATGATCGCCGCATTGCGCCGCCACGCCTGGCAGGTTTCGGCCGCCGCCGCCGAACTCGCCATTCCACGCGCAACGTTCTACCGCCGCATGCAGCGCTACGGCATCGTAGCGCCCAATCGCGCCGACGCGACAAAGCCCAACTCATAATTGATCCTTTCCGTACACCGCTGAGCTATGCCAGAGGTTACGACTGAGAAATGGGCTGGGCGCGAATCAAGGACGGAATAACGACCAATCGACGTCGCCTCGACACTTGCGAAAGGCGGCTTATTCAGGTTGCAAATATCTATAAGCGTTGCCAGATCATTTGAAAGAAATCCGCTGATGTCGCACACGTTCGGGGGTGATCCGTTGACGGGGATCAGGCGACGCCGCGGCGGTCAAGCCGTGGCAGCGCTTTGCAGATGCGGTTCAAGACCGCACCGCTCGGGACGTGCTCAAGGCCCGGCGCAGGCATCGAAGGTCAAGCCTTCGATGTGCTCATCACTTCGATCCGTCACGTCGCGAAGCACGCCCGTTGACAAGGCGCCATGCGGTGCTACAGCGCCGTCACTGTCAGCAAGCTGCCAGTAACGACGCACGGCGTTTGACAGCCGGTCTCGTGATGACCAGGCCCCATGCACGCAGGCACAGGCTTGGCATGGTGATGATCGTGGTGGGCGTCGGGCGCCAACACGCGATCTGCTCAGGTGAGGACAACTATGGAGGCAGGTAACGCTACGCCTTTGGTGCCCACGATGGGCGCAAGGACAAGGAGCCTTGAGAAAGGTTTCAGTTGACGCCGTACCAGTGCATGCGTCAAGTGCGTATTCCAGGCAAAAACGCCACCCATTCCGACTCAACGCAGCCATTCAGCCAAGTTCGATCCAAGCCAGCGCTCCGGCAGCACCCAGCCACCAACAGCCCCTGACCGACCATTTTTTTTTGTCACGCCCATGCGGGGCAGTCGTCGCGTCGGGCGGGCGTCAGACGTCATTTAGCGATGTGAACGTCAAAGGTTTACGCTACTGCCAGACTCAACAAAAATTTCAGTCAGATCGTTTACACATAGAGAAATCAGAAACAATTGAGGAAGCTCACACCGATTGAGCCGCCATTTAGGGAGACTCCAAGTGATTACCTGCATAAATCGCCTTCGTCAGTTCGGCATCTTTACCGACTTCAATGGAACAAAGATTCAGAAGTTCGGTAAATACAACCTTGTATATGGATGGAACGGAACGGGAAAATCAACCTTGTCAAACTTGTTCTCTTGCCTTGAGCTTCGTACGCTGATTCCCCGCTTCAGCACAGCTCAGTTTTCAATTGCACTAGAAGACGGCTCCACCATCACAGAAGCGACTCTTCCCGCATCCCCATTGAATATTCATGTATTTAATCAACATTTTATTCATGAAAACATTAATTGGGACAAATCTGTAAAAAGCATTCTTCTCATTGCCAAAGAAAAGATTGACGATTTGCAGAAGCTTGAAAGACTAAAAGGGGAGCTTCAAGCAAAGAAAAAGGCTTATGACGACAAGGTAAACGATACCAAGAAGCAACGCGACGCATTAGAGAAATTCCTAACCAATGCTGCGAAGAAGATGAAGCTGGGACTTCAGGCGATTGATACAAGCGACAATTACTACCTGAATTACGACCGTCGCAAGCTCTCAACTTTCATCCAGAACAATGGCGATGCAATCGCCAAAGCCGATTCGGTTCTTCCGGATGAGAAAGTTATTGAGTTGACAAATGCCGCAAAGCCCGAGCAGCTTCCAAGCATAACTTTCGCCTCAACGGCGATCGAATCGGATTACTTCAAAAAGGCAGCAGGTCGTATCAGGGACTTGATTGGAACTACCGCAGTCAACCAAGCCATCCAGCGGCTAACTGACAACCCAGACATCCGCGATTGGGTTCAAACGGGCTTGGAGATTCACAACGACCATGCCTCGCAATCCTGTGAGTTCTGCGGATCCCCATTTACTCAGCTTCGTGCGGAAGAACTTGCCGCCCACTTCAGCAAAGAGTTCACGGACTTTCAGACTCGACTTCAGAATGCAGCAACCTGGATTGAGTCGCAAGGTGCTCCGGCCAATCAACTTCCTGCAGCGACGGAATTGTACAAAGAGTTTTCAGCTGAATCAGAGAAATGCCAGAAAGCATACGCAGCGGCTGCCAAGAAAATTAATCATCAGATTGAAGGCTGGCGAGAAGCACTAAAAATGAAAATAACACATCCTGCAATGACCGACATCAAGATTGCGGATGTGATTGAAGAGGATGTAGCGATTTTCAACGAAATCTTGAATTCGGTTATTGAGCTTGTCGGCAAGCACAATAATAAAACTTCAAATTTCAAGACTGAAACCTCAAAAAGCAAGGTAGCTCTGGAGCTTCACTTTGCTGCGGCTGAGGTTCAAGAGTTTGATTATGCCGTCAGTGAGAAGAAGTGCAATGACCTTGAGGCAGAGTCAAAGAATGATTTCAAGGAAATTGAAAAACTAAATCAAGAGGTCGGGGCGATGGAAGCACTCCTATCTCATGAGACTGTTGGAGCGAAAGAATTCAACGATATCCTACATCGATTCATTGGCCGCTCAGAATTATGCTTGAATTTCAATCAGAAAAAGAAAGGCTACGAAATTATTAGAAACGGAGTGGGTGAGCACGACGGAAATTTGAGCGAAGGTGAGAAGACAGCAATTGCATTTGTCTATTTCATCACGAAGCTCAAGGAGAACGGAAACAACATCAAGAACACGATTGTCGTTGTGGATGACCCAGTTTCAAGCTTTGACTCAAATCACCTGTTTCACGCCTATTCATTCTTGAGAACCCAATGCACAGACGCTTTACAGTTATTCGTATTAACCCATAATTTTACGTATTTCAAGCTAGTAAGAGATTGGTTTACCGGAACAAACCGGAATAGGGGATCCAAGGGAAAACCTGAAAATTGCTTTTTCTATAGGTTGGATGCGCCACCCGGTTCACCCCGTCATTCATTGCTTGTAGATGCCGATGACTCTCTGAAGAACTACGGCTCGGAATATCACTACATTTTCAAAAAACTCTATGCGTATAAGGCCCACACAACTCTTAACCGTGATGAAGCCTTCTTGACTGCAAACCTTGCTCGCAAGCTCATGGAGTCATTCTTCACCTTTAAATTTCCGAAACGGAGAAGCGACATTAGTCAGTTGATGGATGCAGGTTTAAAAGATTGCACCGTTACGACGCCAGAGCTCAAGGAAAAAATATACCGCTTCATCAACAAATACTCGCATAGTGATGTGATTGAAATAACTGAGGAGTCCGCGGAAAACTTAGCGGGTGAAAGTCATAGCGTGGTTGGCAATATATTCTGCTGGATGGAGGAGGTTGACAAGAAGCACTATGACGAAATGGTTCTAGTTGCGACGGCGGTTTAAACATAAAAGTGCGACCCGCCTTCACGCCCGTTTCTCCGATGATTCGCATGGCGATGACCGGTGAACTAAGCCTTGATCAAGCCGTCTTAAACGGAACCACTCTTGCTCCATGCCTCAACATCGCAAAATGATCGGCCCAAGCCTGCATCATCACCCACCGCTCCGGCAAATACGTCGCATGGTTGTACGCAGCACTGACCGCATTGCGCTCCCGGTGCGCCAACTGCAACTCGATCACATCGTGCCGAAAGCTCAGTTCATGCGGCATGGTGGACGCGATGCTGCGAAAGCCATGCCCTGTCATCCGGTGCTTGAAACCCATACGCTCCATCGCTTGCAGGATGATGTTGTTCGACATCGGCTGCTCATGGTTGCGCTGGCCCGGAAACACCAAATCGCTCAAGCCCCGCAGTTCATGCAAGGTGGCCAGCACCTCCACTGCCTGCGTTGACAAGGGCACGATGTGCGGCGTCCGCATTTTCATGCGCTCTGCCGGTATCCGCCACTCGGCAGCCTCAAGGTCAAACTCACCCCAGCGCGCCGCAATCAGCTCTCCTGTGCGCACGAAGGTCAAAGCCATCAGTTGCATTGCCAGCCGCGTGTGCGGCGTGCCCTGGTAGGAGTCGATCTTGCGCAGCAGCGTTGGCACTTCCTTGCCATCCAGGCGGGCATAGTTCGTCTTCTTGCGCGCCTTGAGCGCATCCCCTGGCTTCACCAGCCCCTGGGTTGCGTTCGATGATGCCGTGGGCCACGGCGTACCTGAACACCTGATTGCAGGTCTGAAGCGCCCGCTTGGCAATGTCCAAAGCCCCACGGCTTTCAATCGCCTTGGCCATGGCCAGCAGTTGTGGCACCGTGATGTCGGCAATGGGCTTGTTGCCCAGCGCCGGGAACACATCGGCCTCCAGGCGCCGCATCACGTATTCGGCATGGCGGGCCGTCTTTAGGCCGCGCCAGTGCTCAAAGCAGACGCGTGTCACGGCCTCAAAGGTCGTGCCCATGCGCACACGCACGACCAGCCTGGCATCGAGCTTGGACTGAACAGGGTCCACGCCATCCAGCAGCTTCTTGCGGGCCTCGTCGCGGGCTTGGCGGGCCTGTGCCAGCGTGACCGCCGGATAGGTGCCAATGGCAAGACGCTTTTCTTTGCCGCCGATGCGGTACTTCCATCGCCAATGCTTGCCCCCAACGGGTATAGCCTCCAGGTAGAGACCTCCGCTGTCGGCATAGCGTTCAGGCGCCTTGCCTTCAGGGCAACGCGCATTCTTGCAAGTGGCGTCGGTCAGTGGCATGTGGGGGACTTTTGGCTGCCACAACTGGGGGGACCGCGATTAAGTCCTCCAATTTGCCCGGGCTGTCAAAGGACGCCATGGGACGCCAAAACGCAAAAATCCCCGCAAGCTCAATAAATTACGGGGATTTCGCGTGATAAGTGGGTCTCAGTGAGACGCCATGAAACCTAGTTCTGGCGGAGAGAGCGGGATTCGAACCCGCGATACGGTTTGACCCGTATACACGCTTTCCAGGCGTGCTCCTTAAACCGCTCGGACATCTCTCCGTTTGCAACAGCCCGGCTATTCTAATCGAACGGAAGCCATAAAGCCGGGTTTTCTCAGTGAATTGCGCTTATTTAGTCGAATCCGACGGCGCCGGGATCGGCGGTGGCTCGTCTAGGCACTGAATTTTGGTGCGGCCCGGGTGCTTTGGGTCAGGCACGACGAAGGCGAATGTCACCGGCTCGCCGCGCGCTTCCGGCACTTTCAATGCGGTGTTCGGCGTCGGCAGGCTCAAACCAGCGACGGCGGTGATCGGCGGGATCGACGGTGCGTTGTCGTAAGCCTGAACCTTGGTGCAATAGCCGCGCGTTGAGCAGCCGGCCAGCGCTGCGATGCCGGCCACGATCAAAACGGTGCGAATCAGCTTCATAGTGACACTCCAGCTGCGCGCAAACTGCTGCGCACCAACTCATAAAAAGCAGGGTCCAGCGGGACCAACGGCAAGCGGATGCCGCCGGGGATGCGGCCCATGGCCTGTAGCGCCCATTTGGCCGGGATCGGGTTCGGTTCCGCGAACAAGTTCTTGTGCAGCAGCCTCAGTTGCGCGTCGATCGCTTCGGCTTCAGCACGCTGGCCAGCAATTGCGGCCGCGCACATCGCGTGCATCAACTTCGGCGCAACGTTGGCGGTGACTGAGATATCACCGTGAAAGCCCATCAACATCGATTCGCAGGCCGTTGCATCGTCGCCAGAATACAGTGCAAAGCGACTCGGCAACCGTAGATCGAGCAACTCGCGCACCCGTGCGAGATCGCCTTTCGCTTCTTTCACGCCGATGATGTTGTCGATCTCCGCCAAGCGCTTCACCGTTGCCGGCTGCATATCGCAACCGGTACGACCCGGCACGTTATACAGAATAATCGGCACCGGCACCGCCTCGGCAATCGCGCGGTAATGGCGATAAAGCCCTTCCTGCGGCGGCTTGTTGTAGTACGGCGTCACCAGCAAGCAGGCCTCAGCACCGGCGTTCTTGCCGGCTTGGGTCAGCTCGATGGCTTCGCGCGTTGAATTTGCGCCGGTGCCGGCGATAATCGGCACGCGGCCTTTGGCGACTTCCACCGCCTTGCGGATAACCTGCACGTGTTCGTCAACTTCGAGCGTCGATGATTCGCCGGTGGTGCCGACGGCAACGATCGCATCGGTGCCTTCCTGGATATGCCACTCGACCAGCGCAGCGAAGGCATCGAAATCGACAGTGCCCGCGTCTCGCATCGGCGTCACGATGGCGACAATACTGCCTTTAATCATTCGGAAAGAATGCAGAATTAGATAAACTGCGATTATAACGAAACCTAGGCAGCGCAGCCGGCCGCGCGCAGCGGTCGAAACAGCCCACTTACAATTTGGAAATTCCTCCAACAAATTCAATGGCCGCCACAGAAAATCTGCTTTCAATTTCCGTCCTGGGCCAGCCGCGTCCGCAACTGGCGCTGGAGCTGTTCAAGGCGATCCGCGAGCGCGGCGGTGAAGTCGAGGATTGTCGAATTGCGCCGATCGGCGATCGCCTAACCGCTAATCTTGTCGTTTCCGGAAATTGGAGCGCCCTCGGCCGCCTCGAAACCGCGCTGCCGGGCATTGCTGAAAAGCTGGAATTACAGGTGCGTTTTCAGCGCTGCAACACCCGCGAGCCGAACCCAGAATTTCGGCCGTACGCGGCCGACGTCATCGCCCCGCAGCAGCCCGATTTGCTGGTCCACCTGCTGGAGTTTTTTCACAGCCAGGACGTGCAGATTGCTGAGATGTCGACCCAGAAATATCAGTCGACGCACACCGGCGCCGGCATGGTCAGCGTGCAAATGGTTTTGCATGTGCCGGTGAACCAGCATCCGCAGGCGCTGCGCGAGTCGTTCATGGATTTGTGTGACGACCTCAACGCCGACGGCATGCTCGACCCGATTAAATCTTAAGCGATCCGCGCGCCGCCGCATTTACGACGGTCAAGCAGAAATCGCATTACCCCCACCGCTACACTTCCAAGGATTCGCAGCATGAGCCTGACGATCGGCGCGCCGCTCCCCGACCTAACCCTGCCCGCCAACGGCAATCGGCAGGTTGCCCTGAGCAGCTATAAAGGCAAAAAACTCGTCGTTTATTTTTACCCGCGCGACAACACGCCCGGCTGCACGCTCGAAGGCCAGGAATTCACCGCGCTGTACTCGGAATTCGTTGCCGCCGGCGCCGATATCGTCGGCGTATCGAAAGACAGCG
Source organism: Nevskia sp. (assembly GCA_023229645.1). GTDB lineage: Bacteria > Pseudomonadota > Gammaproteobacteria > Nevskiales > Nevskiaceae > Nevskia. The sequence goes on along the minus strand of JALNYU010000003.1, from coordinate 97,466 downwards.
TGGTATCGCACGATAAGTTCTGCGCGCTGTTCAACTTCCCGTTCACGCTATTGTCCGATGGTGACGGCACGATGTGCGAAGCCTTCGGCGCAATCGTCGAAAAAAGCATGTACGGCAAAAAATACATGGGCATCGACCGCTGCACGTTCTTGTTCGATGCCAACGGCGAACTACAGCAGGATTGGCGCAAAGTTTCCGCCCGCGGCCACGCGGCGAAAGTCTTGGCGGCAGTGAAAAGCCTCTAACGCAGTTCTCGGCACCCTTACTTTGCAGGCGCGCCCCATTCGGCGCATGAGCTGGACCGCCTTTTCCAGGAATCGATGAAAAAGAAAATCTTCGTCCTCGACACCAACGTGCTGATGCACGATCCGAGCTGCCTGTTCCGCTTCGAGGAACATGACATCTACATCCCGATGGTCGTGCTCGAAGAACTCGACGCCGCCAAGAAAGGGACCAGCGAAGTGTCGCGGAACGTTCGGCAAGTCACGCGCTTCCTCGACGAGATCATGCACGGGCAGAACCACGCGCAGATCGAAAAAGGCCTGCCGCTGCCAACGACGCAAACCAAAGCCGCGAACGGCAACGGCCATTCAGCGCCGGCCAGCGGCCGGCTCTTTTTCCAAACCAGGCCGCCGACCGTCACCCTGCCGGACATGCTGCCCGGCAACAAGCCGGACAACAACATCCTGCTGACCGCGCTGGCCTTGCACGCCGCATATCCAGCACGGGCGATCACGCTGGTGTCGAAAGACATCAACCTGCGGATCAAAGCGGCAATCGTCGGCGTCCACACTGAGGATTACCATAACGACCAAGTTCTGGACGATCTCGATCTGCTGTACTCCGGCTACGCCCAGTTGCCGGACGACTTCTGGCTCTCGCACGGCGAAAAGCTCGACTCCTGGCAGGACGACCGTGGCCGCGCTTGTTACCGCGTCAGCGGGCCGAAGGTAAAAGACTGGCACATCAACGAATTCCTCTACCTGCCGGATGAAGTCGAGCGCGGGCTGGAATTGATGGTGCAGTCGCTAGACGGCGACAGCGGCACGCTGCGCGTGATTCGCGACTACCGCAGCGGCAAGACGCCGGTCTGGGGCATCCACGCGAAAAACCGTGAACAGAATTTCGCGTTGAATCTGCTGCTCGATCCGGACGTCGATTTCGTTACGCTGCTCGGCGCCGCCGGCACCGGCAAAACCCTGCTCGCGCTCGCCGCAGGCTTGGCGCAAACGCTGGACGAGCCGCGCTACCGCGAGATCATCATGACCCGCGTCACCGTGCCGCTCGGCGACGATATCGGCTTCCTCCCCGGCACCGAAGAAGAGAAGATGACGCCGTGGATGGGGGCGCTGATGGACAACCTCGAAGTGCTAACGCAAACCAGCGCCGCCGGCGACTGGGAGCGTGCCGCCACCAACGATCTGCTCAGTAAGCGGATCAAAATCCGCTCGTTGAATTTCATGCGCGGCCGCACGTTCCTGAACCGCTACATCATCATCGACGAAGCGCAGAATTTAACGTCGAAACAGATGAAAGCGCTGATTACGCGCTGCGGGCCGGGCAGCAAAATTGTCTGCCTTGGCAATCTCACGCAGATCGATACGCCGTATTTGTCGGAGACCACGTCGGGCCTCACCTACGTCGTCGACCGCTTCCGCGGCTGGCCGCACGGTGGCCATGTGACGTTGGCGCGCGGCGAGCGTTCGCGCCTGGCGGCGTATGCGTCCGACATCTTGTAATCATTAATTCGGAGAATCTCGATGTTGAAAAGTATGGCGCGCGGCGTCAAGGATGGCGCGCTAGCGATCTCAATCAAGGCCTACCTGAACGACAAGCTGAAGGAATACGGCGAAGTCGTCGATTGTTCGATTAACACCGCCAAGAGTCGCTTTACGGTGCAAGCGATGCTGAAAGGCGAGCAAGAAACGGTTTCAGCGACCATCGAGCGCTATGAGGTGGAATCCGAAGAGGATGAGCGCTTCATCAAGCTCATCGAATTCTCCAGCTCCCGGCCGTGGCTGACGCTGCTGCTGAACAAGCTGTTCGCCGGCAAGCGCTATAAAATTCCAAGCGCGGTTAGCAAGCTGCTGTAAGCAAGCGGATGCCGGATCTCACCGCCCTCGCCGATCTGCCGATCGCGCTGACGCTAGCGCTGTGCGCGTTTGCGTTTCTGGCTGGCTTTGTCGATGCCGTGGTCGGCGGCGGCGGCTTAATCCAGATTCCGGCATTGCTAATTCTGCTGCCGCAGCTATCGCCCGCGGCGGTGTTCGGCACCAATAAATTTGCCGCGATCTGGGGCACGCTGAGCGCCACCGTGCAGTACGCGCGCAAGGTGCCGATTAGCTGGCGCGCGGTGTTGCCAGCCGGCGTTGCGGCGATGCTGTTTTCGTTCCTCGGCGCCCACACCGTCAGCTTGATCAGCAATACCCAGCTGAAGCCGATGGTGCTGGTGCTACTGGTTGTTCTGCTCGGCTACACGCTGTGGAAGAAGGATTTCGGCGCGCTGCATGCGCCTAAGCTGTCACCGGTGCAACAGTTTTGGGTTGCGCTCGCCACCGGCGCCGTCATCGGCTTCTACGACGGCTTTTTCGGCCCTGGCACCGGCAGCTTTCTGATTTTCGCGTTTGTTGGCTTGTTTGGCTTCAGCTTTCTGGCGGCGTCGGCGTCGGCGAAAGCGGTGAATTCAATCACCAATCTCGCCGCGTTGGTCTATTTCGCCAGCAGCGGCAATGTCGTATTTCGCTTCGCGTTGCCGATGGCCGTGTGCAACGTCGCCGGATCGCTGATCGGCTCACGGTTGGCAATTGCCAAAGGCAGCCATTTCGTCCGCAAGCTGTTTGTGGTGATCGTTAGCATCTTGATCGCCCGCTTCGCCTGGGACATTTACAAAGCTTAGCGGCGGTAATTCGCTTGCACTCAGGCGCGCGCATCGTCAAACGCCAGCGTATCGCCGACGTTATCAAAACCCAATAGGCGCATCAGCAGCCGGTCAAGCCCGAGCGCCACGCCGGCGCAATCCGGAAAACCGTGGTGCAGCGCGCTGATCAAATGGGCATCGTAAGGCGGCGCCACACGGCCAGCGGCGATGCGGCGCGCGCGGTCGTGCTCGAAGCGGCGGCGCTGCTCGCCGGCGTCGCTCAGTTCGTGGAAGCCGTTCGCCAGTTCAATACCGTGCCAAAACAGCTCGAAACGCTCGGCAACCGGTGGCGTATCAGCACGCACGCGCGCCAGCGCCGCCTGCGAAGCCGGGAAATCGAGCAAAAAAACCGGCGCCTCGGCGCCAAGCCGCGGGCTAACCACGGCGCTCATCAGCAGGTCGAGATAAAAATTCCGCTGCGCTTCCCAATCGGACTCCGGCGGTTCTGGCATGCCGCCGGGCAGCGCCCTGCAAGCCGCCTGCAAGTCTTCGAGGCGCGCGGCATGCGAATCGAGACCAGCGTAGCGTTGAAATGCGGCGCGATATGTCAGGCGCTCGAACGGCGCGGGATTTACAACGCCGAGCGTCGCAAACAAAGCCTCGATCTCGTCCATCAGCTGCAGGTGATCGAAACCGGGGCGATACCATTCGAGCAAGCTGAATTCGGGATTGTGAAAGCGCCCCGCTTCGTCGCAGCGGAATACGCGCGCGATCTGGTAAATCGGCCCGCTGCCGGCCGCGAGCAGGCGCTTCATCGGAAATTCCGGCGAAGTCTGCAGCCAGCGGTGGTTCTGGCTGACGTAACTGTCGATATTTGGATCGACAGTCGCCGCCTGCGATAATACCGGCGTCTCGACTTCGAGCACCCCGCGCTCGGCAAAAAATTCGCGCAGCCGCGCGTATAAATCGGCGCGCGCGCGCAATGTTGACAGCGAGGCGCGAGGCCGCCAAAGCGAGTGGGGTTTCATTGACGCAAAAGTGAGCGGATGCTATAACGCGACGAATTAGTCAACCTAAATGGTCGCCTAATTTACTCCAATGCATGACGCTTTTGCGGAGATGCTGGTGGCTACGATGAAATCTGCCCCGAAATCCAAGGTCGTGATCCAACCTGCAGTTAAGACTGCCGTGCGGACATCAGCAAAACTACCGGCCAGTAAGGCGGCGCTGAACACGAAACCAGGACCGGCGCAGAAAGCGGAGCATGCTGGCAAAAAAGTTGCGGTAAAGAAGGTTGCCGCCAAGAAAGTCATCGCGAAGACTGCGAAGACTGCCAAGGCGGAGACGCAGAAGCCCGTAACGACGAAGGTTTCGGCGAGCTCGTCTCAAGTTGCCGCAACTCTACCGACAGCGGCGGTAGCAACGGCAGACCAAGCCGGCGCTAAAGCCTCTGCCAAAACCGCCGTTAAGACTGCCGCTTCTAAGCCCGTTGCCGAGCCCGCTGCTGTAAAAAAAAAGCGCTTAGTAGTGCCCGAGATTTCCTAATCGATAACAGTGACACCGATACCCGCCGTGATGACCCAAAACTCAATTCCGGAGCCGGCGTTAGCGCCGGAGATCCCATCGACGTAACACCAGCGTCGCAGCAGTCACCAGAAAAGCCGAACCGCCCCGCTGCGGCGCCGCGTTCTACTGCTGCCACGCTTAATAACGTCGTGAACCTGACCGATGACGACATCCGCGCGATGCCGGAATCGGAGTACATGAACGATGTCCAAATCGAATTCTTCCGGCAGCGCCTGATCAAGATGCGCGAAGAAGTGCTGGCGCGCGAACTTGATGTTAAGGAACGCCTGCATCAACGCGAGATCTTTGCCGATCCGGCCGATCGTGCCACGGCGGAAGAAGAGCACTGGCTTGATCTGCGCCTGCGTGAGCGGGAATCGATGTTGATGCGCAAAATCGATGAGTCTCTGCGCAGAATCCGCGATAAAGAATACGGATACTGCACGAAGACCGGCGAGATGATTGGCATCCCGCGCCTGCTTGCGCGGCCGACGGCCACCGTCTGCGTTGACATCAAAGGTCAAGACGAAAAAGTCGAAACCCATTTCCGCGATCGTTGATTTGACGCGCGGCGCTTGATCGCCGCGTATCAAGCGGGATGTAATCGCCAATAAATCTTGGCTTAAGCGTTGAAAGGCGCGGCATTGCTGCGCCTTTCCCGCTAATATGTCGTTGCTGCGCCCGTGGCGAAATTGGTAGACGCATGAGACTTAAAATCTCCCGCCCTTTGGGCATGCCGGTTCGATTCCGGCCGGGCGCACCAGTCCAGCGGCAATCGCTGGGCTAACACTTTTCCCGCCGTGCGCGGGGCGCACAGTTTCTGCTCTGCGCTGAATTCAGCATTGATCCAGCAAGACTGCGGGATGACCGAGCCCGAAAGCTCGGCCATCACAGCGCTGCTTAGGGCTTGTTATTGATTCGGCCACAAAATAGCTGAACGAGGTGCTACGCGGCAATTTAAGATCGCATTTTTTCGAGACGGCGTGAGTGCCGAATTAATAATAAAATCAAATTGCTTTGTTATTGATCCGGCCGTTTCGCGCTTTCTCGGACGTGCGGCATCCGGTTTGGCATTGCACTGTCTTTATTCAAGCACTTAATGGCCGGATCAATAACACCTATGCGATCACTGCGACCGCATACGTGTTAGCGGGCCCTAGTTAACTTTTCGCGTTGAACTTGCCGGCAGTAGTGATTTTCTGAGCTGCGTTTGCTTCGCCGTCGGCAACTTGCCCGGGAAATGGCTCAAATCATCAGCATTGGTACCGCTACCCGGCTGAAAGTTTGTTGGCAGGTTGTGGCACAGGAAACACCCGGCTTGCGTTGCATTCGTGCCGAACGGGTCGTAGCCAGTAGAGCCCCACTGCATCCAGGTTTCCATCGTTGTGTTGGCCATGTTCGGGAAACCGACGGGTTGCTCGTTCGGCACGCCGGACTCAGACTGCTGGAAGATTTGTATCGTGAACGGCTGTGTTGGACCCGTGGTTCCACGCAACCAGAGTGAGCCAATCATCTTGTAGTTCTGCCATACGCCCTTTAATTTCGACCGCAGCGTCGCGTTCAAGCACGCCACATTGCCGCCGCTGTTCGAGTTTTGCTGCGGAGGACCATCCGGCACCGCCGCGCAGTTGATGGTGTTGGCGCCCCCTGGCGGCAAGGCATCGGTCCGGCATACGTTGATAGCTGAATAGACACTGGCTTTCTGACTGCTCGCCGACTTCGGGTTGCCATTGCATTGCGGCGCCGTGCCGGTCACTTCGCAAATGCCGCTACGCATGACGCCGGACGCTGCAGCTTTGGGATTGAAGAACGACCACGGCGTGCCCAAAGGCGAAGCGGCAGCAATCGGCGTATCGCCGCCGGGATAACAATCGGGATCGTTGGCAACGTGCTCGAACGACGCCCAGATCCACTCGCCGTGGGTTTGCGTCTTCTGCACCAAATGCATGCCGACTAGGCCGAAGCGACCATTGCAATAAAACTGTGTGCCGGGGCACGCCGCTGGCGTACCGAAATCGCGCCAGGCCGTTTTAATTTCGAGCGAACCGGGCGCCGCGGGCGTTGTAGTAGTGGTCGGCGGCAGCCATAGCGGGTTCGCGCATTGGCCGCTGCTATTCGGCTGGCAGGCCTTGGCAAAACCAGTTTGGGTATAGAGGCCGCCGGAGACAATGGCGTCGTACATCGTTTGGTCGAAGCGGATGTCGTAAAGCACGGTCGCACCGTTTACGTCGACGAGATGATCGTCGTCGCCGGCCTGCCCTTGATCAAGCCCGGCGCCTTCCAGCGCTGTGCTGCCCCCGGGATACGGGCCCGGTGCTGCAGAACCGTCCGGAAGTAAAACGTTGTACCACGGGGCCAGATGCAGGAAGAGCGGCGTCACCGTGCCGCCGTTGTTCGGATCAGCCTGCATCTGCGTCAAATAGATGAATTGATTCCAGGCGAAGGTGTGAAAATCGCAAAAAATTTGCCCTTGTGGGACATCATTCAGAAATGCCGGCTGGCTAACATTAATACTGCCGCCGCCGCTGAACGCGCCGGTGCACGGGCTGGCGGCGGCGACGTTCGCATAGGTTTTACCCTTTTGTGCAATCTCAGCCGGAATGCCCTTACCGCTGTGAATATTGATCGCTTTCGGCTGCAGCGCCGTGACCGGTGCCACGAAAAAACTGCCTGCCAGCGCCACTGCAGTAGCGATAGCGCATGGTTGAATTACAGAAATTCCCTTATGCATTGTGCTCCTCCTGGATAACCGGCCTGATTGGCCGATGTTTTTCTGATTCGACAGTCATCGCACGATCAAACAAACGGAAAATATCGGGCCAGCTAATCGGCAGAATTACGCCGTTAATGCGGCTGAACACCGGTATCGCGCTGACTACCGCCCCCAAGGATTGCGGCGCCGTAATACCTCGCCAGCGCCTCGCTTGCTATGATGACCTGACATGGAAGCGCCCCCGTAGCTCAACTGGATAGAGCGCGCCCCTCCTAAGGGCGAGGTTGCTGGTTCAATTCCGGCCGGGGGCACCACGCCTTCCGGTACCCGCCGGCGGCAAATTGCCCGCTCGGCGGGCGCCATCTCAGGTGCGGCTATGAAATTGAGTCTTTCTATTTTGATCACCCTTACCCTCGCGCTCAGTGGCTGCGGCGGCGGGTCGAACAACGCGGCTGGCGGTGGCACAACCGGCGGAACGACGGGCGGTTCCACCACCGGCGGGACTACAACGGGCGGCACCACGACCGGCGGGAGCACAACGGGTGGGACAACCACTGGCGGAACTACCACTGGTGGCACAACAACCGGGGGTACGACCACCGGCGGAACTACAACAGGCGGAACTACAACAGGCGGTACAACTACCGGTGGCACAACTACTGGTGGCACAACTACTGGTGGCACAACTACCGGCGGTACCACGACGGGCGGAACCACCACCGGCGGCACAACAGGTGGAACCACAGGTGGCGGTACTGGCGGCCTTTCGGCAGCGGCGCGGCTTGCGGCGCGCATGGGTCGGCCGAACCGGTTCCTGGTCGGGCTGGGCACCAGTAACGAGGCGACGACGATCCTGTCGCAAGGAATTAAGCCCGACATTTTTGACCGCTATCTAACCGGCCTCGGACCCGGCTCGTGGCCGTTCTACAACAGTCCGGACGGCGCCTACGTCAATATCGTCGCCGCAAATGCCGACAGCATCGGCGCGGTGCCGATGTTCACGTTCTATCAAATGGCGACCAACGGCGACGGCAATCTGTCCGGCCTGCACGATCACACGTTTATGACCACGTACTGGTCCAACGCCGTGCTGCTGTTCCAGCGCCTCGCGCTGTACGGCAAGCCGGCGCTGGTCAATTTCGAGCCGGATTTCTGGGGCTACGCGCAACAGCAGGCGCCGAATGGCGATCCGACCCGGCTGCAAGCGTTTGTCACTGACGCACCCGACTGCACCGCATTGCCGAACGACATTACCGGCATGGCGCGCTGCTTAATCGTAATCGCGCATAAATACGCGCCGCAGGCCTTGGTTGGCTTCCCGCCGTCTACGTTCGGCGCGCCGCTACAGAGCGACGTCATCGCGTTCATGAACCGCATCGGCGCCAATACCGCCGACTTCGTGATCATCCAGACGCTGGATCGCGACGCCGGCTGTTTTGAAGCCCTGCCCTCGTATTGCAACCGCCCCGGCACCGGCTGGTATTGGGATGAGAGCAACGCCACGCATCCGAACTTCTTGGATCACTTGGCGCAGTCTGATGCGTTCGGCAAAGGCATTGGGCTGCCGCTGCTGTGGTGGCAAACACCGATGGGCGTACCGGCCGCAACGTCGGCCGGCGGCTTCAGCAAGCATTGGCGCGACAACCGCGCGCATTACTTCCTGACCCACGCCGATCAGCTAACGGCGATTGGCGGGCTCGGCGCGGTATTCAGCACGGGCGAGAACAATCAGACCGACATCACCACCGATGGCGGCCAGTTCCAGACCTTATCGGCGCAGTATCTGGCGCATCCGGTGCCGCTGCCCTAAAGCCTGAGGCAGCAATGATTCGCGCGGCCGGCCTGAACGGGCCGGCTGCGCCTTATTTCAGCACTTGTCGCAGGAAGGTCTTCAAGCGCTCGTGCGGTGGGGCGTCAAAAAACACGTCGGGGTGTTCTTCGCAGAGGATGTCGCCGGCGTCCATGAAGATCACGCGGTCGGCGACGGCGCGGGCAAAGCCCATTTCGTGGGTGACGACGCACATCGTCATGCCCTCGTTGGCGAGTTGCTTCATCACTTCCAGCACTTCGCCGACCATTTCCGGGTCCAGCGCGCTGGTCGGCTCGTCGAACAACATCACCGCCGGCTGCATCGCCAGCGCGCGGGCAATCGCAACGCGCTGCATCTGGCCGCCGGAAAGCTGGGCCGGATAGCATTCGGCTTTGTCAGCGAGACCGACTTTCGACAATAGTTTCCGTGCCCGCTCAGCCGCCTCGGCCGTGCTCAGACCCAAGACTTTGCACGGCGCCAGCGTCAGATTGCCGAGCACCGTCAAATGCGGGAACAGGTTGAACTGCTGAAACACCATGCCAACGCGCTTTCGCAGATTGCGCAAATCGGCGCCGCGCCGGTCTAACCGCTGGCCGTCGACGATGATCTCGCCGCCGGTGATCGACTCCAAACCGTTGAAAGTCCGTAAGAGCGTCGATTTACCCGAGCCGCTAGGCCCGACAATCACAACGACTTCGCCCGCTTTTACCGATAGCGAAGCCTTCTTTAAACCTAGCGTGCCGTTGGGGTAGCGCTTCTCGATGCCGCTTGCTTGAATCAGAGGTGCCGTCACGTCGTTATCTCGATTAATCGCGCGCTGCGAAGCGCTTTTCCAGCTTGCGCACGCCGAACGAGAGCGCGCCGGTTAGCACCAGATACATGCCTGCCACGGTGAACCAGACTTCGAACGGCAGGAATGTCGAACTCACGACCTCGCGCCCGGCCTTGGTCAAATCGGTCAACGCCATCACCGAAACCAGCGATGAGTCTTTGATCAAGTTGATGAACTGACCGGCTAACGGCGGCAGGATGCGCCGCGTCGCCTGCGGCAGAATGATGTGGCGCATCGTCTGCGCGCCGGAGAAGCCGAGGCTCTGCGCCGCTTCGGTCTGGCCTTTCGGCACCGCCTGAATGCCAGCGCGGACGATCTCAGCAATGTAAGCGCCAGTGAACACCGCCAACGCCACAATACCGGCGGCGAACGCCGACAGCTTCAGCACCGTGCCGATAAAGAAATACATGATGAAAATCTGCACCAGCAGCGGCGTACCGCGAATCACTTCGACATAAAACGCCGCCAGATCCGCTGCCGCTGGATTTTTACTGACACGCCCTAAGCCGACGATCACGCCCAGCAGCATCGCGAATACCAACGATAGCGCTGAGATTTCCAAGGTCAGCCACAACCCTTGCATCAGCGTGCCGAAGCCGAGGTGGCCTTTCTTTTTGCCGAGTACGTCACCTTCGAATACCAGATCGCCGTTGCCAACCGCGACACTCGCCAGTTCGTCGAAGGCGGCGGTATCGGAGCCTCGCATTGCGTTCAAGGTCACCGATTTGCTGTCGTCGGCGACCACGACAAAGGCGTCGAACGGCGCTCTAACCTCGTCGCCCTCGTTGCTGACCAAATATTGCGGAATGCGCTCCCAGCGCCAGGTGTAATCAACGCGTTTGCTGGCGACGTAAAGGCCAGCGCCTAGCGCGATCAATATTGCCGCGGCAAGGGCATGCCAAAGCCAGCGGATTAGTGAGGTCGACATAATCAGAATTTACACGCGATTCCCGTGCCGAAAGCGCCGGGAATTTTGAAATGAATGAACCAAGGCCGCGTGCGATGACACCCGCAGCAGCACTCGCGATAACCAATTTGCCATAGTGAAACAGACTCTTGGCAAGTCGCGCAATCGGAACTCAACGATGCGCCACCGCCGGGAAGCTTAAGCTGACCCGCAGACCGCCGCCGTCGCGGTTGCCGAGCGCAATCCGGCCACCATGCGCTTCGATGATTTCGCGCGCCAGCGCCAACCCCAAGCCAGTGCCGCTGCGCTTGGTCGAATAAAACGGCAGCAGCGCGTTGGCCAGTACTTGCTCGTTCATGCCCGGCCCGCGATCACAGACCTCAATCCGCACGTCCGCTCCGGCGCTGCGTACCGACAGCGTAATCGCCGCCGTATCGCCGCCGGCTTCGTGGGCGTTGCGCAGCAGGTTGATCAGCACCTGTTCCAACTGCGCGCGATCAAACCAGCCCGGCGCCGCAGGTAGCGCGCCTTCAAGTCGGAATGCCTGCTGCGCCGCCAAGCCGGCGAGAAACGCCGGCCATTCCACGCTTTCGTGGCGTGGCGACGGTAATTTCGCGAATGACGCATAGCCGGCGATAAATCCGTGCAGATGGCGTGCACGTTCGCCAATCGTGCCGAAAACGCTGCCGACCCGCGCTAAATCACCGCGCCGCGCCAGTTCCTGGCCGGAATGGGCCAAGGACGAAATCGGCGCCAGCGAGTTATTCAATTCATGGCTGATCACGCGGATAACTTTCTTCCAAGTTGAAACTTCTTGGCGCGACAACTCGCGCGTCATGCGCCGAAATAAATGCAGACGATGGCCGCGCCCGTAGAGCTGAAAAACGCGCTGCGAGGCGTGGAAGATTTCATCGACGCCGTCCAGCTCGACGCCGAACAACGCGTCCTCGCCGCGCGCCACCGCTTCGCGCAGCGGCGGCGGGCAGTCCGCAAGCAGCGCGGCGAAATCCAAACCATTCACCGCCCGGCCCTCGTTAAACAAGTGTCGCGCCGCTAAGTTGGCGTAGACAACGCGCCCGCTGGGATCAGCCAACACCAGCGCCACCGGTGTGTGCTGCACCACGGTGTCGAGCAATAACTCGCGCTGCACCAAGCTATGCCGCTGCTCGCGCAACGTCGCGCCGAGTGCATTGTGCGCGCGCGTGAGTTCGCCGAGTTCGTCGTTGCGATCCACCGCCAGCGAAACACTGAAATCACCGTCGCGATAACTCAACACCATGCCCGCCAACGCGCGCAGCAACTGGGTGACGGGTGAGATCAGCAGGCTCGCGGCCCAGACTACGAACGGCAGCGCCACCAACACCGCCGCCGCCACCGCACCCGGCACGCTACCGAGCGTCGGGACGATCCACGCACCCAACCCGGCGCCAATCGCCAGCGCGGCGGCAAGTACAGCGGTGAGTTGGCCTTGCAACGAGAAACGACGCATGCGTCTGAATGACCGAGCGGCTTAGAGTGATGGCAAGACTAGCGCGACCACCGCCGTACTGCGCAAGTCACCCGGCCCGATCAACCCGGCCGTGGCTCGGCGCCGATGCCAAAGCGCTCCATGCGCCGATACAAAGCCTGCCGCGATAAACCCAAAGCCTGCGCCGCCCGGCTGACCATGCCGCCGGCCTTGGTGAGCGCCGCTTCTACGGCTTCACGCGAGGGTTCGTCCAGCGTCCGCGCCGCCGCCATCCTCGGCACCAGCGCCAAGCCGAGATCGCCGGGTTGGATCACGCCATCGCGGCATAACAGACGCGCCCGTTCCAACACATTCTTCAATTCTCGAACATTGCCCGGCCAACTATGGGTGTAGAGCAGTTCGCGCGCGTCATCCGCCAATACGACATCGACACCGCCGAGGAAATGCTCGATCAACGGCGCGAGATCATCCATGCGCTCGGCCAGCGGCGGCAACGCCAACGCGATGACGTTAAGGCGATACAGCAAGTCCTCGCGGAAACGGCCGTCCCGTATCATCGCCGGCAAATCGGAGTTGGTCGCGCTGATTACGCGCACCCGGGTACGGCGCACGCGGCTGGAGCCAAGCCGGGCAAATTCGCCGGTTTCCAGCACACGCAGCAACTTGACCTGCCCCGACAACGGCAGATTGCCGATTTCATCGAGAAACAAGGTGCCGCCGTCGGCCAATTCGAACCGGCCCTCGCGTAGCCGCGTCGAACCGGTATACGCGCCGGCTTCGGCGCCGAATAATTCGGCCTCGACCAAATCAATCGGTAGCGCGCCGCAGTTCACGGCGATGAACGGCCCATCTTTTACCGCCGAATTGGCGTGCACAATCTGCGCGATCCGCTCCTTGCCGGCGCCGTTCGGGCCGGTGATCAGCACCGGAACGTCCGCCCGCGCCACCTGGCAGGCGACGGTGACAATCCGCTCTGTCGCGTCTGAGGCGTAGACCAATCCCCGCAGGTCGTACTGCGCGGCCAAGGCATCGTGCCGACGCTGGCGCTCAACCCGCCGCCGCGTGCCTTCGCGCGCGGTTTCAGAAAGCTCCAGCAGATTTTCCACCGTCGCCAGCAGCTTGGCGTCGTCCCAGGGTTTGGCGAGATAGTCCGCCGCACCGGCTTTAACCAGCTCAACTGCGGCTTCCAGATGCGTCCACGCCGTCAGCAGGATCACCGGCAGATCGGGATTGCGTTCGCGTATGGCGCGGAACAACGCAGTGCCTTCGGCGCCGGAGGTGGTGTCAGCCGCGAAGTTCATATCGGCGATTACCAAATCGACCGGCGTCTGGGTCAGCTGCTCTAACCCAGCCTCCGGCGATAGCGCGGTGATCGCCCGGATGTCGTGCAGCGAGAACAATAGGCTCAGTGCCTCACAGACACCCGGGTTATCGTCGATGATCAACAAGGTACGCATGGTGCGATTATCGCCCGCAGTGGTTGCCATCGATACCGGTACGCACCGCTGGGTCAGCCGGCCTTGGCCTTCGTCGCTGCGATCCAGGCGTCAACATGCGCTTCCAGCACGTCCAACGGCAGCGCGCCGCCGTCGAGCACGGCATCGTGAAACGCGCGGATATCAAAGCGCGCGCCCAGCGCCTGCTTTGCCTTCTCGCGCAACGACAGAATCTTGAGCTGGCCGAGCTTGTACGCCAGCGCTTGCCCCGGCCACGTGATGTAGCGATCGGTTTCCGACTGCAGATCCGGCTCGTCGTCAGACGAATGGGCGTGGAACCAGTCCACCATCTGCTGCCGCGTCCAATGCTTGTAGTGCACACCGGTATCGAGCACGAGGCGATTGGCGCGCAGAAGCTCGTCCGATAAGCGGCCGTAGTCGCTGTACGGGTCTTTATAGAAACCCACCTCTTTGCCCAAGCGCTCGGAATACAGCGCCCAGCCTTCGGCGTAGGCGGTATAGCCGGCCTGCTGGCGGAACGGCGGCAGCTCCGGCAGCGTCTGCGCAATCGCAATCTGCATGTGATGGCCCGGCACGCCTTCGTGATAGGCGGTGGATTCAATCGTCAATGTTGAGCGGTTAGCGAAGTCCCCGGTGTTTACATAGATCAAGCCCGGCCGCGCGCCGTCCGGCGTGCCTTGTTGGTACGAAGCGCCAGACGCTTCTTTTTCCCGATATTCCTCAACCGCCATCACCTTAACCTGCGTTTTTGGCAGCAGGCCAAACAACTTCGGCAGTTCCGGCTGCATCTGTGCGATGTACTTGGTGTAGAGATCAACAATCTGCTGACGCGAGGTTGGATGCGTCTTCGGATCATGCTTCAGCGCTGCGCGGAACGTCTTCAGATCTTTGTAGCCAAGCTTCTTCGCGATCTTCAGTTGCTCGCCTTCGATGCGCTTGACCTCAGCCAGACCCAACTCGTGGATCGCTTGCGGCGCCATGTCGGTAGTGGTCTGCGTGTGAATGGCGTAGCGATACAACGCTTGGCCATTCGGCAACGCCCACATGCCGGGATCTTTGCGGCCGTGCGGCGCGTAGTCTTTCTCGACAAACTGCGCGAGTTTGTAATACGCGGGCCGAACCTCGTCGTCGATCGCCTTGATAATCGCGGCGCGCAGTCGCGTTTGCTCGTCGGCGGGAATGCTATCCGGGAATTTTTGCAACGGCTGAGCGAATGCGCTGTCGGCGCCGGCCGGCTCGGCGATCGCCAAACACTGCTTCGTTACTTTTTCCAACAGATACTTCGGCGGCATCAAGCCGTCTTTCATGCCGACCTGGGCGATGGCGATCAAATCATCGAATTGATGCGGAAGGTCGTGCAGCCGCGCGAGGTAATCTTCGTAATGCTTGACGCTATCTGTCGGCACGATGCTAACGAACTGCGGAAACTGCAAATGCGCGCCGTTAAATTGATCCAGCGGCATCTCGTACAGCTTCAGCGCCATCGACTGCAGATCGTCTTTTAACTGCTGCACCATCAACGTTTTATTCAGCTGTTGCGCCTCGGTAAAGCCGGTGGTATCGATCGCCTCGAAGCGGGCGATAAACGCTTCCTCATCGCGCTTGCGCTGCGGCAGATGCGCCAATGAGTTATCGCCCCAGCGGTCGTTGTAGCGGTAGTCACCGAGTATCGTCGCGAATTCCGGGAACTGCTGCAGTGAGTACTCCCACTGCTCGGCCAGCAGTGCGTCCAGCGCTTTGAGGCGCGTCGCAACGTCATCCGCCGCGTGTGCTGAAACCTGCAGCCCCAAGCCCAACATCAAGGCGAAAAGCGCCCGTACCCGATTGCCACGAGGTTTCATACCAAACTCCGGAAATATTGATTAGGTGCAGCCCTTGGATGCACGCCAACGCCGTTTGGATCAAATAATCGACGGGCGACCGAAAAATTTCGGCTGCGTCTCCCGGGCGCGCGCTTCAATCACAGACGGCCTCGTTCGGCTTCGGCCCGCACCTTGGAAGGCAGCACCGGCAAATGACACGAAAGTCCAAGGCTGCGCCAGTCATCCTGGCGCGAGCCCCAAACGGCTGACGTTGCCTTTTGAAGTGCATCACACAGGTTGTAGCCGCACGCGAACGCAACTACACCAAAATCGTCTCAGCACCGAAAGAACAGCGCCGAAGCATCGGTATTTCGATTACAGCGGTCATAAGCCCAACCAATTGACATCGTGCTTATTGATTCGGCCACAAAATAGTTGAACGAGGTGCTACGCGGCAATTTGAGATCGCGCTTTTTCGAGACGGCGTGAGTGGCCGAATTAATAATAAAATCAAATTGCTTTGTTATTGATCCGGCCATTTCTCGCTTTCTCGGTAGTGCGGCATCCGGTTTGGCATTGCACTGCCTTTATTCAAATGCTTAATGGCCGGATCAATAAACAAAAAAAGGTCAGATAGAATCGACCCAATGCAGCGATCGATCCCACCTGACCTTCAACAACGCCAGCAAATATTAAAACTCTACTGCGGCGGCGCGCATTCCATTTAGAACACTCGCCGCGCCATTCAACGCCTTAGTAGCTGGCGCGTACCGTCAGACCCGAGTACGCGGAGAAGGCGCGCACGAGGATGTAGTAGTACCCGGCCTGCGTCGATGTCACCGTACAGGTCTCGTTGTTGCCATTGAGATACGGACGGCAATCGTAGGTCGTCGTCGTCGGCTGCGAACCGAAGCGGGTGTAGAGGTCCGCATCGCCAGTACCGCCGCTGATCGCCAGCGTCAGACGAACCCCAGCCGGAACCTGGATCTTCCAGTACCTCGAACTACCGCTCGCGCCAGAGGCCGAGACGCCAACGCCGTTGCTAAGCACCGGAACGCCGTCGCCCGGGGGCGTCGTGGTGCCGGAGTAGGTGCCGGTCAACGTGACGCCGGTATACGCCGAGTAACCGTTCAGCAGCACGTAATACGTGCCGGCCACTGGGTTCGTCACAGTGCAGGTTTCGCTGTTGCCGGTCACGAATGGGCGGCAATCATAGGTCGTGGTCGTCGGGCGCGAACCGCGGCGCGTGTACATATCGACATCGCCGGTACCGCCGGAGATTGTGAACGTCAGCGAGGTCTGGCCCGACGGCACGGTCAGCGCATAGAACTTCTGGCTCGCAGCCGCGCCGCTGATGCCAGTAACCGGAACGCCGCTGGTCAGCACGATATCACCCGTGCCGCCACCGCCGGTGCCGCCCGGCGTCGGAACGGCTACGCCTACGGCCTGCCAAGCATTGGCAACCGAAGTCTGGTCCGCAACCGAATAGCCAAGGTTCTGCGCCGCAAGTACCGTCGCGTTACCGGCCGCCAAGAACGTCGAATTCGCCGTCAGCACGTTGATCTGTGCTTCGTAGAAAATGCGGATCGCTTTGGCCAAGCCAACGCCAGTCACGGCGACGGTCGATTTGCCGCGCGGATGCGTGCCACCCTGAGACAACAAATAGAACGCGAGGTTGGCGATACCCGAGCTCAAATGGACATCGACATTCCCCGCCGTGCTCGTGTAGAAGTCGAGCGACTGACCATCTTTCGCCGGATCGTTCATGAAACGCAGGCCTGGCGGCAGAATGTCTTCGCCGACCGCCCAGGTGTCGCTGGAAACCGGCAGCGAACCCGTCTTGCCACCGTCAACATACGATTCAACGAACGCGCCGAAGATATCCGAAAGCGCTTCGTTCAAGCCGCCGGACTGGCCGCTATAAACCAGCGCGGATTCGTTCTCGGTAACGGCGTGGGTCAGTTCGTGGCCGGTGACGTCGATACCACGCGCCAGCGGCAGGCAGCCTTGGCTCGAGTTACCGTCGCCGAACACCATCTGGGTCGAATTCCAGAACGCATTGCAGTAGTTGGTGCTGTAGTGCACCGAGCTGGTCAGCGTGGCGCCGGCATTGTTGTACGAGTCACGGTTCCAGAACGCTTTATAGGCCTCGTAGGTGCCGCCGGTGCCGTCGTATGCGGCGTTGACATCAACATCAGTCGTCGCAGCTTGGCCTTCGGTACGGCGCAGCGTGCCCGGCAGCGTCGTGCCGTTGTTGGCGCTGTAAACACGGCGGTTTTCGACAAAGTAAACCTGCGGATGAACGCTGACGATTTTGCCGTTAACGGCGTTGACATAGACCTTATCTACGACCGGGTCCTGGCCACGGGTGCCGGTAACCGTCGTCTCGTATGTCTTATAGAACCCGCCATCGGCGGTGATGAGGTAGACCAGACGGCCAGCCGAGCTGGTCATGCCGGCGTAGTCCGGTGCGGCGGCAGCAAACGAACGCGCGGCGCTTTCGCCGATGTCACGCTGGCTCAGCAACGTGGCGCCGCCACGTGCGGTGCCGTTCATCGCGTAGATCATGCCCTTGCTATCAACGTGCACGATCAAGTCGCCGCCGACGACCTCAAGACCACGAAAGGTCTGCCCGTACTTCATGTGGCGGTTGCCGTTACCGTCGACATTCATCTTGCGCAACGTAAGGTCGGCCGGCGTCAGGCGGAATGCCTTCAGCGCCTGGCCCATCTTGGCGCCGACGAGGCTTGCGGCAAGCGCGGAATCAGCAAACTGCAGATTGCCGACGCGGCCAAGGTCGCCGCGTAGGAAGGTCGGCATACCATCGCGCGCCGTTTCCACGATCTCGGCATGACCCATCGCCGCAACAGCGGCCTTGATATCAGAAGGTGTCTTGCTCAAAAGCGCGGATGATTCCAATTGCGGAAACGCACTATTGTCTGACACAACCGGCGCGGCAAATGACGGCGCTGCGGCGAATGCTGCAGCCGCCGCCAGCCCGCCAGCGAAGACTGCTTTAATCATTTTTTCATACGGTGATTTCACATTTAATCCCCTTAATTAGATTTATTCTCGGCGGCCTAAAACGCCACCGAACTACCTGTAGAAATTTCGACCCAGACGAAAGCCCAAAATACTTCAGGTCTGCCACCCTTAGATACTATTTCTGCGCCTTCCCGTACGCAAAGTCGAAGCTGCAAATATCAAAGCCACGCGAATGTATAAAGCAAAATAGACGGTTACAACCGCCTAGCGATGCCTGCGGCCTCGTCAAACACAAGCGGTGTTATTGATTCGGCCACAAAATAGTTGAACGAGGTGCTACGCGGCAATTTGAGATCGCACTTTTTCGAGACGGCGTGAGTGGCCGAATTAATAATAAAATCAAATTGCTTTGTTATTGATCCGGCCATTTCTCGCTTGCTCGGAAGTGCGGCTTCCGGTTTGGCATTGCACTGTCTTTATTCAAGTACTTAATGGCCGGATCAATAATAGCAAAATGGGTGCCAAAACTGATTCATGAATCGCTGGCGCGGTGACTGGCCAAAATTCATCGAATTCGGCGAGATCAAGGTCCTCGGCTCAGGCAAATAGAACTGGCCAGAAGCCTTCAAGATCTGAAATGGATAGTTTTTATTTTCAGATAGCTAGGGCATATTTTTAAGGTCGATCAAAACACATCGCGCAGCGATGCGCAGATCACGGCGCGATCCTGCTGCTGCCCGCGCGGTGAACCGTAGCAGGCTTTGCTCATGGCTGCAGTCATGACAGCTGCACCAATTCATACTTGCTTGCACCAGAAGCGCCGTGCACGCATCCGACCACTGAGCGCACACGCTAGCGAGCGCACGCACCGCCGCCCGCACAACAGCCGCCCGAGCGCGAACAAGCCCACACAGTCGCCGCCGACGGGCGCAGGGCGCAGGGCGGCCGACGCTACTCCGCACGTGTAGTGTTCGTCCAACCACTAAACTTCAAAGTGGCGTGTTCCGCGGCAAAGTCGGTTCAACGCAGCCGTCTGCCGCCGCAGCCGCTTCTCCTCTGCTCGACACAGCAGTTATGTGCTGCTCAGCACTACAAAGCTAGTCGCGCGTTGTGATCGCCGACGCTCACCGGCGATTGAGGCAGGCATTCAGGATGATCGTCGATCACGTGTCCATAGGCCGACTATTCAGAACACTCCATTTCGCTTATTTGTGTTGACGCGCCGCGCGGCGCAAGTCTTGCGGCGATTGGCCAAAGATCGCAACGCAACTACGCCGCATCCGCTCAACGCTAAGGAAGCCGACATCGCTCGCGATCTTCGCGAACGGCTCCAAGCCTTCCTCTATTCGGGCGCGCGCGGCGTCCAGCCGCAAGCGCTCAATCGCCTTTGCCGGCGTAGTGCCGGTCGCGTTCAGAAAAATTCGATTGAACTGGCGCACACTGACGCAGGCGATGTCGGCGAGGTGCTCCACCGTCAACGCATCATGCAAATGATCCTGGGCGTAGCACAGGGCTTTGCCGACACGGCCAGACGGCGGCGCCAGATCGAGCACGGCAGAGAACTGGGACTGGCCGCCAAGGCGCCGATGATAAACAACCATATCCCGCGCCACGCCCTTGGCAACCCCAGGACCATAATCGTCCTCGATTAGCGCCAAAGATAAATCCATGCCGGCGGTCATTCCGGCCGAGGTCCATATGCCGCCATCGTTGATGAAGATCCGGTCGGCATCCACCTCGATACTCGGATATTGGGTCTGCAACAGCCCGGCGTAACGCCAATGCGTTGTGGCCCGGTGATTGTTCAGAATCCCGGCCGCAGCGAGCAGGAAGGCGCCGGTGCAGACACTGGCGATCCGGGCGGCTTTTCGGCTGCTGTCCTGAATCAGCGCGATTGCGGCTTCGTTGAGCGCGTATTGATGCGCCACCGGCCCACCGACTGCAAGAACGGTATCGCTGTGCCCGATCTCGCCGAAGTGCTCGCTTTCAACGACCACGCCGGCGCGATCGCGAACCGGGCCGCCGTCCACCGAAATAACTCGGACGTGATACGCCGCACCGTACAGCTCGCTGGCGATGTTGAAGGCGCTGCACGGCCCGCTCAGATCGAGCAGCTCGAATCCTGGATGGACGATGAAAGAAATCGTTCGCTTCATCCTGTTATCCACCCAGAACTGTGATTCGCCGTTATCGCACATCAGTCGGCTCGACGGGTGCATTTGCATGATATCGGACCGCGTTCTTGCGAAGTGACGGCGAAGGCACGGCCCGTTGAGACCTTGAACTGCGCAGTGCGGCCTACCCGCTCAAAATGCCCGGCAGAAACTCGAGACGAAAACCAAGGGGGCTTTGAGTAGCGGCGCCGTCTCCGGCGAGATCGCAATCCACAGCCCCATCGCTGCTAGAAAGCAGGCGCTTGGCACGGCGAGCTTCTGGCCTTCGGGCAGTACCTTTTCGGCGAACATGAGAACGGTAAGCAGGGCCATCCACGTCAAGTTCATCGCACCGACGACAAACATCACCGCCATTAATGCCCAGCAACAGCCGACGCAGACAACCCCATGCCGGAACCCCATGCCGACAGCCCCCAGTCGCCCATCGCGCCAATGGCGCGCCAAGAAGGCCAACGGCGAGCGGCAGTGCGTTAAGCAAACCTGCTTCAGCGGCGATATCTGATAGACCCCCGCGCCGATCAATGCCGCCCCGGCCAGCAGCGGCCCAGATCGTACCCAGGAGACAAAGCCGAGATGGACCAACCGAATCGCTGCGTCGAGCAGATAGGCGATCAGGCCATAGCCGAGCCAAGCCAGACCATAACCGGCGACGAAGAACAGCAGCGTTCTACTGCCCGCCACGCGGCGCGGTTCTCGTGCTTCCAGCAGCGACCCCAGGGCGCCGATGTACGTGAGTTCCGATGGCAGCATCATCGCCGTCAACATCAGTACCCAGCCGACCAGAAAAAGCGGCAACGCGTGTAGCCGCGTGCCAGGCCCGCGGTCCATGCCGGCCATCAGTAGCAAGAGTAACAGCCACGCCAAGACGCTGAATGCGACGATCGTCACCCGCCAGTCCCAGGCAGGCGCCAATCGGCGGACAGCGCTCGCCGCGTTGGGCGCACCCGGAATATTCATTGCGCGTCTGGCCCGCTCCAGCGAAATGGAATGTGTTTACTGTTCCGGCCGGCCGGCAGGTCTTGGCTGAACCCGAACGCATCCCAATGGCCAGCCACGCTCTTACCCCAAGTGACTGCGGCATCGGTCGGGCCGATCTCACTGCCCGGCGCATTGAACGTCTGCACGCGCTTGCTCGGATCCGCCGTCGGCCCCGTCAGCGCGACACCACTGGCATCAACTTTCTGCGGAATCGCCACGCGCCAATGTTCAAGCGCGCTGTCGATTTCAATCGAAATATCGGCGAACTCAACGCCGCGAACCGTTCTCACTACCGGCATGAACTGCTTCATCCAACCGCCAGCCTTGCCGGTGAAGATCATCTCCAGCGCCTGCCGCTGCGCGGCGCTACCCGCAGCGTCGAAGAAGACACAGGCATCAAGCTTGGCACCGTCCCAAACGTTGCCGACCAAACTGGCCAGCATCACCACCTTGAGCCCATCCATCACCGTCTCGCCGTAGCGGCCTTCAGTAATTCGATACGCGAACAGCACCTCGCAAGAATTACCGGTCGGCGCCTGTGCAAACGTGCACGGGCACGGCACGTTGCACGAGCACACATCAAACCAATCACCACTGACCTGCCACGGCGGAATTGCTAAATCGCCTGTAGTACTCCGATTCGTCATATCACCCTCCTGCGCTGGAACTCGCACGGCTCCGGAAACGGCGCCGCAACGTCGAATCTCGTCAGCTTCGCTAGCCACCGAAAGCAAGCGAAGACTGCCCGCAACGCGCGCTGGCGAAGCCAATCACCGGAACTGCATATTGGAGAACCATCCTGGCACAACACCGGCAGCAGGAGAGGACATAAAAGCTGCATTTCCAGACATGCCGACTGTGCTCGCTTTCAATGACCACGCCAGCGCGATCGTGAACCGGGCCGCCGTCCACCGCAATAACTCGGACGTGATACGCCGCGCCGTACAGCTCACTTGCGATTTTGAAGGCGCTGCAGGGGCCGCTCAGATCGAGCAGCTCGAATCCCGGATGGACTCGACAAGTCACCTTCTTCGACGGCAGCAAAGCCAAAGACCTGCACCCGCAAACCACCGCGATGAGAGCCCAGATGGAAGCTGTTTGCCTTGGTGCACAACGTACAAAAGCTGCAAGGCAAGGCGCCATGAAGCACTTGGCAAAGACAGAACCGGTAGGGTATCGTCCAACAAGGTCATGCCACCGTCGCTGCTGGCCACACAATGGAGCCATCAGATGATCGCGTTCCGATCAAACAACGCGGCATCAGAGCCGATCACCGCTTTCGCGCGTTCTAGTGAAAGCGCTGGTGGGCATTTTCTACAGTCACGTTAGACTAACGTCGCACGTATGCGCATTAATTGCCAATTCAAGGAAGACAGAAATGCCGTATGTATATTCAGAAGCAGAAAATCTCGCGCAAAAGCCTACGGTCGGCACGAAGCAATGTGTGGCACTGATAAAACAATATACCAACGCCCCTCCGACAGCTATGTGGAAAGAGGGAAAATCGGTTAAGGGGAATCTTCACCTCGCGAAAGGTACTGCAATTGCTACCTTTGTCAGCGGCAAGTATCCAAATCACGGGACCGGGAATCACGCAGCATTTTACATCAGTCAGGATGCCATAGGTGTTTGGGTTATTGATCAATGGTCTACAAGCAAAACTATTCAAAGCCGTAGACTAACGTTCAAGGGAAAAGGGAAAGAAGGCGATTTCGTAAATCCGAGCAACAATGGCGACGCGTTTTCGGTTATTGAATAGCCATGAAATATAAAAAATGTAAAATCGTAGTTTTAGTATTTTCCTTGTTAACCGCAGGTATCGCGTATGCGTCCGATTTTCAACAGTGTCCTTTTGAATTGCTAGTCAGCCAAACGGTTCAAGGTGCCCAGCCGGATTGGAGCGCATTTAATAGCGACAAAAAACATCCTTACGTTGGAATTTCTTTTTCGGAAGGGTCGCCGGACAAGAGAGCAATCCTTTCTCCCAGTAAAGAAAAGAAAATAAAAGGAGGGATTCTTGCAATATGGGAGTTTCCGACATCAGTTGAGGGGTATTGGGTATCTTGCCTTTATGCGGAAACAAGCGCCACTGTTGCGCGGAAACTCCCGTCAGAGATTCAGTCATGCGACGCGGAGTACGACATACGCTCATCTCCTCCGCTTGTTAAAAAATGGCATTGTGATTCACAAACGAAGGAATTATTTTCAGCGCCGGCCAAATAAAATGAGCAGCCAGAGACATAGGTAGATGTTTAGAACCTATCTCAAAATTGTTCGTAGTGGACTCATACTACAAAATGCGCCGTCATGAACAATACGAAACCCTCTAACAAGCTTGTAAGAGTTAACCGTCCGGATTTGCGTTGCGCGCAGCCTCTTACTGTCTGGCTTGAAGAGATTTCTGGTAAGTCACTCCTTAATTGATTTTGCAACGTTTAAGAGATTCGGAATGTTAAGTCTATTTTTGTCCGCAAAATATAGGGTCGGACTGGAATTTTATTAAAAATGAGCGAAAACCTCAGAGTCTACCACCCCTGTTCTTCTTGCGCTCTGAAGGAACGAAAGCCCTCTGCCAAAGCTGCCCACTCCGGACGCAGTGCCTGCGCAAGCCGGACATCAGCCCATATCGACAAGTCACCTTCTTCGACGGCAGCAAAGCCAAAGACCTGCACCCGCAAACCACCGCGATGAGAGCCCGGATCGACAGCCGTGAAGGGCGATTACTGTACAGCTGGCGTCTGGGCATCGTAGACCCCGTCTTCGGCAATCTCCACAATCACCACCTGCGACGATTCACGCTCAGAACCCGACACAAGGTGGATGCACAGTGGAAGCTGTTTGCCTTGGTGCACAACGTACAAAAGCTGCAAGGCAAGGCGCCATGAAGCACCTAGCAAAGCTGGAAACGGTAGGATATCGTCCAACACGGGCCTGCCACCGCCGAGGCCGGCCACACAATGGAATCGTCAGATGATCGCAATCCGGTCAAACAACGCGGCATCGGAACCGATTGCCGCTTTTGCGCGTTCGGGTGAAAGCGCTGGCGGGCATTTTCTACAGACTCGTTAGGCACAGAGCTCCACTTCGCGGCGCTTGTAGCGCACAGAAACTCACGCCACCGTTATATTCGCACAGGCACCCGGACAAAGAGGCACGTGATGGCACGAAGATTCAACATCGAGGCCCTCAAAGCCATCTCTCAAGCTTCCGCTACCGACGAGGCAGAGTGGTTGATCGGGGCCGAAGGGTCCGTTGCGTTTCTTAAGGAGAACGCGCAAAGCGACGAACTTGTTATCTATGCCAGTGGGCCGGCCACGCTCATTCATGCCGTGCTGGCGCCACTCAAGCAAGTCACGCCTGCGGACCAGAATGACCTCATGCACGCGTTCGTGCAAACGGACGAGAGTTGGACCATTCAAAAGAGCTACGGTGGCGGCGAGGGCCACCGCGTCTATATTGAAGCGCCGCTTCGATTAGGGAAATCACTTTCTGGTGGCGAGAAACTCGTCTTCCGACGTTCCTTCCACGGCGTGCAAAAAGGCGAAAGCCCAGTCGAGCTAAGCCAAAAGCTCGTGCATGCGCTCGGCCTTCATTTCGTGGCGGAACGCAACGCATACTGCAGGCTCGATGAGCGCGGGGACATCCAGGACGCAATCCGTGTGATCCGCATCGAACTTAGTCCTGCGCAAGAGAGCCTCACGGTAGTCACGATCCTTGCCAAGGATCTGTCCACATACATGACTCTCGCGGACATGGCACTTGTGTACTTCTTCGACTTCACTCGTTTCAAGTCCGGGACCTTTGGCGGCTGGGGTGACCATCCCCGCATCGATCGAAAAGCCCCCGATCTCTTCTATCACGGCGGCAGCATCGAGGATGCTAGCTACGTTAACGGCCGTATGATCGTCCGCTCCGCTATTCCGCTGCGGCAGCTCATCGATGAATGGAAAGAGGAGTCTCATCCGACGGCAAAGAAGGAGTATGCTCGGTTCAAGATATTCGACCGCAAAAACAAAGTCAAAGTTGAAACGTCGTGCGCGCCGGAGTTTCTCTCAAACTACTTCCAGGACTCGAGCCTGCCTTGGGAGATTTCACCTGCCTTCTTCCGCGCCGATGTCTTGCATCGCTTTAAGGCAGACCCAGACAAGTACAGTATGGACGATCGGTCCATTAGTTGCCGCGATGCGTGGTATCTCAAGAGCTACGACATCAACGAAGCCGGACAGGTGCATGCCTACATCGGCGACTTGGCCAGGCTTCCGATCGAAGAGCAACGTTACTGGCAGTCGTTCAACGAGTGGCCGAAGGGAACGATCTCCAAGCGAGCATACGAAAACGACATCCTCGGCGAGTTTAGTTCCGAATACGATCCGCTCCACCTACTGAAGTACAAGATCGGAAAACTTAACGCCGCGCCGCCCGAATGGTGGCAACCTCGAAGCGAAGCGCACATGGACGCTGCCCGCTACCCCGCAACTGACTCCACCCTCGAATGGGCCAACGAAATCATGGCCTTCGATCAGATTCTTGTCGAAGGGTTTCAGCTCAAGCCGTTGCGAAAGCTGCTTGAGGCAAAGGGGGGAAAGGGGGAGCCAGGTTGGGCCTCGTTGCGCGTGCTCGCCGAAATCCTTGTTGCCTCAGGGCTGACTGTCGAAGCGGCCAAGGCGCACCTCAAGCCGCTTAGTAGGCTTCATGCCTTGCGCAGCACGCTGAAGGCGCATAGCTCAGTAGATGAGAAAGAGAAGGAAGAACGGCAGGCCCGCGCGACGCACGGAACTCTGAGAGCGCATTTTAAGAATCTTGCTGGCGAGTGCGACAAGAGCTTCGACACGATTGTGCTCACCCTTGGAGCGGGCGATCTGAATCCATGAGCAGGTCCGCCAGCCGATGTGGCGATCTGAACGTAACCCTTCGGATGGTCCCGCGCACTGATGCCTAACCTCTCCGTCAAGGGGCACTCACGGTCTATTTAAGATCGACCAACCTTATAAAGCCTGCAGCGCCGAGAATTCGTAATTCAGCAGCGCGTCGATCCCTTCAATTGTGATGTCCGGCGGCGGCAGGCCGGCGCATTCGCGTGGGTCGAGCGCGTAGCGGCCTTGTCTCGGGAAAATCGTTGTTAGCCGATCGCCGAGGCCGGCTTTCGTTGCCGTCAGGATGCGGAGTTTGTCGTCGACGACGACGTAGTGCCGGGCTGGATAGTGCTGCTGGATGTCGTCCAGCATTTTTTCTTTGTGAACATAGATCAGCACGCGGCCTTCAGCGGCTTGCCATAAGCCGGAACGCTGGACTTTACGCGGCTGGTAGACGGCATCGCCGTCGGTCAAGATCACCGTCGGCCCCCAACGGCGCAGGTGCGCGATTACATCGAGTGCGCCGGGATATAGGCGCGTGGCGAATGGATAGTCCAGAAAATAGCCGGCGAGTTGCAGTAAGCGGGGATCGTTCGGCGCCGCGAGGCGGCACTGCTGCACCACGCCGAGGTAGTCGGCGTAACCCAATTCGTCGCGTAGCGTTTCGAATACCTGCCAGTAACGATCGCGGAATTGCCCGCCGTAGGTCGCCGTCAGATAGGTGCTGATGTCCTGCTGAACGTGGTCGTTGTCGAGCAGCGTGTTATCGCAGTCGAGCAGGAAAACGACATCGTGAATCGTGCTCATCGCGCGGTGCAGCGCATTGCGAATACAGGCCGGGCGTTGCCGCTACGTTGAACGGTGGGGGTTATTTGCAGCATCTCGAATTGGATTGGTGTTGTCTTCTGAAAATGTCAGCCTACCGGCTCTGTTCGATGTCAACCGACGCCAGCCCTTTTGCTCGTCATTACAACAAGCCCCGGCGGGCAACAGCGAGGCGGTTTAGCGCCGGCATCGTAATGGTTTTGGCTGCCTGCGGGCCAGGGTGTCAGACGGGCGCTCGCCGAACTGCTGGCGGTAGTCGCAGGCAAACTGGCTGAGATTCCAGAAGCCCCATTGCGCCGCCACCGTCTGCACCGTGCAATGGCCGATATGGCCTGCGCGCAAGGCGCGCCGCACGCCGTTTAAGCGAACACTGCGCAGGTAGGCTTTCGGGCACATCGCAACTTCGGCCTCGAACGCGTATTGCAGCGTCCGCCGGCTGACGTTCAAACGCTGGCATAGCTCCGGCACGGTCGGCGCGCGCTCCGGCTCGGCCTGCAGCCAGTCGTGCACGCGGGCGACCAAGCGCCGCCGCGTGGTGGCGTTGCAGCGGCTTTCGGCCGGGATGGCCGGCGCTTCGAGCAAGTCCGTCACGACATCGAGCATCGACAGGCGCAGGCTTTCCTGCGCCGCCAGCGGCGGCCGTTCGACACCGGCGGACACCGCCGCCGCCAGAATGTTTCGCAGCCGCGCCCGCGCCAATTGCCGTTGCTCAGGGCGCACCGCTAGCCACGGCGCTTGATCCAACAGCGGCCAGCTGATCCGCGCGCCGAGTGCACGGGCGTGGTCGTGCAGCGCACTGCGCGTCAGCACCACGCCGAGGATGTCGTGTCCGGCTGGGCTGACTAACTCAAAGCCGGCGGCGCGGCCGCAGACCATCACACCATCGCCGCCGACCATGCGGCCATTGATGCGCGAGCCATCGCCCCGCAGCACGGTGATGCCGCACCACACGGCCTCGCCCCAAACCTCGCAGCGCTGGCGCAACGCTTGGCTGGTGCGCTCGCGGTAGACCTGGGCATCGCCGGCGTGCAATTCGTCGAGCTGGCCCTCGAAACTGCCGGCGCTGAGTTGGTCGTACTGCTGGCGCCAATTGGTTAGGTGCGCCGCGTGCTCGTCCACGTCAAAAGCGTTGCACGACTGCAGACGCCAACCGTGATCGCCGATGGGTACATCTTTGGTGCGCTCTATGCCCATGATGTTTGCCAATTCTCGATAACGCGCTGCGCCTGTCCGCTCGTAAGCTGATGCCATTGCCTGCATGTTGTCTGACGCAAGCGCTGCACCAAGACCGCGTACGCCGCGGCGGCGGCAGGCTCAGGCCCACGCTCAAACGACCCTCCTGGAATAGCCTATGGAACACCCAAACTCGCCGGCCTTGAACAAATCGCTCAGCACGCTGCAGCTGTGGGGCATTGCGGTTGGCCTCGTCATCTCCGGCGAATATTTCGGCTGGAGCTACGGCTGGGCTTCGGCCGGCACGCTCGGGTTTCTGGTCACTGCGTGCTTTATCGCGTTGATGTACGCCACCTTCATTTTCAGCTTCACCGAGCTGACAACCTCAATCCCGCACGCGGGCGGGCCGTTCGAGTACAGCCGGCGCGCGTTCGGCCCGGTCGGCGGCTATATCGCCGGCTTCGCCACGCTGGTCGAGTTCGTCTTCGCGCCGCCGGCCATCGCGCTGGCGATTGGCGCTTATCTCAACGTGCAGTTCCCGGCGCTGAACCCGAAGGCCGCGGCCGTTGGTGCGTATGCGGTGTTCATGACGCTGAACATCATCGGCGTGCAAATCGCGGCGACGTTCGAGCTGTTGGTCACGCTGCTGGCGATCTTCGAACTGCTGGTGTTCATGGGCGTAGTCGCGCCCGGCTTTTCGGTCGCCAACCTGCTTAAAGGCGGTTGGTCTGGGCAGGATGGCTTCAGCGCCGCGGCGATCCCCGGCATGTTTGCCGCCATTCCATTCGCGATCTGGTTCTTCCTCGCCATCGAAGGCGTGGCGATGGCCGCCGAAGAAGCGAAAGACCCGAAGCGCTCCATCCCGATTGCCTACATCGGCGGCATTCTGACGCTGCTGGTGCTGGCCGCGGGCGTGATGCTATTTGCCGGCGCCGCCGGCGACTGGACCCAGCTCGCCAACATCAACGACCCGCTGCCGCAAGCGATGAAGCTGATCGTCGGCGAGCAAAGCGGCTGGTTGCACATGTTGGTGTGGTTGGGTTTATTCGGCCTTATCGCCTCGTTCCACGGCATCATCCTGGGCTATTCGCGGCAGATTTTTGCGTTGGCTCGCGCGGGCGTGTTGCCGACGGTACTGGGCAACGTGCACCCGAAATTCAAAACGCCGCATTGGGCCGTGCTGGCTGGCGGCGCGGTTGGCATCGCCGCGATCTTCAGCGACGAGCTGATTTCGTTCGGCGGCCAAACGCTGACCGCGAACATCGTGACGATGAGCGTGTTCGGCGCGATTGTGATGTATCTAATCAGCATGGCCAGCCTGTTCAAACTGCGCCGCAGCGAGCCCGATCTGGTGCGTCCATTCCACGCGCCGCTGTTCCCGTGGTTTCCGGGCTTCGCGCTGCTGGCGGCCTTGGTTTGCTTGGTGACGATGATTTACTACAACACGCTGATTGCCGGTCTGTTTCTGGCGCTGGGCGTAATCGGCTATGGCTATTTCCTTGCCACCCACGCGCGCCGCAGCGCTGCGGCGAACGCACTCGCCGATGCCACTGGCACCGCGCCAAACCCGTAATGCCTCGCATGCGCGGCTGCACCCCACAGCCGCGTATGCCGATGCTGGTGTGCAATCCGCAACGCACAGCGTTTGGCATCGGCTACAGTTCAGCTCAAACGCCTAGCCTACCTCGCCACTAACCTCATGGCCCGTTACCAGCAGCGCATCGGCATGCGCACCTATGTATTCGACGACCTCGCGATGCTGATGGCCCACGCCTCGCCGGAGCGCTCGGGTGATCACTTAGCTGGCGTCGCCGCCGACTCCGCCGAAGCACGCGTGGCGGCGCAGCTGGCGCTGGCCGAGCTGCCGTTGGCGCGCTTGCTCGAAGACCTCGTCGTGCCTTACGAAATCGACGAAGTCACCCGCTTGATCATCGATAACCACGATGCCGTGGCCTTCGCGCCGGTGGCAGGGTTGAGCGTCGGCCAATTTCGCGAATGGCTGCTCTCCGACCACGCCGATAGCACCAGTTTGGCCGCACTAGCACCGGGGCTGACGCCGGAGATGGTCGCCGCCGTCAGCAAGATCATGCGCAACCAAGACTTGATTGCCGTGGCGCGCAAATGCCAAGTGCAAACGCGCTTCCGCGGCACCATCGGCCTGCCCGGCCGGCTCTCTACTCGGCTGCAGCCGAACCACCCGACCGACGACGCCTCCGGCATCGCCGCCAGCACCTTGGATGGCCTGCTCTACGGCAGCGGCGACGCCGTGATCGGCATCAATCCAGCCACCGATAACCTGCCGCAAGTCATCCGCCTGCTGCAGCTGTTGGATGGCGTAATTCAGCACTACAACATTCCAACGCAGAGCTGCGTGCTGACCCACGTCACCAACACGCTGCACGCCATCGAGCGCGGCGCGCCGGTTGATCTCGTGTTCCAATCCATCGGCGGCACCGAACGCACCAACCGCAGTTTTGGTATCGACTTAGCGCTGCTCGCCGAGGCCCGCGCAGCGGCGCTGTCCTTGCAGCGCGGCAGCGTCTTCGCCGATGACGGCCAGCGCGGCGAGCACGTGATGTACTTCGAAACCGGCCAGGGCAGCGCGCTCTCCGCCAACGGCCACCACGGCTGCGATCAACAGACCATCGAGGCCCGCGCCTACGCCGTCGCCCGGCATTTCAAGCCGCTGCTGGTCAACACTGTTGTCGGCTTCATCGGCCCGGAATATCTGTACGACGGCAAGCAGATCATCCGCGCCGGGCTGGAAGACCACTTCTGCGCCAAGCTCCTGGGTCTGCCGATGGGTTGTGATATCTGCTACACCAATCACGCCGAAGCCGACCAGAACGATATGGACGTGCTGCTGACGCTGCTCGGCGTCGCCGGCTGCAGCTTCATCATGGGCATACCCGGCTCTGACGACGTGATGCTGAACTACCAAACCACCTCGTTTCACGATGCACTCTATCTACGCCGCGTGCTCGGCCTGCGCCCGGCGCCCGAGTTCGAAGCCTGGCTCGAAAACGTCGGCCTGTTTGCAGTCGGTAGCGGCGGCAGCCAGCCGCTGGCTCAACTACCGCCGCGCTTCGCCCAACTGCTGGCGGACACATCTGGAAACCTGTGATGGCGAATACTCCAATCGTCATCGGCAACCCCTGGGCCGAACTGCGCCGCCACACGCCGGCCCGCATCGGCCTCGGCCGCGCCGGCATTAGCCTGCCTACCGCGCCACTATTGGACTTCCAGCTCGCACACGCACAAGCCCGCGATGCCGTACACCGCAGCTTAGATGCCGCCACCTGCGCCGCGCAGTTGCAAGCGCTCGGCCTACACACGCTGCACGCGCACAGCGCCGCCGCCAACCGCGGCATCTATTTGCAGAGGCCGGATCTCGGCCGCCGGCTCGACGCAGCTTCCGCCGCCGCCTTGGAACCGCCGCCTAACAGCCCGCGCTACGATCTTGCCGTCGTCATCGTCGATGGCCTCTCCGCACTCGCCGTAGAGCGCCACGCGGTGCCGTTTTTAGCCGCCTTACTCACCGCGCTGGCGGCGGACAACCCACCCTGGCAACTCAGCCCAACGGTGCTGGTGCAGCAAGGCCGTGTTGCCATCGGCGACGAAATCGGTGAAACGCTAAATGCCGACCTCGTACTGGTATTGATCGGCGAACGCCCCGGCCTCAGCTCGCCGGACAGCCTAGGCCTCTACCTCACCGGGTCGCCCCGCCCCGGCCGCACCGACGCCGAGCGCAACTGCATCTCCAACATCCGCCCCGAAGGCCTGCCCTACCCCGAAGCCGCCCACCGCAGCGCCTGGCTGCTGCGCCAAGCCCGCAGCCGGCAGCTAACCGGCGTCATGCTAAAAGACGAAAGCAGCCCGGTGGCTAGCCTGGCAGGACCGGTTTCTGAGTTCTCGTTAATCGGTGGGTTGTTGGGCGAATAATGGCGACGCGTCAGGTGCGTAGAGATTTACTTATGGCGCGTTCTTTCGACAAAAAAGCCGCATCCCTTGAGGTAGCTTTATCCGTTGCCGATTCGGTTGCCCGTTCTCACTTCCGAGGTTAGGGCGAACATGTATTTCCAACGCTTCGAATTGGCCAAGGATGCAATCATGTCGACCTCGCATTTCGATAGCCATTGAAAACAATCCTCAGCATCAGCCACCACGCATAGATAGACCAAGGGGTGTGGCTCATGCCGTCATCCAACAAACCATGAGCCACTTCATTCCGCAAGTTAGGCCCAATCGCATCGCAAAAAAGCGCCTTCAACTCAAAATTAAGATTCTCGCCGAATATGTTAATTGCCTGAGGAAAGTCAACCAACGTGCTCAAGCCGTATTCATTCTCTACCCCGTCCTTGTCCAAGATTGTCGTTTTAGCGCCAGCGGCTTTAAGATGTGATCGCACCAAATGCTCAACTTGTGGAATAAGCAAATACAATGTAACGTCAAAATCGTGATCATAGCCGGCAAATAAAGCTCTGCCCCAAAGTCGTTCTCTACTTACTGGCACTGCGGGCGATTGTTGGGCCAACTGGATAAAATTATCCTCGCGTAGCCGATGTTCCAGCCGAAGCACTTCAAGTGCCGGCAGGATTTTCGTTTGTACAACCAAGTCGATCCTCTCTTGATAGTGCCGGATCATCTGCGCCCAAAGCGTCGGACTTGGCTCTGAATCCTGCGCCTCCGTGTCGCCGAAACTGGCCGCCGGTCTCCTGGCAACGACTCGACCATCATTCGATATATAAGTGGCAGCGAAAAGCATCTGAAGCGGATGCTCACGCATAGCCTTCTCGCACGCAGTCCGTAACACCACAACATTGGCGCCAGCATCCAAGTTTACGAAACTAGCCAGAGCCTCCCAAATAGGCTTTCCTCTCACCGCAGCCTGCGCAGCTTCTACAAGTTCCCGAACGTCTACACCCGGAGCCGAAATCGGCCCCATTTCGTCAAGCGAGCGTTTACCTGCTTCGCTCATGCTTTTATGTAACTCAGCTATGCGTTCGTCGACGCGATAAACCGCACGTTGTCTTCGCGGCACGCTACGATAAATTTGTATAGCCTTCTCGTAGAAGCCAGCCGCTATCATGAAGCTTGGCGAGTTAGCCGCTGTGTGAGCGACGGCTTCTTTGACCCAGCTTTCGGCGAAAGCGATAGTCATCTCCGCAAAACCATCAGCATCCTTTAGGCGCTTAAACCACTGCGCCGCCGCGTCGAAGTAGCTGCGAGCCCTATGATAATTACCGGCGCCATTAGCTAAGATGGCAATTTGTCTAAGCTTGACTCCGATGTCGACAGCTTTGTCGAGTCCGAGTTGATGGTCAAACAAAAGAGACGCTAGCCAGAGCGGATAAAAACCGTCTTCTGTTGCCGCCGATTCGAATGCGACTAAGATCGCCGCTTCCATATCCTTCAACTGTTCCAGAGCACCATTACCCAACGTCAATGCAAGCCGGACTGCACGATGCCAGCAATCGCGGCTATCGAGCAGCCATGTCTCTTTATTTAAAGGCAGGGAGCGGTAAGCATTGACAGCCATTAACGCATAGCTGACGCCTAGCTTCCTATGGGTCAGCCAAATGAGGTCGGCAAGTCGTGCCCTTATGCGGGAATTTGGCACGCGTTCCGCAATCGTCGACAGAAACAAGATATCGGCTCCACCGAAATCCTCTGGAATGGCTGAACGCCGACCATCTATAACCATGTAAGGCTTGAAGGGCTCCTGAGTACTCGCTGGCTGCAACATCATTGAGCAGGCATCGGCCAGCAGCCAAAGCACTTTGCCACGCGCCGTTCGCTGCTCGTTGATGGCTTTTCGGGCCGCGTCAGAAAGAGCCTGCCAAAGGCTTACATAGCTGCCATCACTTGCGTCACTGAGCGCCTCTAAATAACCGCAATCCTTGAAATCTTGCTCGGTGACGATAAAGTCTGCTGGGTATCGAGTCGTTTCCGTGGTCATAAAATTTTGCGTGTCAGATGACGATCCGCAACTAGAGCTAGCTACTCTGCTCCTCTCAGGAAGGAGGGAGCATCTCGAATAGCTAGGGCTAGCCGCTATCGATAGGTTATTCCGTTATCTCGAATATCACGGCTACATAGGCTATCCAATGCCATTCGCGGAAAGGTAAATTGCGCCAATCTCGTCTATATAAATGTCTACTTTAAAAATGCCGGCCGAAGCAATGATTGAGTGTTCTTAGCACAATTATAGACACTCGGTTACGCCCGAAATCTTTGGACATTTGATGGCTTTATCTCGGCAAAATCACACGCCAGACTGGATGCTCATTTAAGCACATAACCCTGCCCGCCCCCTGCTTCTATTTTTTTTGAGTATGCCGTGTTCAGAAGCACTGCACTGCTGAGTGGCTCGGTTCCGCGACACGCTTCGCTGGAGGAATAAAGGTAGCGCGTTAGATTGCACTAGTCTTCGGCTATTGCGCATAAATTCTCTCAGCAAAAAAAGCCGTTAGGTCTTCGAGTCGATTCTATCCGCTGCAAATTCAGTTACCCGCTTTGATGCGCCTGTTTAGCCCGCCACCCGCCCCTGGATGGCATTGGCGCGTGCGCTGTAAGTGATACGGCCGCTGCCGTCCGGTGGCAGGCGCTGGCGCAGCCGCGCTTGTAGTTCGGCGATGTTTTCTGGCTGCAGGTCTTTTAGTGCGGCGCTGGTGCTTGGGCCGCCGAGTACGGTTGTCCAGTAGTCATCGAAATCGGCGAATGTACGGGCTACGGTGAACACGCGTGACTCGATGGCCTCTAGCCCAGCGGCCTGCCAAAAGCCTTGCATGACTTCGGGCCGGGATGCGTCTCGGCTTGGGGCTTCCGGCACGGCGAAGCCCATGTCGCAGAGTTCATCGCGCACGGCGCGGTAGGGAAAGCCATCGGTCATATCCCAGCCGTAAGCCGTGACGATTCCACCCGGCGCGGTGACCCGCGCCATCTCGCTAACGCCCTTGGCAGGGTCCGGCACGAAGAAGATGACCAGCGGCATCACCGCCACATCGAAGCTGGCATCGGGAAAGGGCAGCGCCATCGCATCGCCCTTAAGCAAGCGCGCACCGTGCAGCGTCGGGCGCATTCGAGCGTAGTCGAGCACAGCTTCAGCAGGATCAATGCCGGTGATCGCAGCCGGCGCGCAGTGTGCAGCAATCATTTCGGTGAAGGCGCCATTGCCGCAGCCGACGTCAAGCCAGCGCAGGTTCTGCGGCGGAGCAAGCCAGCCGAGAAAGGCAGCGCCGACGCGCTGACTCCAGATTCCCATGTAGCGCTCGTAAGCGGCGCCGTTGTCGAAGCGTATTGGCTTGGTCATCGCCGTAGCATAAAGGCAATAGCGAGTCGTAAACCGTAGCCGATTTTACGAACCCCGCGTTTAGGTGGGTTGATGGCATCAGCAACGCCGCAATCGCCAGTTTAGCCCCCGCACAATCGACGGCGAAGTGCCTGCCGCGCTATCGAAAGACAACGCCGCTTTTTGCCGATTCGTCGATGGTGAGCGTGAAGATGTCTGGCCGCGCGTAGTGGCCGACGACGTTGAGATCGTAACGCGCGCGGATGATCTCGCTTTTGTCGATTGTCGCCGTCAGCAGCGCCGTTTCGGGGCCCAGCGGCCCGGCGAGTACATCGCCCAGCGGGCCAACGATCAAGCTGCCGCCGGCGATCAACGGGCTGGCGCCGGGCCAGCCTTCGACGGTGATGCCCAATTCGTCCGGCGACGGTTGCGTTTGGCAGGCGCTGATCAGGAAACAGCGCCCTTCGTGCGCGATGTGACGCATCGAGCTGCGCCAGATATCGCGCGCGTCCACCGTCGGCGCGCACCAGATCTCCACACCCTTCGCGTACATCGCCGCGCGGAACAGCGGCATGTGGTTTTCCCAGCAGATGGCAGCGCCGAGCGTGCCTGCTTTAGACGACACAACGGGCAAGGTCGCGCCATCGCCCTGCGACCAGATCAGCCGCTCGGTGCCGGTTGGCATCAGCTTGCGATGCTTGGCGACAAGCCCGCGCTGCGGCTCGATAAACACCGCCGTGCAAAATAGCGCGCTGCCTGCCCGCTCGATTACACCGACGACGAGACTGGCGCCGGTACGGTCCGACACACCGGCCAGCGTTGCGATTTCCGGCCCATCCAACGCCACCGCATTTTCAAAATAGCGCTGAAATGCGGCCCGCCCTTCCGGCATGCGGAAGCCCAGCCGGGTGCCAAACGCCTCGCCTTTGGGATAGCCGCCGAGCAGCGCCTCGGGCATGACGACGAGCGCGGCGCCGGATTGTGCGATCTCATCTTCGAACGCGCAGACGCGCGCGAGCGTGGCGGCCTTGCCGGCATAGTCAGAGCCGATTTGTAGCGCGGCGATAACAACGGGATCCATAGCGTGCCGCCTGAAGTTACGAATTCGATTGCGAGTTTACGTTGGCGCTGCGACGCGCGACTGATGCAGCGAGATCGACCGAACTGAGCCCGTGCCTACCCCGTTAGAGCTGCCACGGCCGCTTGCGATCCGCCGGCTCCGCTTGCGCGCTGGCCTCGAACTGCCGCTGCGCCGATAAGATCTCCGGCAGGCTGTCTTCGATCCACGTCGCCAACGTCGCGACTCGGGCGCCCACCTGCTCGCCGAGCGGCGTTAGCCGATATTCAACGTGCGGCGGCACGGTGTCGTAAGACTTGCGCGCGACAAAGCCATCGGCTTCCAGCCATTTTAGCGTCTGCGCCAGCATCTTTTCGCTGACGCCGCCGACGGTGCGGCGCAGGTCGCTGAAGCGATGCGTGCCGCCCATCAAGACGACGAGCAATAGCACGCCCCAGCGGCTGGTGACGTGCTTCAGCACATCCCGCGACGGGCAATCGGCCGACATCAATTCGCCGCGCAACGGCTTATTTTTTGCCGGCGCCCGGCGCGCTGGCACTGCTTTTTGAGCAGCCATCGAACACTAACCTTTAAGTGCGTACTTACGAAAAGTAAGTTTCGGTTCTATTCTGCGCCGCACCTCTCCACTTCACAAGGTAATGCACATGATCGGTATCACTGGCGCCAACGGCCAACTCGGCCGCCTCGTACTCGAAGCCCTGTTAAAAACCGTTCCCGCGACTGAAATTGTCGCGCTGGCGCGAGACCCATCAAAACTCGCGGAATATGCAGCGCGCGGCGTGCACACGCGCAGCGCTGACTACAACACGCCGGCAACGCTCGCCGCAGCGCTGGTCGGCGTCGAGAAACTGCTATTGATTTCATCGAGCGAAATCGGCCGCCGCGTAGCGCAGCACCGCGCCGTTATCGACGCCGCGATCGCGGCTGGCGTGCAACTGCTCGCCTACACCAGCGTGCTGCATGCGGATACCTCCACACTCGCATTGGCACAGGAGCATCGCGAAACGGAGGCCTTGCTGAAAACGTCCGGCCTCCCTTACGTGCTGTTGCGCAACGGCTGGTACACCGAGAACTACGCGGCCTCAATCGCCCCGGCGCTGCAGCACGGCGCCTTCATCGGCTCCGCTGAGGATGGCCGCATCGCCTCCGCCGCACGGGCTGATTACGCCGCTGCGGCGGCGGTCGTGTTGACTGGCGACGGGCACGCCGGGCACGTCTACGAACTTGCCGGCGATACCGCGTATACGCTCGCCGCGTTCGCCGCCGAACTTGCGCTGCGTGCAGGCGCAACGGTGAATTACGTCAATCTCTCTCAGCACGACTACCAAGCCGCGCTGCTGGGCGCCGGGCTCCCCGAGCCGCTCGCCGCCTTGCTGGCCGACTCTGACGCCGCCGCCGCCAACGGCGCCTTGTTCGACGATAGCCACCAGCTCAGCGCCCTCATCAACCGGCCGACAACGCCGTATCAGCAAACCATCGCCGAAGCGCTTAAACGCTAAGCACCCGCCAGCCAACAGAGCCGCCGTGCAGCTGTTCACACGGCGGCGCCATTGGGCAAATCGTCATTCTGGTGACGATAAAAAGCGATGGCGGCAAATATCCGCCATTTCCTGCGACCACTGCTTGCGCAGATTGGCCGTGGGGATGATGAAGAGCAGCGTTTCCCTTCGGCCTACTTCTGCACCAGGATAAGCCGAGCCTCGATGGTCTTTCCGAGTCCGACTTTGTCAGCCAGGATCGTGCGCTTCGAGAGGGGCGATTTGCAGGCAAAGAGCGCCGCTTCGAGCTGATGGGGATTCAGATCAACTTGCGCATCCAACAGTGCTCCGACAAGTTTTTCGAAATCGGCTGCCGAATGCCTGCACAGCAACTCGTGGACGAAGAACTTGCGCGGGATGCAGTCAATAACGTGCCGCCCCCGGCATCGTTTTATCCACGCGCCGCATCGTCGCTGCCGACGTCGTATCCCACACCAACTGCTGATTGATTCAGCACCAACTACTTTGAAGTTTCTGAGACTCAAAGCTCATCCCAACACATAGCGGGTACTCCGCCCCCCCGCTTCCGACTTCTTCAGGACTCGCATGTCGAGCAGGACGGTGATGTCTCGAAGTGCGGTGTCCGGCGAACATTTCGCGATCTTGGCCCATTTGCTGCTGGTGAGCTTTCCGTCGAAACCGTCGAGGAGCTGGTTCAGCATTTTGATCTGCCGCGCGTTGAACGAAACGCCCGCCCAGCGCTGCCAGAATCGGGCTTTCGCCAGCACGTCATTCAGAACTATCTCAGCCTGCTCCAGCGCACTCAACAAGCAAGACAGGAACCACTGCAGCCACCCGGTAACATCCATCGAACCCTTCTGCGTGCGTTCGAGAAGCGCGTAGTAGTTTTTGCGATCCTGCTGGATCTGCGCCGACAAGCTGTAGTAGCGCTGAGATGATCGCTCCGCGCGCGCCAGCGCCATGTCACCGACGGCTCTTGCGATGCGCCCATTGCCATCGTCAAACGGATGGATGGTGACGCACCAAAGGTGCGCTAGTCCCGCACGGAGAACCAGGTCTTCGGTCGTTTCGCTGTTGAACCAGCGCAGGAAGGTTTCCATTTCGGAATCGACTTGCGCGGCAGAGGGCGCTTGGTAATGCACCCGCTCTCGTCCGTAACTTCCCGAGACAACCCGCATGGGGCCAAGATGGTCATCGCGCCACATTCCGATCTGGATCGCATGCAGGCCGCTTCTTCCCGCCGGGAAGAGCGCAACATGCCAACCCCACAGCCGTTCGCGGGTGAGCGGTGCTGCGTAATTTTGGGTCGCGTCGAACACCATTTCGACCACGCCCTCAACGCTGCGGTCAACCGGTGCAAGGACACCGACATCGACGCCCAGATGCCTTGCGACCGATGATCGGACGACGTCTGCATTGAGCTGCTCGCCCTCGATTTCGCTCGTCTTCAGGACGTCGGCGGTGAATGTACGCACGCTGGCCTCATCCCGCTGCGCGACACCGAATTCGGCCATGCGGCCCAGTAGCCGCCCCTGCGCGCGATGCACAGCCGCCAGAGGTGCAGCCAAAGCAGACGAATCGTAACGCCAGCCGGGCCAGTCCGTTTCCTGCCAAACATACACTTTATCACCGCTTTTCATGCGGAGAATATACCCATCATTCGCCGCAGCGGCAATCTAATAACCGCACCAAAAGCGGTGAATGAGGCCCCAATCTACGCATGACCACACAGCAGACCAACTGATGTTGGTTGATTTCGGTGGACATCTATCACGCCGTTACGAAACAGCGAGAGAGATGTTCATGGAGCGCATGAACCGTCGTGTATTTACGAAAGAGTTCAAGCTTGAGACGATAAAGCGGGTGTAGGCGCAGGGGTCAGCAAGCCAAAGCGGCCAGGCGTCTTGGTGTCGCCGAGAAGAGATTGCTGCGGTGAGTCAAGCAGTTCAAGGCCGCCCAGTTGAACTACAGCGCGCCACTTATCGACAGCGTCCAAAAGAAGGAGCGGACCACCTCAGCGTTGCTCGGGCCAGCATCGGCTTCACTAAGGCGCAATTCATCAACGGGCTAGCGTTCCCGATTAGGAAAAGCGCAGGTATGGCCATGTGACTTGCCAATTTAGCCAGGGTATCCAACGTTAGCGACGATAGGTAACAATGCTGGCCCACCTACAGAAATCGCCGTTATAGGGAGGGGCAATGGCAAAAACTTGTATTGTGTGCGGAAAAACTGCAGGCTCCCGAGAGCACGTTTTTCCCGCTGCCCTCGGGGGCCGTAGAACGAACTCGGGTATCTACTGTCCTGAGCATGACAATAGCTACTCCGGCTTGGTCAACGAGATTGCTGGGCAGCTCGACTTCGTCAACGCGTATCTGGGAGTCCGATCGGATCATTCCGGCCAACCGAAAACTGCGTATGCCAAGCACACGCTGACAGGCGAAATCATTTCCATCTCTGCCAGTGAGATCAAGTTCACGAAGCCAAGAGTCATATCGCATACCCAAGGTGGCGGTGGCGAAGCGCTGCAATTGAGTTTTCCCAGCCAGCAATCGGCCAAGCAGTTCATCAAAGAGATGGAGGCCAAAGGACACGCCATGGTGCTCCAGTCCAAGCCATCCTTACGCCCTTACATCACTGGCGCGGTGCACCACCAGCTTACTTTTGGGGGTGCGTGCGGTTTGGGAGCGATCGCGTATATAGCGCAGACTTTCTTTGCCCAGGAGTTTCCGGAAATTGCACGATCGGGCGTACTGTCTGACTTCATCGCCTATACACAAGCAATCGCCAAGGTTGCCGCGCTTGGTGGCAGTGAGCAAAAGACTGAAGAACGCGAAGAATTGATTACGGCGCGTTCCGCGTTGACAGCCTCATTAGCGCCCTTCGAAGGAACTGCGCCAGTATGGTGGGAATTTAGCCCACCCACGGGCACGCGCCGCAATAAGTTTGAATTCGGGCATCGGGTAACGGTCGGTGTTGATGCCTTTGACGGCCAGATATATGGTCGCGTAGCGTTGTTTTCTACCTTGACCTTTGCTTTGAGGTTAGGAACCGCACCACGGAACTCCGCAGTGCGCGAGGTCACCGTAGACATTGACCCGCTGGCGAAGCATCCCCCAAATGACATCGAGAAGTACCAGTTGTTTTCCGCACTAGGTCGCGTTCACGCTCCTAAGAACACCACTGAAGGACTTTCGGAGGCTATCGCCAACGGCACACAAGCACATGCATTTACCAACCTTCTGGAGCGCTTGACGGAACATCAACTCGTCAATCTGGCACACGCAATAAGCAAAGCTCTCGCGCCTTGTTCGACCATGTCGCCACCTGAGGCGCGGACCTTGATCGACAAAGTGCTAGACGAGCAACCTCAGCAAATTTGGCGCATGGTCACATCTGTGGTT
Organism: Nevskia sp.; assembly: GCA_023229645.1. GTDB lineage: Bacteria > Pseudomonadota > Gammaproteobacteria > Nevskiales > Nevskiaceae > Nevskia. Next base: position 55,797 of record JALNYU010000003.1, on the reverse strand, counting down.
CAGGGCTTGAAGAAGGAAATGGCGAAGGGAAGCTTAGATGCCATTCTTCCGGTGCTCGATGCTCTGATTGCCCACAACGCTCAATCGGCAAGCGGCTTGTCGCAGCAGGCCGAGGTGGCGTTGGCTTTGGCTAAAGCCGCTTTGGCCGCACAGATGGAAGAAGACTGCACAGCAGGACTTCTCAATGAAGAGCGGATTGCTGAACTCCTGGGGCGAGGCCCTGGCCTCCACATAGTAGGGCAAGCTGTGCTGGCCCCTGTTCTGCAAGTATTTGGTGGGATGCCAACGCCTCCGACCTGATCTGCCGCTTATCAAAGCTATTGTCGACGGAAAGGGGCTGAATGGCTGAATGGCAACTTTCTGTTCATTCAACCCGAATGATCGACGAATGAGCCGTCACATATTGCGATTCTCTGATCCTGCCTTGTCTTTGGTCTTCCGTCTTAAGTGCCGGCAAAGGAGTCGGTTATTCACAGCTGCTTCTCGCCGATCTCCAATGTCGGCGAAGATAGATAAAGGCCCGCTCAGCCTTAGACTTTTCTGCGGCAACACGGAAAATGGGCTGCGGCGCCTTCCGCAACTTGGGCACGATTCCAAATTAACTGCGCGCAGCGCGTGGTGGCGGATGATCTGGCACACGGCATCGGCATGCAGATCGCTATGGCGGATTCGGCGGAGTGCCTTACCCAGCAGGTTTAAAGACGTGTTCGCGACCCCTAAAAAAACGAAGATTCCGACCTCACCAGCCGAACACGCCCATGAGGGTCGAGAACCGCTGAAGTAAGGACGTGTTGGAGTTCAGACGGTCGACGCGGGCAATGCCGTTGCCGAGTCGTTGACGCGCCCAGTGAGCGTGTCGGCACCAATTGCGGTCCGCAGAAGCGAACACACACGCAAAAACGGGCGCATCAAGGCGCCCGTCATTAATTTGCTACCAAAATATTTGGTAGGCGCGATTGGACTCGAACCAACGACCCCCACCATGTCAAGGTGGTGCTCTAACCAGCTGAGCTACGCGCCTGCGTTATCCAGTAAGAATACCGGCCCGCTCTGAGCTGTGCAAGAAGATTCTTCCGGCGCGGCTGGAACACTTGTAAATAGGTGCTTTTTCCTGCGCTTTTCGGCGTCGATGCCCGCACGTTCGCGCAGGTTTCATGTGGGTTTCGTGCGGTTTTAGTCCGGTATTGGGTACGGGCAATTCTGGTTTTGATGCCGCGCTAGGCGCTGCGTGCGCCCAGTGCGGCATCGCGCATGCGGCGCAGTTCGTCGCGTTTTTTCGCGGCGACTTCGAATTCCAGGTTTTGTGCCGCGGCGCGCATTTCTTTTTCCAGCTTGGCGATCAATTTCGCCAGCTTTTCTGGCGCCATGCGGGCGTACTCGCTGCCCGGCTCGGCGGCTTTGAAGCTCGGCGCGTCGCCGAGGTCTTCGTAGCCAAAGCGCATGACATCAGCAACCCGCTTGCTGACGCCTTTCGGCGTGATGCCGTGGTCGAGGTTGTGTTGAATCTGCTTGGCGCGGCGGCGTTCGGTTTCGTCGATTGCGCGGCGCATCGAGCCGGTGATGGTATCGGCGTACAAAATGGCTTTGCCGTTGAGATGGCGCGCGGCGCGGCCGATGGTCTGAATCAGCGAGCGCTCGGAGCGCAGGAAGCCTTCTTTGTCGGCGTCGAGAATGGTGATCAGTGAGACTTCCGGCAAATCGAGCCCTTCGCGCAATAAGTTGATGCCGACCAGTACATCGAATACGCCGAGGCGCAGATCGCGGATGATCTCGGCGCGCTCGACGGTATCGATGTCCGAGTGCAAATAGCGCACTTTGATGCCGTGCTCGCTGAGGTAGTCGGTTAAATCTTCGGCCATGCGTTTGGTCAACACGGTGACCAGCACGCGCTCGCCGACGTTTACGCGCAGCTTGATTTCGCCGAGCGCGTCATCAACCTGCGAAGCCGCCGGGCGGACTTCGACGATCGGATCGACCAAGCCCGTCGGCCGCACCAGTTGCTCGACCACCTGCCCCGCGTGCTCAGCCTCGTACGGGCCGGGCGTGGCTGAAACAAAGATCGTCTGCGGCGTCAGGCGCTCGAATTCCTCGAACTTCAGCGGCCGGTTGTCCATCGCCGACGGCATACGGAAGCCGTACTGCACCAGGGTTTCTTTGCGCGCCCGGTCGCCTTTATACATGCCGCCGATTTGCGGCACGGTGACGTGGCTTTCGTCGAGTACGACGATGGCGTCCGGCGGCAGGTAGTCGAACAAACACGGCGGCGGCTCGCCCGGCGCCCGGCCGGTTAAATAGCGTGAATAATTTTCGATGCCGGAGCAGTAGCCCAGCTCTTGAATCATTTCCAAATCGAAGTTCGTGCGCTGCTCAATCCGCTGCGCTTCCAGCAGCTTGCCGTTGGCGCGGAAGTACTGCAGCCGCTCCTGCAGCTCTTGTTGAATATCGGACAACATTGCCAGCGTGCGCTCGCGCGGCGTCACGTAATGGCTTTTGGCGTAGATCGTCGCGCGCGGCAGCTTGCGTCGCAGTTCGCCGGTCAGCGGGTCGAAGGCGCTGATGAATTCGATGACGTCATCAAATAATTCAACGCGGATTGCTTCTTCATCCGACTCCGCCGGATGGATGTCGATAATGTCGCCGCGCACGCGGTAGGTGCCGCGCACCAGCGTCACATCGTTCCGGGTGTATTGCATTTCCGTCAGCCGGCGGATGATCTCGCGCTGGCCGAGTGGATCGCCCTTAACCAGATGCAACACCATCTTGAAATAGGCTTCCGGGTCGCCGAGGCCGTAAATCGCCGAGACTGAGGCGACGATGATTGCGTCTTTGCGCTCCATCAGCGCCTTGGTCGCCGACAAACGCATCTGCTCGATGTGCTCGTTGATCGCCGAGTCCTTCTCGATAAACGTATCGGACGACGGCACGTAGGCTTCCGGCTGGTAGTAGTCGTAGTAGCTAACGAAATACTCGACCGCGTTATCCGGGAAAAAGGCTTTGAACTCGCCGTAAAGCTGGCCGGCCAGGGTCTTGTTCGGCGCCATGATCAGCGCCGGCCGCTGCAAGCGCTGGATGACGTTGGCGATGGTGAAGGTTTTGCCGGAGCCGGTGACGCCGAGCAGCGTTTGGTGCGTTAAACCATCGTTCAAGCCTTCGACGAGCTTTTCGATCGCCTGCGGCTGATCGCCGGCCGGCGGCCAGTCTGCTTTCAGTTGAAAAAGCTCGTCGGCGCGGCGCTTTAAGCGCACCAGCTTGTCGGAAACGTGTTCGACGATCAGATCGGACTTGTGCGCGAACATGGGCAACTCGAAACCGGGGGAGAACAGGCAGATTACGCTGTCGCCAACAATTTTTTCCAGCGCCGCGTCAAACGGGCGGAACCGGCGGCCCGTATCGACGAACTGCAGGCAATAAAAAACCCCGCTTGCGGCGGGGTTACGTTTTTTTCTTGGTGCCCTATGTTATGTACCGCTTTTTTAAATTCGGTAAATGGCTCCCTGAGTAGGACTCGAACCTACGACCCAGTGATTAACAGTCACTTGCTCTACCGGCTGAGCTATCAGGGAACACGGTAACAAGGTCGCGTATTTTAGCCAAAACTGAGGCTAACGCAACCTTTATTTTTTAAAATTTCACTTTCAGTTGCTGAGCCCGAATTTTAGGCGCCGGCAATCTTCGCGATCCGCTCCAGGCTCTTCTCCAACACGGTATCGCTGGTTGCGAACGACAAGCGCAAATGACCCGGCGTACCGAACGCCGAACCCGGCACCAGCGCTACCAGCGCTTTCTGCAGCAGCAGATCTGACAACGCGAGGTCATCCGCCACGCCCAGTTTCGCGACCAAGCCGGTAACGTCTGGGAAGACGTAGAACGTGCCGTCGCCGTGCAAGCACTTGATGCCCGGAATCTGGTTCAAACCCGCCACCAGCAGGTCGTGCCGGCGCTTGAAAGCCACCGTCATCTCGGTCACGCAGGTCTGGTCGCCGTTCAGCGCCGTTTCCGCGGCAACCTGGGAAATCGACGTCGGGTTCGACGTGCTCTGGCTCTGGATGTCCGCCATCGCGGTGATCAGCTGCTTCGGGCCGCAGGCCCAGCCGAGGCGCCAGCCGGTCATCGCGTAGGTCTTCGAAACCGCGTGGATCAACACGGTGCGCTCGTAGAGATCTGGGCAGGCGTTGACGATGTTCGCGAACGGCTCCGGCGCCCAGAGAATTTTCTCGTACATATCGTCGCTGGCGATGACGATGCGCGGGTGCTTGCGCAGCACTTCGCCCAGCGCGGTCAGCTCGGCTTTCGTGTACGCCATGCCGGACGGGTTCGACGGGCTGTTCAGGAACAGCAGCTTGGTCTTCGGCGTGATCGCGGCTTCGAGCTGGGCGGCGGTGATTTTGTAACGCGTCGCGGCCGTCGTCGGCAGAATCACCGGCGTGCCATCGGCGAGCAGCACCATGTCCGGATAGCTGACCCAGAACGGCGCCGGGATGATCACTTCGTCGCCGCTATTCAGCAGCGCCTGGCACAGGTTGTAGCAGGCTTGCTTGCCGCCAACCGACGCTAACACCTGCGCCGGCGTGTACTCCAGGCCGTTGTCGCGCTGATGTTTGGCGATAATCGCTTTCTTCAGCGACGGCGTACCGCCGACGGCCGTATAGCGGGTAAAGCCATCGGCAATGGCTTTCGTCGCGGCGGCCCGAACGTGGGCTGGCGTATCGAAATCCGGCTCGCCAGCGCCGAGGCTGAGCACATCATGCCCGGCCGCTTTGAGTTCGGCGGCTTTGGCGGTAACGGCGAGTGTTGGCGACGGCTTGATGCGACCAACGCGTGCAGCGAGAGTGAACTCCACAGGTAGCCTCTGATCACGGGGAAAAATGGCGCAAAAGGATAACGGAATTATGCGCCGATCCCTATTCGGGCTTGTCTCGAATTAAGCGTAACCGATAAAACCGATATAAAACGGGGCTTTTGTCGAACAGGCGTTCGGTGCGCGCCGAGGAGCAATCTGCCGAATTCGCCGAGTTTTTGACGTAAACAGAAATTCAAACTCGCACAACCCGTTGAAAATTATTCCGCTTAACGGAATTACTACAAAAAAACATACTAAGCAGACGAGCACAAGACTTGTACGGCAACAGTGGCCACACTGCACGCCATACGAAATCTTATTGATGTCCCCATCCGACACCCTCGACGCCGCGCCCGCACCGCACCCGCGCCAGATCGGCTGGCTGGGAACGACTGCGCTGGCAATGGGCGGCAGCAATCAGAGCTTATTTCTGATCGCCGCACTGTTCGCCGGCCAGGGCGCAATTCCCGGCCAAGGCAGCGCCGCGGTGCCGCTGCTGATCATCGGCCTGCTGCTGAGCTTCGCCGCCGCGCCGGGTTGGACCGAACTGGTGCTGATGTCGCCGAACCGGGTTGGCGGCATCGCCGCCGCCTGCACCGAAGCGTTTAAACCGTATAGCCAGATTCTTTCAGCGCTAACCGGCGTTTGTTACTGGTGGGGCTGGATTCCAACCTGCGGCTTAACAGCCCTGTTCTCGGCATCCGCAATTCATTCTTGGTATCTGCCCAATGTGCCAATACCGTTCATGGCCGGGGTGCTGATCGTTCTTTTCACGCTGGTGAATCTGCTCGGCATCAGGTGGGTTACGCGGGTTGCGGTTCCCGTTGCCACGGCATCGGCGCTGTTGGCGTTCGTTTCGTCGTTAGCGCCGATCCTTGCCGGCACGGTCGACTGGCATCAGGCCACCGATTTTCATCTGACGACGCCGTTCGATGGCCTATTCGGCCAAATCACCTCGTTGATGGCGGGGCTCTATTTGATCGGCTTCGCGGCGCCGGCCTTTGAAGCCGCAACCTGCCATGTCGGCGAGACCATCAATCCCAACCGAAATGTGCCGCGCGCGATGCTCGCCAGCGGATTCATGGCGGCGATCTATTTCATCGTCATTCCGGTGGTCTGGCTCGGCGTGCTCGGCCCTGAGCCGCTCGGCGGCGATTTGGCGACGGCGCTAGGCCCAACGTTTGCGCCGTGGCTCGGTAGCTCGGCCAAGGCCGCCGCGATCTGGTTCATGATGTTCAATATGTTTCACGGCACGATGCAGCCGCTGGCTGGCGCCGCCCGGACCTTGTCGCAGCTCTCAGAAGACGGCCTCGCGCCACGTTTTCTAGCGCGTCGGCTGCGCACTGACGCACCGTGGGTCGCGACGCTCGCAACCGCTGGCTTCGCCATACTGTTTCTGGCAATCGGTGATCCAATCTGGCTCGTCGCCGCCGCCAACTTCACGTATCTGATCGGCATCTGCTTGCCGAGCGTCGCAGTCTGGCTCCTGCGCCGGGACGCACCGGAGCGCCCTCGTCCGTACCGTGCGCCGCGCGGCACCATCGCGCTCGGCCTCGGTGCCGCGAGCATTTGGGGCTTGTCGACGTTGCTCGGCTTCGAACAATTCGGCCTGCCGACGGTCGTCTTCGGCCTCGCGATGGCTTACTCCGGCGCCGCGCTCTACGCCTGGCGAAAAATAGAGAACCGCCGTCGTGCCGGGCTCTCAGCGCTCGGCCATACGTTGCACGTCAAACTCACCGGCGCCATGTTGTTAGTGCTCGCGCTCGATGGCGCCGGCTATATCCTGGCAGTCAGCCAATTGCCACAGACCGACCAGCCGCTGATTGTTGCGTTGGAAGATATATTCGTCGCCGTTGCGATCTTGACGATCACCGTTGGCATCGTCCTGCCCGGCATCATTGCCCACGCTGCCGACGAAGTCAGCAGCGCCGTGCGCAAGCTCGCCAGCGAAACCGTCCGCGGCTGCTCGAATGCAATGGACGCGCTTGGCCGCGGCGATTTTGAAACCACCCACGAGGCGCTCGAAATTCCGCTCCTCAAACGGCGCTCGGACGACGAGCTCGGCGCACTTGCCGACAGCTACAACTTGTTACGCAGTGAAGTCGGTCGCGCCGCGCTCAGCCTCGACTGCGCGCGTGCCGGCCTGAGCCGAGCCAACGCCGAGCTGATCGAAACCAATATGGCGCTACTGCTCGCGAAAGAGGCCGCAGAAGCAGCGAACATCGCGAAGAGCCAGTTTCTGGCCAAGATGAGCCACGAAATTCGAACCCCGATGAACGGTGTGCTCGGAATGTCAGAACTCCTGCTGACCGAGAAATTGCCGGAGCGCCAGCACCGTCTCGTCGATATCATCCACCGCTCTGGCGAAGGTCTGCTGGAAATCATCGATCAAGTGCTCGATATCGCCAAAATCGAATCGGGGCGCCTGCATCTCGATTGCATCGACTTCGACCTGCATACGGCGCTGAAAGAATGCGTGGACCTGTTTTCCGGGCGCGCTTCGGCCAAAGGTTTGCTGTTATCGCTAGCCTTGCCAACAACGCCGCCGCTACGGGTCCATAGCGATCCGACGCGCATCCGCCAGATCGTCACCAATCTGCTGTCAAACGCGATTAAATTTACCGGCAGCGGCACCATTGAAGTGACGGCCGATGTCCGTGCCGAAACCGAACAGACGCTGACAGTCGATCTCATCGTCGCCGATACCGGCATCGGCATCGCACCCGAACAGCAGGAACGGATTTTCGAGTCGTTCGTGCAGGCCGAGGAAACCACGACTCGGCGCTACGGCGGCACCGGTCTGGGGCTGGCCATTGTCAAACAACTGGTTGGCTTACTGAATGGTTCGATCGAACTCGATAGCGCGCTCGGCCACGGCGCCCGCTTCAAGATTACGCTGACGCTGGATAAAGCAGTGGAATCATCGCCCATCGCTGCCATTACGACGCCACCGAACGAAATTATTTTGGCGGCGACCACGCCCGAAATCAGAAACGTCAGCCTACCGCCGCTCAGCACAACTACAGCGCCACCCTTCAGCGAAGGCCGCGCGCCGGAGGTTTTGTTGGTCGAGGACAACAGCATCAATCAAGTTGTCGCCACCGAGTCGCTGATCCGTCTCGGCGTCCGTTGTACCGTCGCCAGTAACGGCGCCAAAGCGCTGGAAGCCTGCGCGGCAAAACCGTTCGATCTCATTCTGATGGATTGCCACATGCCGGTAATGAACGGCCTGGAAGCAACCGCTGCAATCCGGCAGACCGAGCGCGAACTCGGCGTACCGCATAAGCCGATTGTCGCCGTTACCGCGAACCTGCAACCCGGCAATCGTGAAGACTGCCTTGCCGCCGGCATGGACGGATTCCTGGCCAAACCCTTTACCCAATCCCAGCTCAAACAAACCTTGTTGAATTGGCTGGACCCCAGCCAACTCGATGCCCTAAATGTCGGACTCGATGCCGTACAAGCGGGTGCCATCGACACCGCGGTGCTCAGTCAACTGCTCTGCCTGGAGCGGCCTGAGCAATGCGGTTTAGTCGCTCGCATCATCGATAACTTTGCCAGCAACGGCTACTTGCAGCTGGAAGCCTTGCACGATGCCGCCGCGCGCCGCGACGGCACAACGGTAGCCGAGATCGCCGACAACCTCTGTAGCGGCAGCGGTTATGTCGGCGCATTGCGCTTAGCCCAGCTCTGCGAAGAGCTCAGCACCCGTGCCCACGATGGCGTGTTAACGCAAATGGCGACGCTGCTCGCACAGATCGGCGATGAATTCGAAACCGCACTCCAAGCCCTGTACCGCCTGACCGAGTCGCCCGCAGCCGTCCGCGAAACCGACCCTTCGTAACACCAACGCATCGCAAACGCACCGCCGCAACTTCGCCCGGCAGGCGACCGCGTGGCCGTCGGCTTCTTACTCCGCGCCATTGCTACCGATAGCGGCGCGGCGTCTCAGCAAAACCGCAGTTGAAAATCAGCATTTTGCCGATAGGCGCCCCTGCTGATCACCCCTATCGTTCCTACCGGGAGATCAACCGAAGGGACTTGCAAAATGCCGATGCGGGACGCCAACACTAGGATCAGGATCCGTGATTGACGCCGCGCTAGGTCATATCGCCGGCCAGCTCAACCAACATTTCCGGCGCAGCTTCCAGGCTCCTGAAGATTTGGTCGTGCTGTCTAATTTGCACGAGCAAAGCGGCGCCCAAGCGCCCGCGGTAAATAATAAATTGGTGTTGTTTCTATGCGGCATCGAACGCGATACCGCCGCCCACCGCATGCCGGAACGCGGCGACGTCCGCCAGCCGACAACGCTGCAGCGTAATCCGCCGATTTTCTTAAACCTGATGGTGATCTGCGCCGCTAATTTTTCTGGCGGCAACTACACCGAAGCATTGAAATTTCTATCCAGCGCCATCGCTTATTTTCAAAGCATGCCGATGTTCGATCACCACAATAGCCGCGATATGGACACGCGACTCGAACGGCTGGTGCTGAACATCGAGAATCTAAATAACAGTGAGATGAACAGCCTGTGGAGCATCCACGGCGGGCATTATCTGCCATCGGTGCTATACCGCGTCCGCATGGTCGCGCTGGATGGCAACGCCGTTACCGGCCGCAGCAACACCGTACTCGAAACGCAAGTCGAGGCGCTGCCGTGAGCGCTCACCACTGCGAACCTCGGCAATGACCCGCTACCGCACGTTCGCGCGCGTGGATGTCCGCCACGACTACTTTCTCGATGGCCGCGCGCGCGATCTCCAGTTCGTCGCAGCGCCGTCCACACAGGCGTTCCTCGAACGATTCAGCCTGCTTACCCATAACGACGGCCAATGCCTGGCGTTGATCGCCGAAGAAATGCGCCTGGCCGGCATTTGGAGCGAACGCCTGGACGAAGACGGCACGCCGCGCCAGCTGCGCTTTGAACTGCGCTCGCGTGACTGGCAAAGCGCCTACTACACCGAAAGCGCGAATCTGCGCGCGCCGGTCGAATACCACGTCGATCCCGCAGACCCCGGTCAACTCATTGCTCAGCCCGCGTCTGCTGCGCCGGTGGCTCGGCCGCCGGCCGCGTGCTCAATCCCGCTCGGCGTCATCGTGCTGCCGATCAACGCCAGCACTAGCAGCACGCAAGCCGACTGGGAAGCCGCACTCGGCGGCGACTACCGCCTGCAGCTGCACGCCCGCAGCACGGTTTGGAAATACCTGCTGCTGGGCGACTGGCAGGACCACACGCTGCGCTTGGTCGATCCGCAGAACCAAGTCGCGTTCAGCCCGCCGAGCGCGGAAACGCTGCCCGACGGCCGCCGGGCGCTGGTCATCCGCTCAAGCACGGCAATCGAGTTGCAAGAGCGGCCGCAACAACGCTTTCAGCTACGCGATTCATCAAGCACCCCAGAGAAGGTGTTGATTCAACGCCTGCCGGCCGCCGCGCCGCGTGGCCTGTACCGCGAAGACGCCGACGATGCCACCAGCACTGTCTCCGAAATCTTCGTTAACCGATAACCGCATCACCAGGAGCTTGCGATGGCAGCAATGAAGACGCCCGGCGTCTATATCGTCGAAAAAAATGCGTTTCCCAATTCCGTGGTGGAAGTCGCCACAGCGGTTCCGGCGTTCATCGGTCACACGCAAGTGGCAGATAACCGGAACAAGCCGCTGGCGATGAAACCCTGGCGCATCAGTTCGATGGCGGAATACCACCAATACTTCGGCTTTGCGCCGAATCCCCGTTTCAACATCGTTGAAAAAACCGATCCTTCGTTGCTCGCCGACTTCAAAATCGCCGGCAAGGAATATCAGTTGCTGCAGCCGGCCGGCAAAGATGGCGGCCGGTTTACGCTGTACAACGCGCTGCGCTTGTTTTTCCAGAACGGCGGCGGCCCGTGCTACATCGTCTCCGTCGGCGACTACGAACACGATCTCGATCTCGACAAATTCAAAGCCGGCGTCGATGAACTGCTGAAAGAGCAGGAGCCGACGATGGTCGTGATTCCTGAAGCCATACAGTTTGCCGAGCCGGACTGCATCAACCTGCAGCAGGCGGTTCTCGCCCACTGCGGCGGCAAGATGAAAAACCGCGTTGCCATCCTCGACGTTTGGGGCGGCGACAAACCTCGCAACGACCCGGCTGGCGATCCGGTCGCAGCGTTCCGTAACGACCTCGGCATCAACTATCTCGACTTTGCCGCCGCCTATTATCCGTGGCTGAACACGACCATCGTCGGCGATAAAGATCTCAGCTACGAGAACATCGAATCGACCGACAAACTGAAAGAACTGCTGCTCGTTGACCTCGGCCTACCCGCCGCGCTGCCGGCCGGTGCGCCGCCGAAAGCGACCGAATGGTTTAGCGCGGTGGCGGATATCGACAAAGACTGGACCACCGTCGCACCCGCGCTGACGCCAGAAGCGATTCTGACCAACAAAGCCTTGCTGAATAAAACGCTGACCACGATCAGCGGCTTGTTCAACACCATCATGACCGAGGCTAAAAGCAAGCTGAATCTGATGCCGCCGAGTGCTGCGATGGCCGGCATCTACACGATGATCGACAACAGCCGCGGCGTCTGGAAAGCACCGGCCAACGTCAGCCTTGCGGGTGTGATTTCGCCGACGGTCAGCATTTCGGCGGTCGATCAGGAAGATCTGAACGTCACCACGCAGGGCAAGTCGATCAACGCCATCCGGGCGTTCATCGGCGAAGGCGTATTGGTTTGGGGCGCGCGTACGCTCGACGGCAATAGCCTCGACTGGCGCTACATCAACGTTCGCCGGACGATGATCATGCTCGAAGAATCCTGCCGCTTGGCGGCCAAGGCACTGGTCTTTGAGCCGAACGTCGCCGGCACCTGGCTGACGATCAAAAGCATGATCCAGAACTTCCTCACCAATATCTGGAAGCGCGGCGGCTTGGCCGGCGCCTCGCCGGAAGACGCCTTCAGCGTCCACGTTGGCCTCGGCGAAACGATGACGCCGGACGACATTCTCGAAGGCATTCTGCGCGTCACCGTGTTGGTCGCGATGGTGCGACCGGCGGAATTCATCGAGATCACGTTCCAGCAGCAGATGCAGAAATCCTGAGCGGCGCGCTAACCGATATTGATACTGACGGAGAATTTCCATGGCAGACGATGGCTCGAAGCAATCACCTAATGTATGGCCGATTCCAAAATTCCACTTCATGGTGAAGTGGGACTCGGCGGTAATGTCGTTCGAAGAAATCTCAGGGCTGGACGTTGAAGCCCAGCCGATTGAATACCGCCACGGCGATAGCCCGGTATTTTCGACAATCAAGATGCCGGGGCTGAAAAAGTACGGCAACGTGACGATGAAAAAGGGCGTATTCAAAGGCGATAACAAGTTCTGGGATTGGTTTAACCAGATCAAGATGAACGTTATCAAACGCGTACCGGTTACGATCAGCCTGCTCGACGAAGCCGGCGGCAATACCATGGTCTGGACGCTGGCCAACGCCTGGCCGACGAAAATCACCGGCACCGACTTAAAAGCGCAGGGCAATGAAGTGGCGATCGAGACAATCGAGATCGCACACGAAGGCCTCACCATCGCCAACGGCTAGGCAACCGTGTTCGTGCCGCGAATAACGCCGAACTACACCCCGTTTCGCCGCCCCGCGCGGCGGAATGGGGCGCGATGCTGCTACGGCGCACGCCGATGACTGACGCCGTCCCCCCCGAATGGAATTTCGGTTATCCGCCGGTTGCGTTCTATTTCAGCGTCAACATCGGCAACGTAATTAATCCACTTGATGCCTCATTTCAAGATGTTTCCGGACTCGCACTCAGCATGGAAACAGAGGACTACAGCGAAGGCGGCGAAAACCGCTACATCCACCGGCTCCCGAAAGGCGTGCAGCAACAAAAACTGCGCCTGAAGCGCGGCATATCCAGCTTGTCGTCGCCGCTGGTGCAATGGTGCAAGTCGGTACTCGAAGGCGGACTCTCGGCGCCGATCTTGCCGCAAACGGTGTTGATCAGCCTGTTGAGTCCAGACCTCACCGCGCTGCGAATGTGGTCATTGACCAACGCGTTCCCGCTGGGCTGGGAAATCGACGCATTCAATTCCGAAAAAAGCGAAGTGGCGATTGAGCAAATCGAACTCGCGTATCTGACGATGACACGGACGTTATAAACCATGGCGATCGAAGTGCGGCAGATGGTGATCAAGTCGAGCATCGGCGAGGCCGCGAACGATAGCGGCAAAGAATCGGATAAGAAACAAACGGCCGCGGATAGCAGTTGCTGTTCCGAGACCGAGAAAATCAAGCAAGAAGTGCTAACCGAGTGCCAGAGCTGGGTCTTGCAGCTGCTCGAACGCCTGAAGGAACGCTAAATGCTCTCTGTTACCGGCGAAAAGATTCCATTGACGATGACCGCCTGCGAAGTCAGCGAGGGCGTTGTAACGCCGCTCACCGGCGAACAGAACTCGATTGCGCTGCTGATCAATCCGTCGGGCCTGAAACTCGAACGCAAGATCTGTTACGACAACCCGTTGCCGATGGGCGATACCGGCACTGGCCGCAAGTTCAATCAAATGCCGCCCGGCACGCTGAGTTTTAGCGTGATATTCGACGGCACCGGGGTCGTGCCGCGCGCGCCAGAGGCAACGTTGCCAGCCGATGTTGAAGGCCAGCTCGATGCTGTCAACGGCGTGATCTATAAATTCAACGGCCAACAGCACGAGCCAAATATTCTGCAAATTCTCTGGGGCAGTACGCTGTTTGTCGGCCGCCTCACCGCGTTTAGTACCGACTACACCTTGTTCAAGCCGAGCGGCGATCCGCTCCGCGCGACAGCGGCGTTGACGTTCGAGTCTTACATGAGTGGCGAGGAGGAAAAGCTCAGCGCTGATTCTTCATCGCCGGATCTCAGCCATGTCGTCGTTATTCGCGAAGGCGACACGCTACCGCTGCTCTGCCACCGCATCTATGGCGACAGCCGCTACTACCCGGAAATTGCGCGCTTCAACGGCCTGCGGCAGTTCCGCAATCTTGCGCCCGGCTTGCAGCTACATTTTCCGCCGCTGGAATAAACGCCGATGTCCGCTCCATCGCCCAATGACAACACCGACGGCGCGCTGAGCGTCACGCTCAGCTGCGACGGCACCGCGCAGCCAGACCTCAATCTGATGTCGGTCACGATACGCATGGCGTTAAACCGCATTCCCTACGCCGAAATCATCATCGACGACGGCGATATGCCAACCGGCGCGTTCGCCGTTGCCGATGAAGCCCTGTTTGCGCCTGGCGCTGCGGTAACCGTCAGCGCCCGGTATATCAGCGGCAACAACAGCGACGCGCCGGTCACGCCGCTGTTTAGTGGCATCGTTGTGCGCTTCGGCGTCAAGATCGGCGACGGCAATTACTCGCGCCTGATCATTGAGTGCCGCGACGCCGCGACGAAAATGACCGTCGGCCGCAAGAACGCCAACTACGTCGATCAAAAAGACAGCGACATCATCAGCACGCTGGTCGCCGCGCACGGCCTGAGCGCCGAGGTCGCGGCGACGACGCTGCAATATCCGGAGCTGGTGCAGTATTACTGCAGCGACTGGGATTTCATGCTCGCCCGCGCCGAAGTTAACGGCTTGTTGGTCAACGTCGCGGCCGGCAAAGTGAGCGTGCAGCCGCCGGATGTCTCGGCGTCGCCGGTGCTAGCCGTCGGCTGGGGCCAAGAGCTGATGAGTTTTCAGGCTGATATGGACGCGCGCCGGCAGCTCAGCTCGGCGCAAGCAACGTCGTGGGATCCAAAGCAGCAGGCCATCGTCCAAGGCAACGCGGCCAGCCCGCCGACGTTAAACGCGCAGGGCGATTTGACGAGTGCCAAGCTGGCAAGCGTTGCTAGCCCGGCCACCTACGTGCTGCAAACCTCAGCGGCGCAGCCGCGTGACCTGCTCAGCACCTGGGCCACAGCGCAGCAACTGAAAGCCGGGCTGGCGCGGATCCGCGGCCGAATGCGCTTCCGGGGCAGCGCCCTGGCCTTGCCGGGCAGCTTGATCACGGTGAAAGGCGTCGGCGCGCGCTTCAACGGTGATGTCTTCGTCAGCGCCGTCGAGCATCGCATCGAACACGGCAATTGGCTGACCGAAGTCGAGTTCGGTATGGACACGCATTGGAACGTCGAGCGTAGCGATGTCATGGCACCGGCCAACGGCGGCCTCTTGCCCGGCATCGGCGGTTTACAAATCGGCGTGGTGATGAAGCTCGATGGCGATCCCGAAGGCCAGCAGCGCATCCAAGTGCAAGTGCCGGTCTTGCAAGCGCAAACCCAGGGCGTTTGGGCGCGGCTGCTGCAGTTCTACGCCTCGAACGCATTCGGTGCTTTCTTTCTGCCGGAGGTGGGCGACGAAGTGATCCTCGGTTATTTGAACGATGACCCAAGCTGCCCCGTCGTGCTCGGCTCGGTGTATTCCGCCGCGCGCACGCCGCCCTACCCGCTGGCGGCCGAAAACAACACCAAGGCCTTGGTCACGCGCAGCTTGCACCGCGTGATATTCGACGAACAAAACAAGATCATTACGATCACCACGCCGGGCAAGAACACGATGGTGTTCAGCGATCAGGACAAGTCGATTCTGATCCAAGACCAGAACAACAACAGCATCAAGTTATCGAGCAGCGGGATTGCACTGGATAGCCCGTTCGATATCACGCTGACGGCGAAAGGTGGCATCACACTCAGCGCCGTCAACAACATCAGCCTGAAAGCGCAAGCGAATGTCGAAGCCAGCGGCTTGAACATCAGCTGCGAAGCGCAGGTTGGCTTCACCGGCAAGGGTTCGGCGACGGCGGAGTTATCGGCTTCCGGCCAGACGACGGTGAAAGGCGCCATCGTCATGATCAATTAAGCCCATGCCGCCCGCCGCCCGCCTTACCGATATGCACACCTGCCCGATGGTCACGCCGGGCCTGCCGCCGATTCCGCACGTCGGCGGCCCGGTGATCGGCCCCGGCGTCCCAACGGTGCTGATCGGCAAGCTGCCGGCCGCGGTGGTCGGCGACAACGCCGTTTGCGTCGGCCCGCCGGATGTCATTGTCAAAGGCTCGACGACGGTGCTGATCGGCAACAAGCCGGCGGCGCGCATCGGCGACACAACCGCGCACGGCGGCAGCATCGTGCTCGGCTGCTTCACCGTCATCATCGGCGGCTAGGCGCGACCCATGCGCAACTTCCTCGGCCGCGGCTGGAGCTTCCCGCCCCGCTTCGATCCGCGCAGCAAGCGCGTCGCGATGGTGGCGGATATCGAAGACATTGAAGAAAGCCTGCGCATCCTGCTGGCAACCACGCCCGGCGAGCGCGTGATGCAACCGGCTTATGGCTGCGGTTTGCGGCGCATGGTGTTCGAAACGCTGAACGAGCAAACCCTGACCGCGATCAAAGACCGGATCCGTAAAGCGGTGCTGTTTTTCGAGCCGCGCATCATTCTGCAGCGCATCGACGCCAACGTGCCGGACGCCCGCGAAGGCCGGCTCGATCTACTGCTCGACTATCGCGTGCGCACCACGAACACGCGCCACAACTTGGTTTATCCGCTGTATCTGCATCAGGCCACGCGCCAAGTCGGGCGGAGCTAGCCGCTATGGACCATCCCGGCAGCCAGTACGACCAACGCTTACCAAACGCGCTTCAGCCCGACTATTTCCTGCCCGACGAATTCGGGCTCGCCGAGCGAATGCGGATGACGCTGGCGCAGGCCGCTCGGCTGCGCTTCGTCAGCGCCGATGGCAGCGACGCCGGCCATTGGGACAGCGCGTTGCTGAACGACGAAACCATCGTCCTCGCGGACCTCGCGGCCTTTCCGCTGGAGCGCGAGCAAGCGGCGTTTTTCGCGCTGCTGCCGTGGGCCGATGAGAGCCAGCTCTGGCAGCGTATCGGCATGCTGGCGAATCGGATTGATCTCTGGTGCCAGCGGCTATCCGATCACCCGGAACCGGAAGCGCTGCAGGTGTCGCGGCTATTGCAAGGGCGCATCCACGACGTGCTGCGGCCGTTGCTTGTCGCGGGCGCGCGTGCGTTCGGGCCGGTGCTCGGCGATCCACAGACGATGAACTCAGCGTGGGGGCTGCTGGCGCGCCATGAAGCCAACCCGATGCCGCCGGCCGATGAACCGCACGCGCAGTTGCTGCGGCGGATCTGGTCCGGCCTCTACCAAACTGTGGCCGCAGCTCAGACGCAAGCCCGCGGGCAGATCGAGCAGAGCCTGCACAGCGGCCGGCACGAGCCTTCAATCGGCTTGCTGCTGGCGTTGCTGCAGCTGTTTCAGCAAAGCCGCGCCCGGCTGAATCGCTTCCCCGATCTCTTCACCGATTTCTACTACAGCACGCTGCTGCAGATGCAGCCGCGAGCGCCCGGCGCCGAACAAATCTATTTGTTGCTGGAGCGCGAGCCGCAGCACACGCTACCGGTGCTGATCCCGCGCGGCTTCCGCTTCACCGGCGGCAAGGCGGCCGACGGCAAAGCGATCGAATTCGCCGCCGATCAACCGCTGGCGTTAACCGATACCCGCGTCGCCGGCCTCTACACCGTGCGCTTGGAAGCCGATCCGCTCATTTCGCCGGAACGCGAGTATGGCTACGCAACGCGGGTCAAAACGCAGGCGATTCCAGTTTTAAAGCCGGATCCCGGCGACAGCGCGCAGGCGCCGTGGTGGCCACTGTTCGGCGGCCGGGGCGGTGGCGCTGAAAGCAGCGCGCAGGACGCAGAATTAGGGCTGGCGGTGGCCTCGCCGATGCTGGCGCTCGGCGCCGGTACCCGCAGCGTGCGCATCGGCTTGCAACTCGGCCATCCCGCCGATCACGACGAAAGCCTGAAGTCCCTGCTGCGCGCGCCAGCGGCGAAGCGGGACGGCGCGTGGCTTGCCGCCGTCTTCACGCGTTACGAGCAGTTCGAGCGGCAAAATCACCCGCCACGCGGCGTCCCGGAAGGTCTGCCGCCGCCGCCCGATCCGGCGCCGTTGGCGCAAGCGGCGCTGCAGCGCGACGGACAATTCGGCGACGACGTGCAGCTGTGTTTTTTGCTCGCGCGCTGCCTGCACGCGGGAACACCGGCGGCACTGGACGAACGCCTGGGCCGCTTGTTCGCGAGCTGGCTCACCGCAGCGCGTGAAGACCTGCGCCCGGCCGATCTGGCAGCGCTGCGCGCGCACGCCGAGACCGTTTTTAACCTCGCGCACGACAGCGCGGTTGAAGTTGACGATCCCCTCATCCTGATCCTGCAAGCCCGCCGGCCACCGGAGCGGACGTTGATCTTCGATCGTGTCTTCCGCGGCGTTTGGCGGGCGCAGGCCAGCGCTGCGCACGGCTGGCTGACGCTCGATCATGTCTTTGTCCAACGCGGGACGGCGGCGCAGGGCGTGTTTGGCGGCGTCATCGAAATCGCGCTACAACTCGGCGCCGAGCTGCCGGCATGGGTCGCCTGCGAGCCGGCATTGCACGGGTCCGGCTGGCCGCATCAGCCGGTGTTACAACTGCGCCTGCAGACACAGACGCGTTTGTACGCCTACAGCGCTTTGCAGCAGCTGCCGCTGCAGGCGCTGACAATCGATGTGCATGCCCGCGGCCTACGCGAACTGCTACTGCACAACCAACTCGGTCGTCTCGATCCGAACAAGCCGTTCCTCCCGTTCGGGCCGCTGCCCGACCGCGGCGCTTACCTCGTGTTGGGCTGTGCCGAGTTAACGTCGAAACCGGTGCAGGCATTACAACTCCACGTCCGCTGGGGCCGATTGCCGCAGCGCGACGGCGGCTTCCCGGCGCACTATCGCGGCTATCCCGGCCGCTGGGAAACGGAAGACTTCCGCGTTCATCCGCTTTTGTTGCGGGATGGTCTCTGGCAGTCCGGAGGCGACGCCCGCCTGCCGCTTTTCGCGCCGGAACCGGGCAGCCGCCGCATCATGGCCGAGCACACACTGGTGTTGCCGCCAAGCGATCTGCGCCGCTACCACCGCGCCACTTTGCCGGCCAAGCCGGGCCTGCCGTTCGAGTTCGGCTTGCACAGCCGCAACGGCTTTTTCCGGCTCGATCTGCAGGATCCCGCCGATGCTTTCGGCCATGCCTTGTATCCGCCGCTGCTCACCGAAACGCTGAGCCGTAACGCCCGCTATAAGCGGCAAGATCCACTGCCGCAGGCGCCGTATACGCCAACCATCGACAGCCTGACGCTGGACTACCAGGCGCACCACGTCATCAACCTCGGCGACGCCTCCAGCAGCCCCGGCCTCGACTCCAATGCCGCGCCGAACGACCAGATTTTTCATATTCATCCTTTCGGCATCGAAACCCTGCACCCCGGCCCCGCCGGACGCCAGTCGCGGCTGTTGCCGCCGTATCAATTCGACGGCAACTTGTACATCGGCCTCAGCGGCAGCGATCCGCAAGGCGCGCTGAGTCTCTACTTCCAGCTGCGCCCGGACACCGCCGCCGACCGCTGGACCGACCGCAAGCCGACGCTGCAGTGGTCAGTCTGGGCCGGCACGGTGTGGCAAGCGTTGGCGCCACAAGACCAAAGCGGCGACTCCACACAGGGCATGTTGCGCTCTGGCATCGTAACGCTGCGCCTGCCCGCCGGGATGACTGCGAACTGCCCGCACCTGCCGGGGAATCTCTACTGGTTGCGCCTCGGCGCCGATTGGGGCTTCGAATTTTTCGCCGGCTTGCAAGGCGTCTACGCGCAAGCGCTGCGCGCAACGCGCGCCAGCCCAGCGACCGCCGCCGACCCCAGCGCGCCACTGCCCGCCGGTACGGTGCGCAATGCCGAGCGCAACCTCGCTGGCTTGCGCGGCGTGCAGCAAATCGGCCCTTCGTTCGGCCGCGCCGCAGCGGATCCGCCAACGCTGCTGCGGGCGCGCAGCGCCGAACGCCTGCGCCATAAGAACCGCGCGCTGACGGTTTGGGACTACGAACGGCTGCTGCTCGACCGCTATCCGGAGGTCTACAAGGTTAAGTGCTTTCCGCATTTGCACTTGCCGCAGCAACGGCGCGCGGTGACGGCAGCGGCGGCGAATCGGCCCGGCCATGTCTTGGTCGTGGCCGTCCCCAAGCCGCGGGCCGGCGCCGTATTCGATCACAGCCAAGCGCCGCGTTTCGACGCCGCCGTGCTCGAAGAAATGGCGGCGTATCTGCGCGGACACGCGCCAGACGGCGCCCATATCGTCGTCCGCAATCCGGCCTACGAACGCATACAAGTGCGCGCGGCGCTGCGCCTGAGCCCGGATAGCCAGCCCGGCGCCGTGCTGCGGCAGCTGAACCGCGCGCTGCTCGCGTATTTATCACCGTGGCAGGAAGGCGGCTGCAGCGCGCGTTTCGGTTGGCAGGTGCAGATTGCGGCCGTCGCCGCTCATTTGCGCGCGCAAGATGGGGTCGAAGCGGTGGGCCAGTTGTCGCTGCTGCACATCGTCCGCAGCGACCAAAACCTCTACGCGCTCGACGATAGCGCGCGCCGCAACGGCGCCGCCGATATCCGGCCGACGCAGCCGTGGAGTCTGGCGTTGCCGACGCGCCGACATTTATTGGACCTCATCGCCGACCCCGCCGGGCGCGCACCGCGCAGCACTGGCGTGGCGAAACTAGAAATCGGCAATACCTTCATCATCGGCAGACGGGCTCATGACCAGTAGAAGCCGCGATTCGCTAAAAGCCTACTTCAGCGAAGGCGCGTTGCCGACCGAAGACCATTTTTCCGATCTCGTCGACTCAATGCTGAACATGAGCGACGAAGGCTTTCGCAAAACGGTCGAAAACGGGTTCGAGGTTTACGCGCCAATCGGCCACGATGCGCTGATCAGTTTCTACCGCGACGAAATTCCGGAAGCGCCACTGTGGGGCATCGGCTTCGGCGGCGCGCGTGATCAGCTGCGGATCGACAACCCGGCTGGCGTGCGCCAGCCAGACGCTGACAACACCACAACGCCAGACCTGCAAAACGCACCCGGTGCGCCGCTGCTGTGTCTCGATCTAGCGCAGCGCGTCGGCATCCGCACCGAAACCCCGGAAGCCGAGTTAGACGTCGCTGGCGCAATCCGCAGCACCGGCCGGCGTGGCGCCTACCAACGGCAACAACCGGAACCGCTGCTTGCCAACGGCCAATGGCAAGATCTCAGTGACGACCTCAGCGGCTGCCAAGCGTTCGAAATCACCGCCGGCGCCGGCCATAGCGGCACCGGTCGCTTCGGCATGATCCACGCCGTGGCACTGAACACCTACAACCCAACGCTCGGCGTGTTCGAGTTTCTGAATCGCCGCCGCGGCATCCGCAGCACGCACGGCTATTACAGCCGCCGTTGCGATCGCCTGGAACTGCGTTGGCTCGGCAGCCACGGCCGCGACGGCAGCTATCGCCTACAAATCCGCACGCGCTGCAACTTCTCATCCGGCAGCCCGGATAAAACCAAGGAAGACAAAGACAAGTTTCCGATCCGAATTCAGGCCCACGTCACGCAACTCTGGTTCGACCCGCACATGGAACGCGGCCAACTATGAGCACGCCGAACCCGGTGCCGCAGCCGCGCGATCGCGACGGCAACCTCGCCCCGACCACAAACGCCCCGCCGGGCAAGACGCCCAGCGCACCGCCGATCGCCCACATCCGCCGCCGCAAACGCGGCACCGAACTCAGCTACGAAGCGCTACGCGAGCAAGGCATCGCCTACGCGCAAGCGCTCAGCGGCGACCTGTGGACTGACTACAACCTGCACGATCCCGGCGTCACGCTGCTCGAAGCGCTGAGCTTTGCGCTGACCGAAGGCGTGTTCATCGCCAGCCAACCGGTCGCTGATTTGTTGACCGAGGCCGACGGCCGCATCCACTACCGCCGCCACGGCCTGCACCCGCCGCAGGACATCCTGCCGTGCCGACCAACAACGCGTACAGACCAGCTGCGCAGCCTCCTCGACGCGCTGCCCGATGTGCGCCAGCTGCGTGTCGATAAAGCGACCGATGCCGGCGGCTTCGGCAATGGCTTGTGGCGTATCGCGCTGCAAACCAACACCGACGACAGCGCCGCGATGCAACAGCCACTCGCCGCTGCAGCACAGGTGTATTGGGCGCAGCGCAATCTTTGCGAGGATCTGGTCGCGCCGCCAATGCCGCTGCGGGTTTGGGAATGCGGTTTGGAAATCGACTTGGAAATCGAAGGCGCGCGCGATCCAGCCGACATCCTCGCCGAACTGATCGCGCGCAGCGCCCACTACGTCAGCGCGCGGCCGCAGCAACGACCGTTGCAAGATCGCCTCGCCGATGCCGATGCACCCACGCTCGCCGAGGCCTTCGACGGGCCGCTGCTCGCACACGGTTGGATCGACGCCGCAGCGCTGAATCGCGACCCTGACCAACGCCTGTACTTCAGCGATCTCGCGCGGATTGTGCTGACCATCGACGGCGTGGCGGACATCCGCATGCTGCGCCTCAACGCCGCCAGCCACGACAACAGCAGCGGCTCGCTACCCTGGCAGGGCGACGACTGGGCGCTGCAACTGCACTGGCCCCGAGATGCCGACGCACTCGCCGGCATCCGGGTCAGCCGCCGCGGCACGCCGATCGCGGTGCCGGCCGGCGTGGTGCTGCAGCGGCTCGAAAACCTGCGCGACCGCCACGGCCAGCGGCAACGCCGCGGCCGCGCAACCGCCGTCAGCGCTAGCCCGCTGACGCCGCCCAGCGGCCATTACGTCGCCGCGCAGCCGTACTTTTCCGCCTATAACCATCTGCCGCCGATCTATCGCGGCATCAGCGATGGCGCGTCACTCGCCGCCGTCCCGTCGGCCGATCCCGCGCAAGCAGCACAGTTCAGCGCCTATCTGGCGCTGCTGGAGCAATGGCTCGCACACGGCGAGGCGCAAAGCCAAAATTTACGCGCGCTATATACCGTCAGCGCTGCGCCGACGCGTAGTTACTGGTGGCAAATGCTGAGTTCCGCGCATCTGCCGGCGCTCGATGCGCTCTACGAGGGCAGCGCGGAAACGACGCGCGACGAAGCGTTTGGCGTCGATGACGACGTCCTCGAACGGCGTGGCCGCGTCCTGGATCATATGCTCGCCCTGCACGGCGAAGGCTGCGGCCAAGGCAGCGTGCGCGGCTTCGGCTGGTATTTCGGCGCTGCCGATTGGCAACAGCATCTTTACCGGCAGAAGTACCAATTTCTGACCCGCATTGTCCGTCATACGCGCGATCGCGGCGCCGGTATCAACTACAGCCGGCGCGCCTTCGGACGGCGCGGCAACACCGCGGTGCTGCAGGAGAGAGTCAGCCTGCTGCTCGCGTTCCAACACAGCCACAGCCGTTCGTTATTCAGCGCACTGCGCCGTTACGGCGTGCGCCTGCTGCGCGAAGATGCGCCGCCACCGGCATCAACCCGCACCGCGCCGCCGCCGGACTTACAGCCGCTACCGTTGTGGACACCGGCGCGGCAGCGTATCGAACACAGCTTGAAGCACGACGACCGCAGCTTGCTACGCGTGCTCGGCGCTTATTTCCCAGCGCTGGCTGGGGCCGCGCTCAGCCCCGCTTTTCTGCGCTGCGCGGTGCATGCCGAGCGCTACCACGTTGCCAGTGCTGCCAGCACCGAATCTGCCGAGACCGCTACGGCGCCGCTCTGGCTGGGCCCGGACGAGCACGGCCGCTGGTGGCCGCTAGCACTCGGCCGCGATGCACCCGCGACCGAACTCGCGGCAATGCGCTTGCACCAGTTCGCGTGTCGGCTGCAGCTGGAATCTGAAGGCCTGCACTTGATCGAACACGTGCTGCTACGGCCTATCGCGGGCCTGCCCGATCAAAGCACCGATTCAGCCTCGGACTTATCGGACTCAGACGCCGACACCGACGACGTCCCAGCGCATTTCTACCCGCACCAGATCACCGCCGTGCTGCCGCGCTGGACCGCGCGCGGCGCCGACCCGGCATTTCGCACGTTGGCCGAAGAAACGCTGGCGCTAAGCTGCCCGGCGCACATCCAACCGCAGGTGTTATGGCTGGACGCTGGCGCGCTGCTGGCGCTGGAGAGTCAATATCAGGCTTGGCTCGACGCCAAGCGCGCGCACTGCGCCGCCATTACGCAAACGACCGTCAACGACGCTGTGGTCAGCACCACCGCAAGCCAACTCGACCGCTGCGCGCAAACGCTGCGGCGCACGTTGTGGACCCACAGCCGGGCATCGCGGCCGGGCGCGGAGCCGCAGCCGTGAATCTACCGCTGCCGCTTGCCGCACGCCCCACCGTTAGAGACAGTGGCACGCGTGGCAACGACCACATCATCGAAACACTGCAGTGGCAATGCCGGTTCAGCAGCCGGGCGCTGGCGGTGCAGCAACAAGACCGGCTCAGCAAATTTCTCAGCGGGCCCGGCGCGGCGTTATTGCAGGAACTATTCGAGCGCATATCGCCGGCCGGCGAGGTCTGGCGGATTGATCGTCTCGAAATCGACCTCGGCCTTCTGTCCGCCGACGCCACGCTGGCGGACTGGGCCGCGCAGCTGCGCGAGCCGCTGTGGAACGCCTTGCTGCGCCTACGCGCCGAAAGCACCGGCAGTGCTCGCCTACGGCTCGCCGCGATCGATCGCGATGCGCCCGGGACGGCTGCCGCGCCGAGTAGTGCGATGGCGCATGAGCTGGATAATTTTCTCTATTACGTCGGCCGCGGCCATCTGCCGTGGTCGATGCGCCGCCTCGCAACGCGCGATCTCGGCAGTTGGTTGGCCCGGCTGGCGCAGCGCACCGGCCCGCGGCTGTGGACACAGCTGCAGCAGCTGCCGCGGCCGGCGCAAACCTTGGCGCGGCTGTGCCAGATCACGCCGTACAGCGGCTTGCAGGCATTGCTGGCGGTGCGCAACCACGAGCTGGCATCCAGCCTCGAATTGCTCGACCAGCAACTGCTGACGCCGCTGCGCGCGCGTGGCCGGCTCAGCGCCTACCAAATGCAGCAGCTACAGCAAGAATGGCGCGCCGCCGGCCTACAGGCGCTCTGGGGCCATAGCGGCGGCAGCCTCAGCACCGACCGATTGCAGCGGCTGGTGCAGACGATTAACGCAACCTTGACCGCGCGCCTCGGCAGCAGTTGGCGCGGCCAATGGCAGCCGACGGCGGCGCCGCGCGCGGTGCCACGCAATGCGCTGTCGCTCACGCGGACGCTAATCGGCGCCGTTGCTGGCGTATCTGCCGCCATACGCGCGCCCGAACGCCCGGCAGCGCAGGCGCAAGCACTTGCGGTGCAAACGACGCAGGCGCCGCACGTGCTGCAGGCCGCCATGATGCAATTGCTCGATGCCCTCGCCGGCCGCCGCGTCCTCACGCCAGAACGGCAGCAGGCGCTGCTACAGGCGTTGCGCGGCTGGCAGCCGCAGCGCCTGCGTCATGAATTGCAGCAGGCGGCGCGCCGCCGCGCCACGCGCGAACAATGGACTCAAGTGCTGAGCAGCGCGCAGCTCTGGCAGCTATTGCAGGCTTTTCGCGAAGACGCCACCGACGCGAATCCACCTCCGGCAGCGCCGACGTCCGATGCCGCTACAGCGGCCACCGACGACGCCGCGAGTTGGGCTGAATCGCTGCGGCAATTCGCGCTGGCGCGGCAACGCGCTGGCGCCCCCCTCAGCCTGTCGCAATTGCAAACCCAGCTGCTTGCGTACACGTTGCGCCACGTCGCACTCGGCGGCGCTTTGCCGCAGGATCACGTCGCTTGGCAGGCCTTGTGGCGGCGCGGCTGGCAGGCGCTGAGCGACTCAACCTCGCCCTCGCGGCGAGCCGCTACATCGATTGTTGCCGATGCAGAAACCTCGCAATTTCCGGCAGTTGTTGATCGCGCCGCCAATACCAGCGCCGATGCACCCGACGCCGATTCCTACACCGCCTGGGCTGCGCTGCTCGCACTGCCGCCGCGCGCTTACACCGCGGCACTGCTGCGCTGGGCCGAAAGCCCGGTCCGAACCGCGGCCGTTCCACGCGAGCCGACGACGGCCGATAGTTCGCCGCCGCGGAAAGAATCACCGCCGCGTCGCGCGCTGCTCGCCGCTTACGTCCGCGCGGCGCAGCACAGCAGCCGGCTCAGCACCGGCCTGCCACCATCGGCGCTGATCACACGTTGGCGCACTGAGCTAGCCGCGCAAGTTCGGCAAACGCCGCAACAGCTCAACCAAGCGGATCTCGCCGTGCGCCGCCGCCGCTGGCAGGCCGAAGCGCAGCAAAACGATGCAGCAATTGCGACGCCTTCAACCCGCGCCACGCGCAACGCAGAAACGCCGTCGCGGTCAGCACCGGCCGTAGTGGCTGCGGCAGCGCAATCGCCGCGGCTACCGGCGCCGCCGACCACCGCGCCGGACGTCGCCGCGCTGGTTCGCGAGTGGCTGCAAAGCGAAGTGAATTTCGACGCCGCGCGGCAATGGTCGCGCGCGCTCCGGTTTGTACCGCTGCAGTTGCAGGCCGAAGTGCTGCGCTGGGTGCGGCAGCAATCCTGGCGGCTGCGCATCGCTGCCGAATGGTCTAGCGTTCGCAAGCTGGAGCTGCTGCAGCTGCTCAGCCTGACGCGCCCCGATGGCGGCCGCGACGGCGGCTGGCGTGACCGCTGGCAAGACGCCGCCAAGCACTGGAGCTGGCTGCCGTACGCGATCCGCGCCTGGGCGCACAGCCATCGCGACGCTTGGCGCGAAGCGTCGTCGGATCATCCAGCACTGGATCCCAGCAGCGCTGCCGATCACAACGAAGCGCCCGCGTCTTTGCTCGCATGGCTGTGGCGTAGCGCAATCGAATGGGCGGTCCTGAACCCCAATGTCGCGGCAACACCAAACGCGATGCGCCAGCACTGGCAGCACGCGCTCAGCGCATTGCGCGCTGCAGAAGCGGCCTCAGGCGCCGCACGCGCGGGATCCAATCCGGCACCAATGGCTGAGATGCCACCGGCCGGCGTCACCGAGCGTCTGCACGCGCTGCTGACCACGCCAGCATCCGATTTCCGCCTGCCGCAGCGTTTGGCGCTGGCCGCGCTGCTCGATAACGACGCCGCCTGCGCCACTTGGCTGCAGGACTACACCGAACCGGCGCGCTGGGCGCTACTCCAGCGGCAGTTCCCCTCCGCGTACCCAACGCTCGTCACCAGCAGCGCCGATCTTCTTACTGCGCTGGCGGCGCTGCTGCCGCAGTTCAGCGACGACGAACGCCGGCACTGGCACTGGCAATTTCTAGCGCAGCATCTGTTCGTCGAAGGTCTGCCGGCCGCACCCGCTCTACTCGGACGCCGGTATGCGATGCGGCTGCGGCAGTACGATTTCGACCGCAACGGCAACGCCTCGGTATCCCTGCAACGCTGGCTACACCGCCTCAGCCTCGCCTTGCTGGCGGCAAGCGCGAACACGCCGCGGCCCACACCGTCTCTATCCCAGGCTTTGCAGCAGCCGGTCAGCGCCAGCGAACAGTGGGAAGCCAGCCTAACGCCGCCGCAACGCGGCACCGAGACAACCACACCGGCGAACCACCCGCCAGCGGCGCCCGTCAGCGGCAGCGACGACGCCCCGGTCTACATCGAAAATGCCGGTCTGGTCTTGCTTGCCGCCTATGCCCAACGCCTGTTCGGCACGCTGGGCTTGCTCAACGGCAATGTCTTTGTCGATGCCGCCGCACAACAACGCGCCGTGCACAGCTTGGCGTATTTGGTCAGCGGCGACTGCGCAGGCGACGAAACCGCCTGGGTCTTGAACAAGCTGCTGTGCGGGCTGGCAATCGCCGATCCGGTGCCGACCTGCGCTGACTTCGACGCAGGCACGCGTGACCTGCTAGATAGCCTGCTGCGCGCCGTCATCGAGCACTGGAAAACGCTGGGCAGCACCTCCGTCGCCGGCTTACGCGAAAGCTTCTTGCAGCGTACTGGCCGCCTGAGTCAACGTGATGGCGAACACGGCCGCAACTGGCATCTGAAAGTGGAGCCGCGCGCTTTCGACGTGCTGCTCGACCGTCTGCCGTGGCGTTACTCGACGATCAAACTACCGTGGATGGCGGAGGCGCTTTATGTCGAATGGCGCTGAACCGTTTGCCATCGCCAGCAGCGTCCACAACCAAGCGCTGGCGCTGGAGTTGGACTGGCTCGCCGCTGTGCTGCAGCTGCGCTTGGAGCAGCATTTTCAGCAGCACGCGGAAGGCTTCGAAGCCGCACCAGCGCCGCCGGAATTACCGGCAGATAGTGCGTTAGCCTGCATCATCTGCGAGCACGGTCTGGACGCCGCCGAGCGCCTCGTCTTGGCGCTAGCGCTGGCGCCGCATCTGCGGCCGGAAGTCTTGGATCTATTATTCGTCCGCAATCAAAATCTCGACCGTGGCTTCACCGAATTCGGCGGCTGGAAAGGCCAGCGCCACGGCGGCTTTCTGCCGACCGGCGAAACCGCCGCGTTCTTACTCGCTGGCGCCGACCTTACGCGGCGCATCGCGCTGCTGGCGCAGTTCGACCCGCAGCACCCATTCGGCCGCCGCGGCATTCTGAAACTAGACGCCGATGCCGACGCCGAACCGCAGCTCGCCGGTGCGCTACAGCTCAGCGCCGAAGCCTTGCAGCGCCTATCCACCGGCG
The DNA here is from genome assembly GCA_023229645.1 of Nevskia sp. Classification (GTDB taxonomy): domain Bacteria; phylum Pseudomonadota; class Gammaproteobacteria; order Nevskiales; family Nevskiaceae; genus Nevskia. Next base: position 27,403 of record JALNYU010000003.1, on the reverse strand, counting down.
TTTGGCATAAGCCAGACTACAACGCCCGCTTTCCCGCCAAGCTGATCACCACCGCATTGGCATGGGATGATCTGGTACTGGCGCCGGACGTGTTCGAGGAAATCGACGCGATTCAAGTCTGGCTGCGCCACGGCCCGGCGCTGATGCACGAATGGGGCTTGGCGAAGTCGGTCAAGCCCGGCTACCGCAGCCTGTTCTACGGCCCGCCCGGCACCGGCAAAACGCTGACCGCAACCTTGCTCGGCAAAGCCGCAAACGTCGATGTTTATCGCATCGATCTGTCGATGATCGTGTCGAAATACATCGGCGAAACCGAGAAGAATCTGGCGCGTGTGTTCGACCAAGCGCAGAGCCGCGAATGGGTGTTGTTTTTCGATGAAGCCGATGCGCTATTCGGCAAACGCGCCAGCGCCAGCAGCTCGAATGATCGCCATTCCAATCAAGAAATTGCTTACTTGCTGCAGCGGATCGAAGACTTCCCCGGCGTTGTGATTTTGGCGACGAATCTGCGCGCCAATATCGACGAAGCGTTCTCGCGCCGTTTCCAATCGATGATTTATTTCCCGATGCCGGACGCCGAGCAGCGCCTGCGCTTATGGCGCGGCATGCTCGCCCAGCCCGGCCGGCTCGCGCCCGACGTTGATCTGGAAACGCTCGCCGAACGCTACGAGCTGGCCGGCGGCGCCATCGTCAATGTGCTGCGCTACGCGGCGATTCAAGCTCGGCGCCAAAACCGCGAACACATCAGCGCCAGTGATCTGCGCCAGGGTTTGGCGAAAGAGCTGCGCAAGGAAGGAAAAACGGTCTGATCATGACAAACCCTCGCGCCTTCATCCGCCATTCACCGGCCTGCGCCCGCTGCCGCCGGCAGCGCCGCATCGTGCTGAGCCTGCTGGCGCTGCTCATCGCGTTCGTGGTGCCAGCCCCCGCGCAAACCGAAGCGCCGCCGCCAGCGGCGGTCACCGCCAAGCCAACGCCAACGCCATCACCATCGGCGCCTTTAATAGCGCCAGCCGCAGTAGCTTCGCCGAGCGAACAATGCGCGGCGGCAACGGGCGGCGCTGGCGCTGCCTGCTGCTGCGGCACGCAGCCACCGCTGCAGCAGATCGACGAAGCCGCGTACCGCTTGCCGGCGGGATCAACCGCGAAGCCGTATTCGCACGCGCTGCAAGGCCGCGGTGGCGAGCCGCCGTATCATTTTTCGCTAGCGCTCGGCCGGCTGCAGAACGGCCTGCGCTTGAACGTCGATGGCACGATCACCGGCCAACCGACTGAAGCCGGCACCCGCGGGTTCGAAGTGCAGATGATCGACAGCGGCGGTCACAGCGTCACCCAGCTTTACACGCTGCCGGTCTACCGGCCGAAAGCCAAAAGTGCTGAAACGCCGAGCGCAGCAACGCCTGCGCCGCCGCCGAAACCGCAGCCGCTGACGGCGTTGTCACTGGAAGACGCGCGCGCGCCAGCAGCGCTCAAACCAACAACCGTCGCTGAGGTTTACCGCCTGCAGCCCGCCGTGCTGGACGCGCTGAAGCCCTCCGCCGCGCCGGTTGCGATCTCAGACTATCTGCTCGACGAAACCACCGTCGACAACGGCGGCACTGTCAGCCCGCCCGCTGCCGCGCCGGCGCCACCACCAGCGCCCGAGCCGGCAGCGAGCAGCGCCGCAGCCACCATTCCGCCACCGCCCGACGTGTACGACGACAACCAGGCCAAGCAATTGAAAGCGATGCTGCAGCCTTTGCTCGGCGTGGAGTATCCGAATCAGCTGATGTTTAGCGCTGCGCTCGATGCCCAGCTCTGCGCTTACGTGCGACAACTGGCGCTCGCGGCGGCAACTAAAAACAAGCAGACGCCGCCCACCGACGAGCAACTCAGCCAAAACTGCCCACCCAACTGGGCCACCGCGAAAGTTGTCCCCGACCCCAGTGTTACCGGGAGAGCCGTCGCTCTACGCGACCTACCAACGACACTGCTACCCCGGCCGCTACGTGAATGGTTGATCGCACAGGCGCTACAAACCCATGTTTTAGAGGCGTGGCAGCCGGTGCTATGGACCGGCGGCGGTTGCGGCTGCGTGCTGCGCGATCTATCCGGCGAGATCTATGGTTTCTATCCGCTCTGGTGGGCCGGCCCCAAACCGCGGCAGATCGACTTCAGCTTGTTGAACCGCATCAGCTATTTCGCGCTGCCATTTGACGACGACGGCAACCTGCCTTATCCGGATCTTGGTGCGCCCGGCGTTTCCGACTTCATCCGCGTCGCTCAGCAACATCGGACGCAAATCGACTTAACGGTGTATCGCAACAACTGGGATTTCTTACGCAATCGCTCTGAAGCCTCGCTGGCCTACACCATCGAACAACTCAGCAAGCAAGCGGTGGAGTTGATCGACTTGCCGCTGCCCGACCAAGCCTCGCGGGCAAAAGCCTGGCTACCATTTTTAGGCGAAACGCCGCGCGTCGGCGATGGTATTACGCTCTATTTCGAAAATCTGCCAAGCGCCAGCGGCGACCCGGCGCTGCACAGCACGGTGCAAACCTTCCTGCGTAAGTTTCTACTAGCGCTGATTACGGAAATGCGGAAAAGCAACCGCCCGCGCGCGTTGAATATCGTTATCCAAGATCAACAGCTATTGGAATCGAATCGCTTTTGGACTGTGGAATCTCTATACGACACGCTCCGGCACGCCGAAGATCCTTGGATCATCGATGGCCGCATCGACGGCGACAGCGTGCAATATAAGAGTAATACCAATATCACCGTGCGCTATCTTGTGCTGCTGTCAGAACCTTCATCAGAAAATAAGAAAGTCTTGCGCCGCTTTCTCGAAGCTTCACCGCAGTTGCACGGCGGTGATCGCCGCATCTTTCTTCGCAAGGTCATCCCGATTCTCGCTACCGGCGCCAGCGACCTAAAACAGTTCAGCGACGACATGGCCTACTTCGCCGACAACTTTGGCGGCACCGGTTTCTGGCCGACGCCGATTGCCGACGAAACCGGCCCCGCGGCCCATCTCGATCTCGTCAAAACCAATTTTCACCCTTCCGAATCAAGCCGCAGCCTCAGTACCGAAAAACTCTGCGGCTGGACCTGCCCGCGCCGTTGGCCGCTGCGGGTGATCATGGAATTGCTGATCCTGGCTGGCATCATCTCGATCAGTCTCTACGGCGTTTCATGTCGTATCCGTCAGCTTGGCAAGACATATAAAGCGTGCTTGCTGCTCGGCAGCGCGCCGACGCTAATGCTCGGCGCGCTACTCGTACAATGCGACCCTCAACTGCAAGCCGTACGTCAGGGCAATACCTTACTCTGGGGTCTGGTCGCGGTGCTGCTGCTCGTCGCCGCGTCGATTCTACTGAAACCGCGCGTGGTGAAGCCGTGAGTGCGCACCAACGCTGCGCCCGCTTAACCGATGACTACAGAGACGCGGCCGCCCCACCGCCGCTGAAACAACTGCTCGCTGCATTGATCCCGATAATTTCATAACACCTAAAGCCACTATGAAAACGTCCGAAACCAAAACCGCGCCCATTCAACGCGAAAGCCAAGCCGCCGCTGAAAGACCTCATCAACATGCCATTGGCGGCAATGCCACCGCAGTCGATGTCGGCCCTCGCATCGTCGCGCAAGCGCGGCAGATCGATACGCTGTTCGGGCACAGTGCCCAGCGCGCAATGACAACGCCCACTGAGCAGGACGCCAGCCCCAACCGTACTGGATTACCCAGCCAACTCAAGGCCGGCATCGAGTCCATGTCCGGATTAGACCTATCCAATGTTCGCGTGCACAGCAACTCAAATAAGCCAGCCCAACTCAATGCCTTGGCCTATGCCCAAGGCAACGACATCCATCTCGGCCCAGGGCAACAGCAACACCTGCCGCACGAAGCCTGGCATGTCGTGCAGCAAATGCAGGGGCGTGTTAAACCCACGCTGCAGGCCGCTGGCGTCCCGGTAAACGATGATCCCGCACTTGAGCGAGAAGCGGATCAAATGGGCAACGCGGCACTGCATCAAGAGGACGCGAGCGATAAGCCTGCACAGCGTCGAAGCGCAGCCCCCACCGTTCAACGGATGTTGCCACCCGCTGGCTTGGCCGACACCAAAGGCTACTACAACGCCCAAAAGAATATCGCCCCATACGCGGGAGGCCGCCCCGCAAACTTCAGCACTAAGTTTAAGGCGAATATGGTCCAGAACGAATGGCACGGCGCTTACAATAAAGACACCGACTTATGGCATGTTGTAACTAGCGGCCAATCGGAAGTCGTACTGCCTACAAACGCAATCCAAATTGACCACACCGTACCGTGGGATACCATTGAAAGTAGATTAAAAGAAAATCCAACCGCCAAACTTTCGAGCAGTCTTTTAAAGAAATCAAAAGCTGAAAAATACGTGACGCCTGATGGCTCCAAATATACGATCTATGCCGCTCGTATGTACTACCACGATGTTTCCAATTTGAAACCAATGGCGGGATCTGAAAACGCTTCGAAAGGAGCCAAGGACGCGGTCACAGAAAACCCTTTAGCTGCTGCTTGGCAAAATCGCGCCGCGCGTAGCGCGGGGCTTCATCACGAAATGGTTCAGTCCGCCTTTAGCGCCCTGAGAGATTGGAGCGGCGACGTTCCAGCTGTTACCGAATTACTTAATAATTTTGACACTGCCGACAACGCACTCATAAATGCAGAAGATTATTTTAAAAGCTATTGAGGTCAACTTTCCTTGCGTATTTTCGCATAAAGCGGCGCGAGCATAAATACTCGCGCCGCCTTTCTTTACTAGCGCATTAATCAGACTACGGCAGCGCACTGCCACTTGGAAATGAATTGATAACCAGATACGCGTATTGACTCTCTTCAGGCTGCTATCCAGACGCCGACGAGCAAAAGGGGGGAGACGAGCCGTATATTTTGGAACCTCAATAGCAATGATCACAGCCACTAACGCTTCCGACTGCGCTTATTGCCCCCCGTGTCATAGCTTTAGTACCGCGCTTCACCATCTCGCCTTTAACTATTGGCCCAGGAAAAGCTAGACAGGCCACCACCCGCGACACTATTTTCGCTGGCTACTTTCGCGCTGATCTGAAGATAACCATTTCGCCACCAATTTAAAGCGGAAAAGCGTCGATTAATGATGTTATCGACAGGACCTCCCATGGTTAAAAACCCATAAAAGCAGCCCTGCAGAACCACTTACCGGTATATATAGACCGCTGGACAGCGATGGGGTATTTGTGCTTTAGCGCCGCCCTCGGTCGCCGTTAAGGGAATGGCTAGGCCTGATTCCTGGGCCTTGCATCCTCTTTCGGCTACCGAGATTTATGACCATGACCGCTTTTAATTTTGGCGCCGATGTACGCCGCGCATTTCCGCGGCTTGCCGGCACGCTTTTGACGCTCACAGCTTCATTTCTGGTTACACAGCCGGCCCATGCCGACCTCGACGGCAGCGCCATTCCGGCGGCGAATTTTGATCTCTCGCATTGGAAATTGACGATACCGGTCAACGCCGTAGGCAGCACCGCAGGCGTCGCTGCGGAAATTTCTGGCGGGGCGCTGATCGGCCCGCCCGGCTATAGCTCGCAGTGGTTCCACAGCCGCAGCGATGGCGGCATGGTTTTCTGGGCGCCGGTCAACGGCGCAACGACCAGCGGCTCCTCGTATCCCCGCTCGGAGCTGCGCGAGCTCATCGATCCGAACAATGGCGGTGTTAACTGGACCAGCGCTGGTAATTCGGTCCTGGACGTCAGCTGCAAAGTAAACGTGGTCCCGAGTTCGACCGGAAAAGTCGTCGTCGGCCAAATTCACGGCTACAACCTGCCACCGCTGGTTAAGCTGCGCTATCAATACAGCACGAGCAGCAAGACCGGCCGCATTGACGCGTTGATCAATGTAAACGCCAGCAGCACAATCACGGCCTCGTATCCGTTAGCCACCGGGATTGCGCTAAACCAAGGCTTCTATTATCGGATTGCGGTCTCGAAAGGCGTACTGTCGATGTCCGTCAACGGCGCCACGGCAACAGCGTTGAAAATCGATCCGTCCTGGCAAAACGCGGGCTTTTACTTTAAAGCCGGAACTTATGTGCAAGCCAATGGCACGAGCGCCACCGACGGCGGCATGGTCACGCTCTATCGGCTCGCGGCAACGCACCCGGACAACGCGCTGGCACTGACCACCGGCGGCGTTACCGCGGCCGTTGCGGGCCAAGCATATCGGCAGCCACTCACGGCCGCTGGTGGGATCGGCACCCTCGTGTGGAAGCTGATCAGCGGCCAGTTGCCGACCGGCCTCGCCTTGAACCCAACGGATGGCACGATCAGCGGCACGCCAGCAGCGAGTACGGTCAACGGCAATACCCATGCTTTTACCGTGCAAGCGGCCGACCCGCTAAACGATAGTGCGGCCAGGACTTACAAGATGGTTATTGCAGCGGCGCCGTAACTGGCAGTTGCTATTGGGTCTTCGCTGACTGAAACAGCTGCCGTTCGCCAGGGCTAATAACGCCTCGGCGAACGGCAGTCGCGTTTACTGCGGTAGCGGGCAGCGATTGACGAAAGACTTATAGACGAACGTCAGCGCTTGGCCGTTGAGGTTGGGATATTGGGCGAACACATCGATAAACGCTTTGGTTTTGCCGTTGAACCGCACCACCGTGCCGGTGCCGGTGCTGCTGACGTAAAGATTGCCGTCAGGACCAAACCCTAAGCCGCGCGGCCGAGACAGTCGCGGATGGCCTTGTGTGTCAACGCCGGCGTCGAGCACACCGAGCAGCTTGCCGGTCTTGGTGCTGTAGTAATGCACGCTGCCGACTGAGTTTGCGCTACCAAATGGAAACTCACTGCTGACGTAGAGATTCTTGTCCGGCCCGACGATGACATCCAACGGGCTCAAGCTGGCGTCATCAACGAAATTTGGATTCGTCAGCGCGCCGGTTTTGCCGTCAAACTCTAATATCGTACCGCCGCCGGTGCCCGTGGCTGGGTCAGCACCATTGCCCAAATAGAATTTTCCATTTGGCGCAAAGACAAAGCCACGCGGAAAGGCGACCAAACCCGGCGGAATGTAGTTATCCAAAAACGCGCCGCTGCTGCCATCGAAGCGCAATATCGCCCGCAAAGAACGCGCGCCGACGTAGTAGTTGCCGTCCGGACCAAAGACCGAGCCACCGGGATTAAGATTCGGATACGAGGTGAAAATGCCGAGGAACTCGCCGGTGCGCGAGCGGAATTTCAGAACACTATCGTTGCCATTGTTCACATAGAGCACGCCACCCAATGGTGGTTTCGGAACGATGTCGCGCGGGTCGACAATTCCACCGGCGCAGCCGTACGTGCCAATCGCTTGCCCGCTACGGCCGTCGAATCGCAACACAGCGCTATTGCCGTTAGTGCCAGCGCTGGTGACCAAGACATCCCAAAGATTTTCAGCTCTAGCAATATCCGTCGGGGTGGTTTCGGCACGTGCAGCAGCAGCCGCGCCCCAGTTAGTGATGATTAAGGTGCAACAGATGGCGACAATATGGCGCAACGGACGGCGCCCTAGCAGTTGATAACGCATAAGATTCTCCCTATATCGTTGACGATTGCCAACCTTCGGCTCTATTTCGGAATATCCCCTTGCCAGCGGCGCGCAGCTTTTAAGCCGAGGCAGTGGACTGTGTGATCGGCGCCGCAGTACCCGTCAAGCGCGGCATGAGCAGAATCATCGCTGCGTGTGGCGGACACGCCCATCGGCGCTGAACTAGGGCCTGTTAACACTTATGCGGTCGCTGCGTTATAGATCAAAAGTCCGCCTGACGAGGCGCGAGCCGCCGGCCTTGGTAATTCCAAGGCCAAGGATCGCAACGACGACAGGCGGATTTTTCGCCATAACCCTTCGGGACGGGGTCGTGAACCGCCATTGCGGCCTCGGTCGTCGCGCCAAGGGAACCACCCTTTGCTGCTCCTTCTTCGTTGTACTGGCGGTTTACGTCCGCGGTCGCAGTGATCGCATAAGTGTTAACAGGCCCTAGCTCATGCTGTGTGTCTTATCCGTTTTCCAGAAGGCGGCTGTTGGCGATAACTATCATTCCCTTTAGGAATGACTGAATCGAAATTATTATCGATTTGTCGGCCCTCAGCTCGGCGACAAAGCACCATAACGACGGCGTAAACTGAGCACAGTTAGGGTCCTTCGCAGGAGTTCACGATGCGCTTAGATACCGCCGCACGCCCAGCCCCGTCGCAGCGCCAAGCAGCCGCTGCCACCAGCCACGATTCGACGCCGCAGCGCGCGACTTCTACCGCGCAACGCCTGCAGCAATCGCCGCGGCAGCAGGCCCAGGCCGCGCAGCTGCGGCGGCTGCAACCTTCAGCGGGCGCGCCCGCACAGGCGAAAAAAGACGAGACCGAGCGCGCCGATAAACACCGCCGCGGCGCCCGTGCCCAGCAGACGATTGCGCTACTCGGCAACAACGTTCGCGCCAGCCTGCAAAATCACATCTTCAACGCCCAGCCGGTTGCTGGCGGTGCGTTGGTTCCGGCCAATCCCACCGGCCTGCACGCGTATACCAACGGCGCGCTGCCGGCCGCCGTTGCCGCAGTCGGGCGGCAAGGCTCAGCCGGGCGGATTCATACGCTGACGTGGCACGCCGCTGCCGGCGGACCGAATAAAGACAGCACGATGTTCCCGTCTTGGATGCCGCGGCCGCACGTCAACACGCTTATCGCGCTGAAATACGCCACCGTGCGCGCAAACGGCGTCAACGCTGGCGATCTCGATGCAGACGCCGCGAAGACGTATATCCAGCATGGGCAAAACGTCTACGACCGGATAACCAAAGTCGGCGATACGGTTTACCCGCAATGAGCGCCAGCGGTGCATCTCCGCGTAGTGGCTGCGCATGAACCTAATCGAAAAAGCCATCGTCCTGCATTACCACCGCCGCCGGCTGGATTTGGCGCCACTGCAGGCGCTGGGCTGGCGCGATGTTGAGAGCCAACAGCGGCGCTTCGACGTGCTGTGCCAGGTCGGCGATCTCAATGGCTGTACCGTGCTCGATCTCGGCTGCGGTTATGGCGATTTCAAACCGTTTCTCGATCAGCGCTACACCGACTTCACCTACCTCGGCGTCGACCAAATGGCGGAGTTTCTGACCGCCGCCCAGGCGCGTTACGGCAGCCTGCCGAAGACCCAGTTTGTGCAGGCGGATTTTTTGAATGCGGGGCTGCCGGCGTCGGACTACGTGTTTTGTTCCGGCGCGCTGAGCTACCGCAGTAAATCGCCGGACTACCCATACGCGTTGATCGGGCAGATGTGGCGCGCCTGCCGTCGCGGCTTGGCGTTTAACCTGCTCGACGCCAACCAGTTTGCGCACGACTACGTACTCTGCGGCCAAGACCCCGATGCGGTACACGCCTACTGCCGGCAACTGAGCCCAAGCGCCGAGTTGGTCAGCGGCTATCTGCCGGATGATTTCACGATTTTGATGCGCCGCTGAGACCGACAGCAGCGGCGCATCATTAAGCCATTCAGATTGTCAGTTGTCGGCTCGGCAAGTCCAACGCACTCAGGCCTTCACGCAACGCATAGCGCGTGAGTTCGGCAATGCTTTGGATCTTCAACTTATGGAATAAATGCTCGCGGTGGGTCGCCACGGTTTTGCTGCTGACGTGCAAGCGCCCGGCGATTTCCAATGTCGAATAGCCCTCGGAAAACAGCTGGGCCACTTGCCGCTCGCGCGCTGTCAGCGGCGTTTCGCCGCCACTTGCGCCGTGGCGTGAAGCCGCCATAACGGCGCCGACCAACTCGTTGCTCAAGTACATCTGATTCGCAGCCACGCGGCGAATACCGCGCGCCAGTTCTTCAAAAGAGTTTTCCTTCAGCACATAGCCAGCGGCACCGGCTTCAAGCGCCGTTAACACCTGCCGAGTTTGATCACTCACCGAAAGGCATAACACCTTGCTGCGCGGCGACTCATGGCGAATATGGTGGATGGCTTCGACACCATTCATAACCGGCATCGAGACATCGGCGACAACCACATCCGGCCCATGTTCGCGCGCCGCGCGGACCAAGTCCAAGCCATTTTGTGCTTGTGCGAGCACCTGAATATCCGACTCACGCTGCAATAGCGCGACCAAGCCTTCGCGGACGACGCCGTGATCGTCGCCGATAACGACGCGGATCATAAGACCTCCGACCGCTGCAGTTGCGTCGCCGGTCGCCAGCAAATCTCGCCATGAACGCCACCGCCCGCAGCGCTGGTCAGTGTCAGCTGGGCGCCGACGCGCGCCAGCCAGGCCGCCATATTCGCAAGGCCGTAGCCGTAACTGGCGGCGCCAGCGACTGCGTCAAAACCGGGGCCATCGTCTTGCACAATCAACCGCACCCCGCGCCCAAACGGCGTGAGTGCCAGTCGCACATGCGCTTCAGGCGCGTGCTTGCAGGCGTTAATCAGCAACTCATGCGCTGCGTCGAATAAGGTTTTCGCAACGACATCCGGCAGCACCGGCAACGCCGCGCCGCATTCAATCGTAATCACTTGTCCGCACAACTGGCCCAACCGCTGCGCCGCGGCCGACAGCGCAGCCGCCAAATTCGGCAGCGGCTCGCCCGTTCCTTGTAAGTCGCGAATCGTCTCGCGCGTTGCCCGCAAAGCATCTTTGATCAACGTACGGCTATTGGCGACGGCCAGATCCGCTGCCGGATTTCGTGGGTCGCGCGAGGCATCCAATTGGATCAGCGCCAACGTCAGCGACTGCGCCAAACCATCGTGCAAGCGTCGCGCGATGCGCGCGGCGGCGGCAGACTCGGCCCGCGCTCGCAGCCAAGCCGTCGATGCGCCCAACGCTCGGAAACCCCAGCGTTCGGTGCCGGCGGCGGCACGCAGCCGGGGAGGCTGCGGGGCAAGACTTAGAATATCGTCATATCGGTGTAGCGGATGCTCTGGCGTCACGGCAACACTCCTCGATCACAAGTTGACGGAATTATTTTGTTTGCAGCGATAAAAACGGCCGCGCCCAACACCTCGGCCGAAATACACACAACGGCCACCGCCGCAACGGTGGTTGAAACAGCGCCTTTACCGGCTTCACCGCCGGCGCTTGCGGCGCGCCGGGGGCTCGAATCAGCCGCCCCGACGCGCCTTTATCCTGCCTCGGCCTTCGATATGACCGGAGTCACAACTCATATTTATTCCACACAACGGCGTTAATGACGGCAGCTTGAGCCCATCGCCGAACCCATCTGCGCACGTCCGCACCGCCCATAACATCGGGCAATTAACGGATAGGTTTCTGGAATTCACACTGCGCTCGCGATATCAGCGCGCGGTTTACGGCCCAATACTTTTGCGATCAATAAGATGGCCGCCGCCGCGGCTATCGGGCAGTTGGGCTAATTTGAAAAAACGCGGTCAAAATGCCGCCATCCCGCCCCACAACGCAAAAAGCCCACACAGACTGTGCGGGCTTCGTGCTTGATTCTCGGATGATCGCCGCCACGCGCGTGATGGCCGGCCCGAACCTGACTCACTCGCCGTCGTCTTTCGGCACCCGCGTGAGGACGCTCCTAGAAATTTAACGGCCGATCAACCGCGCCGATTCGGGGTCATACACAACGTCGGTAATCGATCCATCTCGAATGCGCTGAACCGCTTCGTCAATCACCTGCAGCGGCACCAGAAACCACTCCCGCGGCTTGACCGGGTTTCCGAAACGGTCTTCGATGGTCAAGTCGAGCTGAACTGTACCGAACAGGCGGTGGAAGATGTTTTCTAGCCGGCTACGATTCAGGTTGTGCAGCGTGTAGGTGGCGACGATATCGACGCCGGCCAGCAGGTAGGTTGCGTCTTTTTCAGCGCCAGCGATTCGTGCTTCCACCTTGCCGCCAGTCACGCCAATCTTGTGAATCAGCTCGCGATGCTCAGCCACAAATGGGTGCTTGGATAGACTCTGCAGCACATAGATGGTGCCGCTTTCGATGTCGTCTGGCTCAGCGCTTTCCCCAAACAGTGGTCCGGCTGCGGGTTCGGTGATGAGCCTAGCCACTTTGTCGCGATGTAACGCGCGCTGCAGAGATCTCTGCAACACGTCACTTTCGGTGCCGTTGTCGTAGATGACGCGCAGCCGCATGTCGCGCCGGTTGTACTGGGTGGTGAACTCCCCGCGCTCCTCAGCCACATAGACTATCTGGCCGCCGACGATGAAAAAGGTCCCCTTCTGAATTTCGTCGAGGGTGCGGGTTTCCAGCGAGATAGTCTTTCTAACGCCGGACTTCAACTCCCGCTGTACCGTTTGAAACAGGTGCTCAAATTGCTCAAAGTCCGTGCACTTAGCTCGATCCGCAATTTCTTCGGCTGCTCGGCGTTCCTGATACGCACGCACATTTCGCAACTGCGTAATGTCGTTCTCCACCGACTCATTGCTAACGCCTAGCTCCGCCAGCAGCGCGTCTTCATCGAGATCATCCGCATCGCTTATCGTCATGCCGCTTGAATGCGCTAGCAGGCCGGGAGTATCCAGCTCAGCCAGCAAAGTTTGCGCTTCCGGCAGCTTGCGAATCTGGTCCAGGCGCACGGCATACAGACGCTCAAAGATATCGCGATCTTCGCCATGCAGCGGCGGGCGACCGTGCGCTTGATGGAAGCGAAGAATATCCTCGAAGCCGGCGATGATGCGTTCCTCGCGCGGCGTTCGGCCGCTGACTTTGAGTGGGGCGACTTCTACACCCAGCGCCTCCAATAGTTCGTCGTCGTCCATATCAGCCATTGCTGGATGCCTCTTGCGCTTGTGTTGCCTTTGTCATAGCGCGGTAACGCGCCAGCGCTGCCACACCCTCGGCCATGCGCTTCTCCCATGCGTCCGCGGAATTGATATCCGGAAGGCGGCCGCGGTCGTGCTTGAACTGCAAGGCGCGCTTTGCAAGTTCGCGGGCTTCGTCCACGGGGATGCTCACCTTCTTTGCGGCAATGCTGGCCTGCACTTGGCGCAATGATTTTTCATCCATCGCTTTCGCCAAAATCGCATAGGCGGCATCGAAGGGGTTGATACGGTCGATGAGGTCGATGTCCAGATCGCGCACATTCACGAACTTGCGCACACCATCCAGCAAGGCCGTGTTGCCTTGCGCTGTGCCGCCGCCGGCAGCATCGGCCTGGGCCAGCATCAGCTTGGCCTGCTGCGTGACGTTCATGGCGGCGACGGCGTGCTGGCGAATGGCCTCCTGATCGGTCTCACTCAAATCCGGGTAACGCTCCCGCACGATCTTGCCCATGCGCAGTTGGGTCAGCTCTTCCGGCAAGGTGTTGTCCTTGTCGAACAGTCCGCGCTCCAGCACGGTCTTGTCCTGCAGGAAGCTGGTGACGACTTCGTTCAAGTCCTCCTTGCAGATGCGCGTTGCTTCAGAGGTTTGCGGCGTCGTCAGCCCGTTGATCTCTAGGTGAATCTGGCCAGTGTCCTTGTTCACGCCGACGTTATGGCCGCCGTCCTTCTTGTAGCCGCCCTCGCCGTAATCGAAGCCGGTCAATGGCCCCGTGTTCTTGGGCGTGAACTCATAGCGCGGCGCCAGCACCTGCTCCATCAGCAAGCTGGCGGAGATGGCCTTGAGCATGTCATTCACCGCCTCAGCCACGGCGGACCGATCGGCTGCAGGCTCGGCAATCAGGTTGGTAAAGCGCGCACGCTCCTTGCCCACGGCATCACGGGTGGCGCGGCCGATAATTTGCACAATTTCAGTCAGGCTGCTGCGGTAGCCAATGGTCAGCGCGTGCTCGCACCAAATCCAGTCAAACCCTTCCTTCGCCATGCCCAACGCGATGATGACGTCGACGTGATCACGATTGTTCTTCTGAGCCGGATCTTTCAGCGCCGCTAACACGCGGGAGCGCCGGGTATGATCGCTATCGTCCACGAGGTCAGCCACTCTCAAGCTTCGGCCATCCTTTGTTTCAATCAGATGGAAGCCCGTTGTCGGATCGGTGCTTTTCCAGTCACCCAGCGCATGCATGATGTCGCTGACCTCTCGCTCCTTATCCTTCAAGCTCTCGCGCGCATTAACGTTAGGAATATGGACAATGGTTTTCAGCGCCGGGTCCAAAACCTTAGCGACCGCTTCCACATAACGACCGGTATAGAAGAAGTAACCGATGTCCAGCACCTTGAGCCAGCTGTAGCCGTTGAGCTGCTCATAGTAGGTGTAGGTCACGGTCTCGAACTTGGCTTCGTCTGCGGGTGCCAGCACCGCCTCGCTGTCGCCACGGAAGTAGGAGCCCGTCATGGCCACCAGATGCACTTTGTCGCGTGCAATGAATGCCCCCAACTGGCTGCCCAGTCGATTCTCCGGATTGCTAGAGACGTGGTGGAATTCGTCGATGGCGATCAGGCGGTCGTCGAACGCCTCGATACCCAGTTCATCCACAGCAAAGCGGAAAGTGGCATGGGTACAAACCAATACCTTGTCTGCACTCGCCAAGAACTGGCGCACCGCGTCCACCTTGGACTTCGCGATGCGGGGCTCATCCACACCAGGGGCGTTGCACAGGTTCCACTGCGGTGCAACCTGCCAATCCCAGTAGAAGCCATGCTCGACCAAGGGCTCATTGGCAAAGCTGCTGCCAATGGAACGCTCCGGCACCACGACGATGGCCTGCTTCAAGCCCTGGTTGTTGAGCTTATCCAGCGCGATGAACATCAGCGCGCGCGATTTTCCCGACGCCGGCGGTGACTTGATCAGCAGGTATTGCTCACCGCGCTTGGCATAGGCTCGCACCTGCATCCCCCGCATGCCCAGTTCATTCGCTTTGCTAGATGCGCCAGTGCGCGCCGTGGTGATGGATACCGACGGTACGGTGTAGGTATTGGTGGGGTTGGTCATTGCGCTTCGTCCTTGGAAGTGTCGGCGGCAGCCTCGCCAGCGAGTTCACGCTCAATCTGCTCGATGCTCGGCAGGCTGGATTGCAGCTCGGTGGGCAAGGCCCGCGTAAGTTGGTAGCTGGAAACACCAATGGGGTTGTCCATGCCGCGCAAGGTGTACTCGGCCAGCACGCGGTTGTGCTGCTGGCACAGGATCAGGCCGATGGTGGGCTTGTCGTCGCCGTGGCGCAGCCGGTCATTGACCACGCTGCAATAGAAGCTCATCTTGCCCGCGTATTCGGGCTTGAACGCGCCGCGCTTAAGGTCGATCACCACATAGCAGCGCAGCTTCAGATGATAGAAGAGCAGGTCGATGTAGAAGTCCTGTTCACCCAGATCCACATGGTACTGGCGGCCAACGAAAGCGAAGCCTTGCCCCAACTCCAGCAGAAATTTCTCTAGGTGCGCGATCAGCCCGGTTTCCAGTTCGCGCTCGTGAAAGGGATCCGCCAGCGTCAGGAAGTCGAATAAGTAAGGGTCTTTCAACGTCTGCTGCACCAGGGCCGAATCCGGCGCGGGCAGGCGCAACGAGAAGTTGCTGGCGGCTTGTCCCGCCCGCCGGTGGCTGGCAGCCGCGATATGATCCTGCAGCAGATCACGGCTCCAGCCGTTTTCCACCGCAGCCCGCATGTACCACTGGCGCACGGCGGCGTCCTTCAGCTTTTCCATCAGCACCGCGTGGTGGCCCCAGGGCACGGCCAGCAACAGGCCGGCGGGAAAGTCCTGCGCCGCTGGCGGCAAGTCGGCCGCGCCGCCTGGGAGTGCCCTGGCTTGTGCCACAGGCTGTGGCACAAGCTCGGCGTCGAGCGCAGACTCGTAACAGGGCACGATGAGCGCGCCGCCCCGCTACCGATCAAGGCGATGTTTGTGGGCCGATTAGAACGCGGCGCGGCCGGTCGCCTGATTGACTTAGGCGCGCGCACTGCGCGAACCGTAGTTTCAGAGTGCCTCGCCGATGGACTGCTAACAGCAACGCGTTCAAAGGCCGATTTAATACCAGCCTTTCCAATTTACGCCGCAGCGTACTTATTCCCGAATTTATTCGAAACCAACGATCCACAAGCGGCAATGCGCGAAACGCTATCGACCTGATCTCGGAAAGTATTCTTGTCTAAAAGGCGCCACCGATAGGCGAATACCTCAGCGATCAGCCGAAGTCACCGCTGGCGTCGTTGCACGCGTAAGTGCTGCCCCCAACATCGGCATTTAACGAATAGGCTTCGGGAATTTGCGCTGCGCTATCGGTATCGGCGCACGGTTTGCAGCCAATTTTTTTGCGCTCAACAAGATGGCCGCCGCCGCAGATGCCGTGTATTGGGGCTAATTCATAAAAGCCACAGTCAAAACGCCGCCAACCGCCCCACAACGCAAAAAGCCCACACAGACCGTGCGGGCTTCATGCTTGATTCGTTGGTGGCGCGGGGACGCGCAACGGTCTATCGCTCGATGCAGCGCCCCGGCACGGCGGCGCCTAGGCAGACATTTTTTCCTCTAGCTCTAGCTGTCGCGGAGTGCGCTTTACGCCGAGGCCGACCAGCGCGGCCAGTTCATCAACTGGCACGTTGGCCAGCTCCTTGGGCTCGAGTTTGTGCATCCCGCCGCCATAGACCCGGCCATTACCGAGCAGTGTTTCCCGGCTGATGGAGTTTAACCCCTGCCACAGCGAGCGGAGCGCGTCGGGGTAGAGTGGGAGCTGTCTGGCCAGCAGCGGTTGCGGGTAGAGGCACAAATAAACGTTCGTGGCCGTCGCCTTGGTGTTGTTCAGCAGGAATCGGAAAGGCCGTCCAGCGTGGTCGCTGCGACCAATGTAAGTACAGACGATCGGCGAGGCGGCGCGACGCTCTTGTGTGTACCAATGGCGCCTTGTGCGGCACAGGTAGCGCGCCGCGACAAGATCCACGCCAGTCTGTAGATATGCCCATAGCGACGGATAGTCGCGCTCCACTTCATCTTCTGGCAAATCGCAGTCGAGCAGGAACAGCCGCTTTTCCAAGAGCGGTACACCTGAATCATCCGCGTTGATTTCATCGGCCTTGATGTAGCGGGTACTCGGCAAGATTGGCTTGAGGAACTGCGACGGCAGTTTGAGATCGCGCACCCGGTCTTCCTCGAGGATGAAAAACGCGTTGTCGCCCGTAGCCAAGCCGCGCTTGATTGCGAACAGGTCGCCGAGCCTGTAGCCGTCGTGCTGTGCCTCAACGGCCTGTCGCGGATACCGTGTCCATTTGTCGGTGCGTTCGAGGTCGCGGACGCTCAGGCTTTTGCTGATCGTCGGGGCCTGCATCGTGCCGCCGTAGGAGAACGAAACGCTGTGGTCTGCCAAGGGCTTCGCCTTCTTGAACCACACAATCGCAGACGACACGAGCGCATCATCAAACTGCACGTCGTTCGGATCAAAGCGATGAATGTGCAGCAACGTCACTTCGCGCAGCAGATACGCCTTGAGCGCGCGCCCATAGTTCACGTCCATAAATTCGCTGGGTATCAGCCAGCCCGCAACACCGCCTTCGCTCATCCAGCTATGCGCCAAGGCCATGAAATAGCAATACAAACCGGCTAGGCCGGAAAGCTCGACATTTGACGCGGTGCTCGCCGCTTCCTGTAGGCGTACTTTCTCCGCACCGTTCATGTGATGGTGCCGAACGTAGGGCGGATTACAGATGAGTAGGGTTGCCCGCTCCGCGTTGTGAACCGGAGCAGCTTGCTGAGTGAAGTCGGCCAGCGTGATGTTGAGTGGTGTCCCCTTCCAAAGTGCCTTGGACGGCTCGCCATAGTGCGGATCAATCTCGAAGCCCGTTGCCGATTGCACCGGGCGACCTGCAGACTCCGACATGAGCGCGGAATAGAACGAACCCGTCCCTATAGCAGGATCAAGGAAACGCACAGGCGTCGTCTTCGGAACCAACTCCAAGCCATACGCCAATACATCACGGGCGAGCTGCGTCGGAGTTGCAAACTGCCCCAGTCTATTGCGTTCAGCTTGGGTCTTGCGCCCGTCCAGTTCAGCTTGCAGTGCGCAGCGGCGTTGTTCGAGAGCGTCGAGGTTGAGTGCCATCGTCAGAGTCCAAAAAGGGCGAGGTCATCAATGCGGTGCTCCCACACCCAATCAATGCCCTCTGCGGCCTCATAGCCGAGATAACCGCTATCGAAATACCCACACAGAAACAGATTGAAGCGGACAGCCGAGCCGTAGGTGCTGCGTAACTGCGCCATCTTCACCGCTTCTTCTTTGCGGCGCTTGTTGGTGTTGGTGAAATCACCCGCCGACTTCGCCTCGAAAAACAGCGGCAAGCCGCCGGCCTTGCCTGTCTTCGGCATGATGACCGCATCAATCGGAATGTTGATCGACTGCCCCCCGCCTTCAAGTTTGATTGGCACGTTCATGCGGAAGCTGAACGTGCCAGGCGGCATAGCGTTGAACTTTGTTCCATCCACACCCGGTAGTGGCTTGTAGCCTCGCGCCTCAAGCCAATTCTTGATTTCCAGGAGCTGCCGTTTCTCTTGCGCGTTGCGAATGATGGGGTTTGCCACTGCGCCGCATAGCCGATCAGCGACGATGGTCGCCGCGCGATGCACTTCAGCATCGGTTGCAGCATGGGCGCGACCGAGCCAGATAAAAATATCTGGATCAGCCATCTTTTCGATGATCGTGGTGATCTTGGCGAGTTCGAGGTCGACTTGCGCTGTCAGCATACGCACAGGCAGCTTCTGTTCACCTTCCATGCGCTTGACCAAGCTCGACGAGACACCGGTCAAGCCGATGAGACGATCAACCGCCAGCGGCGGGCACGTCGACATGCGGAGCGTAGACAGAATTTCGGGGTGCTTCCGCAGCGTCGCCGGCTTGATATCCGTCAGGTTCCCGGTCGCGTAGAGGGCCGCTTCAACGGACTTCGTGGTCTGAAGCCGAGTGTTGCGGAACGTCACGGGTGCAAACTGCATGAACCATTCGTTGTACATGTCCACAGACAGGGCAACGTCTGCCTTCCAGTTTTGGGGCTTATTGAGATTGACGGGCATTCGATCCTTCGGCACTAGCCGCTTCTGTTGGTGTTTTCTCATAGAGCGTCCACATATCCTCGAACAGCATTTTCAAGGAGCTGTCGCGACGCGACGCCGCCATTTTGACTTCGGCTGGCATCTTGGGCAGTAGGCTGAAACCGACGATTTGGCGGCCATCGGCGCGAGGCTTTGCTGGACTTCTTGTAGAGGGCATTTGTACAGAATGTAGACAAGTCGACTTGCGGTCAATCTGCGCAAATGCTCTGAGGCCGCTGCCCTCGCTTGGCGCAAAGGTGAATGTTACCGCCGGGGCCAGCCTGGCCGCTCCGTTGCCGGACGCCTGACTGCATCCTCACCACGGCGGGTCTTCCGCCAGAAGCCGGAACTTCATAGCGATTTCCCGCAGGGCGCGCCCGACCAGTTCGTCATGCCTCGCGGTCAGACACTCGAAAGTGCCCAGCGCATTCCCTTTAGCTTGCCGCCTTCGTCATTCCCGATGCACGGCTCCGAGTCGCTCGCGAAGCCGGTCGGCGCGGTGTGGCCCTGTCGCCATCCGTTTCGTCAGGATTGAATCACTGCCGAATTTCCAGACACTCAAGAGCTGGAAATTTGTTGCAGTTGTTCAAACAGCATCGGAGACAGGCTGCTGCCGTGTCCGTGCCGGCGTTTTGAGTTGTAGAAGAGTTTGATGCAATCGAAAACTGTCGCCAGCACACGCCGCCCTGGCCCAATAAATCCGCCAACCGCCCCACAACGCAAAAAGCCCACACAGACTGTGCGGGCTTCGTGCTTGATTCTTTGGTGGCCGGGGACGGAATCGAACCGCCGACACGGGGATTTTCAATCCCCTGCTCTACCGACTGAGCTACCCGGCCATGATGCTTTGTGCTTCGTGGAGCGCGCAATTAGACGCGAGCAGGCGGCCTGCGTCAAGCGTTTTTTCAGGCTTTTTTCGGCACGTAGCTGGTTTTCGCGAGTTCGCCGCCGAAAAAGAATTTTTCCATCTCGGTGGTCAAGAATTTACGCGCGTCCGGCTCGGACAATACCAACCGATATTCGTTGATCAAGCGGGTTTGGTGGGCCACCCAATCGCGCCACGCCTGCTTCGAAACCTGATCGAAAATGCGCTTGCCGAGTTCGCCCGGCAGCGGTGCGCGGTCTAGGCCTTCGGCGTCGATGCCGAGCTTGATGCAATGAACAGTTCTGGACACGGTTATCAGTTTTTCCGCAGTTGATTCAGGATTTTCAGCACCGGCGCCGGCAAGCCGGGCCAAGTTTCGGCGCTCAGTTTAAGCCAGAGCTGGTCGGCCTGTTCGCGCACACCATCGGCGCGGGCGGCAACTTGCACGCGCAGCGGTTGCAGTTCTAGTTCGAAATGGGTGAACGCGTGGCGCAGCGGCGGCAGTGCCGCCTGCGCCCGCAGCTGCAGGCCGTAACGCTGGCGCAGCGCCTGTTCTGGCGATTCCTCGTCCTGACACAGCGGCGGGCACCACAAGCCGCCCCAGATGCCGCTCGGCGGCCGGCGTTCGATCAACACCGCACCGCTGTCGTTTTCGATCAACAACAAGCGCGCCTGCCGCAGCGGCCGGGCTTTTGCCGGCCGCGGGCTGGGGTAGTCCGCCACCGCCTGTTGCCGATACGCGCCGCAGTCCGCCGCCACCGGGCAGCGCGTGCAGGCCGGCGCGCGCGCGGTGCACAGCGTGGCGCCGAGATCCATGATCGCCTGCGTGTAGTCGGCCATCCGCGCCGCCGGCAGCAGGCTTTCCGATAACGCCCAGAGTTGCTGCGCGACTTTCGGCTGCCCCGGCCAGCCGGCGATGGCGCCGTGGCGCGCCAGCACGCGCTTTACATTGCCGTCGAGAATCGCGTGCCGCTGGCCTTCAGCCTGGGCGAGGATCGCGGCGGCTGTCGAGCGGCCGATGCCGGGCAAGGCTTGCACTTCCTCCAAGGTGCGCGGCATTGCGCCATCGTGCTCGCTGACGATGCGCTGCGCTGCCGCGTGCAGGTTGCGGGCGCGGGCGTAGTAGCCGAGCCCGGCCCAGAGCGCGAGCACATCGTCAGCCGGCGCGGCGGCCAGCGCGGAGAAATCGGGGAAGCGCGCGATAAAACGCTCGAAATACGGGATGACCGTCGCCACTTGCGTTTGCTGCAGCATCACCTCGGCAAGCCAGACGCGATACGCCGAGCGCGGCTGCTGCCACGGCAAGTCGTGCCGGCCGGCGTGGTCGTACCACGCCAGCAAGCGCGGCGCGAAAGTGGCTGCGGTCATCGTTTATTTCGGCGGCGCGTCTTCGGGCTTCTTCTTTTTGCCGAATAGCGAGTTCAGCGTATCGCTGAGCTTTTCTTTCAGCGGACTATCGCCGAGCTTTTTCTGGATCTGATCGTCGAGCCTGCCGCGCAGTTTTTCGGTGGCTTTCTGTTGTAGCGCCAGCTTCAAATCCAGCGAATATTTCGGCGCCGACCACGGCCCGGCGACGTGCACCGGAATCGTCAAGCCGTTGAGTTGCGACATATCTTTGCCGCCCTGGCCGCTGATCGTGTTCACGATGGTGGGCTTGGCGGTGTAGTCCAAGGTTTCGTTGGCGAGATCGACTTTACCGGCGCCATCGACACGGAACAGCGGGCTTTTCGCGTTCAGCGCGTCAGACTGCAGCACGCCGTTGGTGATTTTGGCGCTGGCGCTAAGCTCGGTGAAATCAGTCTGCGGCGGCTCGCTTTCGTTGAGCTGCGTGCCGGTCAGCAAGGCATCGGCTTTGCGGATGATCTGGCCGAGGTTGAAGCCTTTCACCGCGCCGTCTTTGAACTCAAAGCTGACATTGCCATTCAGCGCCCGCTTCAATTCACCCATGGTTTTGCCGGCGCCGGTCAGGTCCATCGAAACGCCGCCCTGGCCGCTCATGTAGTCCTTGCCGAGGAAATCCTTCAACAGCGGCGCGGCGCTGATTGAGGCAATTCGCAGCGTTTCAGCGTACGTCGGCCGCGCGCCGGGCGTGATCCGAGTGGTGGTGTTGATGCTGCCGCCGTAAAGATTTGCCGCCAATTCGATGCGCTTATCCGCACCCTTCACCGCGTTCAGCTTGAGCTTGACGTTGCTCATGTTGACGCCGGAAACCTTGAGCTTGCCGATGTCCACCGTGCCGTTGGCGGTGAAGGTATCGAGTGCATCCACCGGCAGCGGCGCGGCGTCGGCCTTGGCTTTATCGGCAGCGCTGATTGGCGCGGTAGGCGTGGCCGCAGCCGGCTTCGGCGGCAAGTAGCGGTCGGCATCGATGGCGTCAAGCTTCAACGCAAACTCTGCTGCTTGCTTGGCCAAATCGGCGACGCCGGCGTTGCCGCTGATCGTGCTTTGATCGAGCTTGATTACGAGATCGTTCAGGCGCGCGCTTTTGGTCGTGGCGTCAAACTTGGCTTTGATGCTCATTTCTTTCAGCGCCGCGGCGTCCGCCGTTTCCAACGTCGTGCCGAGCATCTTCAGCAATTCGCGCGGGTTGAACGGCTTGACGCTGAGCGGGCCGGTAAAGCGCGGGTTGTCGCCGTTCAGGCCGCTGCCGTCGAGCGCAATCGTCGTCGTCAAGCCAGCGGCGAGCAATTCGCCGGCAGCCATCTTCACTGTGCCCTTGCTGCCGTCGTAGATCGCATCGGCGGAGAAATCCGCCGTCTGCTTGCCGCCCGGCAGGCTTTTACCTTCGGCACTGGCTTTCAGCGTGATTTTCTCGGCTTTATAGACCTTACTGTTGAGATCGGCGCTGATGGTGCTGCCGAGTTCAGCATCGGCCGTGAGATCAGTCAGCGCGGCTTTGATTTTCAGCACCAGCTTTTCGGCCGTGAACTGTTGTTTGTCGAGATCAAACGCCAGCTTCGCCGCAGCGCTGATATCGGCTTTCAACGCCGGATCGCTGGCTTCGGTGGCGAAATCCAGCGCGAAGTCGAACGGCTTGCCGGGCGCAATTGCGCCGGTTTTTAGGTTCAATTTGCTCAGGCTGTAGGCTTTCTTGGCTTTTCGGTCATCGTAATTAATCGCCGCGTCTTTGATCGTCACGCCACCGATGTTCAACGTCTTGATGCCATTGCCGCTGCTGGCCGGCTGCTCCGGCGTGGCGGCGGGCGTTTGTTTATCGCCGCTGGCGAGATCGTCCCAATTATTCTTGCCGTCCGCGTTCACCGCCAGATTCAGCTGCAAACCACTGAGCGTGATACCGCCCACCTGCACGTCTCGGTGCAGCAGCAGCGGCAGTAAACGCACGCCAACATCGGCCTCGCCTATTGCGGCAAACGGCGTATCGCCAAAGCCTTCGGCGTTACCGAGCTTCACGTCTTGCACGCGCGCGCCCAGCGTTGGGAAAATGCTTAATTTGATGTTGCCGAGCGCCAACTCGCGGCCGGTGGCCTTCTTCACTTCCTCAGTAATTTTGCCGCGGAAATCGTTCGGATCGAAAAACAGCGCGAATGCGCCGATCGCCAATACCAAGATCACGACCAGCGCCGCGACCAGACCGAGGACAATCTTTAAGGGCTTGTTCATGGTGTGATCCGTAGATGCAAGGTGGGAACTGGCCTAGTGTAGCGTCTGCCGAAAGTCGCCTCTTGCCAAGAACTGCGGCTGCCGCGTCACAACAGGGTAAAATGGCCGGACCGCTTTTTCTGGTGTACTCATGCCCGCCGCAGCCCCTCGCAGCCGTCGTAAAACCACGCCTGCCGCAGCCCCTATCGCGCCGAAAGTCGGCTTTGTTTCGCTCGGCTGCCCGAAGGCGCTGGTCGACTCCGAACGGATCCTGACGCAATTACGTGCCGAAGGGTACGAAACCGTGCAGAGCTACGCCGCGGCCGATGTCGTAATCGTTAACACTTGCGGTTTTATCGACTCCGCGGTTGAAGAATCGCTGGATGCAATCGGCGAAGCGATGGCCGAGAACGGCCGCGTTATCGTCACCGGCTGCCTCGGCGCGCGGCGCGAATTGATCACCGATAAATTCCCGAATCTGCTGTCGATCACCGGCCCGCAGGACTACAGCGGCGTCATGGCCGCGGTGCACACCGCCGCGCCGCCGCAGCACGACCCGTTCCTGGATTTGCTGCCGGCGCCGAAGAACGATGCCATCGGCATCAAACTCACGCCGCGCCATTACGCGTATCTGAAAATCGCCGAAGGCTGCAATCATAAGTGCAGCTTCTGCATCATCCCATCGATGCGCGGCAAGCTGAAATCGCGGCCGGTTGACGATGTATTGATCGAAGCCGAAAAGCTGGTCAAAGCCGGCGTGCAAGAACTGCTGGTGATTTCACAAGACACCAGCGCCTACGGCCTTGATCTGAAATACCGCAAACGCAGCTGGCATGAGCGCGAGTACGAAACCCGCATGCTCGACCTCTGCCGCGGCCTCGGTTCACTCGGCGCGCCGGGCGCGCGGCCGTGGGTGCGGCTGCATTACGTCTACCCGTATCCGCACGTTGATGATGTCATCGGCTTAATGGCCGAAGGCCTCGTGCTGCCGTATCTCGACGTACCGTTCCAACACGCTTCCACCAGCGTATTGAAGCGGATGAAGCGCCCGGCCGCCGCCGAAAACACGCTGCGCCGGCTCGAAGCCTGGCGTGCGATCTGCCCCGATATCACGATACGCAGCACGTTTATTGTCGGCTTCCCTGGCGAAACCGAAGCCGAATTCACGACGCTGCTCGATTGGCTGGACGAAGCCCAGCTCGACCGCGTCGGCTGCTTCACGTATTCGCCAGTCGAAGGCGCCAGCGCTAACGAACTGCCCGGCGCGGTGCCGGAAGAAGTGAAGGACGAACGCCTCGCCCGCTTCATGGAAAAGCAGGCCGGCATCAGCGCGGCGAAACTGCAAACCAAGATCGGCCGGCAGATCGAAATATTGATCGATGAATCGGTACCCGAAGGCGTCTTCGGCCGCTCCGCCGCCGACGCCCCGGAAATCGACGGCCGCGTAATTCTGCGCGCCAACAAAAAGCTGCGGCCCGGCATGCGCGTGCAGGCCATCGTCACATCGGCGGATACGCACGATCTCTTCGCTGAACTCGCGGTCTGAAGCGTAAATTAGAGTCATGGACCGCGCGCTGCTGCTGTTTCTATCGTGGGGCTTGTTCCTGATTGTCTTGATCGCGCTGAAAGACCCGATCAGCGCGATTTACTACAGCTTCTGCTGGATCGTTACCGGTTTCATCGACCGCAAGCTGCTGCGCGTCGAACGCGAAGAAACGCTGCAGCGCACGGGCCTGAGCGAGGAAGAGGTGGACGTGCGTATGTTGCCGAGGGATCGGCTGGTCGCGGTGTTGCGCGGGCTATTCGCGCTCGCCGTCGCCATCGCGTTCCACTACTACGCTTAACGCCCAACCCCTAACGCCGCGCATGCGCCTGAATAAATTCATCAGCGAAACCGGCGTTTGCTCGCGGCGCGTAGCCGACAGCTGGATCGAAGCCGGGCGCGTCAGCGTCAACGGCGTGCTGGCGGCGCTCGGCACGCAGGTGAACGAAGGCGATGCGGTGTGCGTTGATGGCAAGCCAGTCGGCGCCGCCAAGCAGCATGTTTATCTGGCGCTGAACAAGCCGGTTGGCATCACCTGTACCACCGAGCGCCACGTGCGCGGCAACATCGTCGACTACATCAAACACCGCGAGCGGATCTTTCCAATCGGCCGGCTCGATAAAGAATCAGAAGGTTTGATTCTACTCACCAACAACGGCGACATCGTTAACGAGATTCTCCGCTCGGAGAATAATCACGAGAAGGAGTACCTCGTAACGGTTGATAAGGCGATCACACCGGCGTTCATTGCCGGGATGAGCCGCGGCGTGCACCTGCCGGAGCTGGATGCGATGACCAAGCCTTGCCGCGTCGAAAAGCTCAGCGATTTCCAGTTTCGGATTGTGCTGACGCAAGGCCTGAACCGGCAAATTCGGCGTATGTGCGAAGTCTACGATGCCGACGTGCAGCGCTTGCAGCGCGTGCGCATCATCAACATCAAGCTCGGCGGCTTAAAAAGTGGCGCGTGGCGCGATTTAACACCAGCCGAATTGCAGGGCCTGCTGCCGGACCGCAAAAACTGGTGAACGACGATGTGCTGATCATTGGCGGCGGCGCGGCCGGCTTGATGTGCGCGCTCACCGCCGGCCAGCGCGGGCGGCGCGTGCGCCTGCTCGAACACACGGATCGCCCCGGCCGCAAGATTCTCATGTCCGGCGGCGGCCGCTGCAATTTCACCAATCTGAGCGTCGGCGCAGACAATTATCTGTCGGCCAATCCGCATTTCTGCAAATCAGCGCTGGCGCGCTACACGCCGCAGGATTTCATCGCCCTAGTTGAACGCCACAGCGTGCGCTACCACGAGAAAGAACTCGGCCAGCTGTTTTGCGACGATTCCTCGAAACAGATTCTGCGGCTGCTGCTCACCGAATGCGCGGACGCCGGCGTGCAAATCGAAACTGACTGCGCCGTTGAAGACGTGCAGTACCGCGATGGCAGCTACCGCCTCACAACCACGCGCGGCAGCTTTAACGCGCCAGCCTTGGTTGTCGCCAGCGGCGGCCTTTCAATCCCAAAAATGGGCGCCACCGGCTACGGCTACGCGCTCGCAAAACAATTTGGCCACCGCGTGCTGCCGACGCGCGCCGGCTTGGTGCCGCTAACGCTCAGCGGCAAACCGTTGGATGATTACGCCGACCTCGCCGGCCTAAGCTTAATCGCCCGCGCCAGTGCCAACGGCCGTAATTTTCGCGCCGGCCTGCTGTTCACGCACCGCGGCCTCAGCGGCCCGGCGATTCTGCAGATTTCCTCGTACTGGCAGCCGGGCGATGCACTACAGCTCGACCTGTTGCCAGATGACGACGCGGCCGACTGGCTTGCCGCGCGCCAGCGCGAGCAGCCGGCCATCGAACTTAAAACCGCGCTCGCGGAAAAGCTGACGAAGCGTTTCGCCCAGCGCCTTTGCGAGCGCTGGTTCGAAAACCGGCCGCTACGCCAATTCCGCGCCGCGGAGCTGCGCGCCATCGCCGAACAACTACACGCGTGGCCGATAACCGCCAGTGGCACCGAAGGCTATCGAACCGCGGAAGTCACGCTCGGCGGCCTCGATACCGCAGAGCTTTCATCGTCAACAATGGCCTCACGCCTGCAAACTGGGCTCTACTTTATCGGCGAAGTTGTTGACGTCACCGGCTGGCTCGGCGGCTACAATTTTCAGTGGGCTTGGGCCTCCGGCCACGCGGCAGGCTTAGCCGTTTAGAGTCCGCGCCACCACTTTCGCGCAGTACTCTACAACGCAGATTTCGGCAGCATCT
Organism: Nevskia sp.; assembly: GCA_023229645.1. Lineage (GTDB taxonomy): Bacteria > Pseudomonadota > Gammaproteobacteria > Nevskiales > Nevskiaceae > Nevskia. The sequence goes on along the minus strand of JALNYU010000003.1, from coordinate 205 downwards.
GAATATTATTTGCTCATGCGAGGCTGGATAGTATTCGTTTCGGCAATGCTTGGAAACAAAAATCATAAAATCTTGCGACACTAGTGGACTGTAACAATTGATTCGATAGTATTATCACCCCTATGGAGGGTGAGATGAAACTGACGAAGAGCGAAGTAGCGGAGCTGCAGCGGCAGGTGAGCGCGCGGGGTGGGCGCGTTGATAG
>JALNYU010000023.1 GCA_023229645.1 Nevskia sp. | reverse complement strand
GCTCAAGCGCCATCATCCGCATTTCTTCCAACGCCGATCGCGATACCCTTCTTCCGTCTCTCTTCATGTCGGGTTGGACAAACACTTCGCCCTTATTGTTCCCTAATATACTGACTTATTAGTAATGGCCGGATTAATAATGGAATGTAACATTCCAATGATGTGATTCGCCATTCATTTTAGTGCCATCACGATGCCGCCTCAGTAACGCGGAAACGAGTATTTAGCCGGTCGGTAGTAGAAATATTACGAGCGGTGTGGAATTTATCTACTTTTGCCTAAAGTTCTCCACATCTCGGCCGATAACAACAGAATAACGTGCGCGGGAGTCTATGATGAAAATAAGAAGAGTCTTTCCTAAAGCCTTTTCCACATTCGCTTTTCTTGCGGTTGGTGGTGCGAACGCCAGCGCCGTGAGTAGCGACATCGGCATCGATATGCCGGCACGTTTGATTGTTCGATACGAGACCTCGGCGGCGGCCGCAAGCACCGACACCGGCGCCGATACGCAGGCGATTGCTGCTGCCCGCACGGCGACTGCCCGGGTGCAGCGCCTCTCGACGCTAACCGGCAAGCCGATGAAATTATTGCGCACGCTCGCCAGCGGCGCGTTGCTGGTGGACGCCGGTTCCGGGCTTGATGCTGCAGGTCTTGACCAACTGGCGGCGCAAATACGCCGCGGCGCACCGGCAGGGCTGCGGTATGTCGAGCCGGATCGCTTGCTGCAAGCCACGTTTACCCCGAACGATCCGCTGCTATCCAGCCAATGGGGGCTGGCCGGGCCGGCGCAGGGCAACGGCATCGCCGGCGTAAACGCGTATTCGGCGTGGGATCGAACGGACGGCAGCGGCGCGATTGTCGGCGTCATCGATACCGGTTACCGGCCGCACGCCGACCTCGCCTCGCAAGTGATCGCGCAATACGATTTCATCAGCGATAGCGCCAACGCTAACGACGGCAACGGCCGCGACGCTAGCGCACTAGACCCCGGTGATTTCCGAATTTCCGGTTCCTGCGGCAGCGCCGGTACCTCCAACAGCAGCTGGCACGGTACGCATGTCGCCGGCACTGTCGCCGCCATCACCAACAACGGCCTCGGCGTGGCGGGTGTGGCGTACGGCGCGAAGTTGGTGATTGCCCGTGTGCTCGGCCGTTGCGGCGGTTATACCTCGGATATCAGCGACGCCATCATCTGGACCTCCGGCGGCACGGTAAGCGGCGTGCCGGCCAATCCGAGCCCGGTGCAGGTCATCAATATGAGCTTGGGCGGGCAGTATCCGTGTTCGGCCTCGCCTGAAATGCAGAATGCGATCAACAGCGCCCGCAGCCGCAATACTACGGTTGTGGTCGCGGCCGGCAATTCGGCGGCGGACGCCAGCGGCTTCAGCCCGGCGAGTTGTAGCGGTGTCATCGCCGTGGTTTCGGTTGGCAGCGGTGGCAGCCGTGCGCCGTATTCCAATTACGGCAGTACGGTTGACGTTGCGGCGCCAGGCGGCGATTCCAGCTTTGGCGCCAGCGGCACCGTGTTGTCGACTTACAACAGCGGCGCCACGACGCCGGGGGCGGATTCTTACGCGTACCTGCAAGGCACGAGCATGGCCTCGCCGCACGTTGCCGGCGTCGCTGCACTGCTGTACGCGGCGCAGGCTTCGTTGACGCCGGACGCCGTTGAAACGGCGATTAAAAACAATACCCGATCATTCCCCGGCAGTTGCAGCGGCTGCGGCACCGGCTTGGTCGACGCCAACTTGGCGCTGGCTTCGCTAGCGCCCAGCGCCGGCAAGTTGAGCTTCAGCGCCGCCAGGTATAGCGCTGCTGAAAACGGCGGTAGCGCGAGCATCACCGTACAACGCAGCGGCGGGAGTGCCGGGGCCGTGACCGTGGCCTATGCAACGAGCAACGGCACCGCGGTGGCTGGCAGCGATTACACGGCGGCCAGCGGTACGTTGTCTTGGGCGGATGGCGATAGCGCCGCCAAAACCTTCAGCGTTCCGATCACCGACGATAGCGCGGCCGAGGCCACCGAAACGGTGAATCTCACCGTATCAGCCCCTGGCGGCGGCGCGACCTTGGGTACGATACGCACGGCGCAGTTAGCCATCGCCGATAACGACAGCGCGCCCGGCACGCTGGCGTTTGCTGCAGCGAGTTATTCCGTCGCCGAGGCGGCGGGCAGCGTGGTCGTTAGCGTGACGCGCACCGGTGGTTCTTACGGTGCGGCATCGGTCGCGTATACCACCGCCAACAGCAGCGCCACTGCTGGCAGCGACTACACCGCGACCAGCGGCAAGCTGATCTGGACCTCCGGCGATACCGCGAGCAAGACGATCCGCATCCCGATCCTCAACGATAAACTGGCGGAGCCCAGCGAAGTGATTCAAGTGCGGCTATCAGCACCGACCGGCGCGACGCTGGGCAGTGTGGTGACAACATCGATCACGATCATCGACGACGACACCGTGAACGCGGCGGGCAGCCTGTCGTTCCTCAGTACCGTCGCGTCCGTGGCCGAGAACGCCGGCTTGGCGACGATTGTTGTTCGGCGCAGCGGCGGTAGCGTCGGCGCGGTAACGGTCGCCTATGCCTCGTCAAACGGTAGCGCGATTGCAGGGAGCGACTACACCGCTGCCAGCGGCACGTTGAGCTGGGGCGCCGGCGATGCCAGCAATAAGAGTTTCACCGTACCGATTATCAACGATAGCGCTGCCGAGCCCAGCGAGACACTCTTACTAACGCTCAGCAACGCCACCGGCGGCGCCACGCTGGGAACGGCGAAAGTCGCGACGCTGACGATCGCCGACAACGACAGTTCTCCCGGCGTATTTGCGTTGGCGGCAGCCAGCTACAGCGTCAGCGAAGGCGGGGGGGCGGTGCGGGTTGCAATCTCACGCAGCGGCGGCGCTACCGGCCCGGCGTCGATCAGCTACGCGACGGCGAATAGCAGCGCGCTCGCCGGGAAAGACTTTGGTGCCGTTAGCGGCACCTTGGTTTGGGCAAATAACGACGCCAGTACGAAGACAATCTCGGTGCCGATCTTGAACGACACCGTGAAGGAGGTCACGGAGACGTTCCAGGTTCGCCTCAGTTCGCCCGTCGCCGCGACCTTGGGCAGCCAATCCTTGGCGACGGTGACGATTGTCGATAACGATTAATCCAGCGGCGGGCTAGCCAGCGAGATCGTGCTGCAGAAAGTGCGTGCACGCGGCGAGCATGCGTGCACCATGCCAGCCGAACAGCTCGCCATCGACGAGCTGGACGCGGGCGTTCGGGAAGCGCCGCTGCAATTCGGTGATATGGCGCTCGGCGAACGGAAACGGTTCTGAAGCGGCCAAGACCCGGTCGATTTGCAGGCCGGCCGCGGCTGGGTCTTCGAGCGACGGATAGCGCCCCGGCAGCGCCGCCGCGGCGTTGAACAGGCCGATATGGCGCATTACATCGTCGATATAAGTTCCAGCGCCCGCGGCCATATAGGGTTTGCGCCAGATCAGATACGCGGCGCGCGGCGCGCGCGCATCTGCCCGCGCCGCGTGCCGGGCTTGGAGCTGCGCGAGGCCGGCTTCGATGCCCGCCGCCAGCGCTTCGCCACGCGCGGTTTCATCAAGCACGGTGCCGAGCGCGCGGATATAGGCCAGCGCCGAGCGAACATCGACCGGATCCAGCAACAGCACCGGCCAGCGGTCCGCCAAGGCTAAGACCTGGGCCTGGGTGTTTTCCTCGCGGACCGCGATGATCAAATCGGGCGCCAGTGCCGCCACCGCGTTCTCGTCCACCGCCTTGGTGCCGCCGACTGTGGCGATGGCAGCGACGGCTTCGGCCGGATGGCAGCAATAGTCACTGCGGCCGACCAAGCGGGCGCCCGCGCCTAAGACGAAAATCGTCTCGGTTACCGACGGGCACAGCGAAACGATCCGCTGTGGCCGGAACGTTTGCGGCCACGGTCCGCCGAGGCGGCTAACAGTCGGCAGTTTTGTTTGATCCATCGTCCATGCGTCTCTAAGCCGGGAGCATTTTTCCTTGGGTTATTTTGTATCTATTTCTGGATCGCTTCCGGCGCTTGCGCCGCCGAGGCACCAACGCCATGCGCGAGCGCGAAGCGCGTCAGCTCGATATCGCTGGTGACGTTCAGTTTTCGCTTGATCTGATAGTGCAAGTTCTGCACGGTTTTCGGACTTAGGTGCAGCGCGCGGGCGATGTCATCGACGCTATGCGGCGCGACGAGCATGGTCAGGATGTCGAACTCACGCGGCGTCAGCTGCTGCAGCTCGCTACGACCGTCGGCAACGCGCGCCAGTGCCAGCGCTTGTGCGATGTCCGGGCTGAGCGTCTGCCGCCCGGCCATCGCGTCGGCAATCGCGCGCAGCAGCGTGTCCGGCGTGCTGCTTTTGGTCACGTAGCCGCGGGCGCCACTGCGCAAGGCGGCCAGCGCTAGATCCGGCGAAACGTGCATGCTGAAAATCAGCACCCGGCCAGCGGGATCGAGCTGCAAGACGCGGCGCAGCGCTTCAAGGCCGCTGGCGCCGGGCATTGCGATGTCGGTGATCATCAAATCGGGCCGATGGGCGCTGTATTGCAGATAGGCCGACTGCGCGTCATCGGCCTCTGCAACAATACGATAGCCGCCGTGGCGTTCGAGCAGATGCCGGTAGCCGGCGCGGACAATCGCGTGGTCGTCGACCAACAAAATGCGCACCGCGGCGCTGTTGCCGAGGGTCGTCATATCGCCAGTGGCAGCCGGGCCCGGACGCTGAAAGCACCGCTGCTGGCGCTGACCTCAAAGCTGCCACCGAGTGCGCGCACGCGCTCAGCTAATAGGCGCAAGCCGAGACCGCTGCCGGCCGCGCACGGTGCGCTGGCGCCGTGGTCGTTGCTAATCCAGGTTTCGATGCCGTGCTCAACGCGCTGGACCGCAACCGTGGCGCTGCGGCCGTCGCTGGCGTGGCGGGCGATATTGCTCAGGCATTCTTGAACGATGCGATACACACACAGCGCTTGATCGCCGCCGATGTCGTCCAACGCCGCTTGATCGGCTTCGAGCGCGAGCTGGGGTTGGCCGCGGAGGCGGGCGCGCCAGCCGGTGACGAGATCGCGCAATGCCGATACCAAACCTTGTTGCTCGAACGCCGGCGGGCGTAGCCGCAGCAGCAGACTGCGCAACGCCTGCTGGGTATATTCGAGCGTGCTATCAAGCGGCTCCAAGTCGGCGACTGTCAGCGTTTCAGCGCTGGCCAGCCGGAAGCGCAAGCTGGTGCTGTGCGCGGCCAGCGCGGTGACGCACTGGCCCACCTCCTCATGCAAAGCGTGCGTGAGTTCGCGCCGCTCGTCTTCCTGTAGCCGGATCAACTTTGTCGTCAGCAGATCGCGCGCGGCGGCGGTTTTCGCTAAACGTTCAGCCAGCCGTTGCACGCCTTGGGCAATCTGCCGGAATTCGCTGACGTAGTACGCCGGCAGCTTGATTTCGGCGCTACGGGTTTCGAGTTGGTCGAGCGCCGCGACGATCTGCCCGGCCGGCCGCAGTGCGTGGCCGACGACCCAAACTGCAAGTCCGTCCAGCGCCAGCACCGTTACTGCGGCGAGGCTGAGCAGCGCTCGCACCGAGTGCCATTGTGCGTTATGCAAACGAATCGGGTCCGGCGTAAAGCTGGCGACGCCAGCTGGTGCGCCCCAGAGCCGCACGGTGCGTTCCAAGGTCGGCTGTGCTGGGCTGAGCGCGACGATCACCGTCAGCAGCCAGCGCGGCGCTTCGGGTTGCGCTTCGTCTTCGCCATCGCAGCCGATCTCGTCGGATTGACCATCCGCAGCCCGATATTGGATACATAGGCGATCCGGAAACTGCGCAGCAACGCGGGCTAGTTCAGGGAAACGGTGGCCGGCGACGACGGCGGTCATTTGCCGGGCGATATCGATTTCCATGCGCAGCGCCAGCAGATCGGCGTGCTCGGCCAATTCGGCGTTTGCGCGCTGGCCGGCGCTGGCGATGACGTAAACGCTTACGGCCGCCCAGCACAGCAACCCGAGCAGCGTCATGCGAATCAGCAGGTATCGTTTTAGGTTCACGGCTATCTCGTGCGCAATTATCGCCCGCGCATTCTTTCACTTCTTCAGTGTCGCGCCGCAAGCCCGTCTGCAGTCGCCGCAACGGCGGGCAAATTGCCCGGCGCACGTCCGGCAATTTGCTCTATTGGCGGCCTGTGGTGGTCTCTTATCGTGCGTTCACACCGAACTGCGGTGGAGGAGATCGTTCATGACTAAAAAAATTCGCCTGATCGCGCTGGCTGTATTGCTCGCGTCAGCTTGCGTACAGGCGGCGCCGCTCAAAGCAACGCCGCATGATGTATTCGAAACCAACATCCGCAGCAGCATCGCGCCGCTGGCCGGCACGGCGGTGCGCGATTTGAAGCTAGCCTACGTCAGCGCCGATGTTGGCCCTTGGCTCGATACCGGTCTGGCGCTGCAGGCCGGCGATCAGGTGACGATGGTCGTCGATGGCGTCGTCTGGCTATCACGCACCTATCAGCTCGGCCTCGACCAGCCGCTGGCGGCTTGGGCGCGGATCGGCAACGCCGGGCCGATTTTCCACGGCACACGCAACACCAACACGTTTACCGCTGACCGCGCCGGCACGCTGCAATTGAAAGCGTTCCCAACCCGTTGGCGCAGTCGCCGCGGCGCCTATGAGCCGGAGCCGAGTGCTGCCGCAGTAAATCCAGATGCCGGTGGCAGCGTCAGTGTTGCGTTGATTCGTTGGCGCAAAGGCATCGACCCGGCGCAGGTTTTAAGTACGATCTCGGCGGTCAGCGATGTCCCGAACTGGGCAAGCGCGGAACTGGCGCGCTTGCAGCACACGCCGCAGGTGCCGGCCGGGTGGGATTATCTCTGGGAGCTAGGCCCGGCCGAAATTTTCCAGCAAACAACCGCCGATGACGGCGGCCCGAACCCGCGCATGGATGTGCACACCGCGGCTGATGTCGCGATTCTGCAGCGGCCGGTGATGGCGGCGTTGAGCGCCAATACGACGCTGAACTGGCGCTGGAAAGTGGACCAACTGCCGGCCGCCGTATCGGAGAATAACGCCGCGACGCACGACTACCTGAGCATCGCCATCGAATTCGAAAATGGCCGCGATCTAACCTATTTCTGGAGCCGCGATCTGCCGCCCGGCACGTCGTTTCCGTGCCCGTTGGCGGCTTGGACTGACCGCGAAACCCATATGGTGGCGCGTAGCGGCACCGCTGAACTGGGCCGCTGGCTGGACGAAGCGCATCCGATCCTCGCCGACTACGCCAAGGCGATCGGTGGGCCGCCGCCGAAGCGCGTCGTTCGTGTTTGGCTGATCGCGAACAGCGCGTTCCAACGTGGCGAAGGCCGCGCGCAGTTCGGCGACATACGCTTCGGCGGCGACAAAACGCCGGTGGCGGTCTGGTGAGCCGCGCTGGTTTGTCCACCGCTGTACTTGCGGCATTGCTCTTCGCTGGCGTGGCGCGTGCCGAGTTCTACGTCGAGGAGATTACCGGCGATGGTGTCCTGAACCCGGCAGACTTTTCCTGGCGCTATTACGCGGAGCAGATGCAGCGGTTTCCGGAGCGTCTCGGTTTCATCTGCATGAACGCCTATGAACTGGACAAAACCGGCAATCATCAGCAGTCGTTCCAGTTCTTCAGCGAATGCGCGCAGCGTGGCAATGCGGCGTCGATGATTTATCTGGCGCATCTTTACGAGCAGGGGCTTGGGGTTCCGGCGAATTCGGCGCACGCCACCGCATGGCTGCGGCGCGCGGCCGAGACCGGCTATTCGCTGGCGCAATACCACTACGGCATAGCGCTGTTGCTGGGCCGCGGCGTTGCCAAGGACCGCGTGGCCGCCGAACAGTGGTTACGCCGCGCTGCAGCGCAGGACGATGCCGGCGCGATTGAATTGATAGCCAACGGCTTTAATCCGGAGCACACGCACTAAAAAGGATTCACACGGCGCATTTAACGCCACCCGCGTTGCCACAGAACGTTGCGGCGCGGGTTTTTTTACCGGAGTACGCCGCCGTTACCGGCCCGGCACGGTAAACTGATGCATGATTTCTGCCACCAGCTTGACCCTGCGCCGCGGTCCGCGCGCGCTGCTCGAAGACGCCACTTTTACGATCCACCCCGGCTGGCACGCGGGCGTGATCGGCCGTAATGGTACCGGTAAGTCAACCCTATTCGCGGCGTTGCTGGGCGAACTTGCGCCCGATAAAGGCAAGCTCTCGTCACTGAAAAACCTTGCAGTGGCAACGGTTGCGCAGGACACGCCGGCGCTGCCGGATCTCGCAATCGAGTTTGCGTTGGACGGCGATGTCGAACTGCGCGAGCTGGAACGGCGGCTGGTGAAAGCCGAAGAAACTTTGGACATCGACAAGATCAGCGCGATCCACGAGCGGCTGAATCAGATTGGGGGTTACGCCGCGCGTGCGCGCGCCGCCGCGCTGCTGCACGGCCTCGGGTTCTCACAAGAAGCGCAACAGACCGCCGTCGCCGACTTCTCCGGCGGCTGGCGCATGCGTTTGAACTTGGCGCGCGCGCTAATGTGCCGCTCCGATGTATTGCTGCTCGACGAACCGACGAACCATCTCGATCTCGACGCCGTGATCTGGCTGCAAGGCTGGCTCGCGGTCTATCCCGGTTTGATGATGTGCATCTCACACGACCGTGAATTCCTCGACGCAATCACCACCCATACGCTGCATTTGGAAGGCACGAAAGCGACGCTGTACACCGGCAACTACTCGCAGTTTGAGCGCCAGCGCGCTGAGAAGATGACGCTGCAAGCCGGCATGTATCAGAAGCAGCAGAAGCAGGTTGCGCATCTCCAGAAATTCATCAATCGTTTCCGCGCCAGCGCCGCCAAAGCGACGCAGGCACAAAGCCGTATCAAAGCACTGGAACGGATGGAATTGGTTTCGGCGGTCCACGCCGATTCGGAATTCTCATTCGAGTTCTCCGAGCCGGATCGTTTGCCGAGCCCGCTTGTTCGGTTTGACGATGTGGCCTGCGGCTACGGCGAAAAAGTTGTGTTGAAGAACGTCTGCATGCTGATCGCGCCCGGCGAGCGCATCGGCCTGCTCGGCCCGAACGGCGCTGGTAAATCAACGCTGGTGCAAACCATTGCCGGGGCGATCCCGCCGTTGAAAGGCGACGCGATGCGCGACGGGTACTTACGCGTCGGCTACTTCGCTCAGCACACCACCGAAAGCCTTGATCCCAAAGCCTCGCCGATTCTCCATTTGAAGCGGCTGGACCCGACCGCGAGCGAGCAGCAACTACGCGGCTTCCTCGGCGGCTTCAACTTCAAGGGCGACCGGGTTTACGAGAATGTTGAGCCGTTCTCGGGCGGCGAAAAAGCGCGCTTGGCGCTGGCGATGGTCGTCTATCAAAAGCCCAATTTGCTGCTGCTCGACGAACCGACGAACCATCTTGATCTCGATATGCGCCATGCGCTGGAAAGCGCGATGCTGGATTTCGCCGGCGCGGTCATGGTTGTCTCGCATGATCGTCATTTGCTGACCAGCACTTGCGAACAACTGTGGCTGGTCGCCGAAGGCGGCTGCCGGCCGTTCGTTGGCGATCTCGACGACTACGCGAAATGGCTGAACACGCGTGAGCTGAATCCGGGCTCCGGCAGCGGCAAAGGCAAGAACAAGGGCGGCAAATCAGCGCTGGCCACGGCGAACGCCGATATTGACCCGGCGCTGCTGGCCAAACCGATCCGCGAAAACATCAAGCGCTTGGATACGCAAATGGCCAAGCTGCAAAAAGACCTTGCGGCGCTCGACGTGAAGCTGGCCGACCCGGCGCTGTACGACGAAAAGCGCAAATGGGACTTCAAGATGCTGCAGAAAGAGCACGCCGAAGTCAGCAAGAAACTCGCTGCCGCCGAGGCTGAATGGCTGAAAGCATCGGAACAGCTAGAAGCGCTCGGCGTTTAGTTCGAGCGCTGCTAGCTGGGGCATTACTTCCGGGCTTTTGCGATATTGCTGATGCGATCCGGCGTGGCGCTGATCCGAATCAGTTTCGGGTATTTCGGCCCTTCGTGGTAATCCAGTTTTATCGTTGTGTAGTAGTCCAAATTCTGGATTAGCAATTCGATTGGCGCCTTCTCGCCTTCGGCGTCTTTGATCGCTTCTTTTAAGCGCTCGGCGCTGTAGGCTTCGCCGTCCACCGCGACGATTTTCATGCCCGGCGCGAGCCCGGCGGCGAAGCCGGGGCCATTCCATAAGACATCGGTGATCCGGCCTTTGCCCTCGCCGTTATCGAGCGTGATGCCGATCGAATACAGCAGATTCAGCGTTTTCCGGCGCTTCTCAGCACCCTTGAAGTAGTCGCTCGGCGCGTCGACAAAGCCGAGCTTCCAGCCACCGCGGTTCAGGCCATCGAGCGGTGCATCTGGCTCGGTGCTATCCAGGCGTTCGCGTAGAAAATGACTCCACTCGAATGGCTGCACCGTGTTTAACGTGCTGACGATGTCGTCGAAATCGTACGGCACAACGAGGCGCTTATCGCCGTTGATGCCATAAAACGCGCGGACAAAATCATCGAGCGAGCGCTTGCCATTGGAGAGTTCGCGAATCCGGGTGTCGATGTCTAGCCAGAGCAACGCGCCTTCTTGATAGAAGTCGACATCGCGCCGCCAGTTACTCCAAGCGCGTGGCGCCGGATACAGAATCGCAGCGGCGTCGGCGGTGTCTTGTAGTGGCCGCCAGCTGCGTCCGGGCCGGTACTGCATCATCGCCGCGATCGTCGCTAACGAGTCGCGATACTGCTCAGGCGTATACATGCCCGCGCGTGCGGTCAGCACTTCGCCGAGGTAGGTGGTCAAGCCTTCGTAAACCCAGAGCAGCTCGTCCTTCATCGGCACGTTGTAGTGCGGCGTTGCCAGACCGATCGGGCGGCGGAATTTGCCGTTCCAAGAGTGCACGTATTCGTGCGGCATCAGGCCGGCACCGGCGAGGTACAGGTCTTTATCGGTGAAGAATTCGGCGTCGATGCGGTCATCGCTGGACTGATGATGCTCCAGGCCGAAGTGGCCGGTGTTATCCGAGAGCGTCAACAGAAAATTGTAGTGCTGGAAGTGATGCTCGCCGAACAGCACGGCTGCCTGTTCGATCAGTGCGTGCTGCTGTTTGATCTGCTCGTCGCTGAGCACGAGATTACCAGGGCGGTCGGCGACGATATCCAACTCCACCGGCCGCGAACCAACGCGCGCTAGCTCAATATGTTTGTAGTGCAAGCCAGCAATCAACGGCGAATCAACCAAGCCTTCGAAGCTCGTTGGCTTAAAGCGCACGGTTTCGCCGCTGGTCTGCATCGGCTCCAGCGCGGTGCCGTATTCCCAATGGTCCGGCAGCTTGACGCTGGCTTGGATCGGGATTTGCCGGGCAACGTAACCGCTGGGATAGAACGCCACCTGGTTCCATTCCAGATCAACCAAGCGCGGCGTTACCGAAACGCTGCCGCCGAACGCGCCGCCAGCGCCGGGCGACAAGAACTGGAATTCGAGATCCAAGCTGCTGACGCCGGCCGGCACGTCGAGCCGCAGCGAGAACGGATCTTCAAGATCACGGCGCCATTCCAGCGGCCGTCCGCCGGCGCTGATTTTGAGGCCGGTGACGCCGTCGATCGTGCCGGTTGGTCCGTGCTCACCGGGGATCCACTTCGGGTAGTACAGCGTCAGCGCGCCGGCCTTAACCGGGATGGTTTCACGAACCCGGAAAATTTTTCGCGTTACGTCGCGCAGATCCACGGTTAGCGCTAGCGTGCCGGGGTAGGGCTGATCCAACGCCGCTTCGACGCCGCGACTATTCCCCGCACGTGCGGAAAAAGTGGCGATCAAGGCGCTGAGCGCCGCGGTAAACAGGATTCGATGATTCACGTTGCAGCTCCGGAACTACGCCGCCGTCTGTGACGTGCGGCGAGAAAAGGGGAAACAGCGCGGCGTTACGCGGCGCGGGGCGATTATCGTAACAGTCTGCGGCATTCGCTTGATGTGTCTCCCCGCGCCACCGCTGGCTCCGGCGGCTGGGCGTAGAATTCGCCGATGAATTGCCGCAGCCAGTGCGGCGCCTGCTGCATCGCGCCCTCCATCACCAGCCCGATTCCCGGCATGCCGAACGGCAAGCCGGCTGGCGTGCGCTGCGTGCAGCTCACGGATGATCAGCGCTGCGCGATCTTCGGCCACCCGGACCGCCCGGCGTTCTGCGGCCGCTTAAAACCTACCGCCGAGATGTGCGGCGATGCCCGCGAACACGCGCTGCAGTGGCTCGGCGACTTGGAGCGGGCGACGGCGCCGCCGCCGCTTTAAGCCTTAGGCGGTGCAATGCGCGAACACTCGGCCGAAGCGCTGCGCAACAGCTCGGCCAGTTTCAACATGCCGGGGCCGGCGTAGTCGCGGTCGGCGAAGATCAGATACAAGGTGACCAGGCGTTCGCCGCCTTCGCGCAGCGGTAATACTTTCAGGCGGCCGGCGTCGAGTTCGTCGCGAATTTTATCTTCCGGGAACCAGGCAAAGCCGTAGCCCATCGCGGCTGCTTGAATCGACGTGGCCATATGGCTGACGACCCAACGCTGGCGGGCTTCGAGCGAGAACTGGCGGGCGTCGCGCTGGGCGCCGGAATCGCGCACCACGAGGTGGCGATGGCCGCTTAAATCTTCGCGCGTCAGCGGCCGGCCGAGTTGGTGCAGCGGATGGTTGGGGTGCGCGACCGGCAGAAAGCGTAGGGAAATCAGCGGGTCACCGAGAAAGCCGGGCGGCACTTGCGGCGAGATCGCGAGATCGGCACGGCCTTGCAGCAGCGCTTCCGGCGTGCCACCGATCACCGATTCGGTGAGTTCGATGCGCGTATGCGGGCTGATCTGGCCGAAGGCGTCGAGCGCCGGCAGCAGCACACGGTTCGGGAAAATGATTTCGACGGCGAGCCGAATCTCCGCTTCCCAGCCGGCGGACGACATCGCCGCGGCGTGTTCCAGGCGCTCGGCTTCGTCGAGCAGCAACTTGGCACGGCGATACAGCATCTCGCCGGTCGGCGTCAGCACGGCTTTGCGGCCTTGCACTTCGAAGGCTTTGACCCCGAGCATGGTTTCCAGCTTTTGCACGCCGTAGGTCACCGCAGATTGGCTTTTATGCAGCACTTCCGCCGCCTGCGCGTAGCCGCCGGAATCGACGACCTGCATCAGCGAGCGCCATTGTTCGAGCGTAACTTTCGGAGCGGACATAACGGAATGATGCGATAAGCCCGTGCCGCTGTCGCGTCCGGTTTGCGCGCCATATCAGAGATTGGCGCGATGAATCCCGCCAGCGGCATCGACTGCGAGATACGGCACGCGCTGGCCATCGAGGAAGGCGAGCGCCTGGTCGGCCATCAGCATCGCCGTGGTCGCCAATGCCCCAGCAGCAAGGCAGAGCGGGGCGACCACGCTAACCGACTGCCAGTGCTGCACCGGCCAGCCGCTGCGCGGGTCAAGGATGTGGCAGTAACGCCGGCCGTCGACTTCGAGATAGCGTTCGTAGTCGCCGCTGGTGGCGAGCGCGCCGCCGCTGAGTTCGAGCCCGGCAATCGTTGCGTCGAGCTGACGCGGATGTTGGATCCCCAGCGCCCAACCACGGCCGTCTGGGCGCGGCCCGAGCATGCGGATATCGCCGCCGAGATTAACGTAACCGCTGCGCACGCCCGCGGCGAGTAAGCGGCCGGCCGCGCGATCGGCCGCGTATTCCTTGCCGAAGCCGCCGAAGTCCAGCTCCATGCCGGGTTCCGGCAGCGCGATGCAGCGCGGCGCTGGGCCGGGCGACCAGCGCACGCGCTGCCAGCCGATGCGCTGACAAAGCGCGGCCAGCGTTGCGGCGTCCGGCAAGCGGCCGGCGCGGAAATCCCAAGCTTGCCGGAGGATGCCGCTGGTGAGATCGAAACGGCCTTCGCTCAACGCGTGCAAGCGCGCGGCGAAATCGAGCAGATCGGCGGTTTCACTATCGACTTCAACGGCGATGCCGCTACCGGCGGCGGCGTTGATGGCGGAGACAATGCTATCGGTTCGGTAGCGTGAATAGCGCTGCTCAATGCGCCGCACCTCGCCGGCGGCGGCTTCGAGCAGCGGCGCCCGCCGCGCCGGTTCGACATTGGCGATCCGAATTTCAGCGCTGCAGGCCATCGCCTCAAAACGCAGCACCGCCTCGCTTGCCGCGCTGAGGTCCAGCGTGTCGTTTCGGGTTGCCGGCATCGGCTTAGGGCCTGTTAATAAAATCAAATTGCTTTGTTATTGATCCGGCCATTTCTCGCTTTCTCGGAAGTGCGGCTTCCGGTTTGGCATTGCACTGTCTTTATTCAAGTACTTAATGGCCGGATCAATAACAGGCCCTAGTATCGGTAAGTCACTCCGAACTGAATCACGTAATAGTCGAAGCGATCAAGCCCCGGCGAGCCGCGGCCGATGAAGCGGAACGACGCGCGCTGCTGGTAATACTCGCCTTTGAGGTCGGTGCTCCAATGCGGGCTAAGGCGCCACTCGATTTTCTGGCTGGCGGCGATTGCGCCGAAGGCCGAGAGGCGCTGATCGAGCGAGGAGATGATGCCGTCCGGCAGGCTCGGGAACGGCGCATCAGCCGGCGGGTCGATATAGAACTTCGCCGAATTCTGCGTGTAGTAGCGCAGGCCTGGCGTTAATATCCAGGACTCGCTGACCGGTTGTACCCATTGCAGATCAACGGTGTGCGAGTAGATGCCGTAGCTATCGTGATAGAAGCGATAGCTAGTGCGCAGCGAGGCGCCAGCGCCGGCGAAATGATGATTCCAACGCAGCGACGCCGTTTCCGATTCGCGCCGCCGCGGCCGATTGTCGAACAGTTTGTAGGGATCGCTGAAGTAGCCGCGACCGATGCTGTAGCCGACTTGAAACTGCGCGAGGTCGATGGCCGACAACGCCTGCGTCACGCCAACAATGCCGGAATAGGTGGTCTTGTGCTCGTTCCGAACGATCTGGTTGGTCGGGTCGATTTTGTCGCGGCCGGCGGAAAGGCCAACGTTGAACGTGGTGTTGTTGTCCTGGCTGGAAAAGCGGGCGTCGGCCGAAACGCTGTTCGCGAGGTAGTCGTTTTCGTCCGAGCGGGCGTAGGAAAGCCCGAACGCGCTGCGGGCGCCGTAATACGTGGCGTCAACGTCGCCGGCATAGCGCTTGTCGTGCAGGCGCGAGGCACCCGATACCGCGGTGTAGTAGCGCGGCGAAGCGCCGGATACGGCGTCGTAAACCCCGGAGCCTTCAATCGACCAGTGCTCGCCGAGCGGCAGCAAGGCGTAGAGCGAGGGTTCGTCGATGGTGACGCGGGTAAAGCCCGGTTGCGAGTCTTGGTAGTGCTCGGTTTTGAACTGAATCAGCGCGTGTTCCGGCGCGTTTTCGGCAAGCGCAAGCGTCGGCAGCAAGCCCGGCAACGCCAGCGCGGCGAGGACGATGCTGCCGCGGTCGCTGCGCGCGCTGGGCCTGTCGTCGGGGGTCGTGCCCGTTGTGCCGGGGTGCCGATTAGTTGCAGCCACAGCCGCCTCCACCGACGCCGAAGCCGCCGGACGCCGCCTCTTTCGTCGTATACGTGTGTTCGTTCAGTTTGAGTTCCAGCACATCGCCGGCCATGGTCATCTCGGGCTTGGCCAGCGCGCCTTTTTGCCACGGCTTCGGCGGCTGGAAGCTACAGGAGCAGCACGCGCATGCGGCAGCGGCGATGACGAGCACCCGCACGCCGCGCATCACGGTTTAACCTCGGCCGGCTTGCTGGCGATCAGCGCGCCGATCTTCTGCTCAAGTTCGGCACGATCACTATCTTTGAAGCCCTTGTGCACGAACAGAACTTTGCCGTCCGGGCCAACGAGGAACGAGGTTGGCATGCCTTGTACGTCATACGCGGCGGGTGCTGAGCCCTTAGCATCGAACAAGACGGTGAAGCTCGCCGGCACTGCGGTGAGGAAGTGGTTAGCGTCGGCGGCTTTCTCATCGACATTGATCGCCAACACCTGCAGGCCGCTAGGTCCGAGCTTGCTCTGCAGTGTGTTCATCCACGGAAAGCTCTGCTTGCACGGCCCGCACCACGACGCCCAGAAATCGACGTAAACATAACGGCCGCGAAAGTTGGCGAGGCTAACGTTTTTGCCGTCTTGCCCGGGCAGATTGAACGCTGGCGCCGCTTGCCCGGCTTCGAGTGCATAGGCCGCTGGCGCAGTGCTCAGGGCCAGCGTAAATGCGCTGGCGAGGGCGCCTGCGAAAGATAAAAAGTGACGACGCTTGAACATGGGGTCTCCGGATATTCGAGGAACGTGAAAGCCTTAACCGCGGGGCGATTGCGGCGTGCGGGCGCGGCGGCGCCAGAGCGCAGCAGCGGCCAGCGCTAACAGCCCGCCCGCGCTACCACCTGCGCCGGCGTTACCGAGTGTTGTCCCGCTGACGGTGATCTGCGCGGGCTGCGCGCTGGCATTGCTGGCAACCTGGATCGAGCTGTTGATGCTGCTGGCCAGCGGCTCGACCACTAGCGTGCAGGTGGCGCCAGGCGCCAGCGTGAACGGCGTCGGCATGCAGGTGCCGCCGCCCGTGGCGCTGGCGTCGAGCAGCCCGAGCCCGGTGCCGGCCTGCACCGCCGTGACCCGCAGCGGCGCCGCGCCGTCGTTGCGAATAACCAAAACCTGCGCTTGTAGCGGCTGGTTCGGCGGGCTGGTCAAGGTGATTGCCATCGGCGCGAGGCCCAGCACCGGCACGCCGGAGGAAATGCCGTTGCCGCTAAGACTCGCCGCTGGCGGTGCGGTCGCCGTGGCGCTAACGCTGAGGCTGGCGGCGCGCGGGCCAGCGGAGGTCGGCGCAAACACGACCTGCAGCGCGCAATTGGCGCCCGAGGCGAGGCTGCCGCCAACAGCGCAACTGCTGGCGGGATCGATCAGGAAGTCGTTGCCAGCAGCGCCAGCGAACTGGAAGGCCTGCAAAGTCGCGGCGCTGCCGCCGCTGTTTAGCAGCACCAGCGATTGCGGCGCCGACTGCGTACCGACGGCGGTATCGGCGAAGCTCAGCGTCGAGCCTGTCAGCCAATTCAGCGCCGCAGCCGCCGGTGCGACGCCCGACCCCGACAGCGCCAGCGTGTTCGGTCCGTTCGCGGCGTTCGAGACCAGCGTAACCAGGCCGGACGCGGCGCCGACCGCCGTCGGGGCGAAGCTCAGCGTCAACGTGCAGGAGGCCGCCGCTGCCAAACTCGCCGGGCAGTTGTGGCTCAATACGAACTGCGCCGGAGCGGCGCTCAGGCTGGTCAGCAGTAGCGGCGCCGAGCCGGAATTGCTCAGCGAGACGGTCATCGCCGCCGAGGTTTGGCCGGTGGTGATCGCGCCGAAACTCAGGCTCGTCGGACTGAAGCTGGCGATCGGCGCGGCGGCCGGCGCGGCACTGCCGCTAAGGCTGATCGTTGCCGTGCCTGCGGCCCCGCCGTTGACAATGAGGCTGGCGGTTCGGCTGCCGGATGTGACCGTCGGCGCGAAAACGGCATACACGGCGCAGCTTGCCGCCGGCAGCAGTGTTGTCGTCGCGGTGCAGGCATTTGCGCCGCTGGTTAGTGCGAAGTCGCTGGCGTTGGCGCCGCTGATCGCGAGCGATGACAGCGTCAGCGCTGCCGAGCCGCTATTGCTGACCGTAACTGTCTGCGCCGCGCTGGTGCTGCCAAACGCTTGTGTCGCAAAGCTCAGCGCGATCTGATTGACCGAAATCAGCCCGCTCGGCGAGGCCGTGCCAGTGCCGTTCAAGGCAATCGTCGAAGGGCTGTGCGCGGCGTCGTTGTGGACAACGCTGAGCGTGGCATTTCGGGCGCCGGTGGCGCTGGGCGTGAATACGAGGCTGAGGCTGCAGGACGCGCCGGCTGCGACGCTACCGCCCGCGACGCAACTGCTGCCGGAGCCGAGCGCGTAGTCCGCAGCTGTGGTGCCGCTGATTCCAATCGAGGCGATAACCAGCGGCGTCGTGCCGGTGTTCATAAGTGTTGCCAATTGTGCCGGTGACGGGCTATTGAGCACTTGCGAGAAGCTCAGCGCGGCCGGGGCCAACTGTGCGACCGGCGCCGCTGGTGCGGTGCCGGTACCGGCTAACGCGACTTGCAGCGGGCTATTGGCGGCATTGTGGGCAACGCTGAGCGTCGCGCTCGCGGCGCCAGCAGCGCTGGGCGTGAAATTGATCTGCACGGTGCAGCTGCCGCCGCCCGCGGCGACACTGCTGCCCACGGCACAGCTACCACCGGTGATCGCAAATTGCGGATCGGTAACGGTGATTGCACCGAGCACCAGCGCCAACGTGCCGGTATTGCTGACGGTGACGCTCTGCGCGCTGCCGCTAACCCCGAGCGTCACCGTGCCGAAGCTTAACGACGACGGATTCACCGCCGGCAGCGCTGCCGTATTGCCGGTGCCGCTGAGCACAACGTCAACACTGCTATTGCTCGCGTTCGAGGCCAGCGTCAGCGCCGCACTCCGCGTCCCAGCGGCTTGCGGTGCAAAGCTAATGACGGCCGTGCAGCTGGCGCCAACCGCCACCGCGCTGCCAACGGCGCAGCTGCCGGCACGGCGGAAATCACCGCCGTTGGCGCCGGTGAAACTGAGCCCTGTAAAGCTCAGCGGCGCGCTACCGGTATTGCTGACGGTGATGGTCTGCGCGGTACTGCTGGTGCCAACATTCTGTGCCGCAAAACTCAGCGTTGCCGGCGTAACGGTAACGGTTGCAGTCGCGGCGGTCGCGGTTCCGCTGAGGCTGACAACACTCGGGCTGCCGGTTGCGTTATGCGTGATGCTTAGGTTGCCGCTGCGGGCGCCGGCTGCTTGCGGCCGGAACGCCGCCGAGATCGTGCAGCTGCCGCCAGCAGCAACCGAACCGCCCGCTGCGCAGGTGCCGCCAGCGATGGCGAAGTCGGCGCCGGTGATTGTGATCGCGCTGACCGCGAGCGCGGCGTTGCCGGAATTGCGCAGCGTCACGGTCTGGTTGCCGCTGGTGCTGCCCACCGGGGCTGACGCGAAACTGAGCGTCGTCGGCGTCAAGCCGGCGACGGGGCCGGTTGCGCCGGCAGGATTGCCTAGATAGGCGGCGATGTCGGCAACATCGGTCGGTGTCAGGACATTGTTGCGGTAGATGCCCATCCCGCCGGTGTTGTTGTTGATCGCGTTCTGGATCGTCGTCGGGCTGTTTGCGCCGCGCAGAATCTTATTGGCGTTACTGGCCGGGTTGGTGCGATGGCAGGCCGAGTTTGCGCACGATGTTCCGCCCGGTGTGTTGGCATACAAAGAGGCGCCGCGCACCGGATTCGCGGTCTGTGCCAGCGCTGGCGCAGTGGCCGCCGTCATCGCTAAGACGGCAAATAAGCCCGAGCAGAGGCGTCGAAATTTAGCTTGCGCGCAATTGCCGCGTGTCGCCGAACAGGTCGGCGGCGAGATCGGTACAACTAGATGCATGGCGGGTCTCAGTACGTAAGGCACGCCATCCATGGCCAGTCGAACATCAGCATTGCTAACCCTGCCGCGCAATGCCTCGTGATGAGCCACGTGGCAGCGCAGAGACGGGGAAGCGGTGTATGGGCGCACCTTAGGGCGGGGCCCCAGATGTCCTGCATTAACAATGATGAGTGGCAGCTTTTGACCGCCTGCTGGAAATAATGGGCCGATTAAAGGCAAACCGCCGTAGGCGACGAGGCCTGCTCGCATGCGACTATAAATCTATTTTTTAGATAAATAAGCGCGAATTAATGTTCTTTTTTATCTAAGGTTTTGGGTGTGAAATGGCGTCACTTTCTAACGCGCACAGGACTTACGCCATGACCACTTTGCTCCAGATCAACACCAGCCTCTTCGCCGTCGGCGGTCAATCGAGCCAGCTCGCCGAGCGCTTTGTCGCCGCATGGCGCGCCGCCCATCCGGACGCCGAGCTGGTGCAACGCGACCTCACGACCGATTCGGTGCCGCATCTCGATGGCCGCCGCTTCTCGGCCATTATCACGCCGCCGGAACAACGCAGCCCGGAGCAGCAGGCAGTTGTCGATTACTCCGACGCCTTGATTAGCGAGCTAAAGCGGGCGGACGTCATCGTGCTCGGTCTGCCGATGTACAACTTCGGGATCCCATCGCAATTGAAGTCGTACTTCGACCATATCGCCCGCGCCGGCATCACGTTCCGTTACACGGCGAACGGCCCGGAAGGCTTGTTGACTGGCAAGAAAGCCTACGTGCTGGCAACGCGCGGCGGCCTTTACGCCGGTACGCCGCTGGATACCCAAACCAGCTACGTCCGTGACTTCCTGCGCTTCATCGGCATTGCCGATGTTGAGTTCGTTTACGCCGAAGGTTTGAACATCGGCGCCGATCAGAAGCAGGCTGCGCTGGAACGCGCACAAGGCCAGATCGACACGCTGGCGACGGCTTAAGCCATTTCACAACCCCAATTTTCTAATTCAACTTACTTTTACTTTAGGAAACGCACCATGAACACCTTCCAGAAAATTGCCGAACTCGGCGGCCGCATTTTGTTGGCCTTACTGTTTCTAATGTCCGGCATCGGTAAGATCTCGGCCTATTCCGGCACCGCGGCTTATATGGCATCGACCGGCGTGCCCGGCGCGTTGTTGCCGATGGTCATTGCGATTGAAGTGCTCGGCGCCGCAGCTATCATCATCGGTTATAAGACGCGCATTGTGGCGTTCTTAATGGCTGGATTTACGCTCGTCACCGCGCTGCTGTTCCACAATAATTTTCAGGATCAGATTCAGATGATCATGTTCCTGAAGAACGTTTCGATCGCCGGTGGCTTCCTATTGTTAGTCGCCAACGGCGCCGGCCCGCTCAGCGTTGATCGCCGCTAAGTAAAACGCACAGCTTTGATCCAGGAGATGACGATGAACGCACAGGCACACGCTTCCACCCCGGCGATCCGCACGCTGGCACAAGTGATTCCATCGGTCGCGACGTCGGACGGCGCTGGCGTCAAGCTGCGCCGCAGTATCGGCAACCAACGCGGGCTATATCTGGATCCGTTCTTGATGCTCGATGAATTCGGCACCGAAAACCCCGGCGACTACATCGCCGGCTTCCCGCCCCACCCGCACCGCGGATTCGAAACGGTGACGTATATGCTCGATGGCCGTATGCAGCACCGCGATCATCTTGGCAACGTCGGCGATCTTGGCCCCGGCAGCGTGCAGTGGATGACCGCCGGCCGCGGCGTCATCCATTCGGAAATGCCGCTGCAGGAATCCGGCCGTATGCGCGGCTTCCAGCTTTGGCTGAATCTGCCGTCGAAGGAGAAGATGAAGCCGGCTGATTATCGCGATATTCCGAGTGACGCCATTCCGGTGCTGGCGCTGCCCGGCGGCGGGCAGGTGAAAGCCATCGCCGGTAGCGCGGTGGTCGGCGATGTCAGCGTCAATGGCCCGATCAACGCGCCGACGGCGCCGGTCTCGACCGATCCGCTGTATTTGGATATCGAACTGCCGCCGCAAGGGCGTTTTGAGCACCCGGTTGCAGCCGGCCACACGGTATTTGCCTATGTCTACGAAGGCAGTGTCGCGGTAGGCCCGGACGGCGCGGGCAAAACCTTGCCGACGCAGGCGGCGGGTGTGTTAGCCGCCGGTGATCGGGTTGTCGTTAACGCGGGAGCCAACGGCGCACGGCTGATTTTGTTGGCGGCGCGGCCCCTGCGCGAACCGATTGTTCAGTACGGCCCGTTTGTCATGAACACGCGTGAGGAAATCGAGCAAGCGCTGAGCGATTACCAAAGCGGCAAGCTAACGCAGGCGGCGTAACGCGGGCTTCAAGATCCTGGCCGCCACGCCAGTAAGGTATCGACGAACGCGGCCAGCAGCGGCATTAACGGCTGGGCGCGTTCGGCGTTCCAGCCGCCGGGATCGGCTTCATCGAGATACAAAATTTGCGAAATCTCCAGCTGCAGCGCGTGCATGCCGTGCTCGGGCCGGCCGTAATGGCGGATGTTATAGCCGCCTTTGAAGCGGCCGTTTAAGACGCAGCTGTAGCGCGTATCGGCCTGCAAAACCGCATAAGCACGCTGGGCGAGGCTGGGGCTGCAGCTGCGGCCATCGGCGGTGCCGAGGCTTAAGTCCGGAATGCGGCCATCGAACAAGCGCGGCACGACGGAACGCACCGAATGAGCGTCGAGCAGAATGGCGTAGCCGTGGCGCTCACAAATTAGTTGCAGTTCGGCCGCCAGCACTGCGTGGTACGGCTGCCAAAACACTTCCAAGCGGGCCGTGGCAAGTTCTTCATCCAGCGCCGTGCCGGATAGGTAAATATCGTCATTCGCGAACGTGCGTGACGGGCACAGCGCCGAGTCCGGATGATCGGAATACATCGGTTTGCCGTCGGGCGGTCGGTTTAAGTCAACGACATAGCGCGAGTGCGTTGCCGCGATCAAACCCGCGCCGCGTTCCAGCGCAGGGCCGAAGAGAAACGGCACGTGCCAGTCGGTATCCGGCACCGCCCAAGCTTCTGGCGTCATCACCCCGAGGATGTCCGAAGGAATCTCGGTGCCAGCGTGGGGAACGTTGATCAGCAGCGGCGTACTGCCACGAACCAGCAAATGCAAAGGCGTCATCATGATGCGCTCCGCGAGTACGTGCCAATTTCCCAGCAATTCTCACTACATCCGAAGCATAGGCCAGTTTTGCGTGGGCGGGCGAGAGCGGCGCAGTGCACAAGGCCCCCGCCCGCACGGGTTTAACTCAGCAAGCGTTTCATCACGGTGCGATAGCGGGCAAAACTCGCGGCCTGCTGCGGGTGCTCGCCATCGCGGACGCACCAGCGGCCGGCGACCATGACATCCCGTACCGGCCGCCGCGCCGGGCCGAATATCGCGGCGTCGAGCAGGCCATCGCCGCTATGTTCAGCCAGCGCCGGCTCGTCGCTATCGAGCACCAGCCAATCGGCGCGCTGGCCTTCTGCGAGCGTGCCCACCGGCTGGCCCAGCGCCTGCGCGCCACCGGCGGCGGTGATGCGATACAAATGGCCGCCGAGCGAGGCGCCGATGCCTTTGGCCAGCACGTTGCGGCGCTCGAAACGCAGCCGCTGACCGTATTCGAATAGCTTCAACTCCAGGAATGGATCGACGCCGACGTGGCTGTCGTTGCCGATGCCGATGCGGCCGCCAGCGCGCAGAAACGGCACTGCGTTGAAGAAGCCGTCGCCGAGATCGCCTTCGGTGGTCGGGCATAGGCCGGCCACTGCGCCGGTGCGGGCAAAGCGCTCCGCTTCCCCGACTTCGGTGTGCGTGGCGTGGATCAGACACCAGCGCGGGCCGAGATTTTGGTTATCGAGCAGCCAGTTCACCGGCCGTCGGCCAGACCACGCCAAGCAGTCGTCAACTTCCTTTTGCTGCACGGCGGCGTTGATGTGGATCGGCATCGTCGCATCGATCGTGTCGGCTAACACGACCGCAGCTTGCAGCTGCGCCGGCGTAACCGCACGCAGCGAATGTGGCGCGATACCGAGGCGCAAACCGCGGCGGCCCTGCAGGCGCGCATTCAGCGTTTCGACGATGCTGGCAAAGCGCGGTAAATCGGTGACGAAACGGCGCTGGCCCGCGGTCGGCGGCGTGCCGCCGAAGCTATCGTGCGCGTACAGCACCGGCAGCAGCGTCATCGCAATGCCCGTGGTTTCGGCGGCGGCGATCAAGCGTTCGCCAATTTCGGCGCTATTCGCGTACGGTGCGCCGCCCGGCTGGTGATGCAGATAGTGAAATTCGGCGACGCTGGTATAGCCGGCGCGCAGCATTTCGATCTGCACCTGGGTGGTGATGGCTTCGATGTCGTCTGGCTGCAGACCTTCGAGAAAGCGATACATCAGCTTGCGCCAAGACCAGAAACTATCGCCTTGCGGCCCACCTTTTTCAGTTAGCCCGGCGAGCGCACGTTGGAATGAAATGGAATGCAGGCTCGGCATGCCCGGAACCACTGGCCCGCGTAGCATTTCGGCCTCATCCGCGCTCGCGTCGGGGGTGATCGTGATGATCATGCCCTGTGCGTCAACCTCAAAGCGCACCGCATTGGCCCAGCCGTCGGATAGCAGTGCCGATGGTGCCCAGTAATGCTGGATCATTTTGTTCTTGTCTCCTTGTCAGGCGCCGGCGTGATGCCGACGCCGTGCATTGGCGACAGTTTATCGAGAATGCGTCGCGCTGGGCGCCGCCGTCAGAGCAGGTGGTCGAGCATTTCTGGCCCGAAGACTTCGCGTTGGACCCGCGTCGCGGGTACGCCAGCGGAAAGCAGCGCATGCCGTTGCGCGCGCATGAACGGCAACGGCCCGCAAAGGTAGAAATCGGCGTCGGCCCGATTAATTGCGGCGAGTGTCGGGTCGATATCGACCCGACCGCTGTAGGTTGATAGCCCAGCCAGCGCAGTCTCAGCGCCGGCTTCGTAGTACAGCGCGACGCGCAGATTGGGCAGCGCGGCTGCAGCCGCGGTCAGGTCGGCGCGCAGCACTTGCTGCCGCGGGCTACGCACCCCGTGCAGGAAGTGGATCGGCCGTGCGCTGCGGGCAGCGACGAGCGCATTTAGCGTCGAGACCATCGGCGTAATGCCAACGCCGGCCGAGATCAGCACGATCGGACCAGACTCCGCTAATGCGGGCGTGAAGTCGCCGAATGCCGGGCTGACGTGCAGCGTGTCGCCGAGGCCGATCTGCGCCTGCAACCAATTTGAGACCGCGCCGTGTGCACCGCTACCGGCGCCATGCGCGCGCTTGACCGTGATTCGCCAGTACGGCTTTTCCGGTGAATCCGACAGGCTGTACTGACGCAATTGCCGGCTTTGTGTTTCCGGCCACTGCGCTTCCACGCTAACGTACTGCCCAGGCTGAAAGGTCCCTGGGCTGCCGCCTGCGTTCTGTTCGAGGTAGCAGGACTTTACATCCTCGCCATCATCTTCGACGCGCGTTACCCGCAACGTCTGCAGCTTGCCGGCTTCGGTGCCGGTGGTTTGGTAGAGCCGCGCCTCGGCGGCGATTAATTCACCCGCAAGCAGCCAGTAGGCCTCGTCCCAGGCCGCGATCAGTGCCGGCGTTGCGGCGTCGCCGAGCACCGCTTGGATTGCTGCCAATAGATGGCGGCCGACGATCGGATAGTGGCTCGGTTTGATCCCGACCGCCGCGTGCTTGTGGACAATGCGCTCGACGACGGGCGCCAACGCCGCGCCGTTATCGACGTTCGCGGCATATGCGAATACTGCTGCTGCCAGCGACTGCGCTTGCGCACCGCTGGCTTGGTTGCCGAGGTTGAACAGATTGCGCAGCTCGGGGTGGGCGCCAAGCATATGACTGTAGAAGTGCTGCGTGATTGCGAGTCCATGTTGCTTCAGAACGGGGACGCTGGCGTCGATGTATGGGCGGGATGCGGCGGAAAGCATGGAACCTCCGAAAGCGCTGTGGTTAAAAAAAGATACATTTAATATGTATCTTTTTTGGCATGGTGAAAGAATTGTTCGGCAGTTCCGATCTATGCCGTTAGTCCACTCTGTGTTAGGGCCTGTTAACACGTATGCGATCACTGCGACGGCGGCCGTGAACCGCCAGTGCAACGAGGAAGGCGCAGCCAAGGGTGGTTCCCTCGGCGCGACGACCGAGGCCGCAACGACGACAGGCGGATTTTTGACCTATAACGCAGTGACCGCATACGTGTTAACAGGCCCTAGGAACATGCGGTGCAATGCCGCAATTTTGCCGCCCGTTGGCGGTTTTGTAACGTCGGCCAGCGTGTAGTGATTTAACGAGTCGTAGAACGCGCGCTGGGCAACAGCAAGCGCGCCACGCAGGCCGCAGCCGCCCGCAAGTGTGCAGTTGAGGCCATCGCAGTCGATCAGCGGCGCGTCGCCTTCCATCTGCCGAATAACCTCGCCAATGCGAATTTCGGCCGGTGGAAAGCTCAAGCGTAATCCGCCGTTGCGACCGCGTTGCGTCTGGATCCAGCCGATCTGACCGAGCCGATGCACAACTTTTGTTAGATGACTCGCCGGTACGTTGAACTGTGTTGCGATTTCGATAATCGTCACCGGCGTCGTCCGCGCCGGTTGTGTCAAGTACATTAGCGTGCGCAGGCCGAGGTCGGCAAATCGAGTCAGCTGCATTGGTGTGTCCAGGGTGCCGATATAAGATGCATACTAAATGAATCTTATAGTGCAGACAACCCCGTCGCCAAGCCGTTCGCCAGCGTCAATGGAGTGCTAACCGCCACGCGATGCTGATCAGCACGCCGATGGTGAGCGTTACACGCAGCGTGAAGTAGCCGCCGAGCGGGTCGAGCACGCGTTCACGCCAGACTTCGGCCAACGCCAGCAGCACAAACACCGCCGCCAGCGCGATCAACGACAGCTTGAACGGCAGCGCCGACGCCGCCCAAGCCAGCAGCAATAGCAATGACGCCAGTGCAACGCCGAGCTTTCCTTCCGGACCCTCGACAGTAAACATCGCCATGCCCCAGAACGTGCCGGCCATGAACGCCGCAATCAGTTCGGCGAACGAGAGCCAAACGCGATCCAACATCGCTGGCGCCGTATCCGGTGCCAGTGTGAGCCACAGCGGCGCGACCAGAAACGGAATTAATCCGGCATAAGCCAACGCGTAAACCAGCGGTGGAAGTTTCATTTGGAATTTCTATCCCTCTGATTTGCCGCTTCTTTGCATCGCTTAACGTTACTTTACAGTTTTATGAAGGTATGCAACGCTCACATGCACGAGAACTGAGTCATCAGTCCGGAACGAGAGACTGCGGGATAGCGACGTAGGTAACGCTAGACATGGGTCGATGCCTTTTTAAATGGGTTTATTAACAGGGGAAGGACAATGTTTTTAAATAGATGGGGTCGCAACGCGACTTTACGGGTTTTTATTGCATCGCTGGGGGTCAGCAGTACATTTTCCGGCCTCGCGCAAGACAGCGCTTCTCAGCTTGCCGCTGCCGACGCCGAGCCGACCGGCGTGCCTATCGACGTCGCGCAGGCTACTGCTGCGGCGCCAAGCGGCACCGCGGTCGCCGCGGCGGAGGCGGCGCCTACAACCCAGCTGAATGGTGTAACGGTCACCGGCACCCGCATTAAGCGCGCTAATCTTATTTCGGAATCGCCTATTACGGTATTAGGCGCTGAGGAAATTAAGTCGACCGGCGCAGTGACAATCGGTGACTTACTCAATAACAGCACGCAGCTCGGTTCGACGTTTTCGCTCTCAAATTCAAACCGGTTCATCGGCACGGTCGGTTTGAATTTGCTCGATTTACGCAACCTGGGCACGGTGCGTACCTTGGTTCTGGTCAATGGGCGGCGGCATGTTGGCGCCTCGGCGGGCGACACCTCGGTTGACGTCAACACGATTCCAGTCGAGCTGATCGACCGCGTCGAAATCATTACCGGTGGTGCCTCGGCGATTTACGGTGCGGACGCCGTAACAGGTGTTGTTAACTTCGTCCTCAAACAGGACTTCAACGGCCTGAAAGTAACCGCCCAAACCGGTAAAGCCGACGATAGCGATTTCACTCGCTCGCGCTTCGGGTTTACCGCTGGCCGCAATTTCGACGGCGACCTTGGCAACGCGGTGATTTCGTTCGAAACCACGCAGCAGGATCGCTTGGTTGCCACGGAGCGCAAAGCAACGCGTATTCAAACCGCGACAATCGTCAATCCTAACGACCCGTTTAACACGCAAAACATTGTGTTGAATGGCGGCAATTATGCGATTACCGCCGGTGGCCGCTTTACCACCACCAACAACGCCAACACTGGAACCGCGTACGTTTTCAATCCAGACGGCACGTTCCGTTTGGAAAACATCGGCAGCCTGGCCGATGGCACGCGCTCGGTGGCCGGCACGGTCTGTCAGAACTGCGACTACTTCGATAGTCGCCGCCATACCGATCTACAGCCTGACTTCGATACCTACAATTTCAACACGCTATTCAGCTACAAAGTTACCGATTACGCGCGCTTCTTCGCCGAAGGGAAATACGCGCGAACCAAAACGTTCACGCAGACGCAGCCTTCGTTTGATGCTGGCAATAACAATCCGACCAGCAATAGCCGGCCGATCCGCATTGCCCGAGACAACGCCTATGTTTCTCCGGAACTCGGCGCGTTGCTCGACGCCAACGGCCTGACCTCGCTGAATGTCACGCGCCTGAACTTCGATGCCGGTTTCCGTGGCGAAGACGTCAGTCGCGAAACCTCGCGCTTGGTGCTCGGCTTCGACGGCACCGTGTTTGGGAGCTGGGATTACAGTATTTCCGGGAATTACGGCCGTACTTCGGAGCGGCGTGACAACTTGAATAATCGGATTAACGACCGCTTCTTCTTGTCGACAGACGCCGTGCGCGACAGCAGCGGCAATATCGTTTGTCGCTCGACACTTGATCCGAACAACGCGATCGTCCCAGGGACGCAGCGTAACGATGGCACCGGCGGTCGCCGTGCATCAGTGAGCGATGCCGCGAACTGCGTGCCGACCAGCGTGTTCGGCGATGGCGCCATTAGCCCGGCCGCTGCCGCTTATTTCAACAGCCGTGCGCAATCATCAACGGTCATCGAACAGTCGGTGCTGACTGGGTCGATCACCAACAGCAAACTGTTCAGCCTCTGGGCAGGGCCGATCGCCGGCGCGGCGGGGTTTGAATTCCGTAACGAGTCCAGCCAGCAAACTACCGACGCGCTGGCGGCAACCGGTGCAACCTTCCTCAACGTCATTCCAGGTTCCGGCGGCAAGTACAACGTCGCGGAAGGCTATGCCGAATTGGATATTCCGCTGGTCAAAGACGTGATCGGCATTAAGAATTTCACGATTACGCCCGCTGCACGCTTCGCTGATTACAGCACGATTGGCACCGGGGTCAGCTACAAAATCGGGGCTGCCTGGACGGCAACCGAAGATGTGCTCTTCCGGGGCACCTATTCCAAGGCGCTGCGTGCGCCGAACATCGGCGAGCTGTTTTCGCCGCAGAGCCAAAACTTTTTCGCGATCAACGACCCCTGCTCGCTGCAGTTCCGTACCACGGCGCCGAACCGTGCGGTCCGAGACGCAAACTGTAGAGCGCTCGGCATTCCGGATGACTACGTCTCTAACGTCAACGCCACCCGCCAAGGCGTTTCTGGCGGCAACACCGGGTTATCCGAAGAACGCAGCAAGACCTACACCGCCGGCGTTGTGCTGACGCCGCGTTGGGTCAAGAACTTCGGCTTTGCGGTGGACTACTGGTCGATTGATATCGACGACGTCATCGCATCGACCAGCGGCCAGCAAATCGCGAACCGCTGCGTTGATGCCGTTGGCGGCGTCAACAATGAGTTCTGTGCGCGTGCGGTACGTGCTCCTGGCAGCGATCCGAACCAGCCGAACGAAATTATTTTCATCACGCAGACGTTGCAGAACCTGCAAAAACTCCAAGCCCGCGGACTCGATATCGATGTCAGCTATCAGTTCAAGGTGCCGGGTGTTGGCGGCAATTTAAGCCTGCAGGCGCAGGGCACGCGGTTGCTGTCGAGCAAATTCTTCCCGTTCCAGAATGAATCGACCAACGAGCAGTACAACGGCATCCTGGGCAATCCGAATTGGGAATTCCAGTTCACCTCAACCTACAAGTACAAACCGCTGCGGTTCACGGCGCGTACGCATTTGATCGATAACCAGATCATCGGACCGACGACGCGTCAGTCTTATGACGCCAATCCGAATCAGCGCAACCCGATCTTCACCGGGGTCAAGCTCTATACGGACTTCAGCGTAGGCTACGAAGTCAACAAAATTTTCGAAGTCTACGGCGGCGTTAACAACGCGTTTGGCGAGAACGGTCCGCTGGGTCAAGTCGGTACCGGTGGCGCCAATGCGATCTTCGATAACATCGGCCGCTTCTGGTACGGCGGTATTTCCGCTCGCTTTAAGTAAGCGCGATGTGAATAAAAAGCCCGGCTATTTGCCGGGCTTTTTTTGTTGGCACGGCAGAAGGCTGTCGCGAAATCAGCGGCCAACGGCGCGATCGGAGACGTAAGGATTACTCTTGCGCTCGGCGCCAAACGTCGACACCGGGCCGTGGCCGGGGACAAAGGTGATGTCATCGCCGAGCGGAAATAGGCGGTTGCGGATGGCGTTGATCAAGTCGGCGTGGTTGCCGCGCGGGAAGTCGGTGCGGCCGATCGAGCCTTGGAAAATCACGTCCCCGACCAGCGCGAGTTTTGACGGCGCGTGGTGAAACACCACATGGCCGGGCGTGTGGCCAGGGCAGTGCAGCACGTCCAGACTCAGACCGCCGACGGTCACGGTATCGCCTTGTTGCAGCCAGCGTCCGGGCGTAAAGCTGCGGGCCGGCGGAAAGCCGTAGTTGCGCGCGGCTTCGGGCATGCCGTCGATCCAGAACGCATCGTCTGGATGCGGGCCTTCGATCGGCAGCTGCAGTTGCTCGGCGAGGTCAGCAACGGCGCCTGCGTGATCGAGATGGCCGTGCGTCACCAGCAGTTTTTCCAATTTCACGCCGTGCTTCTTGACCTGCGCCAGCAGCCGTTCTGGCTCGCCGCCAGCATCGACGAGCGCACCGCGCATCGTCGCCGTATCCCAAATCAGCGTGCAGTTCTGCTGGAACGGTGTTACCGGAATGATTTCGCAGCGCAGCGTTGAGGTCATGGCAAGTTCTTCAGCAGGGAAAGGCGCGCGGCATTATCGCCCCGTTAGCCGGCGGCGGGGAACGTGCCATCGACGTAATACCAGTGGCCGCCTTCGCGCACGAAACGGCTGCGCTCGTGCAAGCGCTGCGCGCTGCCGCCGCCGATGCGATAACGGGCGATGAATTCGACGGTCGCCGTGTCCCCGGCGCTGGCGTGGCTGCGTACGCTCAGCCCCAGCCATTTGCGGCTGCCGGCGGCGTCATCGAGATCCAGCGCCGCCGGCCGTGTGCTGGCATGCCAGCTCGCCATCAGATACGGCGCCAAGCCGAGCACGTAGGCGCTGTAGCGCGAACGCATTAGTGCCTCTGCGCTGCCGGCCGCGGCGCCCGCGTGCAGCGGTGCGCAGCACAGCGCGTAGCCGCGCGGATCGCCGCAATGGCACGGAGCGGTCTTCACGCGCTGCGGTATTGCCAGATCAGGCAGCGGTTGTTCGCCGGCATTTCGCGGTCTTCGAGCAAGCTGAAGCCGGCAGCCGTGGCCAATTCGGCAACTGCTTCGAAATCGCGAATGCCGCGCGTGGCGACATTGGCGCGCAACGAGGCATCGAAGCGGGCGTTGCTTTCGCTGCTCGGCTTGCCGCCGTAGTTGAACGGGCCGTACAGCACGAGTTTCGCGCCGGAGTTGAGTGTGGCCGGTAAGTGCGCAAACAACTGCACAACCTGCGGCCAGCTCATGATGTGCAGCGTGTTGGCGCTGTAGGCGGCGTCGTAGCGCGCGGGAAGCGGCCAGGCACTGTCATCGACATCCAACTGCAGCGGCACCGGCGTGTTCGGCAGCGCGGCTTCGTCGAGCCACGCGCGGATACCGTCGAGATTCTCAGCGCGATCGCTGGTCTGCCATTGCAGCCACGGCATCGCCGCGGCGAAATGCACCGCGTGCTGGCCGGTGCCGCTGCCGATTTCGAGCACGCGTTGGCGATCGTCAAAATACGCGCGCAGCACGGCCAAAATCGGCGCGCTATTGCGCGCGCAGGCTTCCGAGTACGGCTTCACGCTACTGCAACTGCAGGCCGAGCACGCCTTGATAGATGCACAGCAGGCCGGCGATCAACAACGTTGCGAACGTTAAAACTGTGCCGAAAACCCGGCCGAACATAAATTGTTTCGAAAAGCCCAGCGCATAGCCGTGCAACAAGCGACCGAGCACCAGCGCAATGCCGAGGCCGTGTAGAACGTAGGTCGAAAAGTGGCTGAGTTCGAGAATTACCAGCAGTACCAACACCATCGGTACGTATTCAGCAAAATTACCCTGCGCGCGGATCATCCGCTGCAGCATCGTATCGCCGCCATCGCCGAGGCTGACTTGGCGCTTGCCGCGATTGCGCGCCACGCGCACGCTCAATACCAGAAACCACAGCGCCAGCAGGCCGGCGTAAAGCGGGGTGACGATCATGGGCAATGCTCAAGCGGTTAAATTCAACGGCTAGGATACCCAAGGCGTGCCCGCTGTGCGGCGCTGCGATAGGCGGGGCTCGATGCAGCGGCTAACATGCCGGCCATGCCCGCCACAATCAGGATGCCGATGGACTGCCGCAATGCCACGATTTAGCCGCGCTTCCGGTTTACGCGCGCCTTTGGCCTGCGTCTGCGTTTGAATACGCACGCCGACGCTGAAGCCCTTCCGTCCGGCCTGCGCAGCATCGGCTGGAACGCACTTTGCGCTCAGGCCCTTGCCCAGCTGCCCGCAGACACTGCGGGCCGCCCGGCGCGTATCGTCGAGCAACACCGCGGCCATTGCGTTGTGCACGATGGCGTAGCACTCCTACGGACCTTACCGCTGCCCGCCTTATTCGACCGATTGGAACAGGCCGGCGATGGTCTCGCCGTCGGCGATTGGGTGTTGGTGGTCGAAGACGGCGGCAGCCTTTACATCAGCGAGCGGCTGGCGCGCAGCAGCTTATTGCAGCGCAGCCGCGGCGAAAACGGCGTGCAGCGCATCGTCGCCAACGTTGATACCGCGGTGCTGGTCATGGCCCTGGACGGTGACTACAACCCGAACCGCATGGAGCGCTACCTGCTGATGGTGCGCGCCGCTAGCGTCGCGCCGCTGATCGTGCTGACTAAGCCGGACCGCTGCGAAGACCTCGAAGCCCGGCGGCAAGAAATCGCGATGCTCGCCGGCGATGCTGCGGTTTACCTGCTCGACGCCCGCACGCCCGCGGTGCTGCGCGTATTCGCGCCGTATCTCGCCGAAGGGCAGACCCTGGTGTTGCTCGGCTCGTCTGGCGTCGGCAAGTCCACGCTGATGAATACCCTGCTCGGCGCCGAAGCGCAGCGCACCGGCAGCACGCGCGAATATGACGACCGCGGCCGCCATACCACCACCACGCGAACGCTGCGGCTGCTGCCGGGCGGCGCCTGCTTGATCGATACCCCCGGCATCCGCGAGCTGCGTCTCGGTGGCGATGAAGACGTGGCCGCCGATGCTTTTGACGACATCCGCGCGCTGGCGCAACACTGCCGCTTCCGCGATTGCCGCCACGAGCAAGAGCCCGGCTGCGCCGTGACGTCCGGCCTGCCGCCAGCGCGGCTGGCGAACTACCGCAAGCTGCGTGGCGAACTGGCGCAGCAGCAACAAGCGCGGCTGGAAACCAAGGCGCCGAAGCTGCGCGACAAAACGGCGGACAAAGCCAGCAAGTCTGGCAAGCACAGCAGTCGTGACGACAGCAAGAAACGCTGACTGCGGTGTTTAGATAACGCGCAAGCCTTGGCCGCCGCGCCACGTCGCGCCCGGCGCCAGCAACATCGGCCGGCCGATCACCGCCGGCTCGATGCACAGCATGCGCGCATAACCGCCAGGTTCGAGATCGCCCAGCGCTGCGCCCGCCACCGCGCCGGGGTTCCACACCACGGCATCAGGAAAGCCGACGGCAGATAGTTCCAGCGTCCGCCCCGGCTCGCGTAGCTGTAGGTGTGCTGGCGCGTCAAAGTAAATGCGATCAACTTCGCCGGCGATGCGTAGCGCCGTTTCGTGTTGCTCGCCGCGGACATTGCCGTTTGCGGTATCGCGAAAGCCCAGTCCTGAGAGGCCGATGATTTCGACGTCCGCGCTGTCCGCAACCGCCAGATACGTGTGCAGCGCGGCGGTAAACGCGAACGCTTCGCTGCCGGTGTTATGGATTTCCAGCGCAACGCGCAGCGCTGCGCCGCCGACGGTTACCGCCAATTCCGCGGCAAACGGATGCGGCCACAGCGCCCGCGTTGCGGCGTTATCGCGCAGCCCAAAGTAGGCAATGGCGCTGCCGTTGTCTGCCGTTTCTTCGCGAAGGAACTGCCAGTACGAGGTCCGGGCAAAGCCATGCTTGGGCAATGGCCCTTCACCTGCGAACTGCGGAAAGATCACCGGCACGCCGCCGCGGATCGGCCTGCTGCCGTCGAGCACGGCGCTGCGGCTGAGAAACAACTGCTCGCCGCCACCCGCTGGCTGCCAGGAGAGCACGTGCGCGCCAAACGGCGAAATAACCGCGCGGGCGCCATCAGCGGCGGTGAGTGTTATCGATGAAGCATCGGGCATGGCGTGTGCCTGAATACCCGGCGACGGGCGATGCTACGAGCTTAGCTGGAAATGCGGCGCGTTCGTCGACAGTCCACGCGCGAACGCCAGCCAATGGGGGGCCAAAGTTTACGCAGCCGCTTCCCGAACCGCGATAGGCCGCACGCCGTTGCATTGCGGATACTGCCGGCAGCCCCAGAACGCACGGCCGGCGTTGGAGCCTTGCCGGGCGATGCGGCGGATCATTGGCGCTTTGCAAACCGGGCATTCGGGCACCGGATCGGTCCCGGCGGCCAGAATCACGGGCTGCTGTAGGGTCACCACGGTGGCTGCGGTTTTGCGCGGCGCGGTCGCGGCGGCTGGCGGCGCTGGGCTTGCTGCAGCTGGCGTAGGCAGATTGCCCTTTAACATCACCATCAAGCCCCGGCCGTCGATCAAATCGATATTCCTGCCGCTGGCAAAGCGTATCGCCGGATTGGTAAACGTGCCGGCGGTGACGACAAAGCCGCCCGCCACGCCTTGTGCGGCCATAACGCCGTACAACTCGCGCACCACCTCAACGCCGACTTTCGTCGCGCGCCAGCGCTTGCACTGCACGAAGTAGTTTTCGCCGTCTTTGTCGAGAATCAGATCAACGCCGCCATCGGCGCCGGCGCTAGTTTCCTGCACGGCGTAGCCGCGGCGGCGAAAGGTTTCGCCGACCAGCCGTTCGAAATCCTGCCAACTTAGATTCAGTAAGGCGCTGGCTTCGGCCCGGCGCGCCGTTTCCTCCAGCAGCCGGCGCCGATGCAGGCGCCCGGCAAATCCTTTGAGCGCGGCAAGGAGCAACGACAGCGGCAACAGGTATTGGAATAAGTAGGCGAACTGCCGCATCATTGCCCGGCTAGCGAAGCTGCCGAGTTCGGCAACATCTTTCGGCGCGGCGCCGGCCGGTTGCGCGGCGAGTTTATGTAGCAAGCCATATAGCACGGCGGCGATGACGATTGCGAGCCATGGCGATAATCGGCCTGCGGTGCTTCGGGGCTGATCCTGCAGCTCTCTTCCCTGGGCCATATCCAATTCCTTTGGTGGCGCAATAGCGATAGTGCCGACGCTATCCAATAGACAGCCCGGCAGACGTGTAACCGTTCTGGAACAATCTCACCACAGGGAATGCTGATATCCGCAAGTGGCCAGATCAGCGGATACGATTAATCGACGATCAAACTAAAGCTGGCATTTCTCAGCTCTAAAATGCCCAATCGCTCATTCCGCGAGCGTCCATAAGCGGATGACTTTCACCGTGTGCCGCGCCTGCAAAACTTGATAAATCAATTGATGCTGAAAACTAATCCGGCACGCGCAGGCACCGCTTAAATCGCCGACCAGCGGCACGGCGCGGCCACCGATGGAAGGATCAATCTGCAGCCGCCGCAGCAGCGCCTGCGTTTCAGTTTGCAGGCCGGCGGCTTTGATTTTCTGCGCGTCGCGCACCGTGCGCGGCGTGTAAACGAGCGTCCAGCTCACCAATCGATACTCGGTTTGCATTCTTCCGGCGGCACGTTCAGGCCGCGCCGGATCGACTCACGCAGGCCCGGCACCGAAAGCAAATGGAGCGTTTCCTGTATCCGCAACCAGTCTTCTTCGGCGATCAACACGCCGTTATGGCGTTTGCCGATGATGTAGATGGGTTGGTGCGTAGCCGCGGCGTCGTCGAGCAGCCGGTAGAAGCAGGCGCGTGCAGCGGTGACGGTGAGGTTGACCATGTCGCCTCCCAAGCATTGCCTTTCGCGGCCCCGAGCGTACGTCGCTGCGTACGGAACTGCAATGTCGGGGTTGTCTTTTTTCCATTTTTATTTTCATCTTAATCAATATCTTGCCGCGTGCGTCCGGTCTCAGCTTGGGCGCTTCGCACACACGCTGGCCGTCGTAAATGGAACTAGCGCACAAAAAAATCCGGCCAATGCGACCACAGTGAGCGCCGTAGTAGGACCACCTGCTACGGCTCCAACTAACGATAAAGCTGCGAGGTGCGACGATGGCTACAAAAGATTCCAATGCGCTGGAGATTAGTGTCAGCGTGAAATTAGAAAACGCTGACCGTTCGGATAAGCTGCCGGCCGTGGTGGCCTACGCTTTTTCCTCGGAAGGCCGCTTGCTCAGCGCGACGGCGCTGGACGGTAAAGACGGCGCGGTGTTGCGCCTGCCGCCGGTCACAACCGTCACCAACCTGCGCGTATTAATTGGCCCCAAGCTCGATGAGAAAGCGCCGAGCTACGACGAACTCATCCGGCGCGGCGCAGTAGAGCAACATTTACGGCTCGATGTCGGCACGCAGCGGCAGTCGCTCGTCGTGCCGATTTTCCCGCCGATCTGGAACTGCTGGCTGCGCAGCGCCTGCTTTGTCCGCGGCAACCTCTACAAACGGGTGCTGATTGGCGGCAAGTATGTGAACTTTCCGGTGTGCAACGCCACCGTCGAAGTTTATGAAGTTGACCCGATCTGGATCATCATCCCGAAGCTGCCGATTGCGATTATCGACAAACTGCGTGAGATCATTCTGAACCCGCAGCCGATCCCGTTCCCGGAACCCATTCCCGGCCCGGATCCGGCGCCGTTCGCGCGCACCGCGATGCTGCAAGCGGCACGCGATACCGGCCATTCCTTCAACGCTGCCGCCGCCGAAACCTTGGGCCAATTGAGCAGCGCCAGCGGCTTGCGCTTTGCTGCCCAAGCCGGCAGCGCGCTGCAATTTCAACAGGCGTTGATCGACCACGCGGTACTCATCCGGCCGCTGCTCTGCCTGTTTTATCCGCGCTTTGTCACCACCCAGCGGGTGGCCACCGCCCATACCGATCAATGCGGCCATTTCCAAACGCTGTTCTTCCAAGGCTGCAATAACCACGATGTGCCGGATCTCTACTTCAAAGCCACACAAAAGCTGTTCGGCTTTCTCGATGTCTATATTTACGCGCCGACGCCGATTGCCTGCCACACCTGGTGGAATTATCAATGCGGCACCGAAGTTAACCTGTACACGTCCAGCCCCTGGGCGCAAACCTGCGCGCCGTGCCCGCCGATCATTGGCCCGAACGGCAAGAACCGCTGGGTCGCATTCATGGCGATTGGCGGCCTCGGCTTGAATCACATCTACGGCGCATCGCCGAATCTGGCCGGCAGCGTCACCGCGGCGAATCGCGGCCTGACCGACGGCGGCGCGCCATTCGGCGGCCTGCTGCTGCCGCGTTTGGAGTTCTCCAATGAACTCGAAGCCGCTGGCGTTCGCTACTATCAACTGTCGTGGCGGCGCGGCAGCACCGGAACGTTCCTGCCGCTGGCCGGCGAGGTGCATCATTTTTATCGCCACGATGTCACGACGATGGCCGGCAACCTGCCGGTCTGGTCGCCGCAAACGCTGGGGCCGCTGAACGTTAACGATGGCGGCGGCCACCAAGTGCCGAACTTATTCGCCATTCCCTTTCCATCGGTCGCACCGGCTGGAGTTTGGGATACGCCGCCGGACATCTCGCAAATCCGCGAGCACTTCGCCAGCGCCAAAATGCCGAGCACCGATATCGCGCCCGGCAGCCATTACGACGGCAACGGCGTGCTCGTCGGCAGCGACGTCGGCGGCCCGTATCAGATCAAAGTGGATCTGTTCGATGGCCACGGCCAGCCGGTCGATATCGCCGCGCTCGGCATCGTCTACGCGGTGCCGGAAGACCCGGACGCCGGCGGCGCCATCAATACCGTCGATGCCGCCACGCTCGGCCTGGTGCACGGCAACAGCATGATCATCACGCTGCACGTTGATAACAACCGCTGTTACGCCGCGATTGACGCGCCAACGATCGGCGCCGCCGCGGCGGACCCCTGCTGCGGCGTGCTCACCTATCAGGCCGGCGACTCCGTCACGCTGGCATGGCGCACGCTGCACCCGAACGGCTTTGCCAACTACACGTTCGGCGTTGTTCGTGGCACCGCCAGCGTGCCAACTGTTCCCATTGTCAGCGGCGCACCGCTGATCGCGACCAATCCGAGCCCGGTCGCGGTTTCGATCGCCCACCTGTTGAACGACAACCTGCCGCCTGGGTGCGCTGTTGATGGTTGCCCGGTGGCCGGCTTCAGCGAAAACCTCTACGTCAACGCCTTGGCCACCGACGGCTGGACCAGCGAACTCGGTTACGACGCCAGCGCCGTCCGCGCCTTCGTGCTGGCGCACGGCTGAACCAACGATCAAAGGGGGTGTTGTGGGCCGGCGCGAGCCGGCTCTTTTTTGCCGCCGCGCCGCCGCGCGCGCATCGCGCTAAGCTGGGTAGATGAGCGCACACAAACCGTTTTCGATGATCCGCGAGTTTCACCTCGCCGACTGGTTCACGCTCGCCAACGCCGTCTGCGGCGTCGGCGCGCTGTTTTCGATGATGAGCTACCTGCAGTCGGACGACATCCGCCACATCTACTTTTCCTGCGCGCTGATCGTCGCCGCGCTGGTGTTCGACATCCTCGATGGCCGCATCGCCCGCTGGCGCCGCAAAAGCTCGGTGCTCGGCCGCGAGCTGGATTCGCTGGCCGATGTCATCTCGTTCGGCGTTGCCCCGGCCGCCATCGCCTACGGCTGCGGCATGCAAGGCGGGATCGACCGCATCGTGCTCGGTTACTTCGTCGCCTGCGGCGTCTCGCGGTTGGCGCGCTATAACGTCACCGCCGAGGCCTTATCGGCCGGCGGCGACAAAGTGAAATACTTTGAAGGCACGCCGATCCCAACTTCGCTGCTGCTGGTGCTCGCGCTGGCCGCCGCCGCCGTACAAGGCGCCATCGGCCCCGCGCTATGGTTCGGCGCCATAAAAATCGGCCCGCTGACGCTGCACCCGCTGGTGCTGATGTTCGCCGCCTCCGGCTCGTTGATGGTCAGCCGGATTCGGATTCCGAAACTCTAAGCCCGCCAGCGCAGCATGCGGCTGGTTACTCGCCGCTGGTTTCGGTTGTACCGTCCAATGCCTGCAGCCAGGCGCTGAGTTCCTCCGGCGCATGCGGCGCCTTGGCCACGGTCAACGTTCGGTAATCCGCGCTCCACTCTAGCCAGTCTGGTGGCACGTCGAACGCCGGGTAGGAGCCCCATTCTGGATCGGTAAACCACAGCCATTCGTAGAGAATCGGGTCCGCGGGCAGAGTTTCTCCACGCTCGTTTTTAGTCGTCTGCCACGGTTGGCCGTCACTACGGCGGAGGTGCCAAGAATCTTTGTCGTCGAAGCGGATAAAACAGTATGGAGGACAAACAACCGTTTTGTTAACCCAAGTCCCATTTTCCTCGCGTTCCCACAGTCGAATGGTGCCGTTGTCCCCGACACTAGCGAGCATCATCTCGGCCCCCGGCCTAAACGCTAAGCAACGCAAGCCCCCACGGTGACCTTCTAATTTTGCCGGATTTTGGTTTGTTAAATTAGGATTTGTGAGATCCCATAATAGGATGTTTCGGTCTGCGCCGCCGCTGGCGAGCCACTTCCCGTCTGAGCTGAATGCCACGGTCCGAATTTCGCCAGTGTGGGCGATCTGTCGCTCTTCTTGGCCATCGGCGTCATTTCCAGATGCTAATTTCCACCGGCGTAAGACGCCATACTTATCTCCGCATGCCAGCCACATACCATCAGGGCTAAATGCGAGACTGCAGATTTGGTCCGGGTTTCTCGGCTGATTAGGCCGAACGCCATTGAGTTTCCGTTCATAGGTCGCCCCATTGTCGTCCAGCGTCCACAAATGTACGGTTCCGTCACGGCTCCCGACGGCTAAGCGGTGCTCGTCATGACTAAACGCAGCTCTTCCGAAGCTGCCTGGATGGCGGTCCGGTTGCATCGGAACGCGGGCCGGGGCGCCGTCACGCATCGCCCAGAGAATGATGGTGCCTTCTTTGTCTACACTGAGCAAAAAGCGATTTTTCGGGCTGAATTCAACGTGCCGTACCCGATCTGAATGTGCTTGAAGTCCAGCCAATGGGATAGGCGCGTTGCTGGGGCTGATTAACCAAAGGTATATTGTCGACTCTTCGCCCGCAACAGCAAGCCATTGGCCATTTGGGCTCAAGGCCATGCTGCGAATCGCTTCGAGATGGCTTATGGCTGAGCCGAATTCGTGAACAATCAGGCTTTTTTTATTATCAGAGTCCAATTTCCCAAAGCCACTATCAGAGTCCAATTTCCAAAAGCGTACTATGCGGTCTTCACCGCCGCTGGCGAGCCACCCCCCTGTCTGGTCGAATGCCACGCTGCGAATCCCGCCGTCGCGACCCTGAAGACGTGTTGTTTCGGGCTCGCGGACCAAGCCCTCGCTGTTGCGCGCCCATAGACGCACCGTCCAGTCTTCGCCCGTACTGGCGAGCCAGCGATCCTTTAGACTAAACCGCACGCTCCGAACCGATCCTAGATGGCCTTTGACATCAACGCGTGCCGCCTGCGCTCGGCCATCGGGGCCCAGATCCCAAAGGCGGATGATTCCATCATCGCCACCGCTAGCAAGCCACCGGCCATCACCGCTAAAGGCGACGCTACGAACTGCGCGGATGTGGCCTTCAAGCGACGTGATCAGGGTGTGATGGTCTTTATCGCGAAGACCCCACAAAAGTACTTTACCGTCATCGCCGCCGCTTGCGAGCCACGGACGTTGTGGATCGGGGCTAAACGACAGGCTCCGTATCCGACTTCGGTGGCCCTTTAAAGATATTGGAGTTGGTTCCTTCGCAAGTAATGACCAAAGATATACGATCCCGTCATCACCGCCGCTGGCGAGCCAATCACCGTCAGGGCTAAAGTTGACACTTCGTACCAGAGGGCCGCTCTGGGTCGATTTTGGTGTTTTTAGAGTTCTGAAGTGTTGATCTGGGCCATCGGCTTCGCTAAATGTCCAAATCCGAATCGTTCCGTCGTCGCTGCCGCTTGCAAGCCTACTGCCATTTAGGCTGAACGCGATGCTCCTGGCCGCACTATCGCTGTCAAAGGCCTGCGGTTGATTTTTTTCGTTTCCATCCGTAAGGCGCCATATCAAAACTGTCCCATCTCCACCGGCACTCGCAAGCCAACCACGTTTGCCGCTAATCGCAACGCCATAAGCAGCGTTGGAATGTCCCTCCAGCCGTCTAATTTCGCGCGCGGCGCCATCTGCGCTAAGGACCCATAGTCGGACAGTTCCATCTTCTCCGGCACTCGCGAGCCAGCGGCCATCTTGACTGAGAGCAATCCCGAGCACGGAACCATAATGGCCTGCGTCCATGGCGTGTGGGGCGCATAATGAGGGCCAAGGTTTTTTGGGTTCTGCTTCGGCGGCTTGCAAATCAGCACGGAGCGACAGGGCATTATTGCGCTCGATTTGTGCACCGGAAAGCTGAGCTAACCACGGCATGCCAGGGCCTCGAATATCGCAAGCCACCCATTGGCTAAGTTTGGCGAGTTCGCGTTCCGAAAGGCCACGCAGATATGCACCTGCATACTGTGTAGCAACTGATACGAAAGGCAGTTCCACATTGAGCGCTTTGGGCAGTTGGTGCGGCGGGTTCCAACTGCGCGTTAGCAATTGCAGCGCGGCCACGAACTTCGCCGGGGCGGCTTTTTCGGTCATGCGGCGGCTCCGTGTTCGTTGTAGGTTTTTTCCAGCACCTTGTGCTCAATGTAGAGCTGCAGCAATTGTTCCGGGCTCATAATCCGGGCGCAGTCACTTAGCCAATCCAAATTACTTAGCAACTGCGTGTAGCGGGTGTCAGTAAGCTGCTTGAGCAGAGCTGACATCGCGGCGTCCGGTAGGCGTTTGCCGACGAGCGCGCCGGTTTCAATGAGTTCCCGACGGCCGACATTGTCGATGCTGCAGAACCCGCTGACAAAGTCGGCAATATCGTCGATCTGAGCGCGCGGCAGCGCTTGGCCATAGGCCGGCGCGGCGGCCGCTATTTTGGCGGCTGGCGGTGCCACGCAGTGCAGGTAGAGGTCGGCGAATGTGCGGGTGCTGCCATTACAACAGTCGGCATCTTGAGCCAGATCAAAGTCCGCCGCCTGGACCAACTTTTCTTCTGAGTTGCGATCCTTGAATAGAGTTATCGGATCTGGCGCGCCGCGGACCTGTTTGGCGGACTGGATTTTTTCCAGTAGCGTCAATTGCTCCCAGAGCTGGTCGGGACTGGCAAGTTTATCGTGTGCTTCATCACTGAGCTTCCCATCCTTAAATAAATCCTGAAGCCCGCGCAGGGAGTTACCGGCGCCCTCGTCGAGCGTATACGGTTCGTCCAGCCAGTTTCGGCTGACGCTAAACATCCGCCAATAGCGCGCTGGTCGGAGTCGAATGTGCCGGTACAGCGCTGGATACAACTGCTGCAATGCGATCAACCGCGCCATGTGCCTTGGCTGCCAATGCGCAGCAGCGCCGAGGCTGACGAACTGCTGATGATGATGTTGCAGCGCTTCGGCAAGCCGGACGAGCTTGCGCGGCACGAGCGGAATGCTGGCAACAACGAGGTCCAGCAGCGCTTTGTTATCAGAATTCTTGGCAGGGTCTTGCCGATTCTTCGCCTGCCCATTATCGACTGCGCCTTCGTCTTTATCAGTGTTTTTGGCCGCAGCATCGGCCGCTGGGCTTTCCGCCACCGTGCCGAATAAATCCGGGTAATTCTGTTGCAGAAAAGCCCGCGCCTGGGCCTCGGTCCAGCGCGGCAGATGCACCGGCAGGTGGACGATCTTTTCCAGGTATTCGGCGCCGCTGATTGGCGCCGAGTGGCCATTACTATTGCCATTGCCATTATGTTTGGCGTCTGGCTGCAGATAGTCTTTGTAGCGGTGCGCGATGCCGCGCTCGACCACTTCGTCGTCCACCGCCAACACAAATGCAAAGCCCGGCACGTTCAGAAACAATTTGACCGATTCCAACACCTGCACTGCTTTTTCCGGCAGGCAGCGGTCCAGGTCGTCAATCAGCAGAACGAACGTCAGCGTAGCGGTGTTATTGCGTACATCGGCTCCCGTCAATTCCCGCAGAATGCGGTCGCTTTCGTAGTACAGCGACTCCTGCGTTTCGGTGAATTTCTCCAAAGCGGTCCCATCGGCGCCCGGCGTCGCCGGCTCGGGATCTGGATTGCCGCCGTCGAGCCCTTTAGACAGCGCATCGCTGATATCTTTGCCGGTAATTTCGGCGCCGAGTCCCAGCACCGAAAACTTGAATTTGATGCCTTTGGCCAGCGCCAATGCAATCAGCCCTACAGTTTTGCCGGCCTCGAAAACTTTGCCGCCGACTGCTTTCAGTGCCGCCGCATTTTCTCCGTGTTCGCCGCGGCCGGCTTTTTCTGCGGCCGCCAATTTTTTGCCGACGGCGAGAAGCTGGTGTTGGATTGTTTTCAGCAGCGGCACGACCAAATGTTCTTCGTGCTCGTAACGCCAGGCTTCAAAAAACACCGGCACGACCAGCGACTCATCCGCTGGTAGCTCTGGCAGCGCAAACAGTCTGTCCAGTCCTTCGTCGTAATGGCGGCATAGCGCTTTTAGGCAGCGCGTTTTGCCAATGCCCCACTCGCCATAAACCGATACGACAAAAGCATCGCCGCTGGCGCTGTGGCGCACGCGGTTGCGATCCAGCTGGCGGATGATCTGCTGCTGTGTCGCCTGAGCGGGATCGGGGGAACTGTCCATGTACCGACGAGGAATTTTTCGAGTGCTTCGATGTTAATCGAAGTCCTGCACTTGGCACGGTGGTTTTTTTGGGTGTCTTGGCGGTGACGCTGTGAGCGGTGCTGGGCTGAACGCTCGCCACGTCCCTTAAATGGTGGCGTCCGAGCCCTGGTTGGGCTCAAACGCCACTGTTGATGACGCTGCTAGGTACGCCGATAAACCTCCGCCCC
This sequence comes from Nevskia sp., assembly GCA_023229645.1. Taxonomy (GTDB): domain Bacteria; phylum Pseudomonadota; class Gammaproteobacteria; order Nevskiales; family Nevskiaceae; genus Nevskia. The sequence goes on along the minus strand of JALNYU010000023.1, from coordinate 17,537 downwards.
CATCGCCTTGAACTGCGCCGCTTTCTCTTCAAGGCCTTTGCGCAGCGCATCGGTTTCTTCGAGGTTTTGTTTGGCGGCGTAGTCGCGTACGTCTTGGGTGATTTTCATGCTGCAGAAATGCGGGCCGCACATCGAGCAGAAGTGGGCGAGTTTGGCGCCTTCTTGCGGCAGGGTTTCGTCGTGGAATTCCTTGGCTTTTTCCGGGTCCAGGCCGAGGTTGAATTGGTCTTCCCAGCGGAATTCAAAACGGGCTTTGGAGAGCGCGTTGTCGCGCAGCTGCGCGGTTGGGTGGCCTTTGGCGAGGTCGGCGGCGTGGGCGGCGATTTTGTAGGTGATGATGCCTTCGCGGACGTCGTCTTTATCCGGCAGGCCGAGGTGTTCTTTCGGCGTGACGTAGCAGAGCATCGCGGTGCCGTACCAGCCGATTTGCGCGGCGCCGATGCCGCTGGTGATGTGGTCGTAGCCGGGCGCGATGTCGGTGGTCAGCGGCCCGAGCGTGTAGAACGGCGCTTCGTCGCAGTCCACCAGCTGCTTGTCCATGTTCTCTTTGATCATCTGCATCGGCACGTGGCCGGGGCCTTCGATCATGACTTGAACATCGTGCTTCCACGCGATTTGCGTCAGCTCGCCGAGCGTTTCCAGTTCGCCGAATTGGGCGGCGTCGTTGGCGTCGGCAATCGAGCCGGGGCGCAGGCCGTCGCCGAGGCTGAACGAAACATCGTAGGCCTTCATGATTTCGCAGATGTCTGCAAAATGCGTGTACAGGAAGTTTTCTTGATGATGCGCCAAGCACCATTTGGCCAAGATCGAGCCGCCGCGGCTGACGATGCCGGTGACGCGGTCGGCGGTTAGTGGAATGTAAGCGAGGCGCACGCCGGCGTGGATCGTGAAGTAGTCCACGCCTTGCTCGGCTTGTTCGATCAAGGTATCGCGGAAGATTTCCCAGGTCAGGTCTTCGGCTTTGCCGTTGACTTTTTCCAGCGCCTGATAAATCGGCACGGTGCCGATTGGCACCGGCGAGTTGCGAATAATCCACTCGCGCGTTTCGTGAATGTTCTTGCCAGTGGAGAGGTCCATTACGGTATCGCCGCCCCAGCGGGTGGACCAAACCATCTTCTCTACTTCTTCGGCGATGGAGCTGGTGACGGCGCTATTGCCGATGTTGGCGTTGATCTTCACCAAGAAGTTGCGGCCGATGATCATCGGCTCCAGTTCCGGGTGGTTGATGTTGGCCGGGATGATGGCGCGGCCGCGGGCAACTTCGCTGCGTACAAATTCTGGCGTGATCAGCTCCGGTACCACGGCGCCGAACGACTGCCCGGCGTGACGGCGCAAGTAGCCGGCGGCTTGGTAGCTTTCGTGCAGCTCGGCGAGGCGGATGTTTTCGCGAATCGCGATGTATTCCATTTCCGGCGTGATGACGCCTTGCCGGGCGTAGTGCATCTGGCTGACGTTGGCGCCGGCTTTGGCGCGCAGCGGTTTGCGGATGTGGCCGAAGCGCAGGTGCGCGGTTTTTTCGTCAGCGGCGCGGATGCGGCCGAAGATCGAGGTCGGGCCTTTCAGTTCTTCGGTGTCGCCGCGCTCGGCGATCCAATTCGCGCGCAGCGATGCGAGGCCTTTGAGCAGATCGATTGCAACGGCCGGATCGGTGTACGGGCCGCTGGTGTCGTATACGGTGATCGGCGGATTGGCGACTTCGCCGCCGTCCGGGCCGTGCAGCCGCGTCGGCGTCTGCGAGATCTCGCGCATCGGCACGCGGATATCCGGCCGCGAGCCTGCCACGTAAATTTTCTGGCTGCGCGGGAACGGCGTGCGGACCTCGGCCGATAGCGCGTCAGCGCGGGTTTGGGTGAGTTCGTCCGATACGCGGTCGGCGATGATTTTCGGGGCAACGCTCATGGCTCTTCCTCAAAGTGCAGAACGGGAAGACGCGCGCGCAACATCGCCGCTAAGCCTTCCCTACACCGGCCGCAACGCGGCGACGGTCAGGTTCCAAGGGTTTGTTCTCAGCCTTGCGCGTTGCCGCGCCGGCACCCCCAGCTTGTCCGCACCACGATAGGCCAGCGGCGCCGCGTCCGCAAGCGCGGCGATTGCGCGACGAGGGGCAGGCTCTAAACTGCGCGCACGATGAACCTCCGCAATCAAAGCCTGATCTACCGCCAAGGCGAGCCCTGCAGCGCGGTGTACTGCGTGTTGCGCGGCTACGTGAAGCTGACGCGGCTGAATCGCGGCGGCGGTGGCGGCATCGTCGCGCTGCTGAAAGCCGGGGACTGGTTTGGCGCGCTCGATGGTGCGGCGGTTAGCGCGGAGTCCGCCGTCGCCAAAGGCGCGGTGCAGCTGCGGCGGCTGGAGCCGGCGGCGCTGCGCGCCTCAGCCGACGATAGCGCGGCGGTGATCGCTTCTCTGGCGCGGCGCCAGCGCTTGCTCGAACAGCGTTTGGAAGCGCTGCTGTTTATGGACGTTCGGGCGCGGCTGGCGGCGGTGTTGTTGGATCTCACTGAAATCTGCGGCCAGCACTGCCGGCACGGTCATGAAATCGACGTGCGGCTGACGCACCAAGAATTGGCCGAGCTATCCGGCGTCAGCCGGCCGGTGGTCACCGCAACCCTGAACCGCTGGCGCAGCGAAAAGCTCGTTGCCTACACCCGCGAATACATCTGCATCGAGCAGCGCTCGGTATTCGCCAAGCTGCTCGACTAGGCTTGCAGACGCGGTCTGGTACAGACGCCAGCCGCTGCCAATCTCGGCAATTGTCATCCGGCAGACAGACAGGCCAGCGCGGCGCGCCGAAACTCGCGCCGTTGCGATTCGGCAACGACCGATTTGAGGATGATTTCATGCTGCGCAAAACCGTTTCGGCGCTCGCGATTGCAATCGCGGTCAGCGCCTCCGCTGTCGCCGCCGATAAAGCCTTTTCGCCGTACGTCGATGGCCACGGCGGTATCAGTCTGCCAAAAGATTTCCGCACCGGTTGGACGCACCTCGGCTCCTGGGTTATCGACCAGGAAGGCGCGCCGGGCCAGGGCTTTCATGATGTTTACGCGCGGCCATCAGACGCCGCCGCTTACCGCAAGACCGGCCATTGGCCGGATGGCGCGACGCTGGTCAAAGAAATCCGTGCCGTCGAGCACGGCGTCAAAACCACCGGCACCGGCGTATGGGCCGGCGATAACAAAGTCTGGTTCGTGATGGTGAAAGACAGCAAAGGCCGTTTTGCCGATAACGCCAGTTGGGGCAACGGCTGGGGTTGGGCGTTGTTCGACGCCAAGGCGCCGGGCAAGAACGCCTCCACCGACTTCCACAAAGACTGCGAAACCTGCCACGTGCCGGCGAAGGCAACGGACTGGGTGTTCGTCGAAGGGTATCCGACGCTGCGTCACTAAGCGGACTCCTCAGCGCTCGGCCAGTGTTATCGCCGGGCGCTGTTCGATGCCGGCGCTGCGAGGTGGAAGCGCGGCGGAATTTCCTATTTTCGAATAGATGCACGCAATTTCGCCGAAAATTGGCGCGGCTTTTGCGGTCGGAAAGCTCGAGTTGGTGGCTAGGGTTCCGGCGCTGCGTGAGCGGTGTGTCTGGTCCGAGAGCTGCCAGCCGGGCCAATACCAGCCCGGTCGCACGGCGGGATAAAAGCCCGGGAGACCTCATCCAGCCAGGACTGGCTGTGTGACGGTTTCCATTTTTGCCCGTGCACCAGTCCTCGCTTCACTACTCTGAAGTATGAGGATAGAACCATGCAGAAAACGACATCACCCTTCCGTTATTACGCGCTGGCCGGCACCGTGCTAGGCGCAGCGTTGTTGCCGATGGCGGCTTCGGCGACCGATCTCTCAGAGGTCTTCGAAGCCTCCGGCATCACCGCAACCGGCCACGCAGAAGCTTCGTTTACGCATGGCTTTATTGATCCGGCCATTAAGTAGTTGAATAAAGACAGTGCAATGCCAAACCGGATGCCGCACTTCCGAGAAAGCGAGAAATGGCCGGATCAATAACAAAGCAATTTAATTTTTTTATTAATTCGGCCACTCCGCCGTCTCGAAAAAGTGCGATCTCAAATTGCCGCGTAGCACCTCGTTCAACTATTTTGTGGCCGAATCAATAATCAGGGGCCGACGTTGGCGTATCGCGCGTTCGATAGCCAAAGTGACTCATTCACATTCAATCAAGCCTTGTTGAACCTCGGCTACCAACCGACTAAAGGCTTCGGTGCGTTCGTCACGGTGCTCGCCGGCAATGATGCGCAAGGCGTTAACGGCAGCTACGGCGATGGCGGCGGCAAATTCGCGCTGGGGCAGGCGTTTGTGCAGTATGCGAACGGCCCGATCACCGTTATCGCCGGCCGGTTTTGGACGCTCGCCGGGCTCGAAGTTGTCGATAGCGCGTTGGATGCCAATGCCTCGCGCTCGTTGCTATTCCAACTCGCAGAACCGTTCGCCCATACCGGCATTCGGGCTTCGTACAAAATCGGCGATCGCGTTACCACGTATCTCGGCGTCAGCAATAGTGCCACGGGCGGCCGGGCGACGGACGACAACAAGCAGAAGACTTTGGAATTTGGCGCATCCTACGCGCCGTCTAGCTCGACGACGTTGGCGCTGTACGAATACTACGGTTTTGAAGGTGCGGGGCCGTCGGTCCGAACCAATTATTTAGACGCCATCGCGATCTTTCAGTTGAGCGAACCGCTATCGCTGAGCTTCAACGCCGACTGGTACCGCGCATCCGGCAACGGCGCGGATATCTACGCTGCGGGTATCGGCACCTGGCTCGGTTATCAATTCGCACCGCAATGGAAAGCGACGCTGCGCGGCGAATATCTATCGACCAAGAATGTCGTGGCGTGCCCGAAGAGCAGCGACAAATGCGACCTCGAAGAAGCGACGGTGACGGTCGATTACCAAGCGTACAAGCGCAAGTCTGGGCTCAGCGCTTTCGACATTCTCGCCGAATTCCGCTATGACGTTTCAGGCAATAGAGTCTTCCCGGATCCGAACTTGAACGGGCCGGGCTCGGCCGATAACCAAGCCGACGTTGCGGTCAAGGTCATTTATAAATTTTGAGCGTGACTTGATTCGGCGGCATCCTCTCGTTTAAGGCTAAGCCGCCGAATCAATAATAGCGCCGGCGCTGCGGGCTCTATATAAAGTAATGGTGGAATCAGTGATGCACCATTTAAGCGCTTATTTTGCACATCTATGGCGCGATAGGCGGTGAACTCCACGCGGGTGATTTGGAGAAATGGAACTAAAACAGCGCTGTCGCAGCGCAATGTAAATGGCATAATGTTTGCTGCTTAAAGCAATGAGTTGGTAGCTAGGGTTCCGGTTGCTCGCAACGCGAGTTACGTCAGGTCCGAGAGCTACCGTCTGAGTGTAAGACTCAGGTGCACGGCGGGATAAAAGCCCGGGAGACCTCGACCAGCCAGGCTTGGCTGAGTACGAGTGTTTCTGCACCCGAACTCCGCCAATCCTCCGTCTAACGTCCGGTACCGTGAGGATTGCAGCATGACATACCTAAAAAATTACTCGAGATTTTTGCTGGCCGCGCTGTTGTCTGTGGCCGCTTTTGCGTTGCCGGCGCAGGCTGCGCCACGCAAAGAATTCAATATCGCGTGGTCGATCTACGTCGGCTGGATGCCGTGGCCGTATGCCGATCAAGCTGGCATCGTCAAGAAATGGAGTGATAAGTACGGCCTTAAGATTCACGTCACGCAGATCAACGATTACGTTGAGTCGATCAACCAATACACCGCCGGCAAATTCGATGGCGTTACCGTTACCAATATGGATGCGCTGACAATCCCAGCCGCAGGCGGCATTGACACCACTGCGTTAATTGTCGGCGACTATTCCAATGGCAACGACGGTATTATTCTTAAGAATAAGAAACAGCTGGCCGACATCAAAGGCCAGAAAGTCGCGCTCGTACAATTCTCGGTTTCGCATTATCTGTTGGCGCGCGGTTTGGCTGGCGTCGGTTTGAGCGAGAAAGACATCACCACTGTTAACACGTCCGATGCCGATATCGTCTCGGCGTACAAAGCCAAAGACACCACAGCGTTGGTAACGTGGAACCCGCAGCTCTCCGAAATTAAGGCCGAGCCGAGCGCGACGCTGGTATTCGATTCCAGCAAAATCCCAGGCGAAATCATCGACACTCTGGCGGTGAATACGCAGACGCTAAAAGGCAATCCCAATCTCGGCAAAGCACTGGTCGGCATCTGGTACGACACGTTGAAATTAATGCAGGATCAAGGCGCGCCGGGCAAGGCAGCGCGCGAGGCGATGGCAAAGTTATCCGGGGCCTCTGTCGCAAGCTTTGAAGGTCAAGTTAAGACGACGAAGCTGTTCTATACGCCAGCCGAAGCCGCCGCGTTTACCGATGACGCCAAGCTGGTTAAAACGATGGACTTGGTCCGCAGCTTTTCGTTCGACCACGGCCTGCTCGGCGAAGGCGTTGCCAATAAGGATGTCGTCGGCATTGCGTTCCCAGGCGGGGCGACGCTCGGCAACCCAAAGAACATCAAGCTGCGTTTTGATTCCACTTACATGAAGCTGGCGGCCGACGGCAAACTCTAATCCGAGTGTAGATCGGAGATCGCCGTGCGCCGTTTGATCAACATACAGCCGGGCTGGCTGCGCTGGCCGCTGGCGCTGCTACCGTTCGTGCTGCTGGCGCTGCTCTACGGCATCGGCGCGACGTTGCGGCACGCCGAGAATCCGGACGACAAAGTGCTGCCGCCGTTGGTGGCGATGGTGTCCGCGGTTGAACGCACCGCATTGACGCCAGATAAGCGAACCGGCGAATACGTGTTTTGGTCCGATACCGGCGCCAGCCTGCAGCGCTTGGCCATCGGCATTGGCGGCGCGGTGGCAATCGCGCTGGTGTTTGGGTTGGCGATTGGTTTATTGCCGATGGTGAACGCGCTGCTGGCGCCGCTGACGACGGTGCTGTCGATGATTCCACCGATGGCGCTGCTGCCGATCTTGTTCATCATCTTCGGCCTCGGCGAGCTATCAAAAGTGGTGTTGATCGTCGTCGGCGTTGCGCCTTGTTTGGTGCGCGACCTGGCGCTGGCGGTCGGCAAGCTGCCGCGCGAGCAGATCGTGAAAGCGCAGACGCTCGGCGCATCCACGTGGCAAGTGCTGCTGCGCATCGCGTTACCGCAGGCGCTGCCGCGTTTGATCGAATCATTGCGCTTGGCGCTGGGGCCAGCCTTCTTATTTCTGATCTCAGCCGAAGCAATTTCGGCCGAGAACGGGCTCGGCTACCGCATCTTTCTCGTGCGCCGTTATTTGGCGATGGACGTGATCCTGCCGTACGTCGCGTGGATCACGTTATTGGCGTATTTGATGGACACCGCGCTGGCCAGCATTTCGCGCCGCGTTTTCCGGTGGGCGCACGGCGCCGGGCATCAGGGATGAGCGCGCTGAGCATTCGTAATGTCTGGATGGAATACACCGGCCAGATCGTGCTTGAGCGGATTAATCTGGAAATCGAGTCCGGCGCGTTTGTCGCGATCGTCGGCCCGTCTGGCTGCGGCAAGACTACATTCCTGCGTTTGTTGCTGGGGCAGGAGCGGCCGACACGCGGCAGCATCATGCTGGATGGTGCGCCGATGCCGGACGAGCCCGGCCCGGATCGCGGCGTGGTCTTCCAGCGGTATTCGGTGTTCCCGCATTTAACTGTGCTCGGCAATGTGCTGCTCGGCGCCGAGTTGGCCGCAGCGCCGCTGCTCGGGCGCTTGTTCGGCGCGCCGCGGCGGCGGGCGATTGATGCCGCGCGGGCGCTGCTGGCAGAAGTGGGCTTGGCCGAGTCTGAGCAGAAATACCCGGCGCAGTTATCCGGCGGCATGCAGCAACGCTTGGCGCTGGCGCAGGCGCTGATTTGCAAGCCGCGCGTGCTGCTGCTCGACGAGCCGTTCGGCGCGCTCGATCCCGGCATCCGCAGTGAAATCCACACCTTGATGCGCCGGCTTTGGCGCGAGCGCGGCGTCACTATCGTCATGGTCACGCACGATCTGCGGGAAGCCTTTTTTCTCGGTACGCGCGTGGTCGTGCTTGACCGCCTACGCAATCGGCCAGAAGAGCGGCAGCGCTACGGCGCCACGATTACGCAAAACATTGAAGTACACCGGCGCCGCACGCCGGACGCCGATCTTGAGTCCGGCCGGGACGACCCGGCCCGCATGGACCCCACTCGCCGGGACGACCCGGTGCGTCAAAATTGAGGACCACGCATGTTGAATTTGAACGCCGATGCTGCCGCCGAGAAAGCGGCACGTATCGAGACTTACCGTCGCCGCTATCTCGCTTTGAAATCGGCCGGCGAAGCGCCCGCGCTAGCGCCGCCGCCGCCAAGTCCGCGTGACGCCGCTGCGCCGGCAGCAGGCACGGTGCTGCAGCAGGAAACGATCCCCGGCGGTTGGTATTGGGCAACGCGCGTGGCACGCGGGCAGGTGCTGCAACTGAGCAATTCCGAAGCGACGCCCGGGGTCTCGGTGCTGATCTGGAACGCCGACGACTTCAGCGAGCGCTATAACGCCGCGGATACCGTGAAGCTGCAATGGAACGCGCAGCTGAGTAAGGGCCGGCTGCTGTTTTCTGACATGGGCCGGGTGCTGGCCTCGATCACCGAAGACAGCTGCGCCGCGCACGACACCGTGGTCGGCGGCAGTACGGCGGCATCGAATCTCGAAAAATACGGCGCGCCCTGCGGCGACGCTGGGCTGCGCAATACGCGCGACAACTTCGTGCTGGCGGCCGCCAAGTTCGGGCTGACCCGGCGCGATATCGCCGCTTGCATCAGTTTCTTCGCGCCGGTGGTAACCGACGCCGAAGGCCGCTTCGTCTGGCGCTCAGCGGCGCTGCAACGCGGCGATTTTGTCGCGCTGCGCGCCGAAATGAACCTATTGATCGCCGTTTCCAATTGCCCGCACCCGTTGGCGCCAGGCGCGGTATTCGCGCCGGAGGCGATTGTCGCCACGGTGTATCGCGCACCCCCTGCGGCCACCGATGACCGCTGCCGCACCGCCAGCGCCGAAGCTCGGCGCGGCTTCGAAAACACCGACCCGCTTTTTCGCGCTTAAGGAGCCTGCGATGAACCAGCCGCATGCAACGCAGCCGGCGCGCGACCTCGCGACGGCGATTTACGATTTCACAATCCCGGCGCGGGCGCCGTGGTCCGGCCTGATCCGACGCGGCCAGGTGCTGCGCATCGTCGATGTCGAAGGCCAGCAAGCCGTCGATACGTTGTTCTACCGCGCTGACGATCACAGCGAGCGCTACAGCGCGCAAGACACGCTGCGGGCGCAGGGCTCGGCCTATGTTGGCGCCGGCACGGCGCTGCGCTCCAGCGAGGGCCGAACGATGCTGACGGTCATCGCCGATACCTGCGGCGCGCACGACACCGTGGCTGGCGCCTGCTCCTGCGAGAGCAACACCGTGCGCTTCGGCCACGAGACGCGCTATATGCACGCCTGCCGCGAGAATTTTCTGGTCGAGGCGGCCAAGCACGGCATGGATAAGCGGGATCTTGTCGCCAACATCAATTTCTTCATGAATGTGCCGATCGAGCCGGACGGCCGCTTAGCCATTGTCGATGGCGTATCGGCGCCCGGCGCCTACGTCGAGCTGCGCGCGGAAATGGACGTGCTGTGCCTGATCTCGAATTGCCCGCAAGTGAATAACCCGTGCAACGGCTTCGACCCGACGCCGGTGCGCGTGCTGATTTTTGCCGAGTGATGCCGGCATGTTCAGCAAGATACTCATTGCCAATCGCGGCGAAATTGCCGCTCGCGTCGGCCGAACATTGCGCCGGCTCGGCGTCGCTTCGGTCGCCGTGTACTCCGATGCCGATCGCTACACAGCGCCGGTATTAGCCGCCGACGAAGCCGTGCGCCTCGGCCCGGCGCCAGCGCGAGACAGCTACCTGCAAGCCGAGGCCATCGTCGCCGCCTGCCTCAGCACCGGCGCCGAGGCGGTGCATCCAGGCTACGGCTTTCTCAGCGAAAACGCGGCGTTTGCCGAAACGCTGGCGGCGCACGGCATCCGCTTCATCGGCCCGCGGCCGGAGCACCTGCGTGACTTCGGCCTAAAGCACACCGCCCGCGCCATCGCTGCCCGTTGCGACGTGCCGCTGCTGCCCGGCAGCGGCTTGCTCGACGACGTAACGGCGGCGGTAAATGCAGCGGCCGAAATCGGCTATCCGGTGATGTTGAAAAGCACCGCGGGCGGCGGCGGCATCGGCATGCAGCTGTGCCATGACCAAGCCGAGCTGCGCAGCCGTTTCGACACCGTGCAGCGCATGGCCGGCGCCAGTTTTGGCGACGCTCGGGTTTATCTTGAGCGCTACATCGCCACCGCGCGCCACGTTGAAGTGCAGATTTTCGGCGATGGCCGCGGCGGCGTGGTTTCACTCGGCGAGCGTGACTGCTCGCTGCAGCGGCGCAATCAGAAAGTGGTCGAAGAAACGCCAGCGCCGGGTTTGTCGGATGAACTCCGCCAGCGCTTGCACGCGGCGGCGCGGGCGCTTGGCGCGGCGGTTGGTTATGAGTCGGCCGGCACGGTCGAATTCATCTACGACGTCGCCCGTGCGGACTTCTATTTTCTCGAAGTGAACACGCGGCTGCAGGTTGAGCATCCCGTCACCGAGGCGGTTTACGGCATCGATCTCGTCGAGTGGATGATTCGCCAAGCGGCCGGCGAATTCGTGCTGCCGGCGCAGGAAGATTTACAGCCGCAAGGCGCGGCGGTGGAAGTGCGGCTCTACGCCGAGAATCCGCAGCAGGATTTTCGGCCCAGCACCGGCTTGCTGACCGAGGTGCGGTTTTCCGATGAAGTTCGTGTCGATAGTTGGATCGAAGCCGGCACCGAAGTGACGCCGTACTACGACCCGATGCTGGCCAAGCTGATCGCCCACGGCGCGACGCGCGAGGCGGCGATTGCGCAGCTCAGCGGTGCGCTTGCGGCGAGCGCGGTGCGCGGTATCGAAACCAATCTCGACTATCTGCGGGCAGTGATCGCGGCGCCGGTTTTTGCCCGCGGCGAGGTTGCAACCCAGGTGCTGAAAGACTTCGCGTTCGCGCCGCAGGCGGTCTCGGTGTTAGCGCCGGGCGCGCAGACCAGCTTGCAGGATTGGCCGGGCCGGCTCGGCTACTGGGATGTCGGCATCCCGCCGTCCGGGCCGATGGATGACCGCGCGTTCCGGCTTGCCAACGCCGTGGTCGGCAATCGCGCTGGCACCGCGGCGCTGGAATGCACGCTATCCGGGCCGACGCTGCGTTTCCACTGCGATGCCGTGATCGCGCTCGCCGGCGCGGCAATGCCGGCGTTGTTGGACGACGTTGCGCTGCCGTACTACACACCGGTTGCGGTGCGCGCTGGGCAAACGCTGACCTTAGGAACCATCGTCGGCGCTGGCCAGCGCTGCTATCTGGCGCTGCGCGGCGGTTTCGACGCGCCGCTGTATCTCGGCTCGCGCGCAACGTTTGGGCTCGGCGGCTTCGGCGGCCACGGCACGGGCGTTCTGCAAGCCGGCGATACGCTGCATCTCGCCGTCGGCACGGCGGCGATCGAGCAGGAACCGGCACCGCTGCCGGCGGCGCAATGGCCGGTGCTAACGCGCGACTGGCAACTCGCCGTGCATTACGGCCCGCACGGCGCGCCGGATTTCTTCACCGCGGCTGATATTGAAACGCTGTACGCCGCCGAGTACGAAGTGCACTACAACAGCGCCCGCACCGGTGTGCGGCTGATCGGCCCGCAGCCGGCCTGGGCGCGGGCCGACGGCGGCGAAGCGGGGCTGCATCCATCGAACATCCACGACAACGCCTACGCCATCGGCGCAATCGACTTCACCGGCGATATGCCAATCATCCTCGGCCCGGATGGCCCCAGCCTCGGCGGCTTCGTCTGCCCGGCGGTGGTTGCCCGCGACGACCTCTGGAAAATCGGCCAGCTCAAGCCCGGCGATAAACTGCGCTTTGTGCCGGCGGCTGCGCCGAGCAGTGCGACACGGCGCAGCGCAGCGCGCGGCTCGCCGATCCTCGGCGGCAGCGATGACGGCCCGGTGTCGGTCGTTTACCGCCGCTGCGGCGATGACAATCTGCTGGTCGAATACGGCGCGATGACGTTGGACCTTGCGCTGCGCCTGCGCGTGCACCTGCTGGCGCAAGCGCTGCGCAATGCACGGCTTCCGGGCGTGATCGATCTCACGCCGGGCATCCGCTCGCTACAAGTCCATTTCGATAGCCAGGTGCTGCCGGCCGCGCGCCTGCTCGCGGTGCTGGCCGAAATCGAACGTAGTTTGCCGCCGGCCGAACAGGTCACGGTGCCGAGCCGGATCGTGCATCTGCCGCTGTCGTGGAACGACTCGGCGATCCAATTGGCGATGCGCAAGTATCAAGAGTTAGTGCGGCCGAACGCGCCGTGGTGCCCGGACAACATCGAGTTCATTCGCCGGATCAACGGGCTCGATACGGTGGACGATGTGCAGCGCATTGTATTCGCCGCGCGTTACCTCGTGCTTGGTCTCGGCGATGTTTATCTCGGCGCGCCGGTGGCGACGCCCATCGACCCGCGCCATCGTTTGGTGACCACAAAATACAACCCAGCGCGCACTTGGACGCCGGAGAACGCGGTCGGCATCGGCGGCGCCTATCTTTGCGTCTACGGCATGGAAGGGCCGGGCGGTTATCAATTATTCGGCCGCACTTTGCAGATGTGGAATCGTTGGCGCCGCACCGAGGCATTTACCCAGCCGTGGCTGCTGCGGTTCTTCGATCAGATTCAGTTTTATCCGGTCAGCGAGGCTGAACTTTTAGACGCGCGCGCCGCGTTTCCACACGGCCGTTATCCAATCCGGATCGAGGAAACTGAATTCTCTTACGCCGAATACGCCGCCTTTCTGGCCGCAAATAACGCCGGAATCAGCGCCTTCAAAGCGCGTCAACAAACCGCGTTTGAAGTCGAGCGCAGCAACTGGAAAGCACGCGGTTTAGACAGCTTCAGTGTTGACGAAATGCCGCCCGATCTCGGCGAAGCCGTGCCGCCGGGTTGCACCGCGGTGATCGCGCAGGTCACCGGCAGCGTCTGGAAAATCATGGTTGAGGAGGGCGCGGTGGTGGCGAAAGGGCAGGTTGTTGTTGTCGTTGAGTCGATGAAAATGGAAATGGAAATTTGCGCGCCGAGCGCCGGCCGCGTTCGCGCGCTGCGCTGCCAACCCGGCCGCACTGTGCAAGCCGGGCATGTGATCGCGGTATTGGCTGAAACTGACAGGGAGATTTGAACATGCTGCCGAAAATACTGACGATTGCGGACTTGCAGCTGCGCTATCGCAGCGGTGCGCTAACGCCGCTGCAGGTGGTCGATGCGGTGCTGGTACGCATCGCCGAAGATGCTGATCCGGCGGTCTGGATCAGCCGCGTGCCGGCCGAGGCCCTGCGTGCCGCTGCCCACGCGCTGATGGCCGGCGCCGGCCCTAGCGATGCCCAGCCGCTGTGGGGCATTCCATTCGCGGTGAAAGACAACATCGACTGCGCCGACCTGCCGACGACCGCTGCCTGCCCGGCGTTTTCGTATCAGCCGACCGTTGACGCAACGGTCGTCGCCCGATTGCGCGCTGCCGGCGCGCTGTTGGTCGGCAAAACCAATCTCGACCAATTTGCGACCGGCCTGAACGGCACGCGTTCGCCGTTTGGCGCGCCGCGCAGCGTGTTTGATGGCCGCTACATCTCCGGCGGCTCTAGCTCCGGCTCGGCGGTGGCGGTCGCATCGGGGATGGTCGCGTTCGCGCTCGGCACCGATACCGCCGGCTCTGGCCGCGTACCGGCCGCGTTCAATAATCTGATCGGCGTCAAACCCAGCCGCGGCCTGTTGTCCGCCACTGGCGTGGTGCCGGCCTGCCGCAGCTTGGATTGCGTCACCGTATTGGCGGCAACGGCGGCCGACGCGGATTGCGTCCGGCGGCTGGCGCAGGGGTTCGACGAGGGTGATCCGTATTCGCGCCTAGGCGTGCAGCGGCGGCCGCTCCCGCCGGGTTTCCGTTTCGGCGTGCTGGCGGCTGAGCAGCGAGAATTCTTCGGCGATGCCGAGGCCGAGCATCTTTACGACGCCGCGATCGAGCGCATGCGCGCGCTCGGCGGCGAACCGGTGGCATTCGACTACACCCCGTTCGCCGAAGCGGCGGCGCTGCTCTACGCCGGCCCCTGGGTCGCGGAGCGCTTCGCGCCGCTGCGTGGCTTTATCGAAAGCCAGGCGGTGGCGATGGAGCCGACCGTGCTCCGCATCATCGCCGGCGCGGCGCAGTTCGACGCCGCCGCCGCGTTCTCGGGCTTTTACCAACTGCAAGCGCTGCGTCGCCGGGCTGATGCCGAATGGTCGCGTCTGGATTTATTACTGCTGCCGACGGCGCCGACGATTTACACGGTCGAGCAGCTGCGCGCGGAGCCCTTGTTGCTCAATACGCGGCTGGGCCATTACACCAATTTCGTCAATCTACTGGACTGCTGCGCCGTCGCCGTGCCCGCCGGATTCCGCGATGACGGCCTGCCGTTCGGCGTGTCGCTGATCGCGTCAGCGTTCGCGGACGATGCACTGGCAGCGCTCGCAGGTGCGTTTCATCAAGCCGGAAATAGCGGCCTCGGAGTTGATCGCACGGCGGCGATTCCGGCGCCAGCCGTGCCGGTGGCGGCAAGCGATGACAACACCGTCGTTATCGGCGTGGTCGGCGCCCATCTCAGCGGCATGCCGCTGAACCGAGAGTTGACGGCGGCCGGCGGCACGCTCGTGCGCGGCTGCCGTACCGCGCCCGACTACCGTCTTTACGTGCTGCCGGATACGGTGCCGAAGAAGCCCGGCTTGCAGCGCGAACCGGGCTTTGTCGGGCCGGGCATCGAAGTCGAGCTGTGGCGGCTGCCGGTTGCCGCATACGGCAACTTCGTCGCTCGCATTCCGGCGCCGCTGGGTGTTGGCAAATGGCAGCTCGACGACGGCGAAAGCGTCAGCGGTTTTCTCTGCGAAGCGCATGCGCTGGTCGGGGCAACGGAAGTGACCCACTACGGCGGCTGGCGGGCGTATATCGCCGCGATTACGGTGGCGTAACGCGGCCCCGCGGGTATGTCTCTGGCGTATTTTTCGTTGGGCCGCGCGCCTTTCTCAGCTTTGCACGGATCAATCCAACAGGGTCCTTTGCCGTTCGCCATGTCACCTGCTGCAGGTAACCGCAGCGGCGCCGCTGTTTTGCGGCGTGCCGACGCAATAACCCAAACAAATTGATTTTATTATTGATCCGGCTGTTGCCGTGTTCGCCTGGCCCGATTCTGCTGGAAGCCGGTTGGGTGCCGACGGTTCAATATCAAGCAGCCGGATCAATAATTATAAATAGTTAGCAAATTCAAAACTATAAAAAAATCTGTGACGTAGTTCGCAGCGCGCGTAAGCGGTATCGGTGTCAAATGTTGCGGCGATCACTGTGGTCAGGTAGATCAGCGTGATCGCGGTGCGCTACGTGCGCGCTGCTTAGGGCGATATCGGGAGCCCCGATGTCAAGAAGTGGGCCTAAACAAGGAAATTTGGAATGCAACGATTGATCCCCGCCCTGCGAGGCGCTTTGTGTGTGCTTGTCGGCCTGATGGGGCTGTCAGTCTCGGCGGTAGCGCAGGCGCAAGCGGTTGACCTAACGCAGGAATACAGCGAGCGGGTCAAGATGGCGCAGATGATCGGGCCGCTGGGCCCGAATTTATTCGGGGATTCCACGAATTTCTACGATGGTCAGACCACATTCACGACCACGGACATCGACCTCCCAGGAAACAACAAACTGGCGGTACAGCTGACGCGGCGCTGGGCCGCTACGGCCGAAAACCGCGGCCGGGCGATTTTCGCCGGCTGGGATGTCGATGTCCCGTACTTGACGGGTAATTACGCCCAAAGCCTGGGTTGGCGGGTTGGCGGCAGCACGCCCTATAACCGTTGCAGCAGCGGTTTTGGGCCGCCGAGCGCAGCGGGAACTTACCGCAGCTGGTCAGCGCGGACCTACTGGCGCGGCGTGACGATGTCGGTTCCCGGTGCCGGCAGCCAGGAGTTGCTCATCAATGGCGCCGTGCCGCAACCCACGGACGGCCAGACCAGCCGGCTGGTCACTGCGCAAAATTGGCAGATCCGGTGTTTGTCCCAGCTCGCCGACGCCGGTGCCGGTGCGGCAGCTCACCGTCACACACCCGAGTGGCGCAGTCGGCACCTTCACTGCCCGGCTCACGCGGCATAGCCGCAGTCTGGTTTGGAACGAATGCTCATTCGAGACGGAAAATCCCTATACCGATAGCGCCAACGGCCCGACCATCGTCACCGATAACTTCGCGCTGACCACTAAAACCATCAGCGGCGCTGGGTTGACGCCGGCCACGTGGACGATGGCCTATGCATCGCCCTCCCCAAGCTTCGGCGGCGACCTGGGTGGCGTGCAGGATCCACCAACCGATGCGAGCGACCAAAAAATGGCGACAATCACGAATCCCGACCAAACCCGCACCCGCTACACCTTCGGCATCCGCTATTTCGTCAACGAAGGTGAAATGCTGCGGACGGAAATGCTGTCATCGACCGGGGTCTTGTTGCGTGACGAAAACAACACCTACGCCCGCAACCCGGTCAGCCCGCCGTATGCCGTCATCGCGGGCAACTCAGGGGTGGCCTTCGCTGACGATTTTGTTGACACCTATCGTGTGCCGCGCACGCAAACGGTGGTGAGCCAAAAC
The DNA here is from genome assembly GCA_023229645.1 of Nevskia sp. Lineage (GTDB taxonomy): Bacteria > Pseudomonadota > Gammaproteobacteria > Nevskiales > Nevskiaceae > Nevskia. Next base: position 784 of record JALNYU010000023.1, on the reverse strand, counting down.
GGCGATACCTTTACCAGCACGGTTAATAGTTTTGACGCCTACGCCCGGCCGGTCAGCATGACCCAGTCGAGCTCGCTCGGCAGCAGCCGCAGCGACACGATGGCCTACTACGACGACACCACGCGCTGGGTGCTCGGCCAAGTGCGGTCGGTGACCAACACCAACACCGGCGCGGTCATGATGGCGATGGACTTTGACGCCGCCACGGCGCTGCCGATCCGGGTCTATCAGTTTGGCCTGCTGCAAATGAACCTCGCCTACAACGCCGACGGCACCGTCGCCAGCATGCGTAATGCGCTGGGCCAGACCACGACACTCGGCAGCTGGAAGCGCGGCGTGCCGCAGCTGATCACCAACCCCGATCAAACCACCCGCAGCGCCGTGGTCGATAACAACGGCTGGGTGACCAGTGTCACGGATGAGCGCGGCAGCAGCACGCAATACGGCTATGACCGCCTCGGCCGCAGCACCAGCCTGACCTATCCAACGGCCGATACCGTGGCCTGGACCGGCGCCACGATGAACTACACCCAACTCACCGCCGCCGAACTCGGCGTGCCCAGTGGCGCCTGGCGTGTCCGCATGAATCAGGGCAACCACCAAGTCTCGATGTATCTGGACGCCCGCTACAACCCGATTCTCAGCGAAGACCGCGACCTAAGAACCTATCCGTAAATAATATTGACCTTCATGGACAACTTACGATAAGCAATGATTGCAGCGGCGAGGTGATTCAGCGCAACGAAGCTGCGCGCCAGCTTTTCGTACCGGACCAGTAGCTTGC
>JALNYU010000022.1 GCA_023229645.1 Nevskia sp. | reverse complement strand
GCTATCAACGCGCCCACCCCGCGCGCTCACCTGCCGCTGCAGCTCCGCTACTTCGCTCTTCGTCAGTTTCATCTCACCCTCCATAGGGGTGATAATACTATCGAATCAATTGTTACAGTCCACTAGCGTCGGGATAACGGCAGCGCAGCTCCGAAGCGACACCACGAAGGACCGAGGTGGAGTGCAGCAATGATCGAGTGCGTCAGCATCGAGACGAATCACCGGTTTCCGGGCAACGCTGTTAGCGCGCAACATAAGTTGCGCTATACCAGTTTCATCGAGCGACGACGTTGGAATATTCCACATATTCGCGAGATGGAATACGGCAGTTACGGCAATCCTGCCAGGCACTCTCTCGTAAAGCGCGATGCGCAAGGTGCCGCCATAGGCTGCTCGCGGCTCCACCCAACAACATCGACATTCTTGAAGGGCGATTACTATACAGCCGGCGCCTCGGCATCGTCGAACCGGTCTTCGGCAATCTACACAATCACCACCTACACCGCTTCAAGCTCGGAACCCGACGCAAGGTGGATGCACAGTGGAAGCTGTTTGCCTTGGTGCACAACGTACAAAAGCTGCAAGGCCAGGCGCCATGAAGCACCTAGCAAAGCTGGAAACGGTAGGATATTGTCCAACACGGCCCTGCCACCGCCGAGGCCGGCCACAGAATGGAGCCGTCAGATGATCGTATTCCGATCAAACAACGCGGCATTAGAGCCGATCACCGCTTTCGCGCGTTTTGGTGAAAGCGCTGGTGGGCATTTTCTACGGCCTCGTTAGCCACACACCGCAGCGTCAGCCATGGTGACCGAGAAACACGGCAGAGAGCGGGAAGACCAAGTGCGCGCGATCGCCGCGAAGCTGGGCGTCGCCGACTTTGTTTACTCCGCGCACCCAGTGCGGAAGGGCGCGGGTCACCGCGAAGCGTCCGGTGATGGCTTGCTTCTCGTCGGTGATAGCGGCGCAGTCTTACAGGTGAAGGCGAGGGAACCTGCGCGCGGTGCGATGGATTTACCGGCGCGTGCCGTTACATGGGTGCGCAAGAACGCCGCGAAAGCGGCGGAGCAAGGGGTTGGAACTCGTCGTGAGCTCGCTAGACGCCAGAACGCACGTTCGCCAATGATCGTCTACCCAGTACGCGCTTCGGACATGCCTGACGATACAAAAGCGCGGTATGCGTTAGCGATCGAACAACCTGTCGAAGACTGGCCCGTCATCGTCATCCTTGATCACCCCAAACTGCCCGCGATTGATCTCGGATTTCGAACCGACCTGGTCTGGTTTACCTTTGCGGACTGGGGTCATCTACAACGCCGTCTACGCTCAACAACCGCCACATTGAATTATGTTCGCAGAATTCTGCGAGACGGCGCGCACGTCATGCTCGGAGATGAGAGGGCTCGCTACGCTGCGCTTCGTTCCGCTGACGAACTGTCTGTAGCTGGATCCGCCACAGCCGTCCCGTATCTGGTTGACGAGGAAGACTTCGACGAACTCGGCGCCGATATTTTTCACGATGTGATAGACAAGGTCTGGCCCCACGACGGCATTATTCCCTGGCAATCAGCGTCCGAGTACCGCGCCATCGTGGAATTTCTCGACGCCGTCCCACCGCGAGTGCAGTGCACGGTTGGGCGATGGATTCTCCGCAAACGTTCTGAGATACACGAGGGCAGACATACCTCCAGCGGTCTTATCGGCCTTGAACTCAGAGACCGTCTCTTGTTCGCCTGCACTCGCTTTCGCCACTGGCCAAGCGAGCAGGATTGGTTCGCTGAATTCAGTCTGCTCACCAATCTTCGCCACATACAGGCGCTTGAGAGTGGCGCTCCCGACGACACCGTAACGCTGGGAGTCGGGGTCTTGGTTGACGACCGTGCCGACAAGCGAGGCGTTGAATACAGCTTTGTGATGCTCAAGGGCTCCGCGTCAGCAGCACCCGTACCCAAAGATCTCCGGCGAAATTTTGAGTGGCGTTACGGCATACACAATCACGATGCAGGAACTACGCTTGAGCCACAGATCGCGCCCGAAGCTCTTTGCCCGTGCTTCAGTGGCGAGAAGTTCGGAGCATGTTGTGGAACGGGAACGGGCGATGGCTAACTCGGTGTTGTAAATAGGGTTCAGTCTGACCTCTGTTCTTCTTGTGTTTTGAAGGCACAAAAGCGCTCTGCTAAGGCTGCCACTCCGGACGAAGTGCCTGCGCAAGCCTGACGTCGGTGTCTTTCGACAAGTCACCGTCTTCGACGGCAGCAGGCCAAAGACCTGCACCCGCAAACCACCGCGATGAAAGCCCGAATCGACAGCCGTGAAGGGCGATTACTGTACTGAAAAATTGGGGTCAGACTGGAATTTTATTGAAAATGAGGGAAAACCTCAGAGTCTGACCTCTGTTCTTCTTGTGTTTTGAAGGCACAAGAGCCCTCTGCCAAGGCTGCCCCCTCCGGACGCAGTACCTGCGCAAGCTGGACGTCAGTGTCTTTCGACAAGTCACCGTCTTCGACGGCAGCAGGCCAAAGACCTGCACCCGCAAACCACCGCGATGAAAGCCCGAATCGACAGCCGTGAGGGGCTATTACTGTACAGCCGACGCCTCGGCATCGTCGAACCGGTCTTCGGCAATCTCCACAATCACCATCTACGGCGATTCACGCTCAGAGCCCGACACAAGGTGGACGCACAGTGGAAGCTGTTTGTCTTGGTGCATAACGTACAAAAGCTGCAAGGCAAGGCGCCATGAAGTACTTGGCAATGACAGAATCGGTTGGATATCGTCCAACACGGCCCTGCCTCCGCCGAGGCCGACCACATAATGGAATCGTCAGATGATCGTATTCCGATCAAACAACGCGGCATTAGAGCCGATCACCGCTTTCGCGCGTTCTAGTGAAAGCGCTGGTAGGCATTTTCTACGGCCTCGTTAGCCGCCTCAACGCGCGTAGTGCGTTGCAAGTGATAGCACTTTTTGATATCATTACGCGGTGAACGCCAGACAACGCAAGACGCTCGCTGCCATCTTCGCTCGGCCAACGTCTGCCGCCATCTCGTTCTCCGAGATCGAGTCCCTCATCAAAGCTCTCGGTGGCTCGGTCACTGAGCGGGAAGGCTCTCGCGTGAAGATCGAACTCATGGGTGAGCAATGGCATTGCCACCGCCCGCATCCGGGAAAGGAAGCCAAGCGTTATCAGGTCGAGGAGGCACGAGAGTTGTTTGAGCGTGTAGGAGTCCAGCCATGAATACCATGTCCCACAGAGGTTACACCGCGCGCGTCGAGTACGACGAGCGCGACAACATTTTTGTTGGCCGCATCCTCGGCATTCGCACTATCATCAGCTTTCACGGTGAAGCCGTTGCTGAGCTTCGGTCGCAGTTCGAGCTAGCGGTCAAGGCGTACCTTGCCGAGTGCAAGCGCGAAGGGGTTCACCCCGAAAAGCCAGCCTCCGGCAAGCTGTTGCTTCGTGTGCCCCCGGAGATTCACGGCCGAGCCTTGGTCGCTGCGCAAGCGGCTGGCAAGAGCCTCAATCAGTGGGCAACCGAGGTTCTGCAGCACGCAGTTCAACCAGACGGCTAACCCCTCCGTCAAAGCGACGTGACGCCTATCGGCGGCGTGCCCCTCAACTTCATGTTGGGCAAGCATGCAGTGGCGGCTTTTAGTCTGGGCATTTTGGGGCGAGGCATCCCGAGCCAGCTCGGCGTGTTGGCTGCATACAAGGTTCGGCAGTAGACTTCTGGTCAGTCAATTTCAGCTTTCAGCCGCCGCGTCGGTTTAGCTCGGCACGTGGTCAGGGCATCGCCAATTCGGAGGGCTTACGGCATGGAATCAAGCATCAGCTCGCTCAACCAGGCGTTGCAGCGGACCGCAGGCCAGCGCTTGGTTGCCGAGTTCATGACGAAGTTGGCCGCACGGCCAATCAAAGGCACGTATGACCTCGCCACGTTGGGCGCAAAGACCAAGCAAGGCGGCGAGGTTGCTATGGTCAGCACGGGTATGGAAATCAGCGGCCACCGCTTCGCCTGTGTGGGCGACGTGGTGCGCTACCCAGACGGCACCGAAAGCAAAATCGTCTCGGGCACAGACGCTGCGCTGACCTACAAAGGCCAGCCGATGGCGATTGTAGGCAGCGCCACCGACAACGGCGACACCATCATCAGCAGCTTGCAAAGTTCCTTGCAGATTTGGGAGTACGCCGACGGTGACGGCATCCTCGGCCTGCTGCAACCAGGCTACGTGTCACCGACAGGGGGCCACGCGTGAAGATCATCGGATGGATTCGCTACGGCGACAAAACCGCGTGCGGCGGCACGGTAGTTGAAGGCGATCAGACCTGCACCAGCCACGGGCGGGCCTACAGCTTCCAAGGTGCTCGCATCGCCTGCCGTAAAAGCTGCGTGATTGTCGAAGGCTTCCCGCTATCCACGCTCACCAATGGCCGCGCACAGGTCATTCACGGCATGACGACAAGCGGCGGATGCCCCTGTTATTCCAGCCTGAACGACATTGACGGCGTGGGCAAGGAGAGCGGCGAAGCCGCACCGGAAACGTTTAAGCCAGGCCAAGATGGGGAATGGATACCTGTATATGCACCTCTCAAGCACGAGAATTGCGACTACGACCAATACATCATTCTTGAGGATCAAGACGGGAATCCGCTAGACGGCATCCCATATAGGCTTTTCGATGCTCAAGGGGCAATCGTTGAGGGCGTCACAGAGGCTGATGGAAAAACAAAAATTGTCGCCGGAAACTACGGCGATGCGCTGGACTGCGAAATTGCCAAGGAGATAGCCGAATGAGCGCCGAAGCCCTATCTACGCTAATGGCTCGCTCCATTGCACTCACCCCGAAAGCAGATAAACAGGGCGCGAAAGTAAAACTAAAAGTCTTCTGGAAAACATCAAGATTCTGGTCTTCGGCAGACATCATAGATTTTCAGAAGAATGTTCCCAGCATTGCCGAGAGGTTACGCACAGAACAGTACTGGAACAGAGACGGCGACATTAAAAGCAACAGATTCACTTGCGAAGACTTCGCCATTCGTTTGCTGTGTGAATATGCAGAACCGAAAGGCTTGCCGGTTAAGCTCACAACCGGGGTCCGCACGTTCCGCAACATGGAGATTTACAACACATCCGAACACGACCGCCACGCCTCCAATATTTACGGCTTCGCGGAAATGGTCATGCTATCTTACGGCGCACCGGACATGCAGCGAACCGGCGTCAATACTGTTGCGGTCGCTACGCTGGAAGAATTGCAGCCCGGCGATATATTGGCCCTAGCTCACGATACGAAGGGGAGCGCAAGCGGTGGCGTGGCCCATCACATTCAAGTAGTTGTTGCGAAAAATGATAAATCAATCGCCATTTATCAAGGCAACTCTGATTACACCATTCACCGCCCACTTACTTGGCTCAACAAACTGATTGGCAGAAACTCCGCAGACCCGCAGCAAAATGCTTATGCAGGGTTGCCAATCGAACGCGGAATCTACTCCAACAAAGGAAAAGGGCAATGGGATTATGTGAATACAACCACAGGGAATAGCAGCAATGATTTCATCAAATACTTTGACCGAGTTAGATGGAATTTCTTGGAGTTCAATAAATGAGTTTAACTCCATTTGAAGGATTCCTTGCCGCGATGGCTGATAGCCAGTTCTCTTGGGTGTTTTACCTGATCGCTTTTTTTCAAACGTCAATTACAGCCTGCCACCTAATAAAAATTTTTCGCAACAATAGAATAGCAAACATTCTCATGGTTATTTCATCGTTGATTATTCCTGTACTGTTGATTGTTGGTTTTTACTATGCAACACGGTCGGTCGCATAGCATGGTGCATACGAAAAATTGGGGGCGGACTGGATTTTATTAAAAATGAACGGAAACCTCAGTGTCCGACCCTTGTTCTTCTTGTGTTTTGGAGGAACGAAAGCCCTCTACCAAGGCTGCCCACTCCGGACGCAGTGCCTGCGCAAGCCGGACGTCGGTGCCTTTTGAAAAGTCACCTTCTTCGCGGCAGCAAGGCCAAAGACCTGCACCCGCAAACCACGGCGATGAAAGCCCGGATCGACAGCCGTGAAGGGCTATTACTGTACGGCCGACGCCTCGGCATCGTCGAACCGGTCTTCGGCAACCTGCACAATCACCACCTGCACCGATTCGCGCTCAGAACCCGACGCAAGGTGGATGCACAGTGGAAGCTATTTGCCTTGGTGCACAACGTACAAAAGCTGCAAGGCAAGGCGCCATGAAGCACTTGGCAATGACAGAATCGGTTGGATATCGTCCAACACGGCCCTGCCTCCGCCGAGGCCGACTAAACAATGGAATCGTCAGATGATCGTATTCCGATCAAACAACGCGGCATTAGAGCCGATCACCGCTTTTGCGCGTTCGGGTGAAAGCGCTGGTGGGCATTTTCTACAGACTCGTTGGGCTTAAAAGAACGAATGACAAACGACCCTATATCTGTAGTCGATCTTGCTGATCAAGCCGGCAAGCGGAGGCAATCCATCTTCAAACTGGTGGCACGCCTTAACATCCAGACAACAAAACAGCGTAGCGCCAGCAGCAAAGGCCAACTCATCGCGTATGTATCTTATGAAGATGCTCAGCTCATTCTCGCGGAGCTAAGGCAGCGCTCGGAATTGGACGCTACAAGTTCAATATCCAAAACAGCAGACATTGCGGTATCAGACGCAGAGCTAGGCGTTTTTTATCTGCTCGCACTGGAACCAATTCACGACCCCGGTCGCTTCAAGCTCGGCTTCGCAGCAAGCTTGTCAGAGCGGCTACAGAAGCACCGGTGTGCGGCTCCTCTTTTACAAGTTGTGGGCTATTGGCCCTGTAAGCGGCTATGGGAAAAAACGGCAATTGACGCTATATCAGTTGGTTGTGAGCGCTTACACACCGAAGTGTTCCGCACATCATCTATGTCCACCGTGGTTGAGCGGTGCCAAGCTTTTTTCTCCTTAATGCCTACAGTTGCAGCTTCAGCCAATCAAATCGCGGGGCCGGCCCAACTAGCGCTTCAAGCCGACGTGGCGCATCGCCGCTTGGTGAGCGGTACGGCTCGGCTCAAATGATACCGGGCCGTATGTCGGGTTCTGAGGAACCTGCGCCGATAATAAATGCGGACTTCCATGCCCCCAGAACCCGAAGCAAGTGCCACCTACCCGCGTGACACCCCTTAACTTAAGCTGCCATCGCCGCAACAACTTCTTGTGTTGTGACAACCGCATTCGCGATGTAACCAAAATTCACGATCGCGGATTTGTAGCCGTCGCCGAGTTCGGGATGGCGCGCACCAGCAGTGGCGTCGATCACGACGGCGACTTCAAAACCTTGCTCGATGAGTTCACGCAAATGAGCTTCAACGCAGAGATTGGCCGACATGCCGGCGAGAATGATTTTGCCGATGCCGCGTTTGCGCAGTTGCAGCGCGAGATCGTTATTCTCCGGCCCGTAGATTTTGTGCGGGCTAACGACCACCGTCTTGCCGTCTTCGATGAACGGTTTGTAGCGCTCCAGCCAGTCTGCGCCGGAGCCTTTGAAGCCTTCTAAGGTCAGCGCGCCGGCACGCCCGAACATGTTGATGTCGTGCATGATTTTTTCGACGGTGCCGACGAACTTCCAGCCGTGATCGGTCGGGTAGTAATAGTGCGGCGAAATGAAGACGGCGAAGTCGGCGCGCTTTGCGGTTCGGAATAGCAGATCGATATTGCCGATCGTATTGTTCTCGGTGACGCTGTCACCGACCAAACCCCAGGTGGCGCCGGTTTCACTGAGAAAATCGTTCTGCGGATCGACCACCAACAACGCCGTGTCCTGCTTTTTGATATCCATCGTTCGCTCCTTGCGATTGTGTAACGCGTGTTCGTTCCGTCTGCTCGCGCCGGTGACGCCCGCCGCACCAACAATGCAGGCGCAGCGACGGCGGTTATCTACAGATGCTTAACCCGGCTTGCGCGGCTTGTAGCCGGTCCAGCCGGACGGCTTGGCGTTGCGCTCTGTCTTCTTCGCGGCATCGCGGCGCGGCGCACCACCATCGTCGAGATCGCGCGGTGCTGTACGGCGGCTTCCGCGTTCGGCACCCGGGCGCGGGGCGCGCACTTTTTTCGGGATTTCGAATTTCACAGCCGTGCGCAGTTGGTTCAGCTCGTCGCCTTCCAGTTCGCGCCAGCCGCCCGATTTGATGCCGCGGCCGAGCATGATCGGACCGTAGCGCACGCGGATCAAACGGCTGACTTTTAATTCCTGCGATTCCAGCAAGCGCCGCACTTCGCGGTTGCGGCCTTCCTTCAGCGTGACGTGCCACCAGGTGTTGGCGCTGGTGGTGCGCTCGCCGGGTTCGTCGGACAGGCGCTCGTCATCGTTGTGATCGCCGGGTTCGATCGATTCAAAATGCGCCGGCCCGTCTTCCAGCTGCACGCCTTTGCGCAGGCGCTCGAGCACCTCTGCGCCGACGTCGCCGAGCACGCGCACGGCGTATTCGCGCTCCAGCTCGTAGCTCGGGTGGGTTAGGCGGCGCGCCAGTTCGCCGTCGTTGGTCAGCAGCAGCAAACCGGAGGTGTTGATGTCGAGCCGGCCGACCGCGATCCAGCGGCCGGTGTCGAGCGGCGGCAGTTTGCGGAAAACAGTACGGCGGCCGTCGGGATCGTCGCGCGTTACCAGTTCGCCCACGCGCTTTTTGTAGAGCAGCACGCGCGTTGCGGCGGGCGCCTGCGAGTGGCGGACTTGCCGACCATCGACGGTTACGCGGTCACCGCTGCTGATTTTCTGGCCCACCGTCGCCGGCTCACCGTTCACGCGGATGCGGCCCTCGCCGATCATGTCTTCGATTGCGCGGCGCGAGGCAACGCCGGCATCGGCCAGGACTTTCTGAATTCGTTCTGCGTTCAAAGGCTCGTTGTATCCGTAGGGGGCAGCGGTTCAGCGGGTGATTCAGTTTCGGCAGCGTCGGGCGCCGGCAAAGCAGCGTCAGTAACGTCGATGGCGTCAACGGCGACACCGCCAACATCGGCAGCCGGTTCTAGCGCATCAGCCGCAAGTTGGGGCTCGGCCGCATCGTCGTCATCACTCGGCGCCGGCAAAGCGCCGCTGATACGCGCCAGCGCCGCTTCAAGCTGTTCGAGATCCTTGATGTCCGGCAGCGCCGGCAATTGGTCCAGCGATTTCAGATTGAAGTCATCGAGAAACTGCGCCGTGCTGCCGAATAAAGCCGGGCGACCCGGCACTTCTTTGTGGCCCAGCTCGCGGATCCAGCCGCGCTCCAGCAGCGTGCGCAAGATGTTGCTGGATACGGCAACGCCGCGCACATCTTCAATCTCGCCGCGGGTGATCGGCTGGCGATAGATGATCAGCGCCAGCGTTTCGAGCAAGGCGCGCGAATATTTCGGCGGCTTTTCCTGCCAGAGACGGGCAACCCACTCGGCGTACTCGGGCCGTACTTGCAAGCGCCAACCGCTGGCGACTTCGACCAGCTGACTGGCGCTGCCTTCGTAACGGCTACCGAGCAGCGTCAGCGCCGTGCGCAGTTCCCGTTTCTGCAGATTAAATTCGACGCCCACCAGCTTGTTCAGCTGATCGAGCGACAGCGGGCCATCGGCGGCCAATAGCAAGGCTTCGAAAATAAGCGCGATTTGGGCGAGATCCACCGCTGGCGTTTCGCTCGCCGCGTCCTCGCTTAAAACCAGGGCCTGTGTCTCTTCTTCCACGATCTCAATGTTCTTCGACAACGTTTATTGCTTGAGTCGGCACGAAACCATTGAACAAAATAATGGAATTGGCTTGGGATCGAGCAACGCAAGACACTGCGCATTGCCGACTCAACAATGAAATAATCGACGTGGTTTCTGTGCGCCTTACTCCGAACCAATGCGCTCAGTCAGCTGCTGCTGCGGCATTTAATGCCGAGAAACCCAATCAATAATAACCCAGCAACGACTGCTTGTTGGCGTCTCGCCACCACTGCAGGAACGGCACAACGAGCACGCCGAATACGATCAACGCGCCCCAGAGGCTGCGCTCGGCCAGAAACCAAGCGCCAGCAGCCCAGCCGAGTTCAACAAATAAGATCGCCAAAATATCGAGCGGATTGCGTTTGCGCCGACCCGCGGTAACTTGCACGAACGAACGCCGGGGCGCCGGGTACGGCCGTGCCACTTCAATCGCGCATAAGCAGAACGAAGCGCCGAGGCCGCAAACAAAGCAAACCATGCCGCGCCAAGGATCGTAGTAGCCGATCCAAACTGCTGCGATCGACATCAAACCGATCACCGGCAGCAGCGCTGCGGCGCATTTATACGCGATGATGCGACCGCGCGCTTGCGGCGCAGAGCCGAGCAAGGCGGGCGCTTCTTCAGCGCTGATCGTTAAGTTCGCGGTCCGCTGACAAAGCTGGGCGGTGGCGAGCAAGGCCGCGACGACCGCCATCGACGGTGAAAACTGGCCGGTGAACAAGCGGCTATAGAACAGCGGCAGGACAAACAACGGTGTTGCTAACAGAGAAATCGCCAAGCGCGGTTCGCGTACCGTCGTGCGCCATTCCTTCAACACCATTGCCCGCAGCAGGCCGCGCTGAAACCGTAGTCCGGCCGATGCGGATTGCCGCCGTGCCGCCGGCGCCGCAACGGTATCCGGCGTGGTCAACGCCACCCGCACGCCGCGGCTGGCCGCGCGCAAAGCCAGCCACAGCAGTAGGCCGGCGACGACGAGCAAAGCCGCCAGCGCCACCGGCTCACCGGCAATCGCCCGCGCGGGCAACCGCATCGGCGCCGCCAGGATTTCAAACCATTGCCCGAAGTCGGCGTTATGCGTCTGAGACCGCGGGTTGCCGCGCTCGAAAAGATTCAGCGTAACGATCAGCAACGGCACGATTGCTTGGATGTACGGCATCAGCCGCCGCATCCGAACCACGCCGAACAGCCGCAACAAACCGCTCGCGAACAGCAGCGTCAGCGCCTGCGCGCAAACCGCCAGTGCAATCGTCACCGGATAAATCAGCAGCAGTACCGGCTGGCCGAGCAGCGCGCTGACATTCGCCACCGGGATCGCAAACAACAGCGGAATCGACCACGTGCTAAACACCAAACTCAGCACCTGCGCCAACAGCACGCGCCCGAACGGCAGCGGGCTGCCGAGCTGCAAGGTCAGCGCGCGGCCGGAATGCAGCAGCCGGAAGCTGCTGGCGATCGCCGCCATCAGCATGAATGCGAACAGCAGCAGTAGTAGCTCAGCGTAGATCGCGATCAGCGCGGGTGCAGCGAGATCAATTGGCCGATTGAGCCCGAAGCGGCGTAACAACAACCAAGCGCCGCCGTGTACCGCGGCGATCAGCCCGCCGTAAATCAGCAACGCCAGCAACGGCCGGCCGCCGAAACCGTAAGTGCGGGTGCGAATGCGCACATCCCAAAACACCAGCCACGGCAGGCCGCCGGGCGCCAATTTCATACGGTGCGCCCGACTGCGCCGAGCGCTTCGGCACCATCAAACGTTGCCGATAAAAAGACGTCTTCCAACGTGCTGTCCGAGGCGCCAAAGCGCGCGCGCAATTCATCGAGGCTGCCTTCGGCGATCAGTTGGCCGGCGCGGATCAAGCCGATGCGCGTTGCCAGCCGCTCGGCGACTTCGAGAATGTGGGTTGTGAACAGCACCGTTAGGCCGTCGCGCGCCAGCTGCGCCAGTAAATCTTTGACCTTGCGCGATGATGCGGCGTCGAGCCCGGTCAGTGGCTCGTCCAGAATCAGCACCTGTGGCGCGTGAATCAACGCGCCGACCAACGTCAGCTTTTGCTGCATGCCGCGCGAAAGGCTATCGCAGTAGTTGTCACGTTGCGGCCATAACTCTAGCCAACGCAGCAGCTCTTCACCGCGTTTCGCGGCCTGGGTCGGGTCTATCTGCCATAACCCGGCGATAAATTCGAGGTATTCGCTGCAGCGCAGTTTGCCGTAGAGCAGCGGCTCATCGGGCAGAAACGCCAGCTTTTGCTTCGCCAGCACCGGCGCCGTGGCGAGGTCGTGGCCGCAAAGGGAGATGCTGCCGGCGTCCGGCTGTAGCAGGCCGGCGATCATCCGCAGCGTCGTTGTTTTGCCGGCACCGTTGGCGCCGAGCAAGGCATAGAACTCGCCGGGATACAACGTGAGATCGAGCGCGGCGACGGCCGTTTTGTCGCCATAGCGTTTCGCCACCGCACGTAGCTGCAGCGTCGCTGCGGCGTTTGTCGGCGCGGCGGTCATGCGTCTTCGAGCGTCGGCTCCGCCGCCGGCGTACCGAGCCGCAGCGGCGCAAACGGCGCGTCCTGCGCGATCTGCAGCAGCGCCGATTTCACCAATTCCAGTACCGCCAGCAGGCAAACGACGATCCCCGCCCGGCCTTCGCTGGGGTCGATCAAATCTTCGAAGCGGCTGGCGCCGTCGCGCACTTGCTCTAGCACGCGGCTCATGCGCTCGCGCACCGAAAGCGGCTCGCGCGCAACCGTGTGGTGGGTAAACATGGCGGCGCGATTGAGCACATCCCGGAACGCTAGCATCAGCTCGCGCAGGCCTGGCACCGGCAGCGGCTGGCTGCTCTCCAAACGCTCCGGTGGCGCTTTGGCGACCACGATTTCGCGGCCGACGCGGGGCAAGGCATCGAGATTTTCGGCTGCGGTTTTGAAGCGCTCGTATTCCTGCAGGCGTCGCACCAGCTCCATGCGCGGGTCGCCTTCTGGATCATCATGATCGGCGGGCGGTTTCGGTAGCAGAATGCGCGATTTTATTTCCGCCAGCCACGCGGCCATCACCAAATATTCCGCGGCCAATTCCAGCCGCAGCTCGCGCATCAAACGGATGTATTCCATGTACTGCTGTGTGATCTTCAGCACCGGAATATCGAGAATATCGACGTTCTGGCGCCGGATCAGATACAGCAGCAGATCGAGCGGGCCTTCAAAGGTTTCGAGAAAGACCTCCAGCGCATCCGGCGGGATGTACAGATCATCCGGCATCTGCGCCAGCGTCTGACCGTTGACGACCGGCGCGCGGTGCTCGGCGGCAACCGCAACTGCGCTGTCGGCCGCCTCGGTCATTCCGGAATAAAGCCCAAGGCCTCGTGAACGCGCTTGAGCGTGGCGTCGGCACGGACGGCCGCGCGCTCGGCGCCGTCACGCAATACGGCCAGCAAGCCGTCGCGGTCTTCGCGCAGTTCTTGGTAACGCGCTTGCACCGGCTTCAAACACTCGACAACGGCCTCAGCAACGGCGGCTTTGAACGCGCCGTATTGCGAACCGGCGAAGCGTTCCTCGAGTGCGGGGATACTTTCGCCGGTGGTCGCAGCGAGTATCGATAACAAATTCGACACGCCCGGCTTTTCGGCAATGTCGAAACGCACTTCGGCACCGACATCGGTCACGGCGCGTTTGATTTTGCGCGTGATCGTGTCCGGCGGATCGAGCAAGTACAGCGCATTGGTTTCGGCATCGTCAGACTTGCTCATCTTCGCCGTCGGATCCTGCAAGCCCATGATGCGCGCGCCGACCGGCGGGATCATCGGCTCCGGAACCACGAAAATCTCGTGCTTCGGCGCGCCGTAGATGTTGTTGAAGCGCTGCGCAATGTCGCGCGTCAGCTCCAAATGCTGCTTCTGATCGTCGCCCACCGGCACGTGCGTAGCGTCGTAAAGCAGGATATCCGCCGCCATCAGCACCGGATATCCGAATAGCCCGGCGTTAATGTTATCGACGTGCTTCGCGCTTTTATCCTTGAACTGCGTCATCCGGCTCAGCTCACCAAACTGCGTGTAGCAGTTCAGCACCCAGCTCAGCCGCGCATGGGCTGCAACGTGGCTTTGGACGAACAGCACGTTGTTTTTCGGATCAAGCCCGCAGGCGATGTACAGCGCAAGAAACTCGTAGCAGCGCTCGCGCAGCACCGCTGGATCTTGCCGCACGGTGATCGCGTGTAGATCGACCAGCATGTAGTAGCAATCGTGCGTCGCCGACAGCGGCAGCCAATTTTTGATTGCGCCGAGGTAGTTGCCGAGGGTCAAACGGCCAGACGGCTGGATGCCGGATAAAACGGTGGGGCGGTTGTTCACTGATTAAAGAGTTTAGAAAAGGGTAAGGCTGAGCAAGGAATTAATGCCGAGCAACGACAGCACATAAGGCCAGTACAAGATCGTGCTGAGTACGCCGGTAGCGATCAGCACCAACAGAATCACCATGCCGTAGGGCTCAATTTGCGCGACTTTATAGGCAGCGCGCGCCGGCAATAAGCCGACGAGCACGCGGCCACCGTCGAGCGGCGGCAGTGGCAGCAGGTTCAGCACCATCAGCGATACGTTGATCAGAATGCCGGCCTTGCCCATCTGCATGACGCCATACCAAGTGCCTTCGACGGCGCCGGTACTCGCGGCAAGCTTAAAAACAATGCCCCAGACGATGGCCATCGCGAGATTCGACAACGGCCCAGCAACGGCGACGATCGCCATGTCCTTACGCGGACTTTTAAAATTGCGCCAGTCCACCGGCACCGGCTTGGCCCAGCCCATCATGAAACCGCCGAGCAGCAGTAAAAATCCAGGCACCAGCACGGTCCCAATCGGATCAACGTGCTTGAGCGGATTCAAACTCAGACGACCCAGTTGCGCGGCAGTCGGATCACCCAGCGAACGTGCCACCCAGCCGTGGGCGACCTCGTGCAGCGTGATCGCAAAAATGACCGGCAGCGCCCAAACCGCGAGCTTTTGTACCAATAATTGGAGATCCATACGGCGATTATACGGGGCGCGGCCTATTCAAGCCTCGGATAGGCCGAGCATCGAAACGTCGCCGAGGCCTTGGCGCAGCAGCAATGGCGTCGCGCCACTGAGGTCGAGCACCGTGGTTGGCATGATGCCGCACGTCCCGCCATCCAGAACCAGATCAACCGATTGCTCTAACGCTTGCCGGTAATCGTTGGGATCACCAACCGGCTCGTCGGCATCCGGAAACTGCAGCGTACAGCTGAGCATCGGCTCGCCGAGCAAATCCAGCAGCGCGTGTGCCGCCTTGTGTTCCGGCACGCGGATGCCGATGGTCTTGCGCTTTTCGTGCTGCAAACGGCGCGGCACTTCTTTGGTCGCTTCCAGAATTACGGTGTACGGGCCCGGCGTCAGTTGTCGCAACAACCGGTACTGCCAGTTGTCGACGCGCGCGTAGTTGGCGATCTCGGCCAGATCGCGACAGACCAGCGTGAACAAGTGATGCCGATCGAATTGCCGAATTTTGCGGATCCGCTCGGCGGCGTCTTTATCGCCCGTTCTGCAGCCCAGCGCGTAGCAGGAATCCGTCGGATAGGCGATCACGCCGCCGCCGCGAACGCAGTCCGCCGCGCGTTGCAGCCAGCGCTTCTGCGGATCCACCGGGTGTAGCTCCAACCATTCGATTGCCATGCCGCTATTGTCCCATGCTTTACTGGCGCTGCCGGCTATAATCGCGCCGCCACGCCGTCACAGCCTCTAAGGACGCGGGTTCTGCAGCCGTCACGCCGGAATCCCGTTGCCGAATTCCGGTTCGGGCGTCCTGTTACGCCGATCATCAACGCCGTTTATCGCTACAGCGCTGACCACAGCCGCCATGCCGCGCGATTCTTGCAGTGGCGTACCGGCTTATGCCACAACACCGCCGCACACCCGCTTCCCCAAAATTTACGTTTCGAATATCACGCCTGAATGAACGCACTGATCGACACCATCCCCGCCCTACTCTTCGTCGGCGTCTACGCTTTTTACGGGCTGTATCCGGCAACGGCGGTGTTAATCGCGGCGTGCATCGCGCTGGTGATCTACACCTGGGTACGGACGCGGCGGATGCCGAAAATGCAGCTTGCGATTGCCGTTGTCGTCACTGTGCTCGGTGGTCTGACACTGTGGCTGCACGATCCCGATTTCGTTAAGTTCAAACCAACAGCGATCTACGCCGCATTCGGTGCCGCCCTGCTCAGCAGCCATTTCTTTGGCGACAAAGTGCTGCTCGCACGCCTGCCGCAGCAAATGATCGTGATGCCGGATGCGGTTTGGCGCCGTGTGAACGCCGCCTGGGGCATTTATTATTTGCTGCTCGCGGCGGTGAATTTCTATATCGCAAAAAATTTCAGCGAGGCGACCTGGGTGACCTGGAAATTCATCAGCTTCACCGTGCTGCCATTCGTGTTTTTGCTGCTGCACGCGCCGTTTTTATCGCGCTATTTAGTCACTGAGCCCAACCATGACGACGCGCATTGACCGGATTCGCCGCACTTTGGTCGCGGCATTGCAGCCGACGCAAATTGAAATCGACGACGATAGCCACCGCCACGCCGGCCATGCCGGAGCGGAAAAAGGCGGGCACTACAATCTGCGGATTGTCAGCGCCGCGTTCGCCGGCCTCACCCCAATCGCCCGTCACCGGCTGATTTACGCGACGCTCGGTACGATGATGCAAACCGAAATCCACGCGCTATCGATCATCGCTAAAACGCCGGAAGAAGCGGCGCAGTAGTTCGGTTACTCAGCCGCTTTCGCCGCCCGTGCTACGGCCACTTTTGTCATCACTTCATGAAAGTAGGCGCGAGCATCGCCGCGGGTCTTGACGCTGCTAAAGCGCGTTCGCGCGGCGTCAGCACCGTTGAGGCGGCTATCGGCTTTCAGCAGCACGCCGAGCATGCCGGTCAAGGTGCCGCCGTCCGGCACCGGCTGCAGATCGAGCGCGGCGCGGGCTTCCGCCGTCAGCTGTGGCTTGGGCTGCGGTGCAGAGGCGGGACGCGGCAGTTGCGTTGGCGTGTCGGTTCTCAGGGTCGGCGCAATCAGCGCGTGCAGGCTGTTCGCCACGGCGTCCCGCTCGGTCAGCGGGCCGAGGCCAAATAACCATTCCAGTGTCGCCAATGCCGAGGCGTGATCGTAGACGGTGTGATCAACGCCCGAAGCAAGCCACGGCGAAATCACCACCGCCGGCACCCGCACACCATATTGCGAGAAATTGAACCCGTAACGGTTGTACTTGCTGCTGCTATCGTCGTTTGGCGGTACGACTTGACCCGGCGCAACGTGGTCGTAAAAGCCGCCGTGTTCGTCGTAGGTCACAATCAGCAGGCTCGATTCCCATAGCGGCGAGTTGCGGATCGCCTCGTAGACTTTGGCGACCAGCGCGTCACCGGCAGCAACATCATCCTTGGGATGCTGCGAAGAGCCCCCTTCGTAGCTGCCGTTAATAACGTCACCATAATTCGGTTCGATAAACGTGTATTCGTAAGGGTAGTCACCGCTCTGCACGCCGGAGATGAAATCAGACAGCGCATGGACATTTTCCAAATCGATTTTATGGATCGCCGAAACTTGCGAAACCGTGCCTTCTAACGGCCCACTGTTGTCGTGATACAAGCGCCAAGTCACGGTTGCCGCGGTCATCGCATCGAAAATAGACCCCCGCGGGTAGCGGAAGCCATCGAGTGCTTCCCACTCGGCAATTTCAATGCTGCTCGGGCTGTGGTCAAGCCCGTTCGACGAAGCTCCGTGCAAGAAGAATCGGTTCGGCCACGTTGGTCCCGGCAGCGAGGAAAACCACTGGTCACACAGCACGAAATTCTTGGCTAGCGCGTAAATACCGAGGAGCTGCTGCTCGGTATCGAAACCAGCCATGATGTCGCCGATATCCGCCGCTGATGGCGCCGGCCCTTCGGTCGTCGTTACTGCGTAATTCGCGGCAAAGCCGGAATTGTTGATGCTCGGGTAATCGCCATTTGGATGATAAACGGCCCCGACTCCCGCGAGTTGCTCCAACACATCGGGAAACTCGTGCCCAGGATCGGTTGGCATCGCGCCGGGCGCGTTGCCGCTGAAGTGATAGGTTGTCCCGTTGTAGACATTACTGTTGGCATCGGTCGCGGCGATGATGCCGGGAATTCCCGAACGCGCGAAGATGTTGTCAAACGAATGGTTCTCCAACATCAGCACAAAAACATTTTTGATCGGCGATAGCGGCCGAACGTTTGTCTGCTGCAACGTAAAACTTTCATGATCGCCAGACAGCGCCCAGGTGTACACCGAATTCCCCTGCGTGTAGCGCAATCGCGGCGTCACCTGGCTCAATATCGGCGAGCCACCGATCCACCAATTGTTGGTCAGTGCGTAGTTGCCCTGCGCCAGATAAACCGTGGCAGAACCGCCGTCGGTAAATTGGAGGGTGACGGCGAAAAAGAAATTCAGTTCTTCTGGCACTCCATCACCGCCGCCAGACGGCGCATATGCCGAAGCACTGCCGCCAGTGACGGTGTTGAATTGAAT
Source organism: Nevskia sp. (assembly GCA_023229645.1). Lineage (GTDB taxonomy): Bacteria > Pseudomonadota > Gammaproteobacteria > Nevskiales > Nevskiaceae > Nevskia. The sequence continues at coordinate 49,433 of JALNYU010000022.1, read as the reverse complement.
TGCGACCTCGGCCGTTTTTTTCCGCCCGGCCTCCAACGTAATCGTAAAGGGCGTTCCGCTGGTCCCGACTATCGTCGGTGGCGTTTCCGAGGGTTGTCCGTCGCTAATCACCAAGGAGTTGGGAACGTAGGTGATCGACTGGATCTTCGGGCCTTCCGTCTGGCCGATGATCGTGACCGTATTACTGCGCAGGCGCACCTCGGGTGCTTCGGGGCGATCGGTGGGTGACATTGGCGTGAGTCCCTTCGTTTTGAGTGGCAGATCCCAGCCCTGCGCCGATCACCGCCAAACGCCAACATCAGCGCGGCGAAGTATTCGCGAGCAGCGGCCTATGATTCCTTTTAGGAATCTAAATCCGCATTCCGCCAAAGGCAAGCGTAATCGCCGTTTCCAGTCCCACAGCGATATAGCGAGGTTAGCGCCGCCACGCTGCGCTCAGACGTTCGGCGCTATGGCGATCATCCGCTGCAGTTGCTCCAAATCGATAACCGGCACGCCCAATTTCTCTGCTTTGGCGAGCTTGGAGCCGGCCGATTCGCCCGCCAGCAGGTAGTCGGTTTTGGCCGAAACACTGCCGGAAAGCTTGCCGCCTTGCGCTTCGATCAAGGCGCCGGCTTGTTCCCGACTCATGCCGACCAAGGTGCCGGTGATGACGAAAGTTTTACCGCTCAGCGCACCCGTCGCCACCGGTTTCGGTGCCGGCCAATGAATGCCGCAGCCGCCCGCCTCGATGGCGGTAACCAAGGTCCGAATCACCGCGGCGTTGTGTGGCTCAGCGAGGAAATGTGCGATCGACGCCGCGACGGTCTCGCCGACATCCGGCACTGCCTGCAGTTGCGGGTAGGCTAACGCGCGCTCGGCCTCGCTGCGGCGGATCTTTTTACCGATGCGCTCGGCCTCGGCTTCGCGCTCGGCACGCAGTTGCGCCTGGGCAGCGGCGTGAACTGCGTCCTCGGCCGCAGCGGCGAACAAGCGCTCAACACCGCCGAACTCGCGCGCCAGGTCACGCGCGGTGGATTCACCAACTACCGGAATACCAAGCGCGTATAAAAAGCGCTCGAACGTGGTGTTGCGGCTGGCGTTGATCGCATCGACGAGGTTCTGCGCCGATTTCTCGCCCATGCGGTCGAGCGCGGCTAGCGTCGGCACATCGAGCTTGGTGTAGATGTCCGCCGGCGAGGCGATCAAGCCGGCCTCGATCAGCTGCGCCAGCAGCTTTTCGCCCAGACCATCGATGTCGATGGCCTTGCGCGAAACGAAATGCACCAGCGCGCCGTGCAGCTGGGCGCGGCAGCTCAGGCCGTTCGTGCAGCGGGCAATGGCTTCACCTTCTTCGCGTTCGATGCTGCCGCCGCAAACCGGGCAGGCTGGCGGCAGTTCGACCACCCGGGCATCGGCCGGCCGCCGCTCAAGGACAACGCGAGCAACTTCCGGAATGACATCACCAGCGCGGCGGACAACGACGGTATCGCCGATCCGCACATCTTTGCGCTGCACTTCATCCATGTTGTGCAGCGTTGCATTGCTGACGTTGGCGCCGCCGACAAACACCGGCTTAAGCCGCGCCACCGGCGTCATGGCGCCGGTGCGGCCGACCTGAAACTCAACATTTTCGAGCAGCGTCACCGCTTCTTCGGCTGGGAATTTGTGCGCGATGGCCCAGCGCGGGGCGCGCGAAACGGCGCCAAGTTCGTCACGCCCGGCAAGCTCGTTGAGTTTGTACACAACGCCGTCGATATCAAACCCGAGCGTGGCGCGCACCGCAGCGATCTGGCGGAAATACCCGAGGCAGCCATCGACGCCGCGCACGGTTTGAATCAAATCCGAAACCGGGAAGCCCCAGGCACGCAGTTGCGCAAGAATCTGAGCATGCGTCGCCGGCCGTTGCCAGCCTTCCGTCGCACCGTGGGCGTAGGCATAAAACGCCAAAGGCCGCGCCGCGGTGATTTTCGGATCAAGCTGCCGCAGGCTGCCGGCGGCAGTATTGCGCGGATTGACGTAAGCCTTTTCACCACGCGCCAAAGCCTCAGCGTTAATGCGCTCGAAACCCGCACGCGGCAGATAAACCTCGCCGCGCACTTCAAACAGCGCGGGCACAGCCGCGTCGTCAGCATGGAAGCGTAATGGGATCTGCCGAATCGTGCGCAGATTTTCGGTGATGTTCTCGCCGGTTTCGCCATCGCCACGGGTCGCGCCTTGCACCAAAACACCGTTTTCGTAGATCAGCGATACCGCCAAGCCGTCGAGTTTCGGCTCAGCGACATATTCAGCTTCAGCGATCCCGAGACCCTCGCGCACGCGGCGGTCAAAATCGCCGAGTTCGTCGTCGGAGAAACAGTTGTTCAGCGACATCATCGGCTGCCGGTGCCGCAGCGGCACGAATTCCTTTAGCGCCGCGCCGCCGACGCGTTGCGTCGGCGAATCTGCCCGATACAGCGCTGGGTGCGCGGCTTCGAGACCTTGTAGCTCGCGGAACAGCTGGTCGTACTCGGCATCTGGGATGCTCGGGGCATCCAGCACGTAGTAACGGTGGTTGTGGGCTTCAAGCTCGCGCCGCAGCTGTGCGGCACGTTCGGCGGGCGCGGTCATCGGGCGAAATTCGCAGCGAATTAGATCGGAATATTAAAGCGTGCCCAGTTCTCGACTTCGAGCTGCAGGCTGCGGGCGCTGGATGGCGTAAAGATCTGCCGGTGCGAGTCGTAGACTTCGGCGTTCAGCGCCTCGGCCAGGTGCTCGGCGCAGCCGATCATGTCGCGCACGGCGTCAGCCGCTTTAACCGGCCCCGGCAGCACCATGAAGATGGTCAACCCTAGCGTCGAAAATGTTTCGGCAGCATCGGGGTCGAGATAGCCGGGCTTGAGCAGGCTGGCAACGCTGAAGACGATGTCACTGCCGTGCAGGCGGTGATAAATCTGTTTGGCGCCGTACTGCAAGCCTTGCGTTGCTAACGCCGCGTGCAGTTCCGGGCCGAGGATTTGGCCGCCCGAGCGTTCCGCGATCAGCAACGAAACGATTTTCTGGCCGGGTGCTTTTGCGGCGGCTGGCTTGCGCGCCGTCAGTGGCGGCATCGGCGCGTGCAGCGGCGCAACGGGGTCGTCGTCGCTACCGTCGAGATGCGGCTCGACCCGACGCGGCCGGCTGACGCCGTATTCGTCGAATTGACCGCTGGCCGCTTCGGCGTTGCCAAAAATATCAAGCTGCCGCGCCCGGCCGGGCGGCAGCAGCGGCTCTTCGGGCGCATCGTCGCGATGGCGGCTATCGAGCGCACGCCGATCCCGCCGCGAAAATAGGTAAATCGCGATAACCGCAAGCGCCGCTAGTATTAGCAACGCCCATTGCAATGGACTCATCGTTTAAGCCTCTGCCTGCCGTAAGCGGATCTGCCGGTCATGCGGCCGGCGCGTCTTCAGGCTGCCCCACCAATGCCACCGCCTGCTGTACGTCAACACTTACCAGGCGCGAAACTCCAGGTTCCTGCATCGTGACACCGTGTAGACACTCAGCCAGTTCCATCGTGATCTTATTGTGGGTAATGATAATAAATTGAACGGTCTGCGACATTTCGCGGACCACTTCACAAAAACGGCCGACGTTGGCGTCGTCAAGCGGCGCGTCGACTTCGTCCATTAGACAGAACGGCGCAGGGTTCAACTGGAATAGCGCCAGCAGTAGCGCAACGGCCGTCATCGCCTTCTCACCGCCCGACAATAATTGAATTGAGGAATTGCGTTTGCCCGGTGGCCGCGCCATCACTTTCACGCCACGGTTTAGCGCCGCGCCACCTTCACCGTCCGTCGCTTCGCCGGTCAACTCCAAATAAGCCTCGCCGCCGCCAAACAACTGCGGGAAGCGAGCGACGAAGATGCTATTGACCTGATCGAACGTGGTTTTAAAACGGTCCTGGGTTTCGCGATCAAGCTGTGCCATCGCGCTTTCCAACGTCGCCAGCGCCTGCGTAACGTCGTTGTGCTGGCTCGCGATGTAGCTTTCGCGCGCGCGGCCTTCTTCAAGCTCTTGAATCGCCGCAAGGTTGATCGCGCCAAGACGGTCAATCCGCCGACCAACGGTTGCAAGTTTTTCTTCCCACAACGGCAGTGGCTCATTGCCGAGCGCATCGGGCGTCAAATCCTCAGCAAGCTCGGCGCGGCCAAAGCCCGATTCGGCGAATTGGCTTTCGGCGCCATCGCGCCGGGCGCGCAAATTTTCAAATTCCAAACGCGCGGTTTGTAAACGTTCTTGCGCGCCTTCTTTTTTAGCTTCGGCCGCGCGCATTAGCCGCACCGCTTCGGCCACGGCGGTATCGGCGGCGGTCTGTGCTTCACGTGCGACCCGCAACTGCTCGCGCGCGGCGAGTAGAGCGGCGCGCGCTGCTTCCACTTCCGCCGCTTTGCTGGCGATCGGCGCATCCAGCTCTTCGCCAGCGCTACGCCGGGTTTCGCGCTGCGCTTCCATTACCTCGCGCTGCTCGGCCAAGGTCTCAAGCGAGCGCGCGATGGCCGCTAACGCGCTGGTCTGCCCGGCAAGCTGCACTTGCGCTTGGCTGCGGTGTTGCCCGGCTTGCTGCGCAACGGCCCGCGCCGCTTGCAGCGCGTCGCGGCCGCTGGCCAGCGTACGGTTGAGCTCGACGCGTTCGTTACGCAGTTGCTCGGCGGTTTCCTCTAAGGTGATCAGGCGCCCGCGGGCTTCGCTTAATTCTTCGGCTTGCAAGCTGCGCTGCAAACCGAGGTTTTCCAGCTCTTGCGTCAACGCCCGCAGCCGCGCCTCGGTTTGTTCCAAACGCACCGCTTGAGTCTGGCGCTGCGCAAGCTTCTGCGCCTGACGCGCTCGCGCTTGGTCCAGTTTGCTGGCCCAGCTGCGGCGGTCGTTATCGAGCTGCACGCGGCGCGTATTCATATCAGCCAACAAACGTTCGCCGTTCTGTACTTTGAGCGCCGTTTCGTCGATCGTTGTTTTCAGCTGCTTCAGCAGCAGCCCGCGCGCGATAACGCCGCTGTGTTGCGGGTCCCGCTTCGGGTAACGCAGCCAGCCTAATCCGCGCCAAACGCCGTTGCGGTTGATCACCGACTCGCCGGCTTGCAGCATGACTGCGCGCTGCTCGAACTCCGCGTCCGTTTCAGCGGTGTAAACGCCATGCAGCAAGGCCGCCAGCGCCGGCGCGCCGTGTACTTTTGCGATCAGGCGCTCGGCCGCAGCAATGGGATCCACGTCAGCATCGATGACGAACGCTGCGCCGCCTTTCGGCAGCGCATCAAGCCCAGGTGGTTGCAGCGGCAAGCGCCCGCGTTCGACAACGGGCGCTTGCAGCCAGTGTTCGAGCACCTGTTCGACGGCGCCTTCCCAGCCGGCATCGACGGTCAAAGCCGCAGCAAGACGTGGGAGATCGGCAAGGCCGCTTTTGCGCAGCCAAGCGCTCAGCTCGGCGTCGTCTTGCCGCAACGCGGCCTGCTGCAGCGTTTCGAGCGACGCCTGCCGGCCGCGCGCGCTTTGCAGCGCTTGGCGCGACTCATGTAGCTCGGTTTCAATCATTGTCCGCTGCTCGCGCGCCGTCTGTAACTCGGCCTCGGCCATTTCCAGCCGCGCCTGCGCTTCCTGTAGTTCATCATCGAGCTGCGTCAGTTCCGACTCAGCATCACGCAGCGAGGCTTGAATCGGCGCGGGATCCAGCGCTGCGTGCTCGCCACTCAGGCGCCGCAACCGCTCTTCGGTTTGCGTTAGCGCCCGCTCCAGACCCTGAACCCGCACGCGCTCGCCTTCGGCCTCCAGCAACGGCGCCTGCGAACGTTGCGAAAAGGCTTCCCATTGCTGCTGCGCGTCGGCCAACACCGTTTCGGCGGTGAACAAGGTCTCTTGCGCCAGTTGCTCAGCGGCTTCGGTCTCGCCGACTCGTGCCTCTGCGCTGGCAACCGCCTGCGTCAAAGCTTTTTCGCGCAGTTGCTCTTGATCGCGCCGACGCACCAGCTCAAAAAGCTGCGCTTCCAATTGCTCTAACTCGCGTACGCGCAAATTCTTCAATTCCCGCGCATGCGCCAGATTTTGCTCATTGCGCGCCAGCGCGGCTTCGCAGTCGTAAACGCGGGCTTGGTCGCCGTTCAGTGCGTTGCCGGCTTCGCGCAGTCGGTTTTCTGCCTGCTCGCGCAGTGTTTCCGCTTCGCCAACGCCGGCGCGTGCGGCGTCCAGCGCCAGCTCATACTGGCCGATGGCTTCTTCCTGCGTAATCGCCTGGGTTTCCAAAATACGCAGCTTTAGCAGCAGCACTTCGGCTTTTAAGCGCCGTTCTTCTTCTTTGTACTGCTTGTATTTTTCGGCATTCGAAGCCTGCTTGACCAAGACCTCTAGCCGGCCTGCGAGTTCGTTCTGCAGATCCTGCAGGCGACTCAGATTTTCCCGCGTTTGGCGGATCCGAGACTCGGTTTCACGGCGGCGCTCTTTGTATTTGGAAATGCCGGCCGCTTCTTCCAGCCACTGGCGTAATTCTTCGGGCTTGGCTTCGACCATGCGCGAAACCATACCCTGCTCGATAATCGCGTATTGGTTTTTGCCGCCGAGGCCGGTACCGAGAAACAAATCGGTTACGTCACGCTTTAAGCATTTGTTTCCGTTTAGATAATACTGAGAGCTGCCGTCGCGGGTCAGCTCGCGCTTAACCGCCAGCTCGGCGTAAGCAGCGTACGGGCCGGTGACTTGGAAGTCGCTGTTATCAAACGTCAGCTCAACACTCGCCCGGCCGGCCGGCTTGCGCGTACGGGAGCCGTTGAAGATCACATCTTCGGAATCGGAGCCGCGCAGGTTCTTGATGCTGGCTTCGCCGAGCACCCAACGGACAGCGTCGATCAGATTGGATTTGCCGCAGCCATTCGGGCCGACAACCGACGTCAGTCGGCTCGGCAACGGCAGACCGGTAGGGTCAACAAAGGATTTGAACCCGGCGAGCTTGATTCCGGAAAGACGCATGTGGCCTTAAAAGTGCGGGACGGGCGCTAAGCCCGCAGCAAAGAGGTTGGCGGCGCAGTTTAATGGATTGCTGATCTCGGGTTGTAGATTTGTGATGCCCGAGATGTGCGGTATTTGGCACAATGAGCAAAACTGGCTCTTAATCAATGTCGACCAAACCCTCAAAATCGCTAGAAAACTTCCCTAACCCCAATCCAGGGCGGGATTACCTCATCCGGATGCGCATGCCTGAGTTTACCTGCTTGTGCCCGAAAACCGGGCAGCCGGATTTCGCGACGCTCTATCTGGAATATATTCCAGAGGCGCTTTGCGTGGAGCTGAAATCGCTGAAACTCTATTTGTGGGCCTACCGCGACGAAGGCGCGTTCCACGAAGCGGTGACCAATAAGCTACTCGACGACCTGGTAGCCGTAACGCAGCCGCGATTCATGCGTTTGACCGCAGACTGGTATGTGCGCGGCGGCATTTATACGAATGTAGTCGCCGAGCACCGCGCGCCGGGTTGGGCGCCTCAGCACGCAGACGCCGTCCATCTGCCGCCAGCAAAGTGGGGCGAATGACGGCATGCAGCGCGTTCAACCGGGCCAAAAACCTCGACTGAACGCGCCGCGGTTTAAGCGAGATCCGCGATCAGCGCGTTCCGAACCGCATCGTCAACCGTTGTAGCGTGCCGATATTGCGGGTGATCGACGCCAAAGCGCAGCGCAGCGCCCTGCTTCAGGGCAGTAATCTGCGCTTCGGTCAGTTCGAAGCGGAGGAAGTGCACGGCGGAAGTTTTGGTTTCGTTTTCGCGTTCCAAATCTTCATCGGAAAACGGCACCACTTTCGGCAGATCACCGATCTGAACGAAAATTTCGGCCTCGACCCCGCGCAGCCTGGTTAACGCAATAGCCCGCTCGGCCGGATCTTCAAACTCGATCAAACACGTTGCTTTCCAGTTTTCGCCGTCCGGAATGAGCGGGTTATAGGCTTCAAGTTCTTCTTCGATGCCGGCGCGTTCGAAAATGCGCTCGATCCGCAACATCTCCTGAACCTGGTACTGAATCGTTATCCGGTCTTCGAAAAGTAGCGTGAGATGCGGGCCAATGTGCACTTTGCGTAGCTTTTTGTGGGCGATAACCTGCGTGCGAAACGCGGGACGGCGCTCCGAGTACTCCTCAAGCTTCCAAAGATCGCTCGCTTTCAGTTTATTCATTGCTTCAGATTCCATAAGCACGGCGTAGCAAGGAAATAGGGTGCTGCGTCTCTGGCGGATTTTGCATCCCATGCGCGATGTGATCGGCGGCCATCGGGCAATCGCTGGTCACAAACGCGGCATTTGCGCGCTCGGCGCGTGTAGAAACCGGCTTGCCGATTTTTTTCGCAAGCTCGTACGTTTCGTTGCGAATGCCGTAGGTGCCATCGTGCCCTGAGCAGCGCTCAATGAACTCTAATTCGGTGCCCGGAATCAGGTTCAACATATCCTTGGTTTTCGGACCGATGTTTTGCACACGCTGATGGCAGGGCGCGTGATAAACAACCTTGCCCAGCGTGTTCTTGAACTCGGTGCTGAACAAACCGGCTTTATGGCGCTGCATCAGGTATTCAAACGGATCAAAAATCGCCCGTTTGACCACCTGCACTTCAGCATCTTCCGGATACATCAGCGGGATTTCTTGACGGAACATCAGGACGCACGAAGGAATCGGCGCCATTAAATCCCAGCCATCCGCGACGGCTTGCGCGAGCACCGGTAGGTTATCGCGCTTGAATACGTCAACGGCCTGCAAATCGCCAAGTTCCAGCTTCGGCATGCCGCAGCATTTTTCCCGCTCGACCAGCTTGGTTTCGATGCCGTTATGGCGCAGGACAACGACGAGGTCTTCGACGACCTTCGGCATGTTGTAGTTGCCATAGCAGGTGACGAAGATCGCTACGCGGCCGCGCGTGGTACCGGCGGGCTTCGGTGTCACGGCAACCGGCGCAGGCAGATTCTTGACCAAGCGGCGCGCGGTTGCGCTGTGAAATTCGGGCAGATGCGCGTCCGGGTGAACGTCGAGCAGTTTCGACGTGAGCTTGCGCAGCGTCGGGCTACGGTTGCTGGCGTTCGCAATCTCGGTGATGACCGGGATGCTCGCAAGCTTACCGAAGGCAGTTGTATTGGTTAACCGCTGCCGCGCATCGGATACTTCCCCGCGCTGGAACGCAGCCGCTTTGGCGCGCAACATCAGATGCGGGAAATCCAGGTTCCACTCATGCGGCGGAACATACGGGCATTTGGTTTGGTAGCAGAGATCGCACAGATAACACTGTTCGACCACTTTACTGAAATCGGCCTTGGCGACGCCGTCCATCTCCATCGTCGGCGAATTATCGACGAGATCGAACAGGATCGGAAACGACTGGCATAAGCTGACACAGCGTCGGCAGCCGTGACAGATGTCGAAGACGCGCTCCAACTCTTTATCGATGGCTTCTTGGTCGTAAAACGACGGCTCGCGCCAGGCAAGCGGATGGCGCGTAGGCGCAGCTAATCCGCCCTCGCCTGCTGTTTGAGGTTTTGTTTCGTTCACAGGCTATCCCATGGCTTAAGTAAAAAACCCCTCTTTCTATTGCGAAAGAGGGGCTGCAACGTGCTTTACCGATTAGGCGAGTTCGTTCAGCGCCTTGGTGAAGCGGTTGGCATGCGAACGCTCAGCTTTCGCCAGCGTTTCGAACCAGTCGGCGACTTCGTCGTGACCTTCGTCACGCGCCGTCTTCGCCATGCCCGGATACATATCGGTGTATTCGTGCGTTTCGCCGGCGATCGCCGCCTTCAGGTTGTCACGGGTTTCGCCGATCGGCAGGCCGGTGGCCGGGTCGCCGCAGGCTTCGAGGTATTCGAGGTGGCCGTGGGCGTGGCCGGTTTCGCCTTCCGCGGTGGAACGGAACACAGCAGCCACGTCGTTGAAGCCTTCAACGTCCGCCTTGCCTGCGAAATACAGATAACGGCGATTTGCCTGCGATTCGCCGGCAAATGCAGCCTTCAGATTTTCTTCCGTTTTTGAGCCTTTAAGTTCCGCCATTGCAGTGTCTCCTAACGTAGTGGGGTTTATGGGTTAGCCCTGGTTATGTTCAGGGACTTGTAAGCCTAGACTTATATTCAAGGGGGAAGGAAATTGTTTCTGCCTATAGTCCCCCCTAAGCTGAATTATTCTTAAATATTAATAATTATCAATTTCATTTAAACGCTGTTATTTATTGATCCGGCTATTAAGTACTTGAATAAAGACAGTGCAATGCCAAACCGGATGCCGCACGTCCGAGAAAGCGAGAAATGGCCGGATCAATAACAAAGCAATTTAATTTTATTATTAATTCGGCCACTCACACCGTCTCGAAAAAGTGCGATCTCAAATTGCCGCGTAGCACCTCGTTCAACTATTTTGTGGCCGAATCAATAATCCGCACACCTGAATTTCAGCGCAGCAACACATCAAAAGTCTGAATGACGCTTTTTTATAACTCGGCACTCAAATAATCTTATCATCCGTTCCCGATGTTTTTTTACGCCGGCTAACGATAAATTTGATTTATTCGCTAGCGTTTACTTAAGTATACTGACTCAATGCCTGCGGGTTGTTGGCACAAATCCCGCAAATAATGTCGAGAGTCGATTACCCCGCATAAAATACTTAAAATATTCTTGTGTACCGCAGACTAAGCCGTGACAACACACCATCCCATTTATCGCGGTCGTTTTGCGCCGACGCCGTCGGGTCCTTTACATCTGGGCTCGCTGCTAACCGCCGTCGCAAGTTACTTGCAGGCGCGCCGTGCGCTCGGGACTTGGAATCTGCGCCTTGACGATTTAGATCAGCAGCGCTGCAGCAAGGTGCACGCTGCAACCATCATGCGCCAACTTGAGCAGCACGGCCTTGAATGGGATGGCGATGTTTATTGGCAAACGCAGCATATCGAGATGTACGAAGCGGGATTCTCAACGCTACAACGCCGTACTGAGGGCTACGCCTGTGTTTGTAGCCGCGCCCGGCTCAACACTGAAAGCCTAGAAGGCGTCGATGGACCAATTTACCGCGGGAGCTGTCGCAAATCGACAGCGACGCACTATGATGGGGCATGGCGCATCCGGATTCAGCCTGGGCAACTGACGCTCAATGATCCTTGGCAAGGTTTGATTAGACGTGATCTCTCTGATGATGTTGGCGATTTCATCGTTCGCAGAGCAGATGGCCAAATCGCCTACCAACTTGCGTGCGTGCTCGATGAAGCGGCACTCGGTATCACCGAAGTGGTGCGCGGCGCCGACTTGATCGGCTCTACAATGCGTCAGCTATATTTATGGTGGCACCTGTCAGACCAGAAAGCACCCGAATATCGGCATATTCCGGTTTTGCTCGGCGCCGACGGCAACAAGCTCAGCAAGCAGAATCATGCGAAATCAATCGATCAGACTTCGCCCAGCTTTAATTTGCACCAGTGCCTCGAGTTGCTGGGGCAAACGCCGCCCAGAATGCTATTGGACGCAACACCCGATGAACTGCTGGACTGGGCGGTCGCCAATTGGCAGCCGCTGGCGATTCCCCGACTAACCCAGTTAGCCCAAGCCGCCTGAACGCATTGCAGCGACAAAACGCTTTTACCTCTCATCGCTTTCGCCACTTCGTGACCGCATGAACGATATCCGCATTATTAAAAAGTACCCTAATCGCCGACTCTACGATACCAACGTGAGCCGCTATATCACGCTCGAAGAGGTTCGGCTGCTCGTCCTGAGCAATGTTCGGTTTCGCGTCGAAGACAAACGAACCAAGGACGACATCACCCGTACCATTCTCCTGCAGGTCATTTCGGAACAAGAAGAAGGCGGCAACCCAATCTTTAGTGCGGAATTGCTGACACACATCATCCGCTTCTACGGCGACCCGATGCAGAGCAGCATCAGCCGCTATCTGGAGATGTCGCTGCAGCTATTCCTGCAACAGCAAAGCCACTTCAGTGAACAACTGCGCGATTTGCTCGGCCAAGCTCAGCACCCAGTACAACGTTTGAAGGAACTGGCCGACCGGCAAGTCCCCATTTGGCGGACTGTGCGCAAAGAGTTTCTGAAAAATCTAAATCGCGCCAAAGTGATCAAAGTCGGCAAAACAAATGGCACGGATCTTGATGAATAATTGGGTGGTAGATCAAAATTTCAGATAGGCAGCCATCAGAAATTTTGACGCTAGCGTCAAAAAAAATGTGCTAACGCGATATGTTGCTGTTTTAAAAGGATTTTATAGTTTATTTTGAAATTGACAGGTCGCGGATTCATGTCTATACTGCATCGCAACATAGATCACCGAAGAAACAGCGCTAGAAATTATTTTATTTGCGCTGTGAATGTCTCCTCCAGAAAGGCCTAGCGCCTTTCTCGCACCTTGCCCCCTGTACTCAGGGGGTTTTTTTTGGCTGCAGGTATTTCTTGTTCTTATTAACTGCCCAGCGATTCTGACCGAATCATCAGGGAGTTTCAAGCCCAACACCGGGGTTCGACGAACCCCGGCTGATTAGCGGACGCTTAGGCGACGTCTACAGCCTTCATTGATAAGCGAATTCGACCCTGCTTATCGATTTCGAGAACTTTCACGCGCACCGACTGCCCTTCGCTTAATTCGTCGGCGACGTTGTCCACGCGCTTCTCGGAGATCTGAGAAATGTGAACTAAACCGTCCTTGCCCGGAAGTATCGTCACGAAAGCGCCGAAATCCATGAGCTTCGCCACTTTGCCTTCGTAAATTTCGCCGACCTGGACATCGCGGGTCAAGGCTTCAATACGCGCAATGGCGGCCTTGGCGGCATCACCGTCAACGGCGGCAATTTTGATCGTACCGTCATCGTCGATGTCGATCGAAGTACCTGTTTCTTCGGTGATCGAGCGAATCGTAACGCCGCCCTTGCCGATGATGTCGCGAATTTTATCCGGATGAATCTTGATCGTCGTGATTCGCGGCGCGAATTCCGACATTTCCGGGCGCGCGCGGCTGATTAGCGCATTCATCGCTTCGAGGATATGCAAGCGGCCAGCACGCGCTTGTTCGAGCGCCTGCTTCATGATCTCGCCGGTGATACCGGTGATCTTGATGTCCATCTGCAGCGCGGTTACCCCTGTGGAGGTGCCCGTTACCTTGAAATCCATATCGCCGAGGTGATCTTCGTCGCCGAGGATGTCGGTCAACACCGCCCACCGTTCGCCTTCTTTGATCAGACCCATCGCGACGCCAGCAACGGCAGCCTTAATCGGCACGCCGGCGTCCATCAGCGCCAAGCTTGCGGCGCAGGTGCTGGCCATCGAGCTTGAGCCGTTCGATTCGGTCACTTCCGCGACAACGCGGACGACATACGGGAATTCTTTTTCCAGATCCGGCATTACCGCAGCGACACCGCGCTTGGCCAAACGGCCGTGGCCGATTTCGCGGCGCTTCGGCGCGTTCAAGCGGCCGGTTTCGCCGACGCAGTATGGCGGGAAGTTGTAGTGCAGCATGAACGAGTCGCGTGACTCGCCTTCAACCGTTTCGATCAGCTGCGCGTCTTTGCCGGTGCCCAGGGTTGTAACCGCCAGCACCTGCGTTTCGCCGCGTGTGAAAATAGCTGAGCCATGCGTGCGCGGCAATACGCCCACGCCCATGTTCAGCTGACGTACGGTGCGCGTATCGCGGCCATCAATGCGCGGCGCGCCGCTCAAAATTCGCTCCCGCACAACTTTCGCTTCCAAATCGCCGAAGGCGGTTTTGACGCCGCCTGCAGAAAACTTCGGCATGTCGCCACTGGCAAGCGCTTCAACGATCTTGCTACGGACGCCAGAAAGCGCTTCGTGGCGCGCGGCTTTGTCGGTTACGGCGTAGGCGGCGGTGACATCAGCTTCATAGGCGCCAACTGCAGCGGTCAGCTCGCTGGCGGTAGCGGAGGGCATCCAGTCCCACTTCGGCTTGCCCGCTTCGGCGACAAACTCGTTGATCGCCGTAATTGCCACCTGCATTTCGCTGTGGCCGAATAACACGGCGCCGAGCATGACTTCTTCGGAAAGCTGCTTCGCTTCCGATTCCACCATCAACACGGCATCGCCAGTACCGGCGACAACGAGATCCAATTCCGATGTTTCGAGCTGCTTTCGGGTCGGGTTCAGCAGGTATTGCCCATTGGCATAGCCAACGCGCGCCGCTGCGATCGGGCCTTGGAACGGCACGCCGGTCAGCGCCATCGCGCACGAGGCGCCCAACAACGCAGGAATATCACCATCAACCTGCGGGTTAGACGACAGCAGCGTCGCGACAACCTGGATTTCGTTATAGAAACCTTCCGGGAACAGCGGCCGTAACGGGCGATCGATCAACCGCGACGTCAGCGTTTCTTTTTCCGTCGGCCGTCCTTCACGCTTGAAGAAGCCACCGGGAATGCGGCCACCGGCGTAGGTGCGCTCCATGTAGTCGACCGTCAGCGGGAAAAAATCCTGACCTTCCTTGGCTTCTTTCTTGGCAACGATGGTTACCAGAACAACGGTCTGCTCGACCGTCACGATCACCGCTGCGCCGGCCTGGCGGGCGACTGCGCCGGTTTCGAAGGTGACCACATGGCTTCCGTACTGGAAGGACTTTTTTATAGGCGTGACGGGATAGACCATGTCTGGCTCGCTCGAAAAACTGACGGATTAAAAACGGGAACAGCGCTTTTTAGCGGCGCAGTCCTAGCTCGCCGATCAGCCGGGCGTAGCGGGATTCGTCTTCACCCTTCAGGTAATCGAGCAGTTTGCGGCGCTGATTGACCATCTTCAGCAGACCGCGGCGCGAGTGGTGGTCTTTCTTGTTCGCTTCGAAATGACCGCCGAGGCTGCTAATGCGCTCGGAAAGCAACGCAACTTGGACTTCCGGAGATCCGGTATCGCCCTTGGCGCGCGCAAATTTTTTCACTACAGCACGCTTTTGTTCTACGGAAAGAGACATCTTCAAGCTCCAATTATAGCTATTCGGTTCGGTGAACTGTCTATTGTAGCGGCCATAGCCCTATGCCACAACAGCAGCGGGTTTATCAACTTGTTGCGAAATTTTCTGGGCCTAACCAGCGTTTCGGCGAAACGCGCCCGGCGCGGTCGGCCTCGGCGATGAAAAGTGCCATCCCTGAGACATCAAGAATCACTAAAGGCCCTGGGTTTACGTCGTAAGGGCCGCAAATCAGGCCACTGCGCAGCCGCACGGCGTCAGTCGCATTTACCGTATATTGCGGCCACGTCGTTAGCGCTGCAGTCAGCGGCAACAACAGCGCTTCCAAAGCCGCGGGCTCATTCGCTAACGCCTCCAACTGCGCGCTCGTAACCATGTGCTGCGCATTGAATGCGCCAGTTTCCAAACGCCGCAATTGCGTTAAGTGCGCATGCTGCCCAATAGCAGCTGCCCAATCTTCAGCCAAGGTGCGGACATAAGTGCCTTTTGAGCACAGCACTTCAAACGCGAAACCATCGTCAAAAACTTCAATCAAGCGCAGTTCACGTATTGTCACGCGCCGTGGCTCGCGCTCGACTTCAATACCTTGCCGCGCGTATTCGTATAAATGCTGCCCGGCGCGCTTAATGGCCGAATACATCGGTGGAATTTGCTCGATCTCGCCGAGCAGTCCTGGGATGGCGGCGGCTAGCTGCGTGTGCGACATCGATTCAACCGGCGAATGTGCAATAACTTCGCCGTCGGCGTCGCCCGTATTGGTTTTCTGTCCCAAGCGCACCCGCGCGCAATAACGTTTGTCAGCTTCGAGCAGGTGTGCGCAAAGCTTGGTGGCTTGGCCAAAGAAGATCGGCAATAGGCCTGTTGCGAGTGGATCCAAGCTGCCGGTATGCCCGGCTTTTTCAGCACGGTACAGGTACTTGGCTTTCTGCAGTGCGGCATTGGAGGTCAAACCGGTCGGTTTATCCAGCAGCAGAATGCCGTCGACACTGCGCCGCTTATACCGATGCTGGGTCTTCATCCGGCGCGATCGGCGTGTCCTGCGCCGGGCTTTGCAGATCTTGCTCACGCGCGGCACGAATCAGCCCGCCGATACGATCGCCTTCGCGCAGCGCTACGTCCGCGGAAAAGTGCAGTTGTGGAACATAACGAATCCGCATCCGATCAGACAGTAAATGACGCAACCGGCCATTCGCGCCGTTCAACGCTTTCACCGCTTCGGCGAGCGCGGCATCGGTATCGAGCATGCTGACCATTACACGGGCATTGCGCACGTCAGGCGACACGGTCACCTGCGTGACCGTGACATTGCCGATGCGCGGGTCAGTCAGCTCATCACGAATGACGTCTGACAACTCCCGCTGCAGCTGAGTGTTGATTCTCAGCGTTCGTGAATACTCGCGCGGCACCGGTCGTTATGCCTCAGCCCGAACAGTGCGCTTGACCTGCACGCGGTCGAAGCATTCGATCTGATCGCCGGCTTTAACGTCGTTGTAGTTTTTGACACCAATACCGCACTCAGTGCCGACCACAACTTTCGCAACGTCGTCTTTATGTCGGCGCAAGGATTCCAACTCACCTTCGTAAATCACAACGTTGTTGCGCAATACGCGGATCGGCAGACCACGCCGGACTTCGCCATCCATGACCAAACAGCCAGCGATTGCGCCGAACTGCGACGACCGGAAGACATCGCGAACCTGCGCAATGCCGACGATCTGCTCGCGTGTTTCGGTGCCGAGCAAGCCGCCGATGGCGTCGGCGATATCGTCGAGCACGTCGTAAATAATGCTGTAGTAACGGACATCGACGCCGGTGTCTTGGATCCGACGCCGGGCAACGCTATCCGCACGGACGTTGAAGCCGATGATGATTGCGCGCGACGCCAGCGCCAGATCGATATCCGACTCGCTGATGCCGCCGATGCTGCTCGATACGACGTTGACCCGCACTTCAGCGCTCGGCATCTTGCGCAGCGATTCGGCCAGCGCTTCGGCGCTGCCCTGCACGTCGGTCTTGATCATCAAATTCAAGGACTTCGTCTCGGCCGAGCCATCGCCCATGCGGGCGAAGACTTGATCCATACGAACGGCCTGACTTTGCGCCAGCTTCGACTCACGCTGTTTCGCCTCACGCAGGCTGGCCAGTTCGCGCGCCTTGCGTTCGTCGGCAACGACGACGACGTCATCGCCCGCGTCCGGCGCGCCAGATAAGCCCAGCACGGCGACCGGAATCGACGGCCCGACTTCTTTAACCGGCTGCCCGGTTTCGTTAAACATGGCTCGGACGCGACCAAAGTGCGCGCCGCTGAGGATGATGTCGCCTTGCCGCAAGGTGCCGGCGCGAACCAAAACCGTCGCAACCGGGCCACGGCCTTTTTCGATCGACGCTTCGACGATCGTGCCGCGCGCCGCGCTATTGATCGGCGCGGTCAACTCCATCACTTCGGCCTGCAACAGAATGCTGTCCAGAAGATCGTCAATACCGGCGCCGGTGAATGACGACACACCTACGAATTGGGTGTCACCACCCCACTCTTCCGGCACCACGCCTTCTTTCACCATCTCGTTTTTGACCCGATCGATATCGCCTTCCGGCTTATCAATCTTGGTCACCGCAACCACCATCGGCGCGCCAGCCGCTTTCGCGTGCTGGACTGCTTCCTTGGTTTGCGGCATCACGCCGTCATCCGCCGCGACCACGAGAATCACGATGTCGGTCAACTGCGCGCCACGGGCACGCATGCGCGTGAACGCGGCGTGACCTGGCGTATCGAGGAACGTGATAACGCCCTTCGCCGTTTGTACGTGATAGGCGCCAATGTGCTGCGTAATACCGCCGGCTTCACCAGCAGCAACGCGCGTCTTGCGGATGTAATCAAGGAGCGATGTTTTGCCGTGATCGACATGGCCCATGATCGTCACCACCGGCGGCCGCGGCGACGCCGCGACTTCCTTGCTTTCGCCCGCGGCGGCAGTCAACAGCCCATCTTCAACGTCGCTGTCTTTCACCAAGCGGACCTTATGGCCCATTTCCTCAACCATCAGCGCGGCCGTGTCTTGGTCGATGATCTGGTTGATCGTCGCCATCATGCCGTTCTTCATCATGACCTTGATCAGCTCGGTCGCCTTCACCGCCATACGATTGGCCAGATCGCCAACCGTAATCGCTTCCGGCACTTCGACTTCGCGGACAACCGGCGCTGTCGGGCGCTCGAACGTGTGCATGTTCTCGACCATGATCTGGCCGCTCGGCTTGCGCTGCTTTTTCTTGTCGCGCTTGCCGCCCTTACCGGCGGCAAGATGCAATTCATTACGGTTGCCGGTGCCGCGATCTTTGTCGCGCTCGCGCTCCGGTTTCTTCGCTGCAGCAGCAGGTGCTGGCGGCGGAGGCGGCGGCGTCGGGCGCACTTCGGTTGCACGGCGCAGATTTTCTGCGGCGCGCCGGCGAGACGCCTCAGCCTCCATGCGCGCCCGATAAATCGGGTCGGTTCGCATGCGTTCTTGTTCGGCCAGCTTCGCAGCCTGCTCGGCGGCTTCGCGCTCCGCTTTTAGCCGCTCGGCTTCTTCAGCGGCGGCACGGGCAGCGGCGGCTTCGGCCTCTAGCGCGGCAGCGGCTGCAGCCGCTTCGGCCGCAGCAGCGGCAGCGATTTCAGCACGATCATCCTCGATAACTGGTGCCGCCTCAACGACCGCCTCGATGATGGTAACCGGCGTCGTATCAGCGGATTCAACGATTTCGACCGCCGGTTCCGGCGACATCGTCGATGTCGAATCAGCGGCCTCAAACGCCTCCGGCGCGTCAAGCTCTTCGCTCTTAACGTAGGTTCGGCGCTTACGCACTTCGATGCTGACGGTTTTCGTCGGCGCGCCACGGCCACCACCGAGCTTGAGCTCGGTAGTTTCTTTGCGCTTAATCGAAATACGACCGCCCGTGCTCAGCGGCGTCGAGGTCCGCGAAAGCTTCTGCAAATGCGATAGCAGTGCGATCTTGTCCGCCGGGCTGACCGGCGACTTATCATTTTCGACCACGACGCCGGCTTCCTTCAGCTGAGCCAGCATTTCGGAAACCGGCTTGCGCAGCTCGGCGGCGAGATCCAATACGGTAAGGCTACTCATCATCTCGCTCCGGATAAGGTTCAGGCCTGATGGGAATCGACACCGCGGGCTACCATGATCAACTTGGCAGCGGTGTCTTCGTCCATCGGCACTTTTTCGATGAGCTCGTCGGTCGCTAGATCGGCAAGGTCATCTCGGGTAATCACGCCAGCGGCGGCTAGGCGGTAGGCCAGCTCTTCATCGATGCCAGCAACGCTGAGCAAGTCGGCGGCCGGCTGCACAGATGCAGCCTGCTCGGCTTTTGCCAGCGCTTTGTTCAGCAGCACGTCGCGCGCGCGGGTGCGCAGCTCTTCGACGATTTGCTCATCGAATTCGTCGATGCCGAGCAGTTCTTCGTCCGGCACATAGGCAATTTCTTCCAGCGAGGCGAAGCCTTCCTGAACCAGGATCGACGACACTTCGGCATCGACATCCAATGCCTCCATGAACAAGGCCTGCAGCGTCTGGTTTTCTTGCTCTTTCTTTGATTCGGCTTCGGCCGAAGTCATGACATTCAAGACCCAGCCGGTTAGATCGGACGCCAAGCGCACGTTCTGACCGCCACGGCCAATCGCCTGCGCCAGTTTGTCTTCGGCAACCGCGATCGACATCGCGTGCGACTCTTCATCGACGATGATCGACTCAACTTCGGCCGGCGCCATTGCGTTGATAACGAACTGGGCAATGTTGTCGTCCCACGGCACGATGTCGATGCGCTCGCCAGCGAGTTCATTAGACACGCTCTGCACACGCGAACCGCGCATACCAACGCAGGCGCCGACTGGGTCGATGCGCTTATCTTTCGCCTGTACGGCGATTTTTGCGCGCAAGCCAGGGTCGCGCGAAGCGCCTTTAATTTCAATCAGCCCCTGCGCGATTTCCGGCACTTCGAGCTTGAATAACTCGATCAGGAATTTCGGCGCCGTACGACTCAAAAACAGCTGCGGCCCGCGAACCTGCGGACTCACTTCATAGAGATAGCCACGAATGCGGTCGCCCGGGCGTACCGGTTCGCGCGGAATAATGTGCTCGCGCGGCACCACAGCTTCCGTCGTCCCGCCGAGATCGACGATGACCGAGCCACGTTCGATGCGCTTAACCAGGCCGGTCATCAATTCGCCAACGCGGTCGCGATACGCATCAACGATGCGCGCGCGTTCAGCGTCACGGACCCGCTGAAAAATAACTTGCTTGGCTTTCTGGGCGCCAATACGGCCGAATTCAATCGACGACAACGCCTGCTCGCGAATATCGCCAGGCTTCGCATTGGGTTCGGTTTCCTGCGCGCGCGCAAGCAGAATCTGGCGCTGCGGCGTCTCGAAATTTTCGTCTTCGTCGTCGACGATCGTCCAGCGGCGGAATGTTTCGTAGTCGCCGGTTTGGCGATCAATCGAAACCCGGATATCCCACTCAGCGCCGTAGTGTTCCTTGCTCGCCGACGAGAGTGCCGCTTCCAGCGCCTGAAAAATAATTTCCGGTTCGACGCCTTTCTCGTTGGAGACGGCATCAACCATGAGCAATACGTTCTTGTTCATGAAACCGTCTTCTCCTTCTTCTGATCAAAATTAGGTACGAGCCGCGCCTTTTCGACGTCGGCCAGCGGCAGTGTCACAACGCCTTCCGGAGTTTCGATCAACACTTCGTCCTTCGTAGCACTGGCGATGACGCCCTGGAACCGTCGGCGGCCAGAAACCGGCGCCAACATCTGGATCTTGGCGATCTCGCCAACGAAGCGCTGAAAATGTTCGGGTTTGGCCAACGGCCGGTCGAGGCCAGGGGAAGAAATTTCCAGCTGATAGGCTTGGCGAATCGGATCTTCAACGTCGAGCACGCCGGCAACTTCTCGGCTTACTTTTTCGCAATCACTGATTCCGATCCCGTCTGGGCCGTCGATAAAGAGGCGCAGCAGACCGGATCCGTCCCTAGGGCTGAATTCGAGCAAAATCAATTCGTAACCGAGGGCGTTTACCACCGGTTCGAGCAGGTCGGTCAAGCGGTCTCGCAGCACCACTTTCTCCCTAGTCGGTAAGTCGTTGAAGAAACCAATAAAAAAGGCCCACGCGGGGCCTGATACATAAACCGATTTGGTAGCGGGGGCAGGATTCGAACCTACGACCTTCGGGTTATGAGCCCGACGAGCTGCCAGACTGCTCCACCCCGCACCGATCAGTTAGCTAGTATAACGACCCACTCCCTCTAAATCAACCCCAGCGGCACCGCAAACCAAAACTTCTTCTGAATATTACGTTCCGCTGTATCTAATCCGGCCGTCTAAATTTGTTCCGTCAAACTTCAAGTGCCGACCGTCCGCCATTATATGGCAAAAACGGTCGGCGCACTCGAAAAATATTCAAACAATTCCGGCGTCCCGGCTGGAGTTGCTTTAGCGCTGAATATTCCGGCCGTAGAAGATCTCCATGATCTCGTAATTCACCCGCTCACGAATGCGTTTGGCTTCGCGCGGCGGCAGCTCAGACACGCCCTCGCCGAATAAATAGGTATCGAGATCCAATTCTTTTAGACGCATTTTCGTGTGGAAAATGTTTTCCTGATAAACGTTGACGTCGACCATGTCGTACTTGTCGCGGATATCGCGGCCGATGAAGTTCTGGATCGAATCAATCGTATGATCGATGTAGTGCTTCATGCCGCGCACATTGCGGGTAAACCCACGCACGCGATAGTCCATCACGACGATGTCGCTCTCGAAACTCTTAATCAGATAGTTCAACGCTTTCAGTGGTGAAATCTTGCCGCAGGTGGACACGTCGATGTCGGCGCGGAACGTACTGATCCCCGCGTCCGGGTGCGTTTCCGGATACGTATGCACGGTGATATGACTCTTATCGAGGTGGGCGACCACGGAGTCTTTCATCGGCGGCGGCGTGCTCAAGCCATCAAGATGGCCTTCGGAAATCAACATCGTGACCGATGCGCCCTGCGGGTCGTAGTCCTGACGCGCAACGTTCAGAACGTTCGCGCCGATAATGTGCGCAACTTCGCTCAAGATCGTCGTCAGACGTTCGGCGTTATACGCTTCATCGATGTACTCGATGTATTCCTGCTGCTGCTGCGCATTACGCGCGTAGCAGATATCGTAAATGTTAAAGCTCAGCGTCTTCGTCAGGTTATTAAAGCCAAGAAGCTTGAGCTTGGGATTATTGGTGGGCTTGGCCAAAAATACTCTCCCAGTAAGGGACGACAGGAAAACGCCGCCAATCTGGGGCGTGAAGGGCGCACATTATCCACGAATTTGTTCTCGATTTTGTGACCGAGTTACATCGACGGCCAATTCCTGCTTATTCGAGTTCCACCAGCGTGTGGCTGTGGGTCACTTCGGCGGCTTTTTGCAACATGATCGAGGCCGAGCAGTACTTCTCGGCAGAGAGCTGAACCGCCCGTTTTACGTGGTTTTCCGACAATCCCTTACCGCTTACCGTGAAATGCAAATGAATTTTGGTAAACACTTTCGGGTCAGTTTCGGCGCGCTCGCCCGCAACATCAACTTCACAAGCACTCACCGGTTGCCGCGCTTTTTTTAGGATTTGTACGATATCCACGGCTGAACACGAGCCAACCGACATCAACATCAACTCCATCGGTCGCACGCCAAGATTGCGCCCGCCGATCTCCGCCGGGCCATCGACAACCACGGCGTGGCCGCTGCCGCTCTCCGCGATAAAAACTGCGTTTTCGTGCCATTTAACGCGTGCCTTCATAATCAATTCCCGATTCTTGAATAAGCTGTGATATTTTCAGTCGCGGATTTTACGCCGCATCCGAAGGTGGCTTCGGTTTTGAGGTTGATGAGGTGATTCTGTGTTTGAAAAACCGGCCGTACAGGCTCTGATTGAAGTCGCGCACAAGCGCAGCTTCGCGCCGAAACAGGTCATTGTTCAGGCGGGCGCAGAGCCCGAGTCGCTATTCCTAATTCTGACCGGCTCCGTCAGCGTGTTATTGGAGGATGAGAACGGCCGGGAAATGGTTTTGGCCTACCTCAATACCGGCGATTTTTTCGGCGAGATGGGCCTGTTTCCGCAGCAGAGCGTGCGCACCGCCGTTGTTCGGACGCGCACCGCAACGTTAGTCGCCGAAATCACGTACGCTGCGTTTCGCAGTTTCAACCAAGAGCACCCGGAGATCATGTTTGAAGTCGCTGGGCAGCTCGCCTCGCGCCTGCGCGATACCAGCGGGCGCCTGCGCGACCTCGCGTTTGTCGATGTCGCTGGCCGCTTGGCCCGTGCGCTGATCGACCTCACCAAGCAACCGGACGCCAAGCCCAATGCCCGTGGCATCATGGTGCGCGTCAGCCGCCAAGAAATCGCGCGGCTGGTCGGCTGCTCGCGGGAAATGGCCGGGCGCGTGCTGAAAAAACTTGAGGAAGACGGCGTGGTGCAGACGCAGGGCCGCAACATCATGATTCTGGCGCCGGGACGCAGCGGCAAGTAGCCTGCGGCCCACCACGCCAGCGCTAAGAATTCAGGCCAGCAACGCGCTCAAAGCGGCGCCCGGGCTCGGTTGGCGCATCAACGATTCGCCAACCAGGAAGCGCTGCACGCCTGCGCCCGTCATCTGCAAAACATCGGCCGGCGTCGCGATTCCGCTTTCGGTCACAACGTCGTAGCCATTCGGGATCGACGATAACAAGGCCAGCGTCGTTTCCAGACTGGTTTCAAACGTGCGCAAATTGCGATTGTTAATCCCGAGCAGCGTTGGCGCCGGCAAGTTCAGCTGAAGCATCGCATCCAACTCGGCCCGATCGTGGATTTCGATCAACACGTCCATTTCCAACTCGCGCGCTTGCGCCGCGAGTTCCGCCAAATGGGCAGGCGCAAGGGCCGCAGCGATCAGCAGCACACAGTCGGCGCCGATCGCGCGCGCTTCGGCGACTTGCAACGGGTCAATCAGAAAGTCTTTGCGAATCACTGGCAGCGAACAATGCTGGCGGGCTTCGACAAGATAGTCGTTGTGGCCCTGAAAGAAATGTTCGTCGGTCAGCACCGATAAACATGCCGCACCGCCCGCGGCGTAATCGCGCGCCAGCCAGCCGGGGTCGAAATCAGCGCGAATCAAGCCTTTGCTCGGGCTGGCCTTTTTAATTTCTGCGATAACTCCCGCGCCGTGCGTCTGCACGGCCAGCGTCAGCGCCGCTGCAAAGCCGCGCGGCGCCGGCTGCGAGGCCGCGATACGCTCAAGATCGGCAAGGCGAAAGCGCTTGGCTAGCGCCGCGATTTCGTCGGCTTTGCGCGCCAATATCGTTTGCAAAATATCGCTCATCGCGTGCTCGCACCGAGTCGTTGTGTGACCGAAACAAATGCGTCGAGCTTGGCCCGCGCTGCGCCGCTACCAATGGTTTCCCGGGCACGCTCAACGCCGGCCGCGATCGAGTCGGCGACGCCGCCGACGTAAAGCGCAGCACCGGCATTGAGGCTGACGATGTCGCGCTCAATCCCGGTTTTATTGTCTAACGCGCTGAGCAAGCGCCGCTTGGAATCATCGGCATCGGTCACGCTGAGATTACGGCTGGCCGACATTGTTAAACCAAAATCTTCG
The DNA here is from genome assembly GCA_023229645.1 of Nevskia sp. GTDB lineage: Bacteria > Pseudomonadota > Gammaproteobacteria > Nevskiales > Nevskiaceae > Nevskia. The sequence goes on along the minus strand of JALNYU010000022.1, from coordinate 24,880 downwards.
GGATGAATTTCGTATTCGCGCAGCGCGCCATCGCGCAATTCGGCGACTCGGGTTGCCGCGCCAAGAGAAATTTCGTCCATGCCGTCAGCGCCCCAAACAACCAGCGCGCGTTTAGCGCCGAGTTGCTGCAGCACACGCGCCAGCACCAAGACGAGATCAGAATGGAAAACGCCCATCAAAATATTTGGCGCGTCGGCCGGGTTTGTCAGCGGCCCGAGAATGTTAAAGATCGTCCGCACGCCGAGCTCACGTCGAACCGGACCAACGTTCTTCATCACCGGATGATGCAGCGGCGCAAACATGAAACCGATACCGGTTTCGGCAATGCAGGCGGCAACCGCTTCGGGCGCCAGCTCGATATTCGCACCCAGCGCCTCAAGCACATCCGCGCTGCCGGATTTCGACGACACGCTGCGGTTGCCGTGCTTGGCAACTCGGGCGCCAGCGGCCGCGGCGACGAACATTGATGCGGTTGAGATGTTGAACGTATTGGCGCCGTCGCCGCCGGTGCCGACGATGTCCACCAACTCGCTTCCAGCCGCAACCGGCACTTTTAGCGCCAGTTCGCGCATCACCTGCGCCGCCGCGGCGATCTCGCCGACCGTTTCTTTTTTTACCCGCAGCGCCGACAACAACGCCGCCGTCATCACCGGCGATACCTCGCCGCGCATGATCGCGCGCATGAGCGCGACCATATCGGCGTGTGGAATTTCCCGGTGCTCGATCGCCCGAAGCAGCGCCTGTTGTGGCGTCATCGCGATTCCGATCAGTGCGCGTCAAGAAAGTTTTTCAGCATCGCGTGGCCGTGCTCAGTCAGGATCGATTCCGGATGGAATTGCACCCCTTCGATCGGCAACGTCTTGTGCTGCAGCCCCATGATTTCATCGACCGAGCCATCCGCATGCTGCGTCCACGCGGTGATTTCAAGGTCGTCTGGCAACGCCGCGGCGTCAACGATCAACGAGTGATAGCGCGTCGCGGTAAACGGCGACGGCAATGCTCGGAACACGCTTTTTTGGCGATGATGAATGGCGCTGGTTTTTCCGTGCATCACCTGCCGCGCGCGAATCACATGGCCGCCAAATGCTTGGCCGATGGCTTGATGACCTAAGCAAACACCGAGGATCGGATAGCGGCTTTTCAAGCGCTCAATCAGATCCAAACAAATGCCGGCCTCGTTCGGCGTACACGGCCCCGGCGACAGCACGATGTGGCTCGGGTTCAGTGCCGCAACCTCGTCAACGCTGATTGCGTCATTACGGAAAACTTTGACCTCGGCGCCGAGTTCGCCGAGGTATTGCACGAGGTTGTAGGTAAACGAATCGTAGTTGTCGATCATGACGATCATGATTGCGCTCCTACGGCGAGATCCGCCGCGCGCATCATCGCCTTGGCTTTTTGCAAGGTTTCCTCCCATTCCGCGTCTGGCACCGAATCGGCGACGATGCCAGCAGAGGCCTGGACGTGCACTTGGCCATCTTTTAGCACCGCGGTGCGGATCGCGATCGCGAGATCCATGTTGCCGTCCCAGCCGATGTAGCCAACCGCACCACCGTAAATGCCGCGCTTAACCGGCTCCAATTCCTGAATGATTTCCATCGTCCGGACTTTCGGCGCGCCGGTGAGCGTGCCGGCCGGGAATGTCGCGGCGAGGACATCAAACTGATCCAAACCGTCTTGCAGCCGAGCGCTGACGTTGGAGACGATGTGCATAACGTGGCTGTAGCGCTCGATCACCATTTGATCGGTCACGCGCACGCTGGCGCCTTGGCCCAGTACGGCGACGCGGCCGACATCGTTCCGGCCGAGATCGATCAACATCAAATGTTCGGCGCGTTCTTTGGGATCCGCGAGCAACTCCGCCGCCAAGGCCGCATCTTCCTCGGGCGTGGCGCCGCGACGCCGCGTACCGGCGATTGGCCGCACGGTGACTTCGCGGTCCGATACCCGCACCAAAATCTCTGGCGACGAGCCGACGACGTGGTGATCGCCGAGGTGCAGACAAAATAAATACGGCGACGGATTCAGACGACGAATCGCGCGATACAGCTCCGATGGTTCAGCCGCAAACGGCGCCGACAACCGCTGGCCAATCTGCACTTGCATCGTATCGCCGGCGGCGATGTAGGCCTTGACCTTGGCCACGGCTTCGAGGAACTGTGCGCGTGGGAAACTGGTGCTGAATTCGAGCTTGCCGCCGCGCACGGGCGCCGCCGGCCGCGGCGTAGGCTGCTGGAGCTGCGCTTCAATCACATCCAAGCGGGCACGGGCGCGCGCTTGATCAGCTTCGTCGTCGATCCGGGCGTGGACGACCAAGGTCAGCGTTGCCCGCTGGTTGTCGAAGATCGCCAGCTCATCGGCCTGCATCAGCAGAATATCCGGCGTATTCAGTGCGTCCGGCTGAGGGTGGTCTAGTTTCGGTTCGAAATAGCGCACGCAGTCGTAGCCGAAGTAACCGACCAGCCCGCCGGTAAACCGCGGCAACCCCGCCTCCGGCCGTACCGAGCGCCGCGCGGTGTAGGCGCGCAGCCAGCTCATCGGATTCTCGCTATCCGCTTCTTCGATCGTCTCGCCATCGCGCCGCAGGCAAATATGCTGGCCGCGAACGGTGAGCACTTCCCGGCACGGCAAGCCGATGAACGAATAGCGGCCCCAGCGTTCGCCGCCCTGCATCGACTCCAGCAGGAACGAGTACGGCCGATTGCCAAGTTTTAAGTAAGCGCCGACGGGCGTATCAAGATCGCCCGGCAGCTCGCGCGTCAGCACGATGTGGGTATAAGCGGTGTTGTTTTCGGTAGTCATGATGTAAGTCTTCAACGCAGCGTCCGCGCCGGGCGGACCGTGACGGGTGAGGGTTCAGGGGCGGAAATTCGTCCTGGACGTCACCATCGCCACTGGCATAGGCGGTTTACGCCGATGCCGCTTACGGAAGTTTTCATGCGCCGTGCTCGAGCCGCTTACGCTTTGGCAATTTCTTCGCGCATCGCGCGAATCGTCGCCGCATAGTCTGCGGTGTTGAAAATCGCCGAGCCGGCGACAAACGTATCGGCACCCGCGGCGGCGATCGAGCGAATGTTGTCAACTTTCACGCCGCCGTCGATTTCCAGCCGTATTTCGTGGCCGGTTTCAGCCTTGTGGGCGTCGATCAACCGCCGCGCTTCGCGCAGTTTGTCGAGCGCGCTCGGCAGGAAGCTTTGGCCGCCAAAACCAGGGTTGACCGACATCAGCAGCACGATGTCGACTTTATCCATCACGTAGCGCAGGTAATCGAGCGGGGTCGCCGGGTTGAAAACCAGCCCGGTCTTGCAGCCAGCATCACGGATTGCTTGCAGGCTACGGTCGACATGCTGCGTCGCTTCCGGGTGGAACGTGACCGAGCTTGCGCCGGCTTTGGCGAACAACTGCGCCACAGCATCTACTGGCGTTACCATCAAATGCACGTCGATGGGGGCGGTCACGCCATATTTGCGCAGCGCTTCGCAGACCATCGGGCCGATGGTGAGATTCGGCACGTAGTGGTTGTCCATCACGTCGAAGTGCACCCAATCGGCGCCCGCCGCGAGGACTTTCGCAGTGTCTTCACCGAGCCGCGCGAAATCAGCGGAAAGGATGCTCGGGGCGATGATCGGCGTTGGCGGATTGGCGCTCATATTTTGGGTTCACTGGCGTTTTAATGGCAGGCAACTTCGCTCACGCGGTTGCCGGGTGCGCGGAATTTAGCAGATTTGGCGAGCGAAGCTTGCATAAATGCGGGGCCGCGAATGCGGCTGTGCTTCGTTCGGCCATAGTATATAGACATCAAAAAGATATAAACGATTGTCTTTTATTATTAATTTAATCTCTTCAAAATCCACTCCCGATAGTTGCAGCCAATACCGGCCAAGACAAATTGACGAGGAGTACCCCATGACGCAGCCCACCCCGCCCCGCATATTAACCAGTGGCAACGGCGCACCCGTCGCCGATAACCAGAACTCGCTTTCCGCCGGTCCGCGCGGCCCGTTACTGCTGCAGGACTACCACCTGATCGAAAAACTTGCGCAGTTCAACCGCGAGCGCGTACCGGAACGCGTGGTCCACGCGAAAGGTTCAGGCGCCTACGGTGAACTCACCGTGACCGCGGACATCACCCGCTATACCAGCGCCAAACTATTCAGCGCCGTCGGCAAGAAGACGCCGTTGTTCTTGCGCTTCTCGACCGTCGGCGGCGAGATCGGCTCGGCCGATACCGAGCGCGACCCACGCGGCTTCGCGGTGAAGTTTTATACCGAAGAAGGCAACTGGGACTTAGTCGGCAATAACACGCCGGTGTTCTTCTTGCGCGATCCGTCGAAGTTCCCAGACTTCATCCACACCCAAAAGCGCGATCCACAAACACACTTAAAATCGCCCGATATGCAGTGGGATTTCTGGTCGCAGCATCCGGAATCGTTGCACCAGGTGACGATCCTCTTCTCCGACCGCGGCATCCCGGACGGCTATCGTTACATGCACGGTTTCGGCAGCCACACGTTTAGCGTGATCAACGCGGCGGGCGAACGGCACTGGGTGAAATGGCACTTCAAGTCCAAGCAGGGCATTCGCAATTTGTCGGCGGCCGACGCCACGCGGCTAAAAGGCGAGGATCCAGACTATGCGCAACGCGACTTGTTCCATGCCATTGCGCGCGGCGAGTTTCCGCGCTGGTCGGTCGAAATTCAGATCATGCCGGAGGCAGATGCCAGCACTTATCGAATCAATCCATTCGATTTGACCCAGGTCTGGCCGCACGCCGACTACCCGCTAATTCCAGTTGGAGAGGTGGTGCTAAACCGTAATCCACAAAATTATTTTGCGGAAGTGGAGCAGGCTGCATTTTCGCCGTCGAACATCGTGCCAGGGCTCGGCTTTTCGCCGGACAAGATGTTGCAAGGTCGCTTGTTCGCGTATCCGGACGCGCACCGCTACCGCGTGGGTACGAATTTCCAAAACCTGCCGGTGAACGCGCCGAAATGCCCCTACCACACCAACCACCGGGACGGCGCAATGCGTGGCGACGATAACGGTGGCGCCCGTCCAAACTACGAGCCGAGCACGTTGCCCGGCGCGGTTGCGCAAAATCCGGCGTTTCGCGAGCCATCGCTGGCGCTGGTGGGTGCGGCAGATCGCTACGATCATCGCGACGATGGCGATTACTACAGCCAAGCCGGCGCGCTGTTCCGGGTGATGAGCGCCGAACAGCAGCAAACGCTGATCACAAACCTTGCCGGCGCTTTGCGCGGTGTCACGCGGCCGGACATCGTGACCAAGCAAATCGGCCACTTCCTGCAGGCTGACCGCACCTACGGCGAAGGTGTGGCGAAGGCGTTAGGCATCCCGCTGAACGCCTAGCCTCTCGCAGCTAGAATCCGGTTAGCGCCGCGGCGGGGGACGCAATACCCCCCGCCGTTTGGCGTGGCGCTTTTGCACCGCGGCGGCGACTTGCATAGAGTGCGTCAGCATTTTTCACCGGATCCTTCATGAGCCTCGCACTTTCGCTGCACACCCTTTTCGCTGTGATCTGGGTCGGCGGCATGTTCTTCGCCTACGTCTGTTTGCGGCATTCCCTCGGCGGACTCGACGCCAAAGCAAAAACCACGCTGTGGGCGCAGGTTCTTGGCCGTTTCTTCCGCTATGTGCTCAGCGCCATCGTGATCTTGCTGGGCAGCGGCTTTTACATGATCCATGCACTAGGCGGAATGAAATACGTCGGCCCGCACGTGCACATCATGGTCGGGCTCGGCATCATCATGATGTTGCTTGCGCTCCACGTATTCTTTGGGCCGCTGCGGCGACTGCAGCGGGCCGTCGCTGCTGGCGACACTGCCGATGGACAGCGGCGCGTCGCACAGATTCGGATCTTCGTCGGCGCCAATTTGCTGCTCGGCCTCATCGTTGTTGTCGTCGCCAGCGGCGGCAAATTCCTACTCGGATAAGGCCACGTCATGACCACCGCATTGCACGAGCCCACGATTACCAGCCTGCCAAAAATCCACAGCGGCAAAGTCCGGGATTTATTCCAGCTGGGGCAAGATCATCTGCTGATCGTCACCAGCGATCGCCTTTCTGCATTTGATGTCGTACTACCGCAAGCGATTCCCGGCAAAGGCACGGTATTGAACGCGCTGACCGCGTTTTGGATGGACCGCTTCCAACCGCGCATCCGAAACCATCTCGACACCACGATCGACCTCGCGCGCTGGCTGACGCCGGAGGAATTCGAGCAATGCCGCGGCAGGGCCGTGGTCGCAAAAAAACTACGCGCGTTGCCGGTAGAAGCGGTCGCTCGCGGCTATTTAATCGGCTCCGGCTGGAAGGATTACCAAGCCACCGGCGCGGTCTGCGGGATTGCCTTGCCGCCCGGCTTGCAGCTGGCTTCAAAACTACCCGAGGCGATATTCACGCCTGCGTTCAAAGCGCCGAAAGGCGAGCACGACGCGAATATTGACTATCTCGAAGTCGAAAAGCTGATCGGACCGAAGCTTGCCGCCCAGGTGCGCGAGCTCACCTTATTGTTGTACCGCGAAGCCGCCGACTACGCGGCCGAGCGCGGCATCATCATCGCTGACACCAAATTCGAATTCGGTGTCGATGCCGCTGGCACGCTGCACTTGATCGACGAAGTATTAACGCCAGACTCCTCGCGCTTCTGGCCGGCCGACGGCTACCGCGTCGGCATCAGCCCGCCAAGTTTCGACAAGCAATACGTGCGCGATTACCTGGAAACCTTGGATTGGAACAAGCAGGCCCCCGGCCCTTCCCTGCCCGATGCGGTCATCACCCGTACCGCGCAAACCTATCGCACGGCACAGCAGTTACTCACCGGAAGCTGAGGCGCGCTAAAGTGGCTCGGACGCCACAACGCCAAGAAGGGAAGCAGCAATGCGGATCAAGATCGAAATTGATGTCGAACCGGACGAACTGCGCCGGTTCCTCGGCCTGCCGGACGTCGCCGGCTTTCAAGAAGATTTGATTCAATTTCTGCGCGAAAAAGTTGGCGCTGCGAGCGATAACTTTGACCCCGCCAGTTTTGTCCGCGACAACTTGCAATCGCTGCGGCAAAGCAGCGCTTGGCAGAAGATTGTCGCTGCGGCAAAAACTAAGACCTCGCCGGCGAAACCGCACGCCACCCGGGCAAAACAGCGCGCAACAGCCAAGAAGGCGCCGCGGCGACGGGCCCAACAAACGCCAGCCCCGGAAAGCGCAGCGTCCCCGCCAACTGCAAAGTAAGCCGACAACACCAACCGCATGACTAGCACGCAGCGATGCGCGCCAGTCATGCGTGTTTAGCGGTTACTCAGCCTCAACAGCCTTGGCAACGACTTTTTTGACCGTCGTCTTGGTCTTGCGCACCGCCGTTTTCGCCTTTTTCGTGGCGCTGGCAACGGGGGTCGCTTTCCCGGCGATTTGCGCCTGAATGCGGCTAAAACCGGTTTTGGCAACCTGATACAACTCGTCGCCCGTTTTGCTTACCACCGTAACACTGTGGTTAAACGGCACAACGAGTTTGTCGACTTTCGGCAAATAACGAATTGGGTCCGCAGCGACGGCGCGCAGACCATCAGTCTTTGCCTTTTCCAAACCGGTGCGGGCGGCGGAATAGAGATCCTTCGCAGCGCTGGTCTGGGTGTTTACTAACGTCTGTAGGCCTTCAGCGACGATGCCGCCGGCCTGCTTCAAGCTATCTCGCGATACCGTGACCACTTTCTGGCCCCGATCGGAAATGAGTTCTACACGGCCCTTCACGTCGTTTACTACGCTCTGCAGTTTCATAGGCAGCTCCATATGAGTTCAATCGGAACGCCAAATTGTTGCAACGCAACACGGCGCAAACTGATCATAACAGCCAGCACTTGACTGTCAAGTTCCGGTTTTGTATAGCCGATTCATTCCAGTACGAATTCGCGCGGTTATCGACCTTACCAACGACTCGCAATGTCTTGTGGATTTTTTAATTTAATTATTTAAAAATAAGAACATGAATATATTTTTAATTTCAGAAAGCGGTGCCTGCACGCACGCGCCAAGCGGCCTGTTTCAGGCTGAAATACCGTTCATCGACTGCTTATTTTGCGCGGAATGCGGGAATCATCGGATCAACGTCCTCAAACAATCGGATTTGACGCCGTAAACCGTTTTCGCGCCAACGCGTTCTTATAGCCGGACTCGCGACGCAATCTTCGTCGCTCAACCCGTTGTGCGCCGAGCGCTTACATGATCAAACGTTTACTTTTCTCGCGCGTTTCCAGCGCCATTCGGCTGGCGGCCGTCGTCATGGGTTTTTGCACCGTCGCCGCCGTTAATGCCGCACCGAGCGGTGCAGCCAACGCTGCCGCCGAGCGCACGGCGCGTGAAGGCGCGGCGTGCAAAAAGCTCGGCGCGTTTTATTGGGAGATCGGCGATGTCCACGGGCCGCTGGTCAGCGGCAGTATTGGTTCAGATTATTCGACCGACACGCCGATGAAAATCGCCTCGGCGTCGAAGTGGGTTTGGGGCGCGTATGTGTTGGAGAAAATCGGCCCCGGCCAAGAACTCAGCGCCGCGCAACGTGCGCAGTTGGAAATGCGTTCTGGCCAAACGTCGTTCCCGCTGCTCGCGTGCCCGCGCGCAAAAACCGTTGCGGCCTGCCTGAACGCGCGCTCGAACGCCAAAATTAATCCCGATGATGTCGGCTACTTTTATTACGGCGGCGGTCACGACCAACAATTGGCCGTCGATCTCGGGCTCGGCAACCTCGACGCGGAACACCTTACGCAAGAAGTGCTCAGCTATCTCGGCAGCGATATCGGCTTGTCCTACTTCCGGCCGTTGCCAGCCGGCGGCATGCAGGGCACGCCGGCCGCTTACGCCGCGTTTCTGCGCAAAATCCTCAGCGGCAAATTGAGAATGCACGATGCGCTGGGCAGCGACCCCGTTTGTACGCTGCCGGCCCGCTGCGCGGAAGCCCACAACAGCCCAGTGAAAGAGGCCTGGCATTACAGCCTCAACCACTGGCTTGAAGATGACCCTGCGACCGGCGATGGCAGCTATTCCAGCCCGGGGCTCGAAGGTTTTTATCCGTGGATCTCGGCCGACAAAACCCGCTACGGCATCCTCGCCCGCGAGCGACTTGGGCGCACCGTGGCGCTGGATAGCGTCGCCTGCGGTCGCAATATCCGCAAAGCGTTCGTCAGCGGCGTGCCAGTGCTGCCATAGGCCGCCGCCGACCCACTCGCGCTATTTCCCGGCGTTGGCCTCGACGACGGTCAGCGCGGTCATGTTGACGATGCGGCGCACCGTCGTTGACGGCGTCAGGATATGAACCGGCGCTGCACCGCCCAAGAGCACCGGGCCGATCGCGATGTTATTGCCAGCCGCGCACTTCAATAGGTTGTAGGCGATGTTGGCGGTATCGATGTTCGGCATCACCAGCAAATTGGCCGAGCCGCTTAAGGTCGAGTCCGGCAGTATCGCCTTCCGCACGCTTTCGTCCAACGCACAATCACCGTGCATTTCGCCGTCGACTTCCAGATCCGGCGCCAACTGCCGCAGCAATGCCAATGTATCCCGCATCTTCAGCGCCGACGGCGTGTTGTGGCTGCCGAAATTGGAGTGCGAGAGCAAGGCCGCCTTCGGCTCAATGCCGAACCGGCGCATCTCGCAGGCCGCCATCACGGTGATCTCGGCCAGCGCTTGTGCGCAGGGATCCGGGTTGACGTGGGTATCGACGAGGAACAACAGACGATTCGGCAAAATCAGCACGTTCATCGCGCCGTAGTAATTCCGCCCCGGCGCCTTGCCGATCACCTGATCGATAAACTCCAGATGCCGCTCGAAGCCGCTGAGCGTGCCGCAAATCATGCCGTCGGCTTCGCCGTTGCGCAGCAAGAGCGAAGCGATCAACGTCGTCCGGCGCCGGACTTCGAGCTTGGCGAACTGCATCGATACGCCGCGCCGCGACATCAGCGCGTGGTACTCGCGCCAGTATTCCGGATAACGGCTGTCGTGCTCCGGGTTGATGATCGTGAAATCTTCACCTGCCCGCATACGCAAGCCGAAGCGCTCAATCCGCATCTCGATCACGCCGGGCCGGCCGACCAATATCGGCCTCGCCAAACGCTCGTCGACGACGATTTGCACGGCGCGCAGCACGCGCTCGTCCTCGCCTTCGGCGTAAATGATGCGCTTGGTCTCCGGCGCCGCTTTCCGCGCGGCGGCAAAAATTGGCCGCATCAACGTGCCGCTTTGATACACGAACTGCTGCAAACGCTGCTCGTAGGCGTCGAAATCATCAATCGGCCGCGTCGCAACGCCGGAAGCCATTGCCGCCCGCGCCACCGCCGGCGCGATCTTAACGATCAGGCGCGGATCAAACGGTTTCGGAATCAGGTATTCCGGACCGAACGAAACGCGCTCGCTGCCGTAAGCGCTGGCGACAATATCGCTCTGCTCTTGGCGCGCCAACTCGGCAATCGCGTGAACAACGGCGATCTCCATTTCCCGTGTGATCGTCGTTGCGCCGGCATCGAGCGCGCCGCGAAAAATAAACGGGAAACACAGCACGTTGTTGACTTGATTGGGGTAATCGCTGCGGCCGGTGGCGATGATGGCGTCACTGCGCACTGCCTTTACTTCCTCCGGCAAAATTTCCGGCACCGGATTGGCGAGCGCAAATACCAGCGGCCTTTCCGCCATCGTCACGACCATTTCCGGCTTCAGTACACCGCCTGCAGAAAGGCCGAGGAAAATATCAGCGCCAGCGATAACCTCGGCCAAGCTGCGGGCTTCGGTTTCCTGGGCGAAGCGCGCCTTATCCGGGTCCATCAACTCGGTGCGGCCTTGGTAGACCACGCCAGCGAGATCGGTCAGCCAGATATTCGCAACCGGAAGGCCGAGATCAACCAATAAATCGACGCAAGCCAAAGCTGCGGCGCCAGCGCCGCTGACGACGAGCTTGACCTGATCCATCGCTTTACCGACGACCTTCAAGCCATTCGTTACCGCAGCACCGACAATAATCGCAGTGCCGTGCTGATCGTCGTGGAATACCGGAATTTTCATCCGGCTGCGCAGTTGCCGCTCGATATAAAAACATTCGGGCGCTTTAATGTCTTCGAGGTTGATGCCGCCGAATGTCGGCTCCAACGCCGCGATCACTTCAATGAGTTTGTCCGGATCGCGCTGGTCGATTTCGATATCAAAGACATCGATGCCAGCAAATTTCTTGAACAACACCGCCTTGCCTTCCATCACCGGCTTCGCTGCCAGCGGGCCGATGGCGCCCAGACCCAGTACCGCGGTGCCGTTGGTGATCACAGCGACCAGATTGCCGCGCGCGGTGTAGCGCAGGGCATTAATCGGGTCGGCAACAATTTCTTCGCAAGCCGCGGCCACCCCTGGCGAATAAGCCAAGGCGAGATCGCGCTGGTTGACCATCGGCTTGGTCGGCGTGACGGTTAATTTCCCCGGCGCAGGAAACTCGTGGTAATCCAGCGCCGCCTGACGAAAGCCATTATCCGCAGTCATTATTGGTCCTGATCGAGGTCTCGAAGACACTCATGACGATCACGGCACGCGCTCCCATGCGCCGCCGGTGATCAAAAGGCGCAACGCGCCAAACCCAGTGCCGGGAGCACAATTTACTCGGCTATTGTCGTCGATCGCCGCCGCTCGGTGTAAAGCGCTAACACTATCGAGTTATTTTCACGCCCGCCGAATCGGCGGACGATCCCCCAACAAAAAGCGGTTCATAAGGGGGAGCGTCATGCAAAACGTTAAATCTCGGCACGCAACACGCGCAATCAGCACGTTATTTTTGGCGGTATCGGCGGTCACGGCCACAGCAGCACAGGCTGCAACGGTTGAAACCAAAGGCGGCTTGACCGTCCGCTCGGATGACGGCGCCTACGAGCTCAACATCGGCGGCCGCGTTCATCTCGACGCCAACTTGGTTTCTGAGGACAACTCGGCAGCGTTTGGCTCAGCGCTGATCCCCAGCAACAGCTCGGCGTTCTTCCGCCGCGCGCGTCTGACTTTTTCGGGCAAGGCGCTCGGCTGGGAATACAACTTCACACCGGATTTCGCGCAGTCCGCAGGCGGCAATCTACCGACGACGACCACCGTGACCGGCCAGGCCACGACGTCCAGCAGCGTTGCGTTTCAAGAGCTTTACATCGCCCACAAATTTGGCCTCGGTAAGTTTTTTATCGGCCAGTTCACGCCATTTCGCTCGATCGAAGACAACACCAGCTCGAACGAAATCACGATTATCGAACGTGCCATTACCAGCTCAGGCGGCGTCTATCGCGGCGGCATCAGCCGGTTTTTCCTGATCGGCCTCGGCTACCAATTCAACCCGGTACCCAACGCCACATTCGGCGTCGGCGCCTTCAATCTGCGCCGCGATAACACCCCATCGACCGAAGGCACGGCGCTGAGCGCCCGCGCAACCTGGGCGCCCGTGCAGTCGCCGGGGCGAATCTTGCACCTTGGCATTTCTGCGAGTCAGGAAAATCCGCGCGGCGCGCCCGGATCGCCGGCGGGCAACGTCAGCACCTTGTTCTCGTATGCCGGCCTACGCGGCCCCACGGCCTCGCTCGGCGGCACTACCGGCAACGAAAACGCGCGCTATTACGCAGGCGAACTGGCCGGCGTATTCGGGCCACTTTATCTGCAAAGCGAATACGTTCACGCCCGCTACGGCCAGGACGAAAGCAGCGCGCTGCGTCATACCAATACTGACCTCTACCACGTGACGCTCAGCTATAACGTGTTCGGTGAAGCCAAAACCTACAACACCGTGCGCGGCTCGTTTAAGAGCATCAAACCGAAAAATAGCTTTGGCGCCGTAGAGTTGGTTGCCCGACACGAATTTGCCCGCAACGAAGACGCGACGGCGGCAACAGCGATCCGCGAAGTCACCTCAGACACAGTGGGCTTCAATTATTACTTCAATCCGAACACGCGCGTGCTGGTGAACTACATTCTGGGCCGCGCCGAACGCGTCAATGGCCAAGTCGACAAGCCGAACACGCTGGCGCTGCGCTTTCAGCTGAACTGGTAAAGCGGCGGCGATGCGGGATAATCGACCGGCCCGCCGCGCGCCGGGCCGGTCGTTTTCCGCGCGTCGTCATTGCGGGGTCGGATGAAAGGGTTCCGCCAATTGCTACGCCTGCCGCAGCGGGTCGGTATCTTCACGCGCCTGTTGTCCGCGTTTCTGGTCGTTGCGCTGCTCCCGCTCGCCGTCTACTGGCAGCTGGAACACAGCCGCACATTGGAGCGCGGTCAGGAAAGCGCAGAAAATCGGCTGCGGCAATTCTCCGAAGGCGTCGCGCGACAAGTCGATGACTGGACGGCGCTGAATCTCTCGGTCATGAAAGCCGCCGCCGCATTGCCGGCGATGGAATCGATGCAAACCGCCGCACAGCGCCGCGTGATGACGGCGATCGCGCCGCAACTACCCTGGGCGTACTTGCTGCATACCACGGGCTTAGACGGCACAAATATCGCGCGCAGCGACGATGGCCCACCATCGAATTACCGTGACCGCGCCTATTACAGCGACATCCTCGCTGGCCGACCGCACGCCGCCGAAGTGCAAATCGGCCGAACCTCGAAGCGGCCGGCATTTTTAGTCGCCGTGCCGATCCTGCGGGACGGTGGCGCACTCGGCGGCATGTTGATTCAAGCGGCGACCTTGGACGAAGTCACCAAGAGCGTGACCTCATCCCATCTCGGCCGCACCGGCTACGCGTTCTTGATGACTGCAGAAGGCCGGCTGATCGCCAGCGCGCTGGAACCAAGCTTGCTCGAACTTAAGGACTACAGCGCTCACCCGGCGTTTCTTGCCGCGCGGGCCGGCGGCGAAGGCCTGCAGCACTACAGCGTCGATGGCCGCGCACGGATCGCCGATATTCGCCGCACGAAGCTTGGTTGGATCGCGGTGACCCAGCAAGACAGCGCCGAGGCATTCGAAGATGTACGCGCTGCCGGCCGCCACGCGCTGCTACTACTGATGGTGACGGCAGCATTGGTGACACTGCTATCGCTACTTGTCGCGCGCAGCTTTGCGCGGCCAATTGAAGAGGTCACCGGCATCGCCCGGCGCATCAGCCAGGGGCAGCTTGACTTCAACATTACAACCCGGCGCCGCGACCAAATTGGCGATTTGCTGCGGGCGATGCAGGCGGTGCGGGAAACGCTGCAGCGCTTCGTCGACGGCCAGCGGCAACTGGCCCAGGCGCATCGGCTCGGCGATCTCGACCACCGCATCGAGCCCAACACATTTACCGGCGTGTATCGCGAAATGGCGGTCGGCGTGAACGATCTCGTCGCCGAACAGATCGAGGTGACGATGCGGCTGCGCGAAGTCATCGACCGCTACGCCGTCGGCGACTTCTCGGTCACGCTGCCGCCTCAGCCCGGCAAGAAGCGGCTGCTCAACGAGACAACCGATAAAGCGCGGCAAAATCTGATCGCGATGCAGCAGCAGATCGTGACCCTGGTCGAGGCCGCGGCGCGTGGCGACTTCAGCGTGCGCGGTGACGAGGCTGCCTTTCAGAACGTATTTCGCGACATGGTGCGGCATCTGAACCACCTGATGCAGACTGCCGATAGCGGCTTATCAGAACTGGCGCGCGTGCAAGCCGCCGTCGCCCAGGGCGATCTAACCGTCATGATGACCGGCGAATACGAAGGCACGTTCGCTGATCTCCAACGCGATACCAACGCCACGGTGATCGCCCTCGCGGCATTGATCCGCGAGATCGAGCGTAGCCGCGAATTACTGCGGGCAACCTTGGAGCACCTACCGCAAGGCGTCAGCGTGGTTGATACCCAGCTTGCGCTCATCGCCTGGAACCGGCGCTACGCGGAGATTTTCGACTATCCGCCGGAATTGCTGCGGGTCGGTCAGCCGATTGAGGCGTTGCTCAGTCATAACGCGATACGCGGCCTACTCGGCGCAGGCAATCCGGAAACTGAAGTGCGGCGGCGTTTGCAGCATTTGCGCAGCGGCGCACGCCACGCCCGACAACGCCAGATGCCAGACGGCACTGTGCTCGAAACCCGCGGCAATCCATTGCCCGGAATCGGCTACGTCACGTCGTACAGCGATGTCACCGCATACAAACAGACTGAAACCGCGCTGCGCGCGCTAACGGATACCTTGGAGCGGCGTGTTGCCGAGCGCACGCGTGCCTTAGAAACCGCCAAAGCCGAAGCGGAGCGCGCTAACCGCTACAAAACGCGTTTTGTTTCAGCCGCGGTGCACGATCTGCTGCAACCGCTAAACGCAGCGCGGATGTTCATCGCCTCATTACGGCAACGGGTGGCCGATACCGACGGCGCTGAGCTTGCCGCGCATACCGATAAAGCCTTGGCGGCGCAGGACGAAATTCTTTCCAGCTTGCTCGATATTTCGCGCTTGGAATCTGGCGCGATCGACGTCCGCGTCCGGGATTTCCCGTTGGCGCCGCTGCTGGCGACGCTCGGCTACGAGTTCGGCACGTTAGCAGCCGCGCGCGGCCTGGGCTTACGTTGGCGCCCATCCAGCGCCATCGTGCGCAGCGACGAAATGCTGCTGCGTCGGATTTTGCAGAATTTCCTTTCAAATGCCGTGCACTACACGCCACAAGGGCGCCTGCTGCTGGGCTGCCGGCGCGCAGGCGCAACGCTGCGGATCGAAGTTTGGGATACCGGCTCGGGCATTCCAGAATCAAAACACGCCGTGATTTTCGAAGAATTTCGCCGCCTCGATGCCGGCCGTGACGTACAAGAACGTGGCGCCGGCCTCGGCCTTGCGATTGTCGATCGTATCGCTAAGCGGCTCGGACACCGAATTGCCGTACGTTCGTGGCTGGGTCGCGGCAGTGTGTTTTCTGTCACGTTACCGCTCGGCGACGCCGCCGCCGTCAGGCCAGCAGCGAGCGCGGAATTGATGCCGATTACCGCCAACGAAGACAACGACGCGTTGTTCGCAGGGCGCAACATTTGGTGCATCGACGACGATCCGCAAACCCGCACTGCGATGGCTGCCGTGCTCAGCCGTTGGCAATGCCGCGTGCAGTTGGTGGGCAGCGCAGCCGAGGCCCACGCGCGCGCCGTTTCATTGCCAGCGCCCGATTTACTGGTGCTCGACTATCACTTAGGCGACGGCACCGGCCCCGAGTTGCTGCCGTCGCTGCTGGCGCTATGGGCGGTGCACGTTCCGGTTATTTTGGCGACCGGCGAGCGTGACGACGCGGCGCTCAAGACGATGGCGCGGCAAGCCGGCTGGGGATTCCTGGCCAAACCTATCCGTCCTTCAGCACTACGCGCGCTGATGAGCCGGCTGCTGGAACGCAAGGCTGCACTTACTCTTCCATAGGGCGTTCATCGTCCGCCGTAAGCGCTTTAACCATTACCGCGGCCTGCGTCCGGCTGTAGCAGTTGAGTTTGCGCAGCACCGCCGTTACGTGCACTTTGACGGTGTTTTCCGCCAAGTCCAATTCATACGCGATTTGTTTGTTCAGCTTGCCGTCGGCGATGCACATTAGCACGCGAATCTGCGCCGGCGTCAGCTGCGCCAAGTCGGCGGCGAGTTTGGAATCGGCTTCACTTTTTTCCGCTTTCTGCGCCGGGAACCAGCTGCCGCCATCGAGCACCGTAGTTATGGCCGCGCTGAGCTGCGGCGGCGTCGCGGACTTCGGGATGAAAGCCGCGGCGCCGAATTGTTGCGCCCGCCGCACGGTGCGTGGGTGATCATTGGACGAAATCACCACCACCGGTAGTTCGGGATATTCAGCGCGTAAAAAAACCAGCGCCGAGAAGCCGTGTGCGCCGGGCATATGGAGATCTAACAAAACAATCTCGGCGTCTGGATGCGCCGCCACCGCGGCCTCTAGCGTACTGAGGCTGGCGGCTTCAATGATGTCGCCGCCGGCCAACACCCCCTGCAGCGCGTGCCGCAGCGCAATCCGAAACATCGGGTGGTCGTCCGCGACGATGATTTTCAGCGCCACAGCAACCATCCGAGCTGATGCCGATTCATCTGGCTGCCGCGCCGTCGCTAGCCGCTGCGGCCGAATGCGCAGCCGGCGCGTCGCCGATCAGCTCGGCGTTTAACTGGGCGCGGTCCAACTCGTTTTCCCAACGGGAAACGACAATCGTTGCGACGCCGTTACCGACCAGGTTGGTCAACGCCCGTGCCTCGCTCATGAAACGATCGATGCCGAGAATCAGCGCCAAACCGGCTACCGGCACCGCCGGCACCACCGCCAAGGTTGCAGCCAGAGTAATGAAGCCGGCGCCGGTGACACCGGAAGCCCCTTTCGAAGTCAGCACCGCGACGCCGAGCAACGTCAGTTCTTGAGTCAATGTCAGCTCGATATTGAGAGCCTGGGCAACGAAGATCGAAGCCATCGTCAGATAGATGTTGGTGCCATCAAGGTTGAACGAATAGCCGCTGGGAATCACCAAGCCGACGACCGATTTCGAACAGCCGAGCTTTTCCAACTTTTGCATCATCGGTACCAGCGCCGATTCTGACGACGACGTTCCGAGCACCAATAAGAGTTCCTCGCGGATATAGCGAATAAACCGCAGGATATTGAAGCCGGTGAGCCTGGCAATCGTCCCGAGAACGATCAGCACGAACAACGCGCAGGTGAGGTAAAAGCTACCCATCAATTTCAGCATCGGCCCCAGGCTGTCGACACCGTACTTACCGATCGTAAACGCCATCGCGCCACCAGCACCGATCGGCGCGAGCCGCATGACCATGCCCATCATCTTGAAAAAGGTTTTCGACAGCGCATCGAGCAATTTCATGATCGGCTGTGCGGTTTCACCGAGGCCCATCATGGCAAAGCCAAACAACAGCGCCAGCAGCAGCACTTGCAGCAAATCGCCGCTACCCGTGAAGGCATCGGTAAAGGTCTTCGGGATGATGTGCAGTAAGAAACCGACAGTGGATTGATCGTGCGCCTGCGCGGCGTATTTTTCGACGGCAGCGGCGTCCAATGTTGCGGGGTCGACATTGAAGCCAACGCCCGGCTTCAAAACGTTCACGACAACGAGGCCGATGACCAGTGCGAATGTCGACACGACTTCAAAATAAAGTATTGCTTTGACGCCAACCCGGCCGACTTTCTTAACGTCCGAGACGCCAGCGATGCCGAGCACGACGGTCAAAAAAATCACCGGCGCGATCAGCATTTTGATCAAGCTGATGAAGCCATCGCCAAGCGGCTTCAAGGCCACGCCGGTGGCTGGAGCGAAGTGGCCAATGAGACCGCCGATGATAATGGCGATCAGCACCCATAGATAAAAACGTGATGGTGACGATTTCACGGCGACTCCCCGCTCTGCGCTTTGTGGTTTGAGCGAGAATCGCAGTTTGTGCCGCTGCTGCCTATAACACCTAAGAGCTAGAACCGGCCGCGGCGATGGAATCGGCCGTGTGGTGCTCCGATTGCGCCTGCGTAATCATGCTGCCCGGCGGCACGCTGCGCGTGAGCCAAACATTGCCGCCGATGCTAGACCCGGCGCCGATCGTCACGCGGCCGAGGATTGTTGCGCCAGCGTAGATCACCACATCGTCTTCGATGATCGGATGCCGCGGCTGGCCTTTCAGCAGGGCGCCGGTGGCATCGGTCGCGAAGCGCTTTGCGCCAAGCGTTACCGCCTGATAAAGCCGCACGCGTTGACCCAGAATCGCCGTTTCGCCAATCACGACGCCGGTGCCGTGATCAATGAAAAACCGGCTGCCGATGTCGGCGCCCGGGTGAATATCAATGCCCGTTGCCGAGTGCGCGATTTCAGTGATGATGCGCGCCAGCAGTGGCACGCCGAGCCGGTATAAGGTATGGCCCAAGCGATAGTGAATGATCGCAAGAATACCGGGGTAGCAGAGCAAGACTTCGTCGACACTGCGCGCCGCGGGGTCGCCGTGATACGCGGCTTCAACGTCGGTATCGAGCACGCGGCGGATTGTTGGTAGCTCGGCGGCGAAAGTTCGGACAATTTCAGACGCGCGCTGCTCAATCGCCACGGGATCAGGCGCTTCCGGGCGCGTCGCGCAAGCCAGTTCCAAGCGCACTTGATCGAGCAATACATTAAGCGCCGCATCCAGCGTATGGCCGACGTAGAAATCCTCACCTTCCTGGCGCAAATCGGCGGGACCCAGACGCATCGGAAACAATGCGCCGCGTAAACCCGCCAGCACCGTTTCTACCGCCTCGCGCGACGGGAACTCGCGCCGGCCCGATTCGCTATTCCGTTGATGCGCTTCGCGCCAGTCGGCGCGCGCGGCGCGCAGGCCGCTGACGACATGGCTGAGATCCCACTGCGTTGCCGGGCGCACATCGTGGCGGCTGTCACTCATGCGACCGCACCCGCTATATCACGGAGAAAATACATTTGAGATGCTTCGTCGGGGAGCCATCGCGGCCCTGAGCGGACGATAATAAAGCCGATCGCCGCCGCACCCAAGCACCGCATTGGGCCTGGATCGGCAATCTGCAGGATCAAATTTCGGATTCAGGCTTAATTCAGCTTCGGCGCGTAGATTGAGCTGCAGAAACGCACGTTAAGTGCATCGCAACCGTAAGAAGGAGTCAGGGTCATGAAGAAGCTCATCACCATCGCGACCAGCATCGCTGTATTCGGCGTCTCTGCCGCTGCACAAGCGGATCACCGCCACTACCGCGGCGATGACGGCGTCGAATACGCCGAAGTGCTCAGCAGCCAGCCGATTTATCACGACATCCGCGTGAGCCATCCGCGTCAAGAGTGCTACCAGGAGCGGGTGACATATGACAACGGCGACCGCGGCCAAAACCGCGAAGGCGTCGGTGCCTTGCTCGGCGCCGTGGTTGGTGGTGTTGTCGGCAATCGTTTTGGTCATGGCGGTGGTCGTGTCGCAACGACCGCGGTTGGTGCCGTGGTTGGCGCCAGCGCCGGTGCTAGCATCGGCCGTAACACTGGCTATCGCGGCGAACCGAGCTATGGTTATGAGCAGCGCTGCAATACCGTGAATGACTATAGCGTTGAGCATCAGATCGACAGCTACGACGTCAGTTATCGCTACCATGGCCGGGTTTACAACACCCGCCTACCGTATGATCCGGGCGACCGTTTGGCGGTAACTGTTAATGTTGCGCCAGCTGGTAACTAAACTTTTCGACCCTTTTTAAATGTAGGACGATGACGTTGATCCGCAACGTAGCCGCTAGCGTTTTGATCGTACTGTGCGGACTGGGATTCCAGTCCGCGCAGGCCGGGCCCCTCTTCGGCGGCCACGGCGGTGGCGGCTTGCGTTTGGATACGCCGTATCTTCCGCCCGGTCGTGAAGCGCGGGACGAAGAGCCGAACATTTCGCCGAATGAAGCCGCTCAGCGAGCCCAGCAGATCAATGGCGGCGGCCGCGTGCTTTCAGTCGAAAAGGCTGGCAATGGATACCGCGTAAAACTGCTACGCGATGGCGAAGTTCGTGTCATTGTCGTCCACTAAATTTAATACCGCTCCTCGCTCCCGCCGGCCCAATATCCCATGCGTGCACTGGTCATCGAAGACGATCCGCAACTACGTGAGCAGGTCTGCCGCCATCTTAGCGACGAAGGCTACGCGGTGGACGCAGCCGCCGACGGTGAACAAGGCCAGTACATGGCGTTGGAGTATCCGCTGGATCTCGCGATCATCGATCTCGGCTTGCCGAAAACACCGGGCATTGCAATCATCAAAGCCGTGCGCCGCGCCGGGCGCAGTTTCCCGATTCTGATTCTGACCGCACGCGATGGCTGGCAGAGCAAGGTCGAAGGCCTTGAAGCGGGCGCCGATGATTACCTTGTCAAACCGTTTCACAAAGAAGAGCTGCTGGCGCGGGCACGGGCGCTGGTGCGGCGCAGCGGCGGGTGGTCGCAGCCCTCGCTGGAATCCGGCCCGGTGGTGCTAAACACCGCGGCAAAAAGTGTCAGTTTGTCCGGCGCGCCAATCGAACTCACAGCCTTTGAATATCGGGTGCTGGAATATTTAGTTCTGCACGCCGGCGAAGTGGTTTCAAAAACGGTGCTATCGGAACATCTCTACAACGAAGACGAAGAGCGCGATAGCAATGTTATCGAAGTCTTCATCCGCCGCTTGCGCAGCAAACTCGACCCTGAAAACAGCCTGAACCCGATCACGACCCAGCGTGGCAGCGGCTATCGCTGGAATTTGCCGCGCGCCTGAACGTAAAGTTCGCACGGGCGATACAGCGGGCCGCGGATACACGCCGAGCATGAAGTCGCTTCGCACCCGCCTGCTCGTCGCCGCAACCTGTGTGCTCGTCGTGTTCATGTTGCTGTGCGGCGCCGGCCTTGATCAGGCGTTCCGCGGTAGTGCCCTGCAATCCCAAAGGGATAAGCAACAAGGCTTGGTTTACGCGCTACTCGGTGCTGCGGAAGCCGACGATAAAAACATGTTGAGGATCAGCATTGGCGCGCTGCCCGATCCACGCCTCGCGCGCGTGCAGTCGGGCCTCGAAGCGTTGATCTTCAACGACCGTGGCAAAGTGATTTGGCGCTCCCCGAGCTTTGCGGGGAAAGTCCCAGAGTTGCAGGCGCCTGAAGTCGGAACCAGCTTATTTGTCGAACTCGCGGATCGTTTTACGCTGACCTACGGCTTGCGTTGGGTCAGTGATAGCGGCGGCATCCGTTTGTTTGGCGCCAAACCGAAGCCGCAGCGTTACACGATCGCCGTGCTTGAGGATCGCAATGCCTATACGGCGCAGCTGCGAACATTTCGTCGCGTCCTGTGGACCTGGCTCGGCGGCGCTGCAGCGGCGCTCATTATCGTCCAGTTCATCGTGCTCGGCTGGGGCTTGGCGCCGTTGCGCCGACTCGTACGCGAGCTACGCAGCGTAGAGTCGGGCGAGCAATCGCGCATAGAGGCCGGGTACCCAGCGGAGCTAACGCCGCTCGCCGAAGGCTTAAACACGATGATTATCGCGGAGCGTAATCAGCAAACACGCTACCGCAACGCGCTGGACGATCTCGCGCACAGCTTAAAGACGCCGCTCGCGGTACTGCGCGGTTTGGTTGACGATCGCACGCTTAACGATGACGCGCGCGAGCGCTTACGCGAGCCGGTCGACCGCATGCAATTAATCACCAATCACCAACTCCGTAAAGCTGCCGCGGCAGGCCGGCGCACGCTGGCTGAACCTATCCGCTTGCGCCCACTCGCGGACAAAATAATCGGGGCGCTGACCAAGGTCTACACCGAAAAAGCGATCCAATTCGAAATCGATATGCCAGGGCCGTTGCGGGTTCGCGCCGACGAAGGCGATCTCTACGAACTGCTCGGCAACTTGCTCGATAATGCCGGCAAATGGTGCGCGGGCCGCGTCCAGCTTCGCGCTGAAATTAATAATCGGACGTTGCATCTGCAAATCGACGACAACGGCCCTGGCTTTCCGGATGACGCCGACAAGCTGCTCACCCGCGGCGTTCGTGCCGACAGCGTCACGCCCGGCCAAGGCATCGGCCTCGGCGCCGTCGCCGAGTTGGTGAAAGTCTATGACGGGAGCATCGAACTTGGCCGCTCGGAGCTTGGCGGCGCCTGCGTCAAAATCCAATTGGCCGTCTAATTTTTCGAGCTAGCCAGCGCCCGGGAGGCGTAAGAAGTTCGCACGGTAAAACCTCAGCTCGGTTACCGAATCACGAATATCATCCAAGGCCAAATGCGTGGATTCTTTCTTGAAGTTTTTCGCAATTTCCGGCGCCCAGCGGCTGCACAACTCTTTTAATGTGCTGACGTCCAAGTTGCGGTAGTGAAAGTAGCGTTCCAGCAGCGGCATCCCACGGGCAAGGAAGCGCCGATCTTGGCAGATTGAGTTGCCGCACATCGGCGACTTGCCCGCGGGCACCCACTGCCGCAAGAATTCCAGCGTCAGTCTCTCGGCATCCTGCTCGTTTAGGGTGCTGTCTTTCACGCGTTGCGTCAGCCCTGATTTACCGTGCTGATTGACGTTCCATTCGTCCATCTTGGCCAGTTCATGCTCGGGCTGATGCACGGCGATTACCGGGCCCTCGGCGAGGATGTTCAGCGCGCTATCAGTTACCAGCGTCGCAATTTCAATAATTCGGTGTTCTTCAGGGATCAGACCGGTCATCTCGCAGTCGATCCAGATCAGGTTTTGAGGATTGGCGTTCATAAACGCAAGCGTAGCAGGCACTGCAGGCCTGCGTGATAAGCTCGTTTTATATCCTCAATCTCGGAGGCCGAATGGCTCGCGACGGCTCAGTATTAAACACGATCGGCAACACGCCGCTGGTCGAATTGAAAAACCTCGACACCGGCGTTTGTCGCCTGTTCGTGAAACTAGAAAACCAAAACCCGACGGGCTCGATCAAAGACCGCATTGGTCTTTCGATGATCGAAGCCGCGGAGCGCGAAGGCAAGATCCAACCGGGCGGGACGCTGATCGAAGCCACCGCCGGCAACACCGGCCTAGGGTTGGCGTTAGTCGCAGCGCAAAAAGGCTACAAAATCATCCTGGTCATTCCAGACAAAATGTCGCAGGAGAAAATCCTGCATTTGCGCGCGCTGGGGGCCGTAACCCATATCACGCGCAGCGATGTCGGCAAAGGCCACCCCGAGTATTACCAAGACATCGCTGAACGGTTGGCGAAAGAAACGCCGAACAGCTTTTACGTCAACCAATTTGCGAATCCAGCCAATCCGTTTGCTCATGAGGCCACGACCGGGCCGGAAATTTGGGCACAGATGAATCAGATGTGCGACGCCGTTGTCTGCGGCGTGGGGAGCGGTGGCACGATGACGGGATTGTCGCGCTATTTCGGGCGCGTCGCACCCCATGTCGAGATGGTGCTTGCGGATCCCAAGGGCTCGATTCTGGTCGATGTGGTCAAAACCGGAAAGATTCAGAAAGAAGCCGGCTCCTGGCTGGTCGAGGGCATTGGCGAAGACTTCATTCCCCCGAATTGCGATCTCGCACGGGTAAAACAGGCTTACGAAATTGGCGACGCCGAAAGTTTTATGACGGCACGCGAGGTATTGGCAAAAGAAGGCTTACTCGGCGGCTCATCCAGCGGCACGCTGATCGCAGCGGCGCTCCGCTATTGCCGTGAGCAGACGGCGCCGAAGCGCGTCGTGACGTTCATTTGCGATAGCGGTAATAAGTATCTGACGAAGATGTACAACGACTTCTGGATGTTTGAGCAAGGCCTGCTGCCGCGGCCGAAGCACGGAAATCTCACCGATCTGATCGTGCGACGCTATCAGGAAGGCGGAACGGTAACCTTGGCGCCGACCGACTCGTTAATGCTCGCCTATCGCCGGATGAAGTTATTCGACGTCTCGCAAATACCAGTAATGGTCGATGAACAGGTTATCGGCATTCTCGACGAGTCCGATTTTCTACTACACGTGCATTCTCAACCCGCGCTTTTTAACGAGCCGGTATCGACTGCAATGGTCGCAAAAGTGCATACGATTGCGCCGAACGCGCCGATTTCAGATCTACTGCCAATCTTCCAACGCGACCATGTTGCGATCGTTGCCGATCCTGCCGCTGGCGGGCGCTTTGTCGGGTTGATTACGAAAATCGATTTGCTGAACTATCTGCGTCAGCAACTCGTTTAGACGTTTTCACGTCGGCTTGCCAAGCCAATCTCTCTACTGCGGCTTGAAGGCTAGCAGTAGAGAGATTGGATGGCTGAGGCGTGAGCAGCATCATTTTTTGTGCGGGGCGGTTAGCCGACTTATTTTCGACGAACAAAAGAAAAACCCCTGAATCATAAGATTCAGGGGTTTGGTATAGAGCCTGGCAGTGTCCTACTCTCGCATGGTCTTGCCACACTATCATCGGCGCTGAGCTGTTTCACTTCCGTGTTCGGGATGG
>JALNYU010000021.1 GCA_023229645.1 Nevskia sp. | reverse complement strand
CCCAGAAGAGAAAAAAGCCGTGCCACGCACGCACGGTTTTACCGCGATACTACGAGTTAACCTACTGAAAGAAAATAGGTTGATGCGAATTTATGAGGGGAAACCTCAGAGTTTGACCCCTATTTCCGGCATCCGCGATCAGGCACGACAAGAAATCTTCGAATACATCGAGGTCTTTTATAACCGGCAACGTAGCCATCAGACGCTCGACTATCGCTCTCCGGTGGATTTCGAAGCGCTGATGAATGTAGCCTAATTTCAGTGTCCGTCAGAATTGGGCCAGTTCGCTACGACCGCTCGTCCCCTATTAGGTCGTCTAAAGCGTCCATAAATTCTTTTTCTAAGCCTGGGTCCCTCGTATCTGCTGGCCTTCCTGTGTCTATTTCAAAGCTGATCTTTTTTGCCTCAATCAACGATAAGCCGTAGACAACCCTGAGCATACGAATCCCAGTCAGTTGATCTAGGCCATCCACTTTGGCAGCCCCATATGAATGGGCTGGATCGACTCCGCTTGCGTGCATTGCCTCGTACTTAGAAAATTCAGACATGTTATATCCCCTTTAATATCGGACGGAAACGACCTTAGACAATACTTCCTGAGTGCCGCCGCCCAAAGCATCTGGAACTGGAACCAGCTTGGGCGTAAATCCTCTGCTCGAAAGCGCATTCGCCAGATCACGGTTTATCACTGAGCCGCCCTGTAATTCTAAAGATTTTAACCCCAAGGATCGGCCGAGTTCATTAGACCCATTAATAAACTGTCTAAATGCAGCTGGTGCTCCTCCTGCAGTATTGTTGATGGAAAACAGCTGGGAAGTAAGAGTTCCATTTTGATATTGTAAGAATCCGAAAACATTATCCCCCCCAACGGTAGGATATTGAAAACCAGCTATACCACCACTGAAAAATATTGGGTGATCAATTGAAGGTACCCCGAGATTATTCAGCGCGGCGATCTGCGATTCCGTCCCAACTCGAACAATTGGATTTTGAAGGGCCTGAAACGCGCCGACATCGCTGGCGGCCAAAGCAAGCTGAGGTGCAAACGGCGATCGCAGGCGATAAGTTGCAACATCAGTGGTAAAGGTCAGCCCTGCTGATTGTGAGAGTCTGACATCCGCCCCTAGCGCGGAGCCGATACCGGGCAGGCGGGGTGCCAGCCGAGCGACGCCGGGTGCGAACGGGATCAGAAGCTCTGCGGCCAGCACGGCGTTATCCTGCAGCGCGTTCTGGCGGATTGCGTTAACGATATTTCGCGCGGTGTTGCCGGGATTGAGCGCAGCGCCGACGAGCTCCGGAAGCTGGGAGTCGCTGGTAATCAAGCGCGGGGCACCCAACGCCCCTTGCAATAGATCGGTGCCGACTCGGACAACCGGATAGCCGCCAGCAACCACGGCGGCGAGCGCTGGGCTGATACTCGCGGCCCGCGTACCGAGGTCGTTATAACGCTCAGCCAGATTGCCCAGGTAGGTCTGGCCGCGTTCCAGGAGCGCGTCTACGCCTTGATCGGCGACGATAAGGCTAGGGTTATATGCACGGGCAGCAGCATTCAGCTGCTGAAGTAAAGCGGTGCGGGGCCGATTTGGAGAAGACGTCGCAGGCCGGTTAAGTGCGTCGCTGTATTGGTTGGCAATTGTCTGGGAAGCATTCTCAAATGCGGAAACAATATCTTGCGTTCTTTGCGCAAGCGACGCGTTCGGATCGCCGCGGACGGTGAGTGGAGGAAGTACGATGATGTTTCCTGGATCGGTTCCACCGCCACCATCGGTGCCGCTGGCCGAGCCCGCGTCGCCAAAGGCCGCCGCTGTTCCTGCGCCTGCGCCACCTGCCGACGGCAGATATGTTCCGCCATTCCGGGTACGCGCACGTGCAGCAAGCCCTGGGTTTTGATCGACCGCTTGGCCAAAGGCCAGCGCTTGTTGCCGGCCCTGATTATTGGCTAAGGCTTCTTCGTAAGCCTGCTGGCCCTGTGGGGAAAGGCTTCCGCGCTGATCTTGGAATACGAGTTCCCCAACAATGGCATTGCCGAGTGCATTGCCAAAGCCATCGGCGCCGGTTTCGGTCGGCGCGTCGCCAAAGTTGGTAACGACCCCGCTCGATACGGTGAAGGTGCCGGCCCAACGTGTTTGCGTTGAGGCGGGCAAGTCGGCCGTGTTTTCTTCAGTGTCGAAGTAAGATAATCCCAGTTTGAGGTGCTCTGAAGACAAGATACAAGGGCGGCAGTAGCGCAGCGGATCCCGCCATTCCGCTCACGCCTTATATGCCGCTTCCCGGTGGGTAGATTAGCATCCCTCAACGCGTGCGCTGTTTGCATTATTCTGCCGTACACGCGGTGACAAACACAGCTGGAACCATATCCGCCAACCAAATACGGTCATTGCCGGTATAGAACTTCACACCTGCTCGCCAAGCTGATAACGCAGTTACCTTCAAAATTACTGGCCGCAACGATTTACGTCGACCGACCTGTAGAGCCATCTCAGTGTCTATCGATAGATGCACATACTGCCGATCCATAGACTTCAAGCCTTCTTCCTTAATTTTTACAACCGTCTCAGGGGCAGTCCCGTGATATAAGGCTGCTGGAGGTTCTGCTGGTGTATTCCGCAATTTCTCAGGAACCGAATGACCATAGAGTGCTCGAATCCTACCATCTCGAATCTCATGACGTTTCTTGCCAGATTGTCCGATCATCTCTACTAAATCATTCGCACATAGATTGGCCCATTTCTGTTGCTCGGTACGCAACGCTAACAGCAATGTCTCAACTTGTACCCAGCCTTCAGAATCAAGCGCTAACTCGTAAACCCAGGGTTCATGTCGAAGTGCATGAGAAACAATACGACTGATTTCTGAAAAATTGCGTTCATTAATCATCAAAATCCCTTGCCTCTTTTTGAGCATCCGATACCCAAGCCAGAAACGAAGGAAAGCTTTGCCGCTCCTCCCAGCCGGGCGCACAGAAATCATGCACTACATGCACCGATGGGAAAGAACTTCGTTCCCAACAGGCAATGTCGTCACAATCTAGACGACGCGCAAACGGTACCAAATCTCGACTGGGAAATCGCTTTTTCAAGCCCGAATATCTTACGCGCAACCATTTTCCGTGCAAAAATTGCCAAGCCGCTCCAATGTTATGCACCTCCGACTGAAGGGCATTCAGGAAATCCTCGGGGTATACGAACCATTCTGGTAGCTCCTGAGGGCTAAGCAACTCGACATCCATTAATATATGCTCCCAATATACGGCGATCCGTACGGATAAAGATTACGGAAGGCCAATTTCTGATTGCTAATTCTATTCACTATTGCTTCACCATAGGTCGTCGGGACCTGACCATTTCGACCGATAAACCGGGATACGAAATCTGCGTCATTTGGTAACGGATCAGTGTAGTCAAACACACGAGCCTGGATGTTCACACCTGCTCTTTGCGCCGCCAAAATGCGTGTGTTATCAAGGGAGGTAAGTTGTCCATCTGGCAATCGAACGATATCAATAAGTCTATCAGGCTCGACGACGAAGCCGTTTCGCTGCAAGCTTTCAATAAGCCTAGGAATGGTAGCACCTTGCTGCTTCACCGTTGCTTGAGAGTAGCGAACGATATTCGGATCCAGTTCAGTCAGACCAAGTTCGCTATTTGTTGCAACCCTGACCAATGGATTTTGAAGGGCCTGAAACGCGCCGACATCGCTGGCGGCCAAAGCAAGCTGAGGTGCAAACGGCGATCGCAGGCGATAAGTTGCAACATCAGTGGTAAAGGTCAGCCCTGCTGATTGTGAGAGTCTGACATCCGCCCCTAGCGCGGAGCCGATACCGGGCAGGCGGGGTGCCAGCCGAGCGACGCCGGGTGCGAACGGGATCAGAAGCTCTGCGGCCAGCACGGCGTTATCCTGCAGCGCGTTCTGGCGGATTGCGTTAACGATATTTCGCGCGGTGTTGCCGGGATTGAGCGCAGCGCCGACGAGCTCCGGAAGCTGGGAGTCGCTGGTAATCAAGCGCGGGGCACCCAACGCCCCTTGCAATAGATCGGTGCCGACTCGGACAACCGGATAGCCGCCAGCAACCACGGCGGCGAGCGCTGGGCTGATACTCGCGGCCCGCGTACCGAGGTCGTTATAACGCTCAGCCAGATTGCCCAGGTAGGTCTGGCCGCGTTCCAGGAGCGCGTCTACGCCTTGATCGGCGACGATAAGGCTAGGGTTATATGCACGGGCAGCAGCATTCAGCTGCTGAAGTAAAGCGGTGCGGGGCCGATTTGGAGAAGACGTCGCAGGCCGGTTAAGTGCGTCGCTGTATTGGTTGGCAATTGTCTGGGAAGCATTCTCAAATGCGGAAACAATATCTTGCGTTCTTTGCGCAAGCGACGCGTTCGGATCGCCGCGGACGGTGAGTGGAGGAAGTACGATGATGTTTCCTGGATCGGTTCCACCGCCACCATCGGTGCCGCTGGCCGAGCCCGCGTCGCCAAAGGCCGCCGCTGTTCCTGCGCCTGCGCCACCTGCCGACGGCAGATATGTTCCGCCATTCCGGGTACGCGCACGTGCAGCAAGCCCTGGGTTTTGATCGACCGCTTGGCCAAAGGCCAGCGCTTGTTGCCGGCCCTGATTATTGGCTAAGGCTTCTTCGTAAGCCTGCTGGCCCTGTGGGGAAAGGCTTCCGCGCTGATCTTGGAATACGAGTTCCCCAACAATGGCATTGCCGAGTGCATTACCAAAGCCATCGGCGGCGATATTGGCCAAATCGATCCGGCCCCGTCCTTCCAGCAGCACGGTCAAGCCACGATTGAGCACGCCATAGGCGTCGTTGCGGACGGTGGCGCGGGCGAGGCCAGAAAAGTCCAGGCCCGTTGGCTGGGCGTTAACCGGGTTCAGCGGCGGATTCGGATCGCCTAGGCTGGCGCCGAGGCCGCCGGTGATGGCGCCGGCCGCCACGGCAGCGAAGGAGAAGCGCTGCTGCTGGCCGAGGGCGATGTTGATGCCCTGGCCACTGGCGACGCTGAGCGCGCCCTGCAGGGCGCCTTGGGCAAAGCGCACGCCTGAGGGTACGGCGCGGGCGAGGGTCGCGGCATTGCTCGCGAGTTGGGTGCCGGCGCCAGCGCCCTGGGCGGCAACGGCGGCGTTCTGTGCGGCCTGGGCCTGGCTGCCGAAGAAGCCGGCCTGACTCAGCTGCCCAATGCCATAGCCGGCGCCGGCGACTGCGGCGGCCGCTAAGCCGCCGATGGCGACCTGGGTAAACGAGAAACGGTTCTGTTGGCCTAGCCCGATAGCCACCCCTTGGCCAAGAGCCGATCCAACGACGCCACCGACAGCTGCGGCCGCGATCCCTAGTGCACTGCCGCCGGATACTGCAGCGATGCCGGCGGCAAACGTTGACCCTACAGTTGCGGCGCTCGCTCCTGCGACACCAAACGCCGCCGCCGCCGCGCCGGCGGTAAATACGGAAGCCACTACAACCACCGCCACAATCAAAATCGTCGCAAAAATATTGCTGCTATGGCGTGGCGGCGGTGGCGCCTGCGGAGTGGGGGTGGCATCGCTGATGATCTGGCTGGGATCAAAAGGCCGGAAGGTATCGGCGGTGTTGCGCAGGTTGCTGACCTGATTGGGCAGAATCAGGGTCTGGCCGGGCGTCAGCGAATCGCTGATGGACAAACCGTTGGCGTCGGCGATCAGGTACCAGAGATTTTCGTCGCCGAATACCGTCAGCGCGATGCTTTGCAAGGTCTCGGTGCTGCTCTGCACCACGTACTGACCTGGGTTTAGGGCCGGGTAGCGGTCGGAGATCGGCGTGTAGTTGTAGTCCAGCACCGGGCTGTCGGCGGTGCCGGAGCTGCCGATGGGATTGCCGCCAGCGTAGTAATAGTCTTCGGTGGCCGGCGTATTACTGCCGCTGCGGGTGACGGTTTTATGCAGAATCCGGCCGCTGGCGTCGTTAACAAAGTCTTGCTGCGTCGGGTTCCCAGTCGGGTTGTTGATGCTTAAGGTATTGCCGTGCGTATCGTAGGCGGTGGTGGTGGTCCCGGCGGTAAAGCCTTGCAGGGTGCTGGTCGCCTGCTGCCGGGCCTGCCGGTAGCTGCCGCCGAAGGCGACGTAGTCGCTGCGGTAGGTGGAGGTGTAGTCGTAGGCGCTGTCGCTATCGTTGTTGGCCTCCACCGTGTAACGGCTGGGCTGGCCCCCGAGATTAGGATCGTAAAAGCCCAGATCACTGCCGACGGCGCCCCGATTGTTGTCGTCCACTGTGGCCGAGGCGCTGGAGTCGGAATAACGGATCCGGCTATCGGCCTGAAACGCCGCGCCGTTGGTGGCGTGGTCGTTGAGCTGGGTGATCAGCTGGCCGTCGGCGTTGTAGTACAGCCGCTGCCGGTCAATCCGCGTCAGCGTGCTGCCGGTGTAGCTGTTGTCGTCGATTTCTACCACCCGGCCCGCAGCATCGTAGCGCCGTTGCTGGGTGAGGGTGCCGGTACTGGTGCTGGTGCTGCCGGAGCGGTAGATCTGGCTGATCTGATGGTCCGGCGTGTAACGGTAGAGCGTGTAGAGGCTGCCGCTTTGGACATAGGCGCGGTTGCCGTTGCCGTCGTAGCCGATGATATCGCCGACGATCTGGCCGTTGACACGGCCGCCGTTGGCCAGCGTCAGACGGTTCAGGGCATCGTAGCGGTACCAGCGATCGTTGCTGGCCACGGTGCCGGGGGTGCTGCCCTGCGTTTGCGTCAGGACTCGCCGGCGATTGCCGACGGCATCGTAGCTGTAGCTGATCGAAGCGCCGCGATCGGTTTCCGCGCTCAGCCGGCCCAGCGCATCGTAAAACAGGTGCGCATCTTGGTAACGTGCGCCGGTGACGCTGTCTTCGACCAGTTCTTGTGTCCGGTTGCCGGCGAGATCGTAGGCATAACGCGTGATCCGATCGTGGCCGTCGCCCGCCGGATTGTGGTCGATGATCTGCGCCACGCTGCCGTCGGCGTTGTACTGGTATTCCAGGTCTTCGCCACCGGTGCTGACGCTGGTCGCCGCGCCGGCCGTCGCCAGTTGCTGGTTCACGCGCGTGCTGGTCTGCCGGATCAGGCGGCCGTAGACATCGTAGCTGTAGGTTGTCTGCGATCCGGCGAGGTCGGTGCTGCTCAGCCGCCGGCCGAAGTAGTCATAGCTGGTGTGCGTGGATTGGCTGCCGCGGGCTTCGATGGTCTGTCGGCCCAGGTCGTCGTAACTGTATTGGGTCCGCAGGTTGAGGTGCGTCGAATCAACGCGCCCCCACAGCGGTTGCCGTACTTCGATCAGACGGCCGCGACTGTCGTAGACCGAGGTCGTGATTTCACCCAGGCCGTTTTCGCTCAGAATCCGGTTGCCGGCTTGGTCGTAGGCGTAAAATGAGAATTGCTGTGGATCCGTTGTGTAGCCGTTTTGCTGCACCCGCGTCAGCCGATCCAACCGATCATAGCTGCGCGTGGTGCTCAGGCCGATGCCGTCGCCTTCCTGGACTTCCCGGCCCAGGGCATCGTAGGCATAGGTCCAGCGACTCCCATCGGCCCGTCGCTCTTCGATGACCTGGCCTGCCGTGTCGTAAATGCGCGTACTCAGGTGGCCATTGGCGTCGCGGCCGCCGATGGCGCGGCCCAGGCTGTCGTAGTACGTAAAGCTTTCCGGCGTGCCCGGCACCACGGTCGTGTCTTCCAAACCGATGTTGACCGTCGGCTGAGTGATCTGCTCGACTTGGTTTAAGTCGTTGTAACGGTAATAGGTGATCCATTCGGCATTGCGCGGGTCAACGCTGGCGAGGACGTTGCCCCAGCGGTCCAGGGTTTGGTTGAGGATCGGCCTGGGGGCCGCATTTTCATCGCCGCCGCCGCCGGCGTCGGTCGGCGCGGCGCCAAAGCTGGTAACGACCCCGCCCGATACAGTAAAGGTGCCGGCCCAGCGTGTTTGCGTCGAGGCGGGTAAGTCGGCCGTGTTTTCTTCAGTGTCGAAGTAGTAGACGTAGCTGCCATCGGCGAGGTTGGACGGCAGACCGACTAGGTTGGCGTTCAGGCCGGCCGGCGTCACGGTTGCTGTGCTGTAGGCGCTGGCGGTTGTCAGACGGTAGGACAGGCTGTTGCCGACGACGCTGCCGTTGGCGAATCCAGTCAGGTCCAGGCCCAGCGTCGGCCCGCTAACGCCGCTGGCTCGGACGATCACCTGATCCAAACCGCTAGTTTGTTCCACCCGGATCCGCGTGATGCTGGCAATCAACGCTCGGCTGCCAAGATTGGCCGTACCGTAATCCTGGTCCCATTCGATTGTGCCGCCGCTGAGCTGATTGCCGCTTAGCGTTGTGGTGTAAGTAACTTCATTGCCGCCCTGCGTCCTGTAGGTAATCAGGACTTGATAGCTGCCACCGCTAGCCAGCGCCGGCCAGCTCAGCGGGACGTTGTTGACGACCGTGTAGCCGGGCTCGCCAGGAATGTTGCTCGGAAAACCTTCGCTACTGAAGGCCCCAACCGTCACTCCGCCGCCGACAAAACTGATCGCCACCGCTGCGCCATCGTTCGGGGTCAGGCTGCTGCTCGCGACATTGGTGCTCGCTGGCAGCCGCCGCTGAATCGCGCGGCCAAGGGTGTCATATACGGTGTCGGTTGCGATCCGCACGCCGTTCAGGCCCAGTAGTGCGGTTTGGGTCGCATTACCTTGCAGGTCGTAGCGATAGGCGATGTTGGCGCCGTTCTGGTTACTCTGGATCAGTCGCCCGGCGGCGTCGTAGCTGTAGTATTCCGAGCCGATGTCGTTTAGCAGCGCTAGATCATCACTTTCGCGCTGGTGTCGGACCTGCCGCAGCGTTTGCTCACCGAAGGCGTTGTACTGCGCTCCGAAATGCGTGCCCTCGGCGACTCCGCCGGTGATGTCGTCCACCGCGAATTGATCGATCTGCCGGCCTACTTGGTCATAGCGTGTGAGCGTCAGCTGCCGCACCGCGTGATCTAGTGTGGTACTGGTCAGCGAGTATTCGGTCAGCGTTTGCCAGGTTCGCGTTACGTTGCCGAAGGCATCGTAGCTTTGATCCTCGACTCCGCCTTCGGCGTCTGTGGTTTGGATCACGCGGCCGAGAATGTCATAGGCGTAGCGCGTAATCGGGTCGATAGAATCGTCACTTGGCGGGAGGATGCCGCTGGCCAAGGTGGCCGCCGATACGTTTGCTGCGGCGAAACGGATTTGTGCTAGTTGGTTGCCGAGTGCATCAAAGCGAAACACCGTCAGCGGCGTTTGCGTCGTTGCACTGTTGGCTGTCGTGATGCTTGGCGAATTACCATCTTCTGATGGGTGGATTGTGAAATTGTCCGCAAATGTGCCAGCCGCGGTGCCACCAACGCTGCTCAGATTGACGGGCTGTCCGGTGCTGCCGGTCGCAGTGATGGTGTATTGGTAGTCGCCAGCGGGGAGACTTGGAGCGGTGACGAACCAGAAGTCACCGACCTTGGTAATGGTCTGACCAGCGGGGCTGACGCCGTTGATCAGAAATGTGATGTTTGCGACTGCGCTCGGCAGCTGGCCAATTTCCAGTCGTGGCTGGCCGCTGCTTTGTGCGCTATCGTAAACCGTTACGAAGCTGGTTCCAGCGCCGTTGC
Source organism: Nevskia sp. (assembly GCA_023229645.1). Taxonomy (GTDB): domain Bacteria; phylum Pseudomonadota; class Gammaproteobacteria; order Nevskiales; family Nevskiaceae; genus Nevskia. Next base: position 62,086 of record JALNYU010000021.1, on the reverse strand, counting down.
TGACCGCTTTTTCTACCCGGTAAGAATGAATGACGACATTGCGTCGGTCCGACGGTAGCGCGAGTGTTAAACCGGTCTGGCTTTCAATCGCTGCGCGATCTGCACTCTGCGTGAACGTTCCGTGTGCGGTGTACGGAAACTGGCGGACGATTGTCCTCCCGGTTTCGCCGTCGTACTCGGTTTCAGTGGTGTAGGCCGTATAGTCTGATTCGTATTCGATCGTGACCCGCGTGTCGCCATCGCCCCAGCGTCGCAGCGTGTCGTACTGCACCGCCACCGAGGTCGGACTGGCTAGCGTCGCGCTGGCGCTGAAGCTGCGTAGCGTCACCCGGCTGTAGTCAACCGTATTCGTTCGGGATGGTTGTTGTACGCCGATCAACCGACCCAGTGCATCGTAGTAGTTGAGTGTGGTCGCGCCTTGCGCATCGGTGGTCGAGACGATATTCCCGACGCCATCGTAGACAGTGCGCGTGATCGCGTCGGTATTGCTCTGGACTAGATTGCCATTGCCATCCAAGGTGTAGTTACGAATGTTGTGTCGGGTCTGGCTGGTCTGCCGGTCGAGCCGGTCGTAGCCGTATTGCACGATGCGGTCGTAGCCTGCCGGGTTGTTGTCGCTTGGGCTGGTGGTGAGCGGAGTGAAACCGGCGAAGATCGGAGTCCCGAAGCTGTCCTGGCTCGGCGTCTGCGCACGCGCGTATTGTGTTGTTTCAATCAGTCGACCCAAGCTGTCGAATCGATTTCGGCTGTAATAGCCGAGCGAATCGAGTACGTCCGTCTGCCGCCCGGCTTGGTCATAGCCGAAGTACGTGGTGATCGTTTCACCGCTCGATGGATCACGTAGTGCGCTCTGCTGAATCAGATCGCCGAAACGGTCATATTGGTAGCTCGTTGTCGGGCTGGCGTGGCCGATGTTGGCGCTACCGTCGCCGTGCGTCAGGTAATAATCGACTCCTGGTAGGGTCACCTGTGATTGGCGATTGAGCGCATCGTATTGGGTAACGACATCACGGCTGTCGGCGCCGCTCAAGCCGCTGAGTCGCAGCACAATACCGCCGTCAGTGCCGCTCAAATCGCCGACCTGCAGCGCAACACGGCCGAGCGCTGTCAGTGCGGCGGTGCGGGCGGCGGCATTGCCATTGGCATCAAGTGCGCTGTTGATCCCGGCCTCTAAGGTTTGCAGACTTCCGCTTCCACCACTGCTGGAATCGATCGCCACCGCATACCGACGTTGCCGGGTTAGGTTGCCGTTGGCATCATAGCTATAAGCGGTTACCTGCCGTTCGGCGTCGATTTCATAAGCGAGACGACCGACGCTGTCGTAGAGTTTGTAGCTGTAATTACCGGCGGCGTCGCGACTGGCAACGGCGTTGCCCAGAGCGTCGTAGAAGGTGTCAGTGACCAAGCCCTGCACCGTTTCAAAATCGGCGCGACTGTTGCCGTAGCCGCTGCTGCTGTCGTTGGCAGCGTCGTAAACGCCGACCTGACTACCGTAGACGGTGCCATTAAGACTCAGCGTCGCGGCGTTGACGGTTCGCACCTGGCGCCCGGTTGCATCGTACTCATATCGAGTGACACGGCTATTGGCGGGGGCATTGTAATTCTCGATGCGCGCGCTGACGTTGTTTAAACCGTCGTAGAGAATTCGAGTGCGGATTGATACCGAAGTCGGAATTGCGCTATTGCCGCTGTAGACATTAATCGTGGGCGAGTCTTGCTCGATCAGCCGGTTTGCAGAATCAAATAGATAGTTGAAAACGGAACCATTTTTATTGGTTAGCTGGGTTCGGTTGCCGTTGCCATCATAAGCGTAGTATTCGCTATTGCCTTCAGCGTCGATGGTTTGGCTGATCCGGCCTGCGGCGTCGTATATGGTTTGCGTGTTCTCGTCGCCAGAGTTGCCAGCGCCCAGCTGGTCGGCGATTGTCGAGAGATTGGTCTCCGCGCTCAGCGCGGCGATGTTCAGCGCGGCAGCGTAGCGGGTGCTGCTGACGACGCGGTTGTCGCGATCGTAAACATAGCCAGTGGTGGCGCCGACGGCATCGATGGTGTACGCGACGCGGCCATCGCGATCATAGAGCTGCGTTGCGAGTCGATCGCGGTTGGGATCGGTATTGACTAGCGCTCCGATGGTGGCCGCAGCGCTGGCGTCACTCAGTACCGATGATTTGATTGCATTAGCGTAAGCGATGGTCTGAACCACCCGGCTGGCATTGTCGTAGCGGCTTTCGATGACGCCACCGAGCGCGTCGACGACATAGCGCTGACGATTATCGGCGTCATAAAAATAGCGCGTAACGTTGCTTCTTGCGTCGGTGCTGCGGATCAGATTGCTGTTGTTGTCGTAGGCATAGCGCGTTGTGATATTGAGTTTGCCAGCGCCCGGATCGACGATCTGGGCGGTGCGCCGGCCGGCATTATCGTATTCATACTGTGTCGTTCTAAGCGCAGAGCTTGGATCGATCACAAAGGCACCGCTACTGCCGCTTGCGGTAATGCCCTCGGCTACCGTAAGTACGCGCCCTTCGGCGTCGTAGCTGTAGGCTGTGGCCTGCTGCAGCGGCGCGGGGTGGCCGCTGCGCGGGACGGTATCGACGACGACATAGAGCGCTTGGCCGCGGTTGTCGTAAACGGTCTCGGTTACGACGCCATTGGCGTCGGTGACGGCGATGGTTTCACCGAACGCATCGTAAGCATAGCGGGTAACGAGATTGAGGCCGGAAGGATCCAGCGTGCGGCTGAGCACGCGGTTGGCAGCGTCATAGGCGTAGGCGATCCGCGTGCCGCGCGCGTCAATGCTCGTCAGTAGCAAGCCGGCGTGGTCGTACTGGCTGGTGGTGGTGTTGCCGAGTGGGTCGGTCGTGCGGGTAAGCTGGCCGCCGAGATTGTAGGCGAAGGTGGTAGTGTTGTTTTCGCCATCGGTGATCGCGATGGTTTGGCCGTTGCGGTCGCTTTTGCGAACCGTAACGATGCCTTCCGGCGTGGTTACGGTGACGCTGCGGGCAGCGTCGTCGTAGGCATAGCGTGTGGTCTGACCGTTGCGATCGGTTTGAGTCAGAACGTTATCGAACGCGTCGTAAGTGCTTGCTGCTGTCGCGTCGAGCGCGTCGGTAACGGCGACGGTGCGGCCGAGTCGATCGTAAGCGACGCTGCTGATGTTGCCGTTGGCGTCCTGCGTTTGCAGCGCTTGACCGAACGCGTCGTACTGCAAGACGCGGCTGGTGAGCGCGAGACCACCAACGTCGACAATAGTTTGCGTCTGCAAGCCGCGCGTGTCGTAGCGATATTCGTTGATACGCTGGTGTGCCTGGAAATCATCCGGCCCCGTGTCCTGAATCTGGGTCTGCAGCTCGCCAAAAGCGTTGTAGTAACGCAGCGTGACGCTGCGGTTGGCGTCGACAATTTGGTTTAGCAGACCCCGTTTATCGATGTATTCGTAACGTGTGTAACGGCCGGCGCCGTTATATAACGTGCCGTCAGATCGGCGTGCGTCGAAGATGGCGTCGGTGCTGGAGAAGTCGTCAAAGAGAAGTGTGCCGCCAGCGAGGCCATCGACTTCAATCCGTCCATCATATGAGGTCGTTTCCGAGATTTCGCCGAACGCGTTGTAGCGTGTCTCGCTGACTTCGCCCGCGGCGTTAACGGTAAAACGCAGGCGTCCGTCTTGGTCGTAATAGAAGTATGTGCTGTGACCATTGGCGTCGGTGCTGCTGATCTGGCGACCGGCAAGATCGTAGCTATAGCGTGTTCCGTAGCTGGCAAAAACGGCGTCTTGGGCCGCGGTGTCGCTGCCGGCGGCGGCGAGTGCGGCACTGCCTTCGCCAGATAGGGTCGCGATGACACGACCGAGCGCGTCGTAACGGGTGCTGATGGTTCGCGCTTCGCTATTGCCCTGGTTGTCGAGCTGGCCGAGCGCGCGGGTGCTCGACGTTAAATAGCCGCTGAGCGGATCATAGGTATAGCCTGTGACCGTGCCTTGATAGTCGGTCTGCTGTACGAGGCGGTTCAGGGCGTCGTATTGCTGCGTCGTGGTCCGGTCGCCGGCGCCGGACGCAGCGACGATCAGATCCGAAAGTTCAAGTTCGCCCAAAGTGCCGGCAGCAAGCCCCGAAGCGATGCCGGAGAACGTATTGGCGCCGCTGGCGCTGCCAGGAAGTTCCGCGACGTTATCGACGTAGACCGTTGAGTCCTGCACGCCGGGGCCGTGGTAAACCTGGAAGAAGGAGCGAATATCACCAAAATCCGTGAGCCCATCGAAATGACTCAACAAACTTCCGCTCGGCGCGCCTTTTTCAGCGAGATTCAAGGTGGTGCCGGAGGCCGACGTGGTGAACACTAGGACATAGGTTGTGCCCGGCGTTAGGTTGACGGGCGAGCCCTGCTCGCTGCCGTAGCCGACATCGCTTTCCCAAGTCGCTGTGGTTTGACTCAGATAGAGATCGTGCGAGCGGAGGGCGGCGCCATCCCCAGGCAAATTGGTAATTCCGATATAAATGCTGCCGGATACGCCGCCTTGTGGAATCGTGAACTCGAAACGAAAGGTGACGCCCTCCGATTGGGCGTAGTCGCGGTTTCCGATCAGCAGCGGAAAGCTATCGGCAAAACTCAGCGGTTCAGCGCTGGACCGCGTATGGAGCGCAAGCTGCCCGTTCTCAACGGAGAAAAACTCGGCCGTTGGCGGCGCAAAGATGGGGCCTGCACCGAATCCATCCAGGCTGTTGTCGAAGTTTTGTTCGAACAGGGCGGCATTGGCTGGGCTGGTGAGTACCGGGTTCTGGTGCCGTGTTTGCTGGGTCTGGTTGCCGGCGAGATCGTATTCGTAGGTTGTGAGGTAGCCTTCGGCATCAAGGCTGCCGGTGATTCGTCCTTCGCTGTCGTAGAAGGCGTAGCTGGTACGATCGTACTGTGTGTTCGCTGCAGGACGCAGCGCATCGAGCGTGCCGGTGGCGCGCAGCGCCGAATTGGTGGCGGTGGCATACGTGGTCGTGCGCGCGGCTTCGCCAGCGGCGTCATACACCGTCTCGGTTAAATAGCCGGCTGCATCCAAGGTCCCGACTAGCAGACCATCTTCGTCATAGAAATAGCGAGTTGTTCGATCTTCCGAGCTTGGTGTTAGCAGCAGCGTCGTGGTGCCGTCAGCGTTCTGCACCGTGCCGGTCGCTGAGCGGGCATAACGAATATCGGCAGTTTTCCGCCCTGCGCCGTCGTAGATCGACTGGGTAACGAAATCCTGCGAATCGACCGCATACGCCAGACGCCCGGCAGCATCATAAAAATAGGCCGTAATGCGATTGGTGGAATTCGCCGGATCGATGTAGATGGCGTTAAAGACGCCAGCGTCGCCGCCATTGGTCGTGGGCCCGATTGTAGTGTCGACGTCGATAAATGCGTTGGCGACGTTGCTGGTCGATTGCCCGTCGCTGACGGAGATAACAATACCGCGAGGGCCATCCGCTAGTTGTGTGGAATTATTTTGGTACTGCAACGTCCGCAACACCTGCTGGTACTGCGCGACGGTCGCGGTTCCGGTCAACTGTAACTGCCCGGTCGCCGAGTCGTAGCTGCCGGTAATCGGTGTTCCGCTCAAGTCGATTAGAAGCCGCTCATCAGCGAGGTCCGGTGTGTAGCCAAGCGCGATATAGGCGGAGGTTAGATAGCCGTTCGGCGCGGTAATCGTTAGGTCAGAATCGACCGCAGAAATGATCGGCGCTGTCTCGCCGGGCGGAATCAGGTCGTCTCTGTGGTAGGCAACTCGATAATCGGTACCAACCGCAGTGCTGTCGTTGGCGTCGAGATCGAGTGTCGGCGCAATCGGCGCAACGTCTACAGAAATGATTGAAACCGCGTCGTTGCCTACTTGCTGACCATCGCTGACGTTGATATGAACACTACGGTTGCCATTCGCAATTGCGACGGCGTCGTTGCGGTAGGTCAGTGTCCGCAGTACCCGTTGATACTGAAAGACGGATGCAGCACCTGTTAACTGCAACTGGCCGGTTTGAGCATCGTAGTTCGCGGTAAGCAGGGTGCCGCTTAAATCGATCGATAGCCTTTCTTCGGCGCCGTTGAGACGATTGTCTAACTGGATCGTTGCAGAAGTGAGATCGATGCTGTCGGAATCACTGACGGTCAGATCGCTGTCTACGGCAGCGGTATTGCTGCCACGTACTGTATATCGGGTTTGATAATCACTTCCGAAGCTGTCGCTGCTGTCGTCAGCATCAAGGTCTAGATACGGTCCATAGTTGGATCTGCTGGCAAGCGTTCGTAGATAAAGGAGGTCGACGTACCGGCTAGGATTGCCGTCGGAATCGACGAGCAGACTCGTGCTATAGAGGCGTTGGGCATACTGAATTGTGCGAATAATTTGGTTCGCACGGTTATAAACCGTCTCGGTAAACTCGCCTGCAGGGCTAACGACGCCAATCTGCCGGCCGCGTTCATCGTAGAGATAAAAAGTGCGGGCCCCGGTCGGAGCGGTCGTGATTCGCAGTCGCCCGTCGGCGTCATAGGTATATGCGGTGGTTCCGAGTGCCTGACCGGTACTGCTCGCTCGGCTGACGCTTAGGATTTCGCCAGCCTTGCTATAGACCGACGTCGTCTGCAAGCCGTTCGCAGCGGTGGTGACGATTTGGTTGTTTGCGTCGTCGTAATGGGTCAGCGTTACGCGTTGCGTGGCATCGACGATCTGAATCGTCCGATCAAGGCCGTCATAAACATAGCGCGTGACATACGGCGGCCCGGCAGCGGTAGAGGTTCCGCGCGGGTCAACGCTAATGAGTAAGCGGCCGCGGGCGTCATAAACATATCGGCGTGTGCTTTGGCTGCCGTCGGCGCGGCCCGTGCCGTCACTGTTGACGCCCGCGTAACTGGTAACGGTTTTGATCTGGCCGGTGAGGTCGTAGCGGCTATCGACGCGCTGCGTTCGTGTTTTGTTCTGCGCAGCAGCCCAGGTTGCTAGGCTGCCGCTGGTAAAGTCGCTGCCGTGATAGAACGCACCTTGGTACTGAATCGCTGAGGTCTGTTCGCCGCGTGCGTCATAAAGATACTGCGCAACGCGGCCTTCCGGCGTGACGATAAAACTGGGGTTGAAGTTAAGACGCAGGCTATCGTCGTAGACGTAATGGGTGGTGCTTGGCGGCCCAATCGGCGTGCCGCTGTTCGGATCAACGCTTAGATAGACTGCGCTCGTTAGCAGGCGGTCGTTGCCGTCGTAGCTGCGAGTCGTGGTGTTGCCGAGGGCATCGCTGACGAGGATGAGATTGTCGTGTGCGTCATAACCGTAATCGACTGACCGGTTCTCGCTGTCAGTAACGCGGATGACGTTGCCGCGTTCGTCGTAGCTGTATTGGATGCTTGCGGCACCCGAGTCCGTGGTCGGTGCATCGACCTGCGTCAGTCGGTTGGCGTCGTCGTAGGTATAGCTGGTGACATAGCCCAAGGCATCGGTAACGTCGGTGCGACGAGCGGCGAGGTCGTAGTCGAAGTACGTGATGCGATCAAGGCCATCGGTTAGCGTTGCAACACGGTATTCGCCGTCGATCTGAATGTAGCTGATTGCCAGCGAACTGCCGTCGTCCTGCGTCACTTTTGTAACGCGGGCACTATTCCCGTCGTACTCATAATGAGTGTTGAAAACCTTACCGTCAGCGGTGCTGTTGTCGGATCCCGGTGTGAGATCGACCTGCACCGATTGAAGGCGGTCCAGGCTGTCGTAGCTGTAGCGGACGCGGATGATCGACTCGGTACTGGCTCCCGAGGTGGCCTCCGGCGTCAGTCCGACAATGCGGATATCGGCTAGCTTGTTGCCGCTGTATTCGAGATAAACCGTCTGCCCAGAAGCGTCCTGAATCTGGGTGATCAGATTCCCGGTATAGCTGTAGGTAACGACGTTGTTGTCGCCATCGGCTGCCGCCAGTAGCTGGCCGCTGGCGCTGTAAGTTTCGCGGAAGCCGGTCCCACCTTCGGTGTACTGCCATTGGCCGGCCGCGAACGCGAGCGTGTCTCGGGCGCCGGCGCCTTCGGAGCTGTGCCAAGCGCCGTCGGTGGCATCGTAAGTAAATGTCGAGACATGGCCGTCGCCACCGACTCGCTGAATAACCCCGTGATTGCTTGCGGGATCGTCTGCCAGCGTTAAGCTGCGATAAATCGACAGCCTGAAGCCGTCATTATTATCGCCGTCGAACTGGCCCTGACTGTTGTAGGTTCGCGTCAGGCTGGTATCCAGCCCAATACTGGCGAGGAATTCGTCGCGCGCGCTGAGCAACAGATTCCCTGTTGCGGCATTGACCAACGCCCCGTCTCGCCCCTGGGCGCCGATCGCCGCGCCGCCAGCACTGCCAAAGCCATTTAGCTGCGTCAGGCTGCTATCTAAAATCCCGAGCCCATTGCCAACAATAATCGAAGTCATCGTACAACCCCTGAACGGCCATTCCATTTTTGCGAGCCCGCAGCACCGCCAAGCACGCCTCTAAATAACTAATCCGATAATTCTCGATTTTTGTTTAACCGTTTGTCGGGATTTTTATACCGTCTAATTCCGAGCGCGCCAAGCCTCGGTCAAAGCGTCGCCGCGGGGTTATTTCGCTGCGAGCACAACGCAGCATTCGGGTCGGCTTTCCCGAGTGCGACGCCGCTGCCCAGAGGCACTGCCGTGCGATGACCGCGTTGTTCGGCGACGAGGGCGGAATTGAGGTAAGCCAATAGGCGCTGAAAAGCCGATTGGTCCCCTGTTTGGCGGCCGAATGCAGGCGCGGCGCGAGCGCTGCTTTATCATGAGCGGCTAAATCCATCAGTCGCCCAATACGCCACGCCGTTGACCACGCCCGTTCCGTTGTCTACCCAATTTGAAGCCGTGCGTGCGCAATTGCTTGCGCGCGATGAACAGCGCTTGGCCCGGCAGCTGGCGCAGGCGCGGCGCGGCGGCAAGTTTGACGACGCGCGCTTTGCGCAAGATCTGCAGAAAGCGCAGCTGGCGGCGGAAAACCGCTTGCGGCTGCGGCCGGAGACGATCAGCTATCCGGCTGAATTGCCGGTGGTGCAGGCGAAAGACGCGCTCTGCGAAGCGATTGCCGGGCACCAGGTGGTTGTGGTCTGCGGCGAGACCGGCTCCGGCAAGACCACACAGCTGCCAAAGTTATGCTTGGAACTGGGCCGCGGTACGCGCGGTTTGATCGGCCACACCCAGCCGCGGCGGTTGGCAGCACGCAGCGTTGCCAACCGCATTGCGCGCGAGCTGAACGGCAACATCGGTGATTTGGTCGGCTACGAAACCCGTTTTGATCGCCGGGTCTCCGAGCGCAGCCTGATCAAGCTGATGACCGACGGCATCCTGCTCGCCGAGTTGCAGCGCGATCGCGAGCTGTTGGCTTACGACACGATCATCATCGATGAAGCGCACGAGCGCAGCCTGAACATCGACTTCCTGCTCGGCTGGCTGAAACGCTTGTTGCCGCGTCGGCCGGACCTGAAAGTCATCATCACCTCGGCAACGCTGGATCCGGAAAAACTAGCGCAGCACTTCGCCGATGCCCGTGGTCAAGCCGCGCCGATTTTTACCGTTGAAGGCCGCGCGTATCCAGTTGAAATTCGCTACCGCGAAGCCGATAAAGACGACGACCTTGAGGCGCAGGTGGCGTCGGCGATCGATAGTTTGTGGAGCGGCAATCGCGTCGGCGATACCTTGGTTTTTCTGCCGGGCGAGCGCGAGATTAACGATCTCACCCGTTCGCTGCCGGGCCGCTTTCCGCGGGCTGAAGTATTGCCGCTGTATTCGCGACTGCCGGCTGAGAAGCAAGACAAAGTATTCAGCAGCGGCGGCGCGCCGCGTATCGTGCTGGCGACGAACGTCGCTGAAACCTCGGTGACGGTGCCGGGCATTCGTTACGTCGTCGATACCGGCACCGCGCGCATCAACCGTTATTCGCCGCGGTTGGGCGTACAGCAGTTGCAGATCGAAGGTATTTCGCAGGCGGCGTCGAATCAGCGCTCCGGTCGTTGCGGCCGCGTTGGTCCGGGCATCGCGCTGCGGCTTTATGAGCAAGATAATTTCGATACCCGCCCGCTTTTTACCGACCCGGAAATTCTGCGCGCCAATCTCGCCGGTGTGATTCTGCAGATGGCGACGCTGGGCCTCGGCGACGTCGAAGACTTTCCGTGGCTTGACGCGCCCGAGCAGCGCCACGTTTCGGAAGGCTACCGTTTGCTGCAAACGCTGGGCGCGCTCGATGACGATAAGCGGATTACGCCGCTCGGGCGCGAACTCGGCCGGCTGCCGCTGGACCCGCGCATCGCCCGCATCGCTTTATCCGGCCGCGGTACCGCGTATCGCGAGCACGTTTGGGTGCTGGCTGCTGCGCTGTCCGTGCAGGACCCGCACGAAGTGCCGCCGGATCAGCAAAACGCCGCGCGCCTGAAGCACGCCGAATGGCGCCACCCGAAGTCGGATTTCTTCACGTTGTTGAATCTTTGGCAGCGCTACGACCAATGGAGCAGCAACGCCTCTAATCGGCAGCTGCGCAAGCTGTGTAAAGAAAATTTCGTTTCGTATCTGCGGATGGAGGAGTGGGAGGCGGTCTATAAGCAGATTATCGACATGCTCGGCCGCGACGACGCCGCGAAGCCGAAAACAGAGCAAGCGCTGGATAAACTCTATAGCGAGATCCATAAGTGTCTACTCGCGGGTCTAATCGACCACATCGGCCAGAAAGCGCCCGAGAAACCCGACTACACCGGCCCGCGCGGTCGGCGCTTTAAAGTCTTTCCTGGCTCGACGTTAGCGAAGAAACCGCCGCTGTGGATCATGAGCGCGCAGCTGGCACAGACCAGCCAGTTGTTCGCGCGGGTGAACGCGGTGATCGAACCGGAATGGCTGGCGGATGTCGCGCCGCACCTGGTGCGGCGGGTCTTGCAAGACCCGATCTGGCACGCCGAACGCGGCGAAGTTACGGCGATGGAAAGTGTCTCGCTGTTCGGGATGCAGGTGCTGAAGCGGGCGCGGCACTACGGCCGCGATGAGCCGGCGAAAGCGCGGGAAATCTTCATCCGCGAAGCGTTGGTGCGCGGCGACATGCCGAACAAGCCGGCGTTTCTGGAAAAGAATCTGGCACTGCTGGACGACGTGCGCGACAAAGAAGCGCGCTTGCGCCGACCGGATTTGTTGGCCGATGAAAACCAGTTCTACAACTTCTACGATGTGCTCGTGCCGGCCGATGTTTGCACCACCGTCGGCCTCAAAAATTGGCTGCGCCGAGAGCCGGCGGCGCAGCGGCAGTTGACGATGGCCGAGGCCGATGCACTCAAGCCCGGCGCTAATGCCGACATCGCGACGCTGTTCCCCGATCATCTGGACTTGGCCGGAACGCGCGTGGAATTAAGTTATTCGCACGATCCCGGCGACGAAGCCGACGGCGTCACGTTCGAAATTCCAGTGGCGCAGCTGTTCGCACTGCCGGCCGCGCGGTTCGACTGGCTGGTGCCGGGCCTGCTACCGGCGAAAATCGAAGCGCTGATCCGCGGTTTGCCGATGCAATTGCGGCGCTTGTGCACGCCGGCGGCCGAGTACGCGACGGCGATCGTGCACAGCGCGAATCCGGACGATGGCGAGTTACTGAACGCGGTCTGCGCGCGCTTCCAAGCGATGATCGGCGTCACGCTGAAACCGGAGGATTTCTCGCCGGCCAAACTCGAAGCGCATCTGCGGCCGCGGCTGGTGCTGATCGGCGCGGATGGCAAGGCGCTCGGCCAGGGCGAATCGCTGGCAGCGTTACAGAAGCAATTTGGCGGCGCGGCGCGTAACGAACTCAGCCGCCGCGCGGCGACGAGCGCCGAAGCCAAGCGCTGGACGCGAGAAACCGTGCTCGACTGGGATTTCGGCGCCATGCCAGAGGCGATTGAAGTCGGCGGCGCGCGGGCCTATCCAGCGCTGACCGCGGCTGACGACCGCATCGGCTTGAAGCTGTTTGAGTCCGCCGAAGCGGCGCGTGCTGCCCACGCCGCGGGTGCCCAGGCGCTGCTACTGGCGCGAGTTGCGGATCGCTTGAAAGACCTTGCGCGCACGGCGCGCAGCCGCCTTGGTATTTCCTTGGCGCAGACCGGCCTCAGCGCCGAAGCGCTGGCGCAGCAGGTGGCCGAACGCGCCGCGCGGGCTTATTGGAACCCGGCTGAGATTCGCGACGAAGCCGCGTTCCGCAAAGCGCTCGAACGGCGCGGCGAGTTCGGCCGCGAAGCTGCGAAGCGGCTCGATGACGTGTGCGCGTGGTTGGTCGCCGGCATGGAGTTGCGGAAAAAGCTCGACGCCATCGCCAAGCCCTGGCCGGACGCCAATAGCGATCTCCGCGCGCAGCTGCAGACCTTATTTGCGCCCGGCTTCATTCTCGCTATTCCAGAAGAAAGCTGGCCGCGCATCACGGTTTATCTAAAAGCGGCAACGATACGTGCTGAGCGGCTGCCGCATAAACCGCAACGCGATCTCGAGATGCAAAAGCAGGTTCGCGCCGTGGCTCAGCATTTGAAAGGCCCGTTCCATCCGGCACGCTGGCTGATTGAGGAATGGCGCGTCGCGCTGTTCGCGCAAGAACTGCGGGCGAACGGCTCGCCGACGGCCGGCAAAATCCAGGCGGCGCTGGCGGCCTGAAGCGCGCCGGCTGCTCGCCGTTTCGGCCTATTGAGGTCGAGCGACCGCGCCTTTTCACGTTGTGATCTCCTTGCGCACAGCCGTGCCGATACGGCCGTGCGGGCGGCGCCGTGGCGATTCGCCACCCACCACCACCGACGCAAACACAACACAGGCGCATTTCAACGCCCACGTTCGGCGCGGGTTTCGCTGCGCATTCAGCCGGCAATAAAAGATCACATGTGATGAATTTGCAAATCACATGTGATCTGTTATTGTCGCGCCATGGAACGCAAATCATCGGCTCACTACCAACGCCTGCACCGCGATCGTTTACGCGAACAGGGCCTTATCAAGAAAGAGTTGTGGGTGCTGCCGGAGTTTTCGTCTGAGTTGTTGGAAATCGAAAAGCGTATGCGGCAACCGCGGGGTGCGGGAGCGCGTCAACTGGAGGTCGCGATGAGTCCAAGCAAGAGTTGGTCGGTGGGCGGCTTATTCGAAGCGCTATCGAGAGCTGAGCCGTTTAGCTCGGGCGCGGCGGGTGTCGATTTTCTCGATGGCTCGCATCCGAGCCTGCATTTGACGATGTATGAATACGGCGACCTGCCGATCTTCATCGCCGTTGAAGGGCATCAGATCATCGTCGAGGCGTTGCTGTGGCCGGTGGCGCAGGTGCGCAACCCGCAAGCCTTCAACGAGCAGGCGCTGCGCACACACAAGATGTTGCCGCTGTCGACGATCGGCATCGAACGCTTGGTCAGCGGTGAATCGGTATACGTAATGTTCGGCGCGCTCAGCTCGGCATCGTCGTTGTCCGACGTGCTGTTCGAGATCGAGACGCTGGCCGACAACGTCATCAAAACCACCGAGGCCTACGGTCCGCAGTTGCTCGAAGCGGTTTAGACGTTCGCCGTGCGATGGATCACAAGCTGCCGTTAGCGGTGTTGGCTGACGGCGAGTTAACCCTTACGCAATCGCTGCGAGGAGTTTGCAATGCCAAGTTTCATCACCATGGTTATCGCCACCAGTATCTGGGTGTATTTCGACGCCCGCGCGGTTGGGGTCCGTAAAGGGCGCATTCAAGGCTTCGGCAATATGAATCCGGGCGGTTGGTTTTTCGCCTGTCTATTGCTTTGGATCGTCGCGTTCCCGTTCTACATCGTCAAGCGCGCCGAGTTTCGCCATATCAACAGCCTTTAACGCGCGCCGGATCTTTATAGACGACGGGCACACGGTAAGGACAAGGAGCGCATCATGAATATCTGGAGCAAGCTGTTGACGGCGCTGCGCGGCGGCGCGCACGAAGTGGGCGAGTCTCTAATCGACGGCCAAGCGCTGCGCATTCTCGATCAAGAAATTCGTGATTCAGATTACGAATTGAAACGTTCGCGCGAAGCGCTGGCCGAGATCATGGCGCGGCACAAACTCGCCGAGAATCAACTCGCGCAAACCAAGAGCAAGATCGCTGAATACGAGGCCTACGCGATGAAAGCGCTGGCCGCTGGCGATGACGCATTGGCGCGCGAAGTGGCGGCAAAAATCGCGTTGCTCGAAAACACCCGTGACGGCGATGCCGAGCAGTTGCAGTCGCTGGCGACGAATATCCTTGACCTGCGCAAAGCCATTACCTTGGCTGAAAGCAATATCCGGCGTTTGAAGCAGCAAGTCGATACCGTAAAAGCGACGGAGAGCGTGCAGCGCGCGCAAGCCACCGTTGCTGATCGCTACAGCGGCTCGCAATCGCGGCTGCAGACCGCGGTGGATTCTCTGGAGCGGATCAAACAAAAACAGGCCGAGCGCGGCGCGCGAATGGAAGCTGCAGCGGAGCTTGCAAAAGACGATGGCCACGACGCACTCGAACGCAAACTGCGCCAAGCCGGAATCATGGCCGATGACGCCAGCGCTGATACCGTGTTGAATCGTCTCCGTCAAAAAGAACAAAAAACCTAGCGCAGCCCGCCGCGCCAACGGGTTCTGGCGCCGGCAGAGCGCCCAGCCGCAGCGGTAAGCGCGGCATAAAGGGGAGAGGTAGCAATGGAAGCGTTTCTCGAAGTGGCGCTGACGTTCCCGACGCTGGTGTTCAGCATCGTGCTCAGCGTCGCGATCATTTACTGGCTGCTGGCAGTACTCGGCTTGGTCGAAGCCGACGCGAGCGATGGCGTGCTTGCGCACGACGGCGGCAACGCCGTACATCCGGAAGCGATCGCTGGTTTGCTGATGAAATTCGGCCTCGGCGGCGTGCCGGTATCGCTGGTGGCGACGGTGCTGATTTTCACCGCGTGGTTGTTCAGCTACTTCGCCGACTATCTCATTCTGCAGCCGCTCAGCGGCGGGCTGATTCACACCGCGCTCGGCTTGGTGGTGCTAACGGCGGCGTTTCTAGCGGCGATACCGGTCACCAGTTTTGTTCTGCGGCCGCTGCGCAATTTGTTCGCGAAGTTACGCCCGGCCGCGACACGCACCGTGCTCGGCCAGGTTGCCACTGTGCGGAGCGCGACGGTTTCACCGCAGCAAGGCACCGCAGCGTTGGAGGACGGCGGCGCCGGCTTAATTCTGCAAGTACGCAGCGAAACACCGGCTGAGTTTCGGCGCGGCGACCGCGTTGTGTTGATCGAGTACATCGCGGCACGCCACGTTTATCGCGTCGTCGCCGAAGACGAATTCAAGGGCATTTAAGCCTGCTTATTCCGGCGTGTTGCCGGCACGTTTATGTTGATCCGTATCACAGGGAGAGCGTCATGAATCTTGCGCTGGCGTTGCCATTTCTAATTGGCGTTGGTGTCCTTGCGCTGGTCGTGCTGGGATTCTTCGCGTTGTTCAACGCGTTCTATATTAAGGTTGCACAGGGCACGGCGTTGATCGTCAACGATTTATCGGCGACGCCGAAAGTCCATTTCACCGGCGCCTTGGTCTATCCGGTGATTTACAAGAAAGAATTCATGCGAATTTCCTTGCTGACGCTGGAAGTAGACCGGCGTGGCAAAGACGGTTTGATCTGCAAAGACAATATGCGCGCCGACATCAAAGTCGCGTTCTATTTGCGCGTAAACGAAACCCAGGAAGACGTGCTGAAAGTGGCAAAAGCGATCGGCGTTGATCGCGCGTCGGACCGCGCGGCGGTTGATGAACTGTTCAACGCCAAGTTTTCCGAAGCGCTGAAAACCGTCGGCAAGCAGATCGATTTCGTGAAGCTGTTTGAAGACCGGCAGAACTTCCGCGACCGCATCATCGAAGTCATCGGCAACGATCTCAACGGCTATGTGCTGGAAGATGTGGCGATCGATTATCTCGAACAGACGCCGAAAAATTCGCTCGATCCGAGCAATATTCTCGACGCCGAAGGTATTCGCAAAATCACCGAGCTGACGGCGGCGCAGAACGTTATCACCAACGAGCTGGCGCGCAATGAGCAACTGGCGATCACAAAGAAGAACGTTGAAACCCGCGAGGCGATGCTGGCCTTGGAACGGCAGCAGGCGGACGCCGAAGCCCGGCAAAAGCGTGAGATCGCCAATATTCGCGCACGTGAAGAAGCCGAGACCGCGAAAGTGGCGCAAGAAGAGCGCCTGAAAGCGGAGCAGACGCGCATTCAAGTGCAGCAAGAGCTGGAAGTGCGTGAAGAGAATCGCCAGCGCGAAGTTGAAGTCGCGGAGCAGAATCGCAAGCGCGCGGTAGTTATCGAAGTTGAGAAAGTAACGCGGGCAAAAGATCTGGAAGTGGTATCGCGCGAGCGCGAAGTGGAATTGCAGCGCATCGAAAAAGAGAAAGCGCTGGAAGAGCAGCGCACCGAAATCGCCAATGTAATCCGCGAGCGGATTGCGGTTGAAAAGACCGTGGCGCAGGAAGAAGAGCGGATTAAAGAAGTGCGGCAGGTTTCGGAGGCGGATCGTCTGAAGCAGGTCACGATTCTGAACGCGCAGGCTGAAGCCGAACAAGAATTGGTGCGTGATGTGAAGAAAGCCGAGGCTGACGAAGCCAGCGCGCGGCATCGCGCGGTCGAGCTGACGACAATGGCGCAGGCCGAGCTGGAGGCCGCTGGCAAGCAGGCGGAAGCGAAAAAGCGGCTCGCCGAAGGCCTCGAAGCCGAGCGTGCGGCGCCGGGTCTGGCCGATGCGCGCGTGCGCGAAGTGACCGCCGCGGCGATGGAGAAAGAAGGCATGGCCAAGGCCCGCGTAACGGCCGGTCAGCTCGGCGCAGAAGCGCAGGGAGAACAAGAAAAAGGTTTGGCGCAGGCGCGTGTTATCGAAGCGCAGGCCGAGGCCAAGCAGAAGCAAGGCTTGTTCGAAGCACAGGTTTTGGAAGAGCAGCTCGGCGCCCAGGCGCGTGGCGACGCACAGATCGGCGCCGCCAAGGCCCAGGTCACCAAAGATGTGGGTTTGTCGGAAGCGCAGGTGCTGCGCGAGCGGCTGCGTTCGGAAGCCGAAGGTTTAACCGAGAAATTCGGTGCGCTTGATGCGCTTAGCGATAGCGCTCGCGCGCACGAAGAATTCCGCATGCAGCTGGAAAAGAATTTCGAGCAGGCGCTCGCCGCGATCAGCGCCAACAAAGACATTGCCAAGGAGCAGGCGGAAGTACTGTCGGCAGCGCTGAGCAAAGCCAATATCGACATCGTCGGCGGCGAAGGCGATTTCTTCAAATCCTTCGCCAAGGCGTTGTCGGTCGGCAAGGCGATTGAAGGTGTGGCCGGCAAGAGTCCGCTGGTGCAAGACGTGTTGCAGCGGCTGTTGGCGACGAAGCCGTTGGCAGCGTCCGCGGCAAGCGACGCCGCCTAAGCCGCGTCGGTGCCGGGCCGGCGGCATGATGCCGCTGGCCTTGGTGCTGCCCATTGATCCGCCCGGATTACGAGGTCGCGATGTCGGATAGCAAACAGGATGGCGTCGCTGCGAGCGACGTAGCGTTGGCCGATCAAGCCGTTGCCGAAAGCGGTGCTTACGAGGTTTTGCGCAAGCGCCTGAACGAGCAAGGCGCGCGTCTGCGCCAGCAGGCCGAAGCGTTAAATGCGCAGCGCCTCAGCGAGTTCGGCAGCAGCCGGATGGAGGTGATCGGCCGCCTGCGCGTGCGCAGCGAGCACAACTGCGTGGCGCGCGACATCGTTCACGTCGGCGGCCTGCTGCTGTTCGGCTACAACGTCTTCATTGGCTTGAAGCGCGAGACCCACGTTGCGGATGTTTTCTCGCTGTATCGCCTGATCGAAACCGCGGACGGTTTCGACGTGCAGGCGGTGCCGCTGGCTGAGAGCTTTCTCGGCACTGATAATTTCGCACAGGATTTCCGCGCGCTTTACGCCTACTACAAGAACACGCGCCTGCTGCAGCTGATGGTGCGCGACGGCAAGCTGCTCGCGAGTTTTCAGATCGGCGAGCGGCTTAGCGATATCCGCGTGTTTCGCTGGTCAATCAATAGCGACGGCGATGTTCGCTATATCGATAACCGCGGCGAACGCGATAGCGCGTTGCCGGCGCCGTTCGATTTCGAATGGACCAAAGCCACGCGCGAGCACGTGGTGCACGGCCGTCATCCGCATCTGAATATTCTCGACACAGTGTTCGTCGAAACGATCAACGGCGATCTCACCGTTAAGATCGAAAACAACACCGATGACGGCCTCGGGATTTACCGCGAGCCGGTACAAGACGCTACGCAGTCGCTCGACGATGGTCAGATCGCCTACGCCCAAGTCGGTAGCTTGGTGCTGCTAAAAATTCTGCCGTATCGGGAAACGCAGTCGCGTTATCTCATCTACAACACGTTGACGCGCACTGTGCAGCGGATCGACGCGATCGGGCTCGCTTGCGTGCAGTTACCGGAAGATCACGGCGTGATTTTTCCGGGCGGCTACTACCTGCAGAACGGTGAGTCGAAAGCCTTTGGCCAGACGATGGACGGCATGCGCTTCAAGCGCGCGGTCCGCTCGCCGAACGGCGAAGACGTGCTCTACGTTTTTTATCATCCAGAACAAGGCCGCGACGCGCTGTTCACTTACAACCTAATCGAGCGCCGATTGCAGGCGCCGATTTTCGGCCACGGCTACGCCTGCAGTGACGATGGCCGGATGGTAATTTTCTCGGCCGATAGTGAAGAGCCAACGCGCGTCCATCCGATGCAAGTCTGGCAGACGCCGTTCGCCAGCGACGACTACGCCGCGCGCCAGCCGGCCAGCAATAGCTTCATGGGCCGGATCGGCAACGCCGAACTCGTGCGCGGGTTGTCCGATCTATTGAATCTATGCCGCGAAATCGACGCTGGCGCGGTCTCGGCGCAGCGCTACACGCGCTTGGCGCAGAGCACGCGGCAGCTGTTCGACGTACACCACTGGCTTAGCGATAGCCACTGCGGCGAGACCCCGGCGCTACTGCGTGAAATCACCGCCACCAGCGAAGCGGTGATCGACGAATACGAGAAAGTTGACGGCATACGCGCGCAGTCCGAGCGCGCGCTGCGCGATGCCCGCACGCGGCAAAAAACGCTGCTCGCAAGCTTGCAGCCGGACCGTTGGCAGCGGGTGCAGGACTACGTTGACGCGCTGCACGCGATCGACACGCAACGCGGCCATTTGCTGACGATCCGCGACTATCGCTACATCGATGTCGCCGAGATCGACACACTCACCGCCGAGTTGCCGCCGGCACAGACCCGCATCGCCGGCGCCACTGGGCAATTCCTGGCCAGCGCGCAGGCGCTACAGCCGTTTGCAGAGCGCCTGCAAGCGCTCGACGGCGCGGCCCAAAGCGCCGTTGGCGCCAACGCCTTGCGCGCGTCGCTGCAGCAGATGCAGACGATGGCGGCCGATCTCGACACGTTGTCGGAGCTGATGGCGACTTTGCAAGTCGACGATGCCGCGCAACGCACCGCGATTGTCGAATCGATTTCGGAAATTTACAGCCGTTTAAATCAAATCAAGGCCCGCGCTGAGCAGCGCCGGAAAACGCTGGTCGGCGCTGAGTCTGTTGCGCAGTTCGGTGCGCAATTTAAGCTGTTCACGCAGAGCATCGCCGCCGCGCTGACCGCCGCACAGGACCCCGAGCGTTGCGACGATCAACTGCAGCGCTTGCTGTTGCAATTGGAGCAATTGGAAAGCCAGTACGGCGAACATGAGCCGTTTCTCGCCGATATTTTGGCCAAGCGCGAAGAACTGGTCGAAACGTTTGAAGCGCAGCGCCAGCAGTTGCTCGACGAGCGGCAGCGCAAAGCGCAAGCGGTGATGGACGCCGCCGAGCGCATTCTCGAAAGCTTGCCGCGGCGGACCGCGCGACTCACCGATGCCGACGCGATGAACGCGTTCTTTGCCGGCGATGCCCTGATTCTGAAGCTGCGCGAACTCGCCGAACGGCTGCGCGGGCATCGCGATAGCGTCAAGGCCGATGAGGTTGAGGCACGCTTGAAAGCTGCTCGCGATCAAGCGGTGCGGGCACTGCGTGATCGCAGCGAATTGTTCGAGGACGGCGGCAACGTCATCAAGCTGGGCCCACGCCATCGATTTAGCGTCAACACACAAACGCCCGATCTAACCTTGCTGCCGCGTGGCGACGGATTGGCGCTGCACCTCACCGGGACCGACTATTACGAGCCGCTGCACGACGAAGCGCTGTTCGCGCTGCGCGAATACTGGCCGCTGACGCTGGACTCGGAATCGCCGAGCCTTTATCGCGGCGAATGGCTCGCTGGCTTATTGCTTGCCGCCGCCGAGGCCGGCGAAGCAGGATTAACGCTGCCCGCGCTGCGGCAGCAAGCGCTGCAACCGGAGCAGCTTGCGCGCACCGCGCGCGAGTTCGCCGCGCCGCGCTATCGCGATGGCTATGAGAAAGGAATTCACGATCACGACGCCGAACGCATTTTGCGCGCGGCGCTGGCGCTGCAAGAAAGCGCCGGCACTCTGCATTACGCCCCGGCCGCCCGCGCGTTGGCGGTGTTGTACTGGCACGGCGTCGAGAATACCGAAGCAGACGCCGCACGCTGGCCGGAGCGCGCCCGCGCTGCGCGCGACCTCGCCGAGGTTTTCGGTAGCCGCGCCGGTATCGAAGCCTTGCAGTGCGAAGCAGCCGCCGTATTGGCCGATTTTGTCGCAGCGGCGGCGTTATCGGTTGCGCCCGAGGATTGCCGCGCTGCCGCCGATTATTTGTTATCAGTGCTCGCCATCGAGCACCCGCAGTTTTTGTTTAGTCGGTACGCGCGCCACTTGCTTACGGCGCTGGAACAGCGCTTGGTGGCGGCGCGGCGCTGGGATGAATTCCGCCAGACGCTGGCGCGGTTAGCGCCGCGGCTCGATCAACGCTGGGCGCTGGCGCAGCAGGCGCTGGACGCGCTTTGCCGAACGCCGAGCGAAGCTGCACTCGCCGCCTACATACCGGAGGCCGCGGCCCTGTTGCTGCTCGATGATCGCTGGCCGCGCCGCTACAGCGAAGCCGAATTACAGGTTGAGGTTGCCGGCTTGCTCGGCACCCATCCGCGCATCGTCGACGGCCGCTTAGCGCTGGCGATCGACGACTACGGCGCGCGTCTGCACCGGCATCGTGCGCAATTCCTGCCCGAATATCAGCGCTACCAAACACTGCGCCACGGCATTTTGACCCGCGAGCGGGCGGCGCTGCGGCTCGCCGAATTCAAACCACGGCCGCTGACCTCGTTTGTTCGCAATCGTTTGATCAACGAACTGTACCTGCCGGTGATCGGCGATAACCTCGCCAAGCAGATCGGCACCGCGGGCGAAAAGCGGCGTAGCGATTTGATGGGCTTGTTGTTGTTGATTTCGCCGCCGGGCTACGGCAAAACCACGTTGATGGAATACCTGGCGCATCGCCTCGGCCTGATTTTCATGAAGATCAACGGCCCGGCCCTAGGCCATACGGTGCGTGCGCTGGACCCAGCCCAGGCGCCGAACGCCACCGCGCGGCAAGAGTTGGAAAAGCTGAATCTAGCTTTGGAAATGGGCAACAACGTGATGCTATATATCGACGATATTCAGCATACGCACCCCGAATTCCTGCAGAAATTCATCTCGCTGTGCGATGGCACGCGACGCGTTGAAGGCGTTTGGAAAGGCGCTACGCGCACGTACGATTTGCGCGGCAAGAAATTCTGCGTCGTCATGGCCGGCAATCCGTATACCGAGTCCGGCGAAGTGTTCAAGATTCCGGACATGCTCGCCAACCGCGCCGACATCTACAACCTCGGCGATGTGCTCGGCGGCAGTGAAGACGCGTTCAAACTCAGCTATATCGAGAACAGCCTGACCGCGAATGCGGTGCTGGCGCCGCTGGCAACACGCGATCTTGCCGATCTCTATCGGTTGATCGATAAAGCGCAGGGCCGCGAATTTTCGGCAACGGCGTTGAGTTATCACTACAGCGGCGCCGAGATCGAGGAAATCGTCGCGACACTGCAGAAATTGCTGCAGGTGCGCGAGGTGCTGTTCAAGGTTAATCAGCAATACATCCTCAGCGCCGCACAGGCCGACGACTACCGCACGGAGCCGCCGTTCCGGCTGCAAGGCAGCTACCGCAATATGGCCAAGCTCGCCGAAAAAATATCGCCAGTGATGAATGACGCCGAACTGCAGCAATTGATCGCCGACCATTACATCGGCGAAGCGCAGTTGCTGACCACCGGCGCCGAAGAAAACCTGTTAAAGCTCGCCGAGCTACGCGGCGCGATGACTGCCGAGCAGGCCGCGCGCTGGGCCCAAATCAAGCAGGACTTCCTGCGCCGTAAGGCGATGGGCGGCGATGCTGATGTCGGTACACGCGTGGTTGCGCAGCTGGTCGATCTGGTCGGCGGCGTGCGTGCGCTCGCCGATAAGCCGGCGCCAGAGCCGGATCCCAACCAGACCGTGCCGTGGTCGCAGATCGAAGATTTATTGCAGCGGCTGGCTAGCGAACAAGTGCTGGCGCGAGCCTTCAAACGCGACACAATCAGTGACGCCGCGGCGGTGCTGGCCGGCCTTCGCTCGGCGTTGGATCTCGGCCTGAAGCCGCTGGTTGGCAGCTTGCAGGAAGGCGCTGCGCACAACGCACAGATCCAGCGCAGCCTCGGCGAAATTGCCGCGCGGCTGCAGGTGTTGGCGGCGCCGGGCTAGGGCCGTTTGCGCCGCAGTGATCGCATAAGTATTAGCGGGCCTAGCTCAGGATTTTGCTGGCACTTGAGCGATCACCGCCGCACGGATGGCGCGCAACTGCTTTATCACGTCTGCGCGTTGCACCGGGCTCAGGCGTAGCAAGGTTTTTTGGCCGGCGGACAAGGCTTCTAGCGTTGGGTCAGCGAATTCGTAGACAACTTTCGGCTGCGTCAGCTCGATTTCGGCCGGCACTTCCGGCGTTGCCAGCAGGTGATCCAGCACTTCGACCAAGCGATTATTGAACGAGCGCTCGGGATAGCCAAGCTCAACGTAGGCGCGCTGGAATAGCCGATACCACCGCACGTAAAGCGCGACCAGCTTTTCGGCGCTGACGGCGTCGAACAACGCCACCTGTGCGGCGTAGCGTTCGGCATTGGCCGGATCCAAATAAATGTGGCCACTGTCCTCGCGGATGAGGAACGGCGGCGGCGTGCGTTTGATCGGCCGCAAAGACAGCGCAACGCGCTTGCGCGGCAGGTTGTCGATCGTGACGACGATGTGCTGGATCAGCTGTGTTGGCACCATGAACGCGGCGAACGAGCCGCCGCCGAGCAGGCTTGATAACGCGTCGCGCACCGCGCCATCGCTGTCGGCGAGCTTCGGCAGCGCTGGCGCATCAGCCGTCGGCGGTGGCAGCGGGTAATCCGGTGGCGGCGGTGCGGGCACCGGCTCGGGCGCCGGTTCTGGGGCCGTTTCGAGCGCAGGCGGCGGCGCCTCGGCGAGCGGTGGCGGTATTGCGACGTGGTTCAGGTAATACCAGGTGCCGGCAGCGCCCAGCACGATTGCGGTCAGTAACGCCGCCCAGCGTTTTTCGTCCATCGTCGCCCTCCTGAGAGCTTGCCGCGTCGGGTTTGGCGTTCAGACCCCCGACGCAGAAATTCGAGCCGGCTTTTTATCGCGGCATGGCCCGGAAATTTGGCAGCAGACATCTGCATGTCCGTCGCAGCATACCGCGCCCAAGCGGCGGCGAGTGCGCAAAACCGGCGATGGCGATAACGATGAATGGGGTCTCAAGGCGCTAGCGAAGTTCATCGGCGGCAGCAGAATTTCGGCGCGTATCACTATTTTCGCTCGTTTGCTGCGTCTAACGTGACGCTGTGCACACTATAGAACGACTATTGGCGTGACGCCGCGATACGCAGCTGTTAACGTCATCCGCTGCGAAATAGAGTCTTATTAGAACTGTCTAATTTCAGCGACGTAAGAGGGCATTATGCTGCCTTTCAACATCTGCTTAATTTTCAATACCTGCACGCCGCAGCGGGCATCGGCAAGCGGCAAGCGGCGCCCTCGTCAGCGATGTTGCGACGCGAGTGGGTACTTCGCCACCGTGATTCCCGGTGATGCCGCCGTAACTCAATTGTGCATAACAGTCTCTAAGGCGTCAGGAGGATTAGGCTATGAGTGAAGGCAAAGACATCGTTACGGTTGCTCGCGCGCACCTTACCGAACACTATGTTTTCGGTGCCAAAGTTCCGAAAGATAACGAGAAATGGAAAGGCCCTTGGGATTGCGCCGAGTTCGCCTCGTGGTGCGTCTTTCAAGTGGCGCATCAGCTTTACGGCTGTGATCGTGACGCCGGCAATCCCGCGACGGTCGATGCCTATACCGGCTATTGGGCGCGTGATGTGAAGAAGCTCGGGCGGAAAATCACGATTGCTGAAGCGGCAGCGACGCCGGGCGCGTTTTTACTGCGTGTCGCGCAGGGTGACGTCCCCGGGCATATCGCTATCAGCGACGGTCGCGGTGGCACCGTTGAGGCGCATTCGGCAAAAGACGGCGTGGTCGCGCTGAAGGTCGCGGCACGGCGTTGGGACTGCGGCGTGCTTGTACCGGGCATCGACTATGCGGCGCTGAGTGAGCCGCAGGTGGTTGAAACACCACCGCCGACCTTGCATTTGAAAAAGCCCCCGTTGACTGGCAAGCGCGTTGCGCAAGTGCAGCGTGTGTTGAAGCGGCGCGGTTACGATCCCGGTTGGGTTGACGGCATTTACGGGCCGCACACCGTCGCGGCGGTAATCGCGTATCAATTAACCAAGGGCCTAGCGCCGGATGGCGAGGTGGGGCCTGAAACCTTACAGGCGCTCGGCATCGCGAGCCCGACGATGCTCAGCGATGCTTTTAGCCGAGCCAGCGCGCAATCATAAACGCGGCGGCCGCCGCGAGGCCGCCGATCAGCGTGGTCTGCATGGCGCCGCGTAACACCGGTGCGCCGGTAAAGCGGGATTTGACGGCACCGAATACGGCCAGCGCGATCAACGTGACGACGACTGACATCTGCAATGCGCGCTGTACGTTATCTTCGATAAAGTACGCGCTGAGCGGCACCAGCCCGCCGATGACGTAAGCGCTGGCGATGGTCAGCGCGCTTTTCCAGGCGCGGCTCGGGTCCGGCTGCTCAAGGCCGAGCTCGAAACGCATCATGAACATTACCCAGTCTTTCGGGCGCTGCCGCAGCGAGTTGACGATCGCCATGCTTTCCGCGTCTTTCAAGCCGTACTGGCGGAACACGTCGAGCACTTCCTTCACTTCGTCGTCCGGCCGCGTGATGATCTCGTTTTCTTCACGCGCTTGTTCGCTGGCGTAGTGCTGGGCATCGCCGCGACTGGCGAGGTAGCCGCCGAGGCCCATCGCGATAGAGCCGGCGGCCACTTCGGCGAGGCCGGCGGTGACGATGAGATCAGTCTGCGCGATTGCGCCGGTGAGGCCTGCGGCGAGCGCAAACGGCACGGTTAAACCATCGGACATGCCGATCACGGCGTCGCGCACCATCTCCCCGGCGGTGAAGTGTTTCTCGGTGTGCGGCGTCATTGGCATCGTGCGGGCTCGTCTGGGCGCGGCGTGCTGGCTCGCGACTATTCAAGCCGGCGCGCCAGTGCGGCGGCCGAGAGTTTAGCCCGCGGCCGCGGCTCGGCGTAGCGGCGGTACAAAATCGGCAGCAATACCAAGGTCAGTAGCGTGCTGCTGACCAAGCCGCCGATAACGACAATCGCCAACGGTTTCTGAATTTCGGAGCCCGGCCCGCTCGCGAACAGCATCGGTACGAGGCCGATCGCAGTCATGCTCGCGGTCAGCATCACCGGCCGCAGCCGGCGCATCGCGCCTTGTACGACGACTTCTTCCAAGGTCATGCCGGTGGCACGGAGCTGATTGAAGTAGGTAACGAGCACCACGCCGTTCAGCACCGCGATGCCGAGCAGCGCAATAAAGCCGACTGACGCCGGCACCGAGATATATTCGCCGGCAGCGGTGAGCGCGACGATGCCGCCGATCAGCGCGAATGGAATATTGCTCAGCACCAACGCCGCCTGCCGCACCGAATTGAAGACGCTATAGAGAATCAGAAAAATTAGCGCCAGCGCCAGCGGCACCACCAACGCCAGCCGCGCCGCCGCGCGTTGTTGATTCTCGAACTGGCCGCCCCAGGCCAAGCGGTAGCCGGGCGGCAGCGGCACATTTTGTTCGACGGTACGGCGCGCTTCATCGACAAAGCCGACCAAATCCCGACCGCGCACGTTGGCGACGATCACGGTG
Organism: Nevskia sp.; assembly: GCA_023229645.1. Lineage (GTDB taxonomy): Bacteria > Pseudomonadota > Gammaproteobacteria > Nevskiales > Nevskiaceae > Nevskia. The sequence goes on along the minus strand of JALNYU010000021.1, from coordinate 35,828 downwards.
TTGCGGCTGCCGAGTTCGCGGTTGATCTGCACCGGACCGCTGACCCGTTCGATCGTCGCCAGCTGGCTCAGCGCAACGCGGGCGCCGTCCGGTAAGCGCACCGGCATCGCCGCGAGATTCTCCGGCGTTTCGTCGGCGCCGGTGGCTTTCAGCATCATCGGATAGCGCCGGCCTTCTTTTTGAATCATGCCGACTTTCACGCCTTCGATCTGTGTGCGCAGCAGTTCTGATAAGCCATCAACCGACAAGCCATAGCGCGCCAGGGCCTCGGTGTTCGGCACGGCGCGCAGGTATTGCACGCCTTCGTTGGCGACGTAATAGACATCTTCGGCACCGCCGATGCTGCGCAGCGCAGTCGCGATTTCATCGGCTTTCTGGTTCAACACCGCGAGGTCCGGGCCGTATAGGCGCACTGCGAGATCGCCGCGCACGCCGAGTATCAGCTCGGACACGCGCATTTCTATCGGCTGGTTGAACGTGAAGGCGACGCCGGGAAAGTCTTTCAACACGTCCCGAATCGCATCGCGGATGCCTTCTTTGTTATCGAAGCGCCATTCGCTTTTCGGCTTCAGTGCGAAGAACGCGTCGGTTTGGTTCAAACCCATCGGGTCGAGGCCGATTTCATCGCTACCGGCGCGCGCCACTGCCATTGACAACTCCGGTACGCGCGCCAGCACCGCGTTTTGGAATTGGGTATCGATGGCGAGCGCGGCGTCGAGATTAATCGATGGCAACTTCTCTAATTGGACGATGATGCTGCCTTCGTCCATCGTCGGCATGAAGGTTTTGCCGGCGCGACTGTAGAGCACGCCTGCGACCAGCAGCAGCGCGATGGCGCCAGCGCCGATGACTAGCGGTTGCCGTAGCGACCATCGCAACACCGGCGCGTACAGCGCGGCGAGTTTGCGCGGCAGCCAGGGATCGTCGTGGCCTTTCTCGTTGAGCAGCATTTTGGCCGCGAGTGGAATAATCGTCAGCGATAGCAACAGCGAGCCAGCCAGCGCGTAGACGATCGTTAACGCCACCGGCGCGAACAGCTTGCCTTCCAAGCCTTGCAGGCTCAGCAGTGGCACGAACACCAGCGCGATAATCGCCATCCCTGCCGTTACCGGCACCGCGACTTCACGCACTGCGTTCAACACCAGCTGGGTTTTGTCGTGCTCTTGTTCTTGCGTACTGCCGCCGTGATCGGCCTCGTGGAAATGCGCGACGATGTTTTCGACCACGACCACCGCAGCGTCGACCAACATGCCGATCGCAATCGCCAAGCCGCCGAGGCTCATCAGGTTTGCCGTCAGGCCGGTGCTGCGCATCAGCACGAATGTCCACAGCGCCGCCAGCGGCAACACCAGCGCCACCGCCAATGCGGCGCGCAGGTTGCCGAGAAACAGCACCAGCAGCACAACAACGAGGGCAACGGCTTCGCCCAGGGCTTTGGATACCGTGTGCACGGCGCGGCCCACCAGTTCGCCGCGGTTGTAGAACGGCGTTAGCGTGACGCCCTGCGGTAGCAGCGGCTTGATCGCTTCGAGCTTGGCCTGCACCGCCTCGACCAACTGCCCGGCGTTTGCACCGCGCAGGCCGAGCACCAGGCCTTCGACGGTTTCGCCTTCGCCGTTGCGCGTCACGCCGCCGAGGCGGGTCAGCGCGCCCATCTGCACGTCGGCAACATCGCGCACGCGCAGCAGTGCATTGCCATCGGCACGGATCACTAGGTTGCCGATGTCGTCCAGCGAATTGAGCCGCCCTTGCACGCGCACTAACAGCGCTTCTTCGCCTTCGTTGACGCGGCCGGCGCCGTCATTGCGATTGAAGCGTTCCAGCGTTTGGCGCAGGTCGTCGAGTGTTGCGTTAGCCGCCGCGAGGCGCGCGGCGTCGGGCACGATTTCGTACGTTGCGGCGCGGCCGCCGAGGGAATTGACGTCGGCCACACCGGGCACGGTGCGCAGCGCCGGGCGGACGATCCAGTCCAGCACATCGCGCCGCTCGGCCAGTGTTTGCGGGCCGTCGACGGTGAACATGAACATCTCGCCGAGCGGCGTCGTGATCGGCGCCATGCCGCCGCTGACGCCGGGCGGTAAGTCGCCCCAAATTGCGTTCAAACGTTCGGCGACTTGGCTGCGCGCCCAGTAGATGTCGGTGCCGTCGGCGAAGTCGAGCGTGATGTCGGCGAGGCCGTATTTCGATGTCGACCGCAGCATTGTTTGCTTCGGCAGGCCGAGCAGTTCGACTTCAATCGGCGCCGTGACGCGCGCTTCCATTTCCTCCGGCGTCGTGCCGGCCAGTTTGACGATGATCTTGACCTGCGGTGACGAGACGTCAGGAAACGCGTCAATCGGTAGATTCACAAAAGCGTAGCTGCCGGCGCCGATCAGCAACAGCGTCAGCAGCAGCGCCATCAGCGGCCGCGCCAGTGCGGCGCGCGTTAGTGCGATCAGCATCTTTATTGCCCTCCGCCGTGGCCGAGCCAAGCGCCTTTGATCGCGACCGTGCCGCTGGTCGCGACTGCGCTGTCGGCAGTCAGAGCGCCGCTGACGGTGGCGTTGCCGGCTTCGCTGGCGAGCAGCTGCACCGGCACCGCGCGGAAGCCGTTTGCCGTTTGCACAAAAACATAGGTGCCTTGATCAACGCGGCTAATTGCTGTCGCCGGTAGCGACCACGCGTTAGCGGCGGCGGTTTCGCGCTGCACTTGCAGCCATTGCCCCGGCTGCAAACCAGAGCGTCCCGGCGGCAGCGCGGCGCGCACGCGCACCGACTGCGCCATTGCCGAAGCGCCCCAGCCGGCTTGCCGCACCGTCGCACGACGGCCGTCGGGCAGCGTCAGCGTATCGCCGACTGCAAACGCCGGATCGGCGATTGGCACTTGCAGCTCCAGCATCAGCTTGTCGGCATCGACGAGACGCAGCAGCGGGTCGGCCTCGTTGACGCGCTGCCCCGGCGTCACCAGCCGTTCCAGCACTGTCGCCCGCGCCGGCGCCCGGGCCAGCACCCGGCCGTTGCGGGCGTCTTGTGCGCTGATTCCCATCAGCTGCAGCTGCATGCGCAGCGCTGCGAGCTGGCTTTCGGCCTGCGCCGCCGCCTGTTCGCTGGCCTGCAACCGCCGGGCGGCGATGATGCCTTCCTGGTGCAGTTGCCGGTCGCGGTCGCGCTCGGCGCGAGCCAGTTGCGCCGCCGACTCGGCTTGCAGCAATTCGGCGCTCATCTTTGGCGCTGTGGCGCTGCGCAGTTCGGCCAACACCGCACCGGCGGCGACGGTATCGCCTTCGGTCACCGGCACGCGGATGATCACGGCGCTGGTCGGCGCGGTGACCACCCATTCGGCGTCAGGTGCAGCAATGACTTTCGCGCTCAATGCGCTGCTGGCGACGTGACTGGCCGGCCGCGGTGCGCTCAGCGCGATCGCGAGGCTTTTGATTTGCTCGGCGCTGAAGGCAAATGTTGCGGCCGGTCCGGTATCGGCCGCCAGTGCGGCACTGGTCCAGCCAGCGGCCAGCGCCGCAGCGAACATCAGCCCTGGCGCAATGCGGGAAAAGCTCATGGCAAAACTCCGTTGATCTGATTAAAGCGGGCGATGGCGCGGCCGTGCGCGACAACGGCAAGTTCCTGCGCGCGGGCGGCGTCGGCGGCGCGGATTTCGGTCAGCAGGCGCTCGGCCAGCGGAATTTCGCCGAGCGTATAGGCGCGTCGCGCTAGGCCTACTTCGTCTTGCGCCAAGCGCAGGCGGCCGCTGGCGTCGGCCAGCGCGACTTCACGGGCGTGCAGCTCGTGCTCGGCCTCATGGTGTGCGATTAAGGCTTCGCGCTGCATTTGCAGAACGTGGTCGCGCGCCTGCGCGGCGAGCAGGCTGAGCGGCGCCAGCGCGGCTTGCCGGTGGCTGCCGCCGGCAAATGGGATAGTGAGCTGCGCGCTGACGCTGTTGACATCCGGCGCGCCGTTCGCGGTTTCGGCCCGGTAGCCGAGCAGCAAACGCGGTGCGCCGGCGCCCTCGGCCTTCGCCGCGCTCACGGCACTGTCGGCGCGGGCGGCGGCGGTGCGGGCGGCGTCCAGTGGTAAGTAAGTGGTAGTTTCCGGCGCGATCGACTCATCGGCGCGGCCGGGCAGGGTTTCCAGCCCAGTGATCGCGCGCCAGCTGAAATAGCGGTCGGCGAGCACGACTTCGGCTTCGTGCAGCGCCGCTTCGCGTTCGCGGCGCTGGCCTTCGGCGGTCAGCCGCTCGCTGGGTGCAGCGTCGCCAGCGGCGATGCGCCGCAGCACATCGTGTTCGAGTTGGGTGAACGCGGCGACGTCACGCTGCGCCAGCAACAGCCGTTGCTGCGCCTCGCGCACATCCCAAAAACTTTCACGCACCGCGCCAGCCACTTGCCAGCGCTGTAGGCGGAGATCGTCTTCTGCGCCGCTGCGGTTGGCGTCGGCTTCGGCGGCCACGGCCTGGCGTTGGCCCCAGCGCCACAGCGGCAAATCGACGCCGCCCTCGGCTTCGGTAACACCGCGGTTGCTTTGCAGGCGATCACTGAGATAACGCAGCTGCAGGCTTGGCGCGCCGGCGATCAAGCTCTGGCTGCGGCGCTGGTAGCTTGCCGTGGCGGCAGTACGCGCGGCCAGTGTTGCCGCGCCCGGCGCCCGGCTATACGCCGCGCTCACGGCCTCGGCCAGCGTTAGCGTCGGCTCGGTGATGATCGGCGCGTTCTCTTCGTCGTTCAGTGCGCCGCTGTCTTGCGCCAGCAACACCGGGGCGCAGAACAGCAGCGCCAGCCACGGCCATCGTAGCGGTCTGCAGGAGGATCGTTGTTGGGTCATCGCCGCGCTCTTCAGGGAACGCCGACTACGTTCGACGATTCGACGTTGCCGGACGATGGCCAGAACATGAACAAGCTTTAATGATTTAGACACCTCGTGGCGAAGTGACAGCGACTAGGCTGCGTGGCAATCAAGTGTCACCTGGAGTACTGCCATGTCTGAGCTAACGCCACCACCGGCCCGCCTGTTGCGGTTCAGTCACGCTGTTTTAGCGATCGCGGCGATTCATCAGCTGATCGGCTCCGAATGGATGGCCAAACCCTGGCGGTTTGACGGCGCCAGCGCGCTGCAAATCACCTTGTTTGAAATGCACGAGTGGGCCGGGCTCGCCGCGGCTGCAGCGCTGTTGGTGTTGATCGTCAGTCTGTTCTGGCGTTACCCGGATGCAACGTTCGCGCGTTTTCTACCGTGGCTCCATACGGCGGGCCGGAAAGCGCTGGCTGGAGAAGTGGCACAACTGGCGCGTACGCTGCGGCCACCGAGCGCGCAACAGACCGCGGTGCTCGCCGCAACCGTGCAGGGCTTAGGTCTGTTGACGCTGCTATTCCTCGCCGGAACGGGCACCGCGATGTGGCTACTGGAGGATGATCTTGAGCTGATGCACCAAATCGGCAGCCTTCACGAATATGGCGCCTTGCCGCTGAAGGTGTATCTATTCGGCCACGTCGGGATGGCTTTGATTCACACGTGGCGCGGTGAAGGCCTGCTACGCAAGATGTTTTCTCCGAGCAACGGGTAACTCCATGCGCATCCTAGTTGTTGAAGACGATGCTGATATCGCTGCCTTTCTTTGCAAGGGTTTACGCGAAGCCGGCCACGCCGCCGATCACGCCGCCGACGGCCGCAACGGCTTATTTCTGGCCACCGGCGAGGCTTATGATGCGATCGTGCTTGATCGCCTATTGCCGCAGATGGATGGCTTATCGATGTTGGCCGCGTTGCGCGCGACCGGCTCCCGCGTGCCGGTGCTGATTTTATCGGCGCTGGGGCAGGTCGACGAGCGCATCAAGGGCCTGCGTGCTGGTGGCGATGATTACGTCGTCAAACCGTTCGCGATCGCGGAGTTGCTGGCGCGGATCGACGTCATCACGCGCCGGGGTTTGATGCCCGTTGCCGAAAGCCGGCTGCGCGTCGCCGATCTCGAACTGGACCGCATGGCGCGCGTCGTTAAACGCGCTGGAGAAGTGATTGCACTGAAGCCGCAGGAGTACCGCGTGCTCGAATTTTTGATGCGCCACGCCGGCCAAGTGGTGACCCGAACGATGCTGCTGGAAGGCGTCTGGGACTACCACTTCGACCCGCAGACCAATGTGATCGACGTGCATTTGTCGCGTTTGCGCGCAAAAGTTGACCACGCGCCGTGGACCACGTTGATCCACACGCTGCGCGGCACCGGCTACTGCTTGCGCGAGCCGCAATGAGGCTGCGGCTTTCGACTTCGGCCCGGCTCACGCTCGCCAATAGCGCGCTATTAGCCGTCGCGTTCGGCGCGCTGCTGCTGCTGGTGACCTGGCTCGCGGACCGCTTCATGGCCGGGCATGTGCAGGAAAGCGTCGAGGCCGAGCTGCGCATCATGGAGTCGGAATTTAACGTCGATGGCGTGCACGGCGTCGCCGCGCTGATCGAGCAACGGATGCTGATCGTCTCGCCGAATCACGATCGCCTCTACCGGCTCGAAGGCCCGGACGGCAGCTTGCTCGCCGGCAACGTCATGGCTTGGCCGGCGAAGGCGCCAGCGCCAGAGCAGCCGTTCAAGATGCCGAGTCGGCGCTTCCCCGGTGTTACGGTGGTCGATCTGCGCTGGGCCGGATTGTCGGACGGCAGCCGCCTATTGGTCGGCTTCGATGAAATCGAGGTTGCGCAGGTGCGTGGCGATATTCGCCGGGCGGCGCTGTGGAGTCTCGGCGCGATGCTGCTGATTTCGCTGTCCGCCGGTTTCCTGCTGACGCGCGCGGCGCTGCGGCCGGTGGAGGCGATTCGGCGCGCTGCGCAGCGCATCATGGAAGGCGATTTAAAGCACCGAATTCCGGTGCGCAGCGGCGGTGACGAATTCGACCGCCTCGGCGAAACCCTGAACACGATGCTTGATCAAATCAACCGACTGATCGCATCGGTGCGCGGCGCCACCGATAACATCGCGCACGATCTGCGCTCGCCGCTGACGCGCCATCGCGCGCGGCTCGAAGCAGCGCTGCGCGATGCGCCGCCGCCAGATCAATTACAACCGTGGATCGAGCACAACCTCGCCGATCTCGACAAAGTCCTGGCGACGTTTCAATCGCTGCTGCGGATCGCCAGCGTCGAATCCGGCTTGCTGCGGCAAGAATTTGTCACCTGTGATATCGCCCAACTGGCGCGCGACGCCGCCGACTACATCGAGCCGTTGGCTGAAGAACAACAACAGCAGTTGGTGGTGCAAGTGACGGCGGGCGCGCCGCTACCGGCGCACCCGCATTTGTTGTTTCAGATGTTGATCAATCTGCTCGACAACGCCGTCAAATACAGCCCGCCCGGCGGCGCCATCGTCATCGATGCCCACGCCACCGAAACCGGCTGGCGGCTGGCCGTCGCCGACACCGGCCCGGGTATTCCGCTTGATGAGCGCGGCCGGGTGTTTGAGCGCCTGTATCGGTTGGACGCCTCGCGCCATACGCCAGGTCTGGGCCTGGGCTTATCGTTGGTAAAAGCCGTGGTCGATCTTCACCACGGCACGATTCGAGTTGAAGACAACCGCCCCGGCACGCGTATCGTCATCGCGTTGCCATTTGAGTCGCTGCCGAACGACGACGCGTGAGCCACGGCTGACGCCAGACACAACAGCGCGCAGCGGCGGGGGCGGCGAATCGGTCACAATACGGCATGAAAATCCCTCGCGGTCTCGAACCGCTGATCGAGGACGGCATCATCGATTCGGTGATACGTCCGCTCAAAAGCGGCAAAGAAGCGTCGGTTTATGTCGTTGCCTGTGGCGCGACCATCCGTTGCGCCAAGGTTTACAAAGAAGCGAACCAGCGCGGCTTCCACAAGCTCGCCGAATATCAGGAAGGCCGCCGCGCGCGCGGTAGCCGCGATCAGCGCGCGATGGGCAAGCGCAGCCGTCACGGCCGCAAGCAGCAAGAAGCGGCGTGGAAAAACGCCGAAGTTGATGCGTTGTACCGCCTCGCTGCCGCTGGCGTGCGCGTGCCGCAGCCGCACGGCTATTTCGACGGCGTGCTGGTTATGGAATTGGTCGATGACGGCGCCGGCGCACCTGCTCCGCGTTTGAACGACGTAACCCCAGAGCCGGAGCAGGCGCGCGACTGGCACCGGTTTCTGATGAATCAGATCGTGCGCATGCTCTGCGCCGGACTGATTCACGGCGATCTCTCGGAATTCAACGTGCTGCTGGCCGCCGACGGCCCGGTCATCATCGATCTGCCACAGGCGATCGACGCCGCCGGCAACAACAACGCGTTCCGGATGCTGGCGCGCGATGTCGAAAACATCACCGCGTATTGCGGCCGTTACGCGCCCGAGCTGCGCACCACGCATTACGCGCATGAAATCTGGAAGCTGTTCCAAAGTGCGGCGCTGCGTCCAGACACGGAACTGACCGGGCAGCACGTATTCGACGAAACCACCGCCGACGTCGATGGCGTATTGCACCAGATCGAAGAAGCGCGCCGCGAAGCTGAAGCCCGCCAGCGCGGGCGCGACGAAGCCGAAGCGGCCTGACGCGCCGACGACAGCCGGCGCCAAACGAAGTGCGGGCTGGCGGCTGCGCTTAGTGCGGTGCGTCGAGACGCGCCCGTAACGCCTGTATCTGGCCGTGGCGGGCGTGTGTGCCGACATACTGGCGTTCGAGCAATGCGTGAATCGCCGGTGGCGTGTCCCAGGTCAGCGCTTCGGAGAAACGTGCCTCAGCAGCTTGTTCGTCAGCTTCGATTTCGTTCAGGATCACGCCTTCATCGCGGCCGTAAGCATTGGCTTTGATGTGGATCCAAGTTCGATGCAAGGTATTGCCGAACGTGCCAGCGCCTTTCGGTTTGCCGCCGAGGTTGTGCACCGCGGCCTGTAATTCGCGCGCGGCGTCGCCTAAGAAGTGCGAGTACTCCGAGAGTGGCTCTTTGATGTCTGCATGATAAGCCTCGTCTGCCGCCGCGCGTAACGCGGCCTCGCCATCCTTCGCGGTGACGATTAAACGGTTGAGTAGCGTAATGGTGTCGATGGTGTTCATGGCGTGCGCTCCTTGTCCAGACTGCTTGCCGCGTCTTGCCCACGCCGTGACTCCGCCGCCGCGTTGAGTCTTACCTGCAGTGGAATCCGGCAGCGCAAAGCGGCTTGCCGAGGGTAGCGCGATATTCCTGCAATGCAAGCGCTGCCTTACCGACGGCATGCCGAGTATTTTAGAAATGGATTATTAATGGATTTGTCGAGCACGATGCGGCGGCAATAATAAAATAAAATTCATATTTTCCGAGATATGAATCGCGTCGAAGAGAATGATCTATTTGGCGGCTTTAGGTGCGTCGAAATCGCGATAATATTCGCCTTGAATTCGTTAGAAAAATAACGAAATAGGCGGTGCCGTCGGAGTTAAAAAAGTTATATCAACAGCAAAGTCAATCAGTTGTAAGTTCGACCGATTATGGCGATGATTCGAATGTGCTCCGTGAGCGCCTATTCGAATCGAGAGCGCTTAAGAAATAGAGTGATAATAAATAATCTATTTCCGTTCATTGCCAGCACTCCAAAAACAGCTCTAGCATTTCAGGCCGAATCAGGGGCGGCTCTCGCCGAATCGCATGTGGTCGTCGGTGGTTGATCGTGAGGGGCGGCTTTGTGCGGTGGGGAAAGTCGGCGATGCGTGGCCCGGTAGTCGCGCGATTGCGATTGCCAAGGCCGGTACAGCGAACGATTTCAACAACGACGGTTTGGCGTTATCGACAGCTAATTTGTACGCAGCTACACAACCGGGCGGCTGACGTAAGCGCCCGCCGTAGCGGCAGGTTTATTCCCTGTAAGAATGACGCTTATCGCCGCCGCCGGTCTGCCCTGGCGGTGGCCCCGCGCGCATAGTGGCGGCCTCGCTGGCGCTAGTGCCGGTTCATCGTTCGAGAAAACTACTGTGTATACCGTTTATGCGTTTGCGACGCCGAACAGCGTCAAAGTTCCCATCGTGCTCGAAGAACTCGGGCTCGCCTATGACTTGCGCGGCGTCAATGTGCGCAAAGGCGAGCAAAAAGCGGAGTCTTTTGCTGCATTGAACGTCAACGGCAAAGTGCCGGTGTTGATCGATTCAGACGGCAGCGATGGCGCGATGACCTTGACTGAGTCTGCCGCCATTCTGGTTTATCTCGCCGAGAAGCACGGCCAGCTGTTACCTGCCGAGGGCATGGCGCGTGCGCGCGTCTTCGAGCAGCTGTTCTTTCACGCCTCGGCATTGAGCCCGGCTTTTGGCCAGTCCGGGTTTTTCCGTAACCACGCCGAGCCGATGCCGGTCGCGATTGATCGCTTCCACGGCGAAGCCAAGCGCGTAACGCGCCTGCTCGACGGCGTGCTAGCGCAGCGGCCATACGTTGCTGGCGACGCCTACAGCATCGCCGACATCGCCCATTTCGGCTGGTTCTGGCGTCGCGCATTTGCCGGGATCGACTTCGCCGAAACGCCGAACCTCGCACGCTGGTACGAAACGGTTGCGCAGCGGCCGGCGGTGCAGCGCGCCATCGCCCGCGTCGAAGCCTTGGTGCCGGCGGCCTAAACAAGCCTTAGTTTTCTACGCTGGTTTAAAGACTGTGTCCCAGCTCAGGCGCACGGTTGCCGTATCGGGCGGGTAGGCCGCCAAGGTGTCATAGGCGGCCTGCATATGGCGCGGGTCCATGCCGTGGCCGTACATCGCGTATAAGCAGTGAACGATGTGGCGAATTTCGCCGGCAGTAGTTTCCGGCTCGTACTCTCTGCCGACGCGCCAGAGCATCAAGATCAACGCCAGCGGCTGCGGGCCGCCGCTGGCGTCGATCACCGCCGGCACGCGGAAATCAGGCTGCACAAACGGGATGCGTTCAGGGTCGGCGGGCCGGTACTGCGCGCGTTGAAACGCACGCAGGCGGCCGATTCGCTCGCGGTCGTCGGCCTGGTAGGGCTCTACTTCGGCGGCGAGAATGATTGCAGTTGTCGTCGGCAACGCGGCGCGCGCCAGCGCCGCGCGTGCGGCGAGGATCGGGGCATCGTGCAGTTGTCGCGTCAGCTGCTGGCCTTGCCAGCGCGGGTCGATCCAGATGTGCGAAAGATGGACAACAGCGGCCTGTACGCCAACGCGAATTGCGTCCAGCGCCAGCACCACGCAATGGTCGCGGACCGCTGCGATTGCGCCGTCGGCGTCTGCCAAAATCACCATTTCGTAGCGCAAGGCGTAGCCATCGATCGGGGTGTCTGGGCGCCAGCCCAGGCGTTGTTCGATGACGGCGCGTGTCTCCATTTCGCCCCGCACGCCGAAATACTGATTCAACGCGTCGTAGCCCTTATCGAGCCAGGGGTCGGCGCAATCGTGAACGATGTGCTGCGTTAATGATCTGGCCACGGAATGCTCGAATAAAGGTGCGGCGCGAAACTGAATATTGCACTTCCAAGTAGGGGGATGGCCGAATCAATAATTCATCGCGGAACGGCGGCACGGGCGCGCGCTTCGGCCTGCGCTGCCAGCGCGGTATCGGCTTCTCTGAATAAGCGATTAGCTTCCTCGTATTGGTACCACTGCGCGTTGGCTTTGTAGTAATCGCGCAGCTCAGGACTACGCATGTAAACGGCTTTGAAGTAATTACGCCAGCCTTCGTAGGCGCCGGGCGGTAAGTTCTTCAATTGTAACAAGGCCTGTGCGAAGAAATCGCAAATCAATTCGGCGAGCGCTGGCACCTGCGCTTTAATCAGCGCTTCGTTCAGCCCGAGCTTCTCGATCAACGGATTGCGGTCGTTGAGCCGCATGTCGGCGTAGAAATAAGGTTTTAGTTCGGGATGCTCGACAAACAATTTGTCGATATCGTGCATCCGCGAGTAGATTTGTTCGATGGTATTGGCATCAATCGCTTGGCCGTTATCGCGCAGCTGGCCCCAAGTTAGAAATAGGCCAATCAAGGCCAATGTGGCGCCGATGATTTTCGACCAGTGATCAACTCGGTCGCGCCACAAATGTGGATTGGCCGGCGGTGTCGGTGGTGTTGCGGCAAGCGGGGTGACGGGCGGGATACTCATCGGCGACTCCGCAGGCAAGCGCTTGAAAGGCTTGGTCGAGGCTGCACATCGCATCCGTGCTCGAAATAGAGAAAACAACGGGGAGACCGAAGGCACGCCACGCTTCGTGCTATATCCGTTAAGCACGTGCCAAGCATGCGCCAATAAAATGACCAGTGGGAGGCGGCTGATAATGACGACGTTTTTTGGCGCGCAGCAGCGCGCGCTGCAGGATCAATTTGAGACCCGGCAGCTGGCCGACCGCGTGGTCTCGGTGACGCGCCATACCGCGATTGACGATCAAGATCGCGCATTCATCGAAAGTAGAGACTTATTTTTCTTATCCAGTGTTGATGAACACGGCCAGCCGACCTGCTCGTACAAAGGCGGCGATCCCGGCTTTGTTCGGGCGCTTGATTCGCAAACGCTGGCCTTTCCGAGCTATGACGGCAACGGCATGTTTTTGTCGCTGGGCAATATCCGCGCAACGGCCAAAGTCGGCCTGCTGTTTATCGACTTCGAAACGCCGAATCGGTTGCGTGTCCACGGCCTCGCCACCGTCAGTGCCGATGACCCGCTGCGTGCCGATTTCGTTGGCGCCGAGTTGATTGTGCGAGTGGCGGTGACGGAGCTATTCGTAAATTGCCCGCGGTATATCCATCGCTATCAAAAGCACGCGCCGTCGCGGTATCTGCCGCAGCCTGATTGCGCCGCGCCGGTTGCGCAGTGGAAGCGGATCGACTTACTGCAAGACGTGCTGCCGACGCGCGATCAAAGCGGCGTTGCCGCTGCCGGCGGCGCCATCACGTTCGATGACTACGCGGCCCAAGCGGCCCGCGGCGAGGGTTGAGCGTAGCGGCAAGTTGGCGCGCTGCCGCAGCGCAGCGAATCTTTATAGAATCTGGGCTCTTGATTGCGACGTTGATTCCGACGCGCGATCACCACAACCCCGGTAAGGAAGCGCCATGGCTCAGCCAGAATCTGCGGCGAAACCCGCGACTTATTATTTCGAAGATCTTCATGTCGGCCAGCGGTTTGTATCGCGCAGTCAGGCGATGGACGCAACGCGGATGAAAGCCTTCGCTAGCGAATTCGATCCGCAGCCGTTTCACGTTGACGAAGTTGCGGCACAAGACACGTTTTTTAACGGCCTAGCCGCGAGCGGCTGGCATACCGCGGCCGTGACGATGCGCTTGCTGGTGGACGGCGGCGCGCCTGCGGCTGTTGGCGGCATCATCGGCGCGGGTGGCGAGATCGTCTGGCCGCAGCCGACGCGGGCCGGCGACGTGCTCACGGTGGAAAGCGAAGTCTTAACGTTGCGGGTATCGCGCACCAAGCCGGACCGCGGCTTGGTCACGTTACGCAGTGAAACCAAAAATCAGCGCGGCGAAGTGGTGCAGATTTTCACCGCGAAATTGGTGGTGCCAACCCGGCCGCCAGCAGCGGCCTGATCACGCTACGGCGGCGGCCGCGGCGGGGGCGTCTGCGGACCGTCGCCGTATAGCCATGCGTTTAGGCCGACTTTGCCAGCTGTTTGCGGCGCGCGGCAACGCTGTTGGCGAGCGCGCGCAGTAGTTCGGCGCTGTCGTCCCAGGCCAAGCAGGCGTCGGTGACGCTCTGGCCATAGGTCATCGTGTCGCGGTCGCCAATTTCTTGCCGGCCTTCGACCAGATGGCTTTCGATCATGACCCCAACGATACGTTCGTCGCCGCTGGCCAGTTGGTCGCCAACATCATGGCCCACTTCAATCTGCAGCCGGTGCTGCTTGCGGCTGTTGGCGTGGCTGAAGTCGATCATCACCTGCGGCCGGATGCCGGCTTTCGTCATCGCCGCACTGGCGGCGTCGACGCTGGTGGCGTCGTAGTTGGTGCCGGTGGAGCCGCCGCGCAGAATCACATGGCTATCCGGGTTGCCGAGCGTTTCGAAAATCGAGATCTGGCCGCTTTGGGTCGCCGACAAGAAACGGTGCGGCGCACGCGCCGACTGCACGGCGTCCACTGCCACTTTCACGCTGCCATCGGTACCGTTTTTGAAGCCGACCGGGCATGACAAACCGCTGGCCATTTCGCGGTGCAGCTGGCTTTCCGTCGTGCGCGCGCCGATCGCGCCCCAGCTGACCAGATCGGAGATGTATTGCGGCGTCAGGATGTCGAGGAACTCGACGCCGGCCGGCATGCCCTGCGCGTTCAGATCGAGCAACAGGCGGCGCGCGACGCGCAGACCGGTATCGATGTCGTAGCTGTCGTCTAGGTTCGGGTCGTTGATCAAGCCTTTCCAGCCGATCGTGGTACGCGGCTTTTCAAAATACACACGCATGACGATCAACAGATCTTTGCTCAGCTGTGTACGCAACGTTGCCAGCCGCCCGGCATAATCAAGCGCCGCGGCGGTATCGTGTATCGAGCACGGGCCGATCACGACCAGCAGGCGGTCGTCACGACCGGCGAGCACGTCTTGAATTTCGCGGCGAGCGGTGGCGACGGTTTGCGCGGCTGCTTCGGACAGCGGCAGCTCGGCTTGGATCTGGGTCGGGGCGGCGACGGCGCGGATCGACTTGATTCGCAGATTGTCGGTAACCGGCTTGGCTTGAGTATTCATTGGCTTTACAGCGCCAGTAGGGGGTTGGGGATGCGGATGCTATCAGAGGCGCGGCCCGGGTTGGCGCGTGGCCCGGACAACCGGTTACTGCAGCGGCACATCGTGTATTTTCCGACCTTATTTTAAAACGATGAATCAGAAATTTTTATGTCTCGCCGTCATCATCGGCGGAAGCCTGGTGCCAGCGATGGCCGAGTCGATTTTCCCGGTGCGTAACGAAGCGGCGTTATCGCGCAGCACCGCGTTGCCGGCGCTCGGCGAAACCGCGGTGCTGGCCGGTGGCGCTTCGGCGTACAGCGCCCGCCTCGACTGGAGCAACGAGTTCGTCAACGTCCGGAACGGCAACGAGGCGCTGTTGTTGGACGGCGAAACCCAGCGCGTTAGTTTCGGCTGGCGCCGCGGCGTCGCGGCCGGTTTGGAAATCGGTATCGACGTGCCGATATTGCTGACCAATGGCGGCGTGCTCGACAGCGTGATCGAAGGCTGGCACGGCGCGTTTAATCTCGCCAACGGCGGCCGCGAATTCGTGCCGCGTAATCGCTACACCTACCGTTACGTCCGTAACGGCGTGACCGCGCTCAACGTAACGGACGGCCACAACGGCTTCGGCGATATCGAACTCAGCGCCGGCTACGCGTTACGCGAGGGTCTCGCGCTGCGGGCGCTGGCCAAGCTGCCGACCGGCGATGAAGCCCGTTTAGCCGGCGGCAACGCCGGCGGCGCGCTATGGCTGGACTATGATCCGTTTGCCGGTGCCCGGCGCTGGTTTGGCTTTGTCTCCGTTGGGGGCTCCTATAACGGGCAAAGCCAGGTGCTCGGCGACCTACAACGGCAGTGGGTCGGCCTTGGTGGTGCCGGCGCCGGTTACCGCGCGCTACCGTGGCTGGCGTTCACCGCGCAGTTCTATGGCCACACGCCGCTGTACGCGCACTCCGAAATCGGCGCGCTCAGCCGCTACGGCGGCCAACTGGCATTCGGCGGCCGCATCGGTCTCGGCGCGCACACGGCGTTGAACCTCGGCGTGCAAGAAGATGTGATTCTGAATTCGTCGCCTGATTTCAGTATTCACATCGGCGTCAGCGTGCGCTGAGCCCAAAGCGGGGGCGCTTACGCGGATGAGGTTGTAGCGACGGCAGCGATTATTCGTTAACGCAGCGGCGGCGGATATACCGTTACCGCGTCAACGCAATCTCGATCTCATCCGCGAGTATTTGGCCAACGGCCGCATGCAGCTTCGCCACCGCGGGTTGGCTGTCGACGCGCTTGCTAAACCTGCGCCAAAACGGCACTTCGGCGACCACAAAACAGTGCCAAATATGGGCTGTAGAAGCCGGGTTAGCCTTGGCGGATGAAGTGCTCGAATCTTCGATGACGCTGCCGCAGCCCACCCACAGCAGGAACGGCGTGCGTTGGCACATCAGGCACCGGCCCCAGTCTTCGTTGATGACGTCTTCAACGGCGTAGCCGCAGGTTTCTAAGCGGGTCTTTAGCCAGAGCGCGAGCTGGCGCCCGTACAGGCCTGGGTTGGTTTCTTCGTCTTCGCCGGGCTCGATTTGGAATTTGGCTGACTTAAACCAGTAGCCCTTGTCTGGCGCTGGCGCCGCGCCGGTCATTCCGACGGCGCCAAATCAAACAGCAGCAGCTCGGCGTCGCTGGTCGCGGCCAGGTGCAAGGTCGATTCGGCTTCGATCATTGCGGCGTCGCCAGCCGTCAATAGGTTTTCGCCGAGCGTGACGCTGCCGCGGGCGAGCTGCAGGTAGTAGGCTCGCGTGGGTTCCAGGGGCTGCGTTAGCGTCTGGCCGGTGCTGGGCCAGGCGATAAACAGGCGGGCGTCGGCCAGAATTCTGAATGGTGCCGTTTCCGAGGCCGGCGCGGCAACGCAGACGAAACCGGCGCGGAGCGCCGCCGGGTCCAGCGTGTGCTGCTGATAGCTCGGGGCGGTATCGCGACGGTCCGGCATCAGCCAGATCTGCAGAAAATGTACCGGTGCGGACTGCGAATCATTCATCTCGCTGTGACTGATGCCGCGGCCGGCGCTCATCAGTTGCAGTTCGCCGGGGCGCAGTACCGAGCTGCCGCCGGTCGAATCCCGGTGGCGCAGACCGCCTTCGAGCACGTAAGAGAGAATTTCCATCGCGCTATGCGAGTGCGGTGCGAAGCCGCCGCCGGGTGTGACGCGGTCCTCGTTGATCACGCGCAGTGCCTGAAAACCCATGTGCTGCGGGTCGTGATAGTCGCCGAACGAGAACGTATGGCGGCTATCGAGCCAGCCGTGCTCGGCGTGACCGCGGCTGTCAGCGGGGCGAATCGTGATCATGCGTAGACCCTTGTGTTGCGGATGAGGTCGCGACGACGTCTGCGCCTGAATCATAGGCGGCTGATGGCCGACAAGGAAACCAGGCGGAGGCGCCCGCTGGCCGGGCTTGGGTGGCGGCCGTTCAGCCTTTACACTAAGCGACCTATTCGGCCTTTCCTTGCCCGTGTTCCCAGCCCCAAGCCGCGCCGTCGATCCCGCGCTGCCGATCCGCTTCAGTTATTCGTCGCAATGCCCCGCCGTCGATGATCAGCGGCTCGCGGCGTTTGCGTACGGCACAGAGCCGGTCGCTGAAGGCGCTGTCCACGTGCCAATGGCGCTGCCGCACGGCGGCACGCGCTACGAGTTGTGGCACGGCAGCGGTCCAGTTACGCGCCACAGCGCCCACGGCGCGCACATCGCTGAAGACGGCCGCGTACTCGTCGCCAGCTGGCAATTCGACGAAGCGGCGTACGGCGGGATCGAAGCCGCGGCGGAATACGCGTATCGCGGCATCGGCGCGCTGTTGGCGGATAGCGGCTATCCGCATCCGGTGAAGGTATGGCACTACTTCGGCGCGATTAACCAAGGCGCGGGCGACGCTGAGCGCTACCGCCGCTTCTGCGTCGGCCGCACTCGGGGCATTCCCGCGCAGTTGCCGCTGCCAGCGGCCACCGCAATCGGTGTGCAAGCCGAACCGAGCACGTTGACGGTGATCCTGATCGCGGCCAAAGAACCGGGGCAGCGTCTGGAAAACCCGCGGCAAGTGCCGGCCTACGAATACCCGCGCGACTACGGCCCGGCCAGTCCGAGCTTCGCCCGCGCGATGGCGATGCCTTGGGGTCAGTTATTTGTTTCGGGCACCGCGGCAATCATCGGCCACGAAAGCTGCCATCCGGAAAATGCCGGCGCCCAGCTGCGCGAGCTGGCGCTGAATCTGGACGCGCTGGTGGCCCGCGCCGAAAGCCACTCCGGCCAGCGTTTGATGCCCACAGTGCTAAAAATATTTCTACGCCGCGCCGAGGATTACGCGACGATCGACGCCCTCTCGGCGCAGCTATTTCCGGCCGACTGTAGCCGGATTATCGTCCTCGCCGATATTTGCCGCGCTGAACTGCAGGTGGAAGTCGAAGCCGTGTATCAAGCGGTGTAAGAGACCGAACCGATGTCCTGAGCGCCGCAATGAAGCGGGCGGCGCTCCTCAAACCACCATGGGCACGTAACCCGGCTGCGTCATCACCCGATGCAGCCAGGCTTGAACGGCTGGGTACGGCGTTAAGTCGAACCCGCCTTGATCGGCGACATGGGTGTAGGCGAATAGCGCGATGTCGGCGATGCTGTACTCGGCGCCGGCCAGGAACGGCGTCTGGCTCAGTTGCTGTTCCATCACCGCAAGCGCCGCGTAGCCGCGCGGCATCGTCTCGGCAATTTTTACCGCCAATTCGTCGCCGCGCTTTTGGTAATGCACCCAGAAACGCACGGTGGCGATGTACGGCTCGTGGCTGTATTGCTCGAAGAACAGCCATTCGAGAATCTTCGCGCGCTGCCAGCGGTCGGCGGGAAAAAAGCGCGAGCCCTCGGCGAGATAACACAGCATCGCGTTCGATTCGGCCAAGAAATGGCCCGGCTCAGGTTCCAGCAGTGGAATCTTGCCGTTGGCGTTTTTCGCCAGGAATTCCGGCGTGCGCGACTCACCGTTCAAGATGTTCACTTCGATCCACGTAAACGGCAGCTGGAGCTGCTGCATCAGCAGCGCGGGCTTGTAGCAATTGCCGGAACCGGTGAAGCCGTAAAGCTGAATCATGATCGCACTCTGAGTGGCGTAGAGGTTGCGGCATGATAGTGCAGTTGGTTGGTCGCTTACTGGGGAAGAGGATGACACGGCGGAGACGAAAACACGGTTGGCGCCTGCTGGTCACGGTGGCGTTGGTACTGCCGATGTACGGGCTGTTGGTTTTACACAGCCCGGCGGCGCAGGCCGAATTCCCGTTGGACTTGGCGGCAGTGCGGGCGCTGGCGGAATCGCTGCCGGGCGATAAGCCGTTGGCCGTGCGCTACGAGCAGGTCGGCGCATTCGTGTTTTATGAGGCGATGCTCGTCGCTGGGGATCCGTGGCGGAAAACGCCGCTGCCGATCGTCGCTTATCAGCTCGTATTTCCCGAGCAAACGATCTTGATCGACACCGGACTCGAGCGCGCCACTGCCAGTCATACGCTGATGTTGCCGCAGTTTAACGATGCCGCCAGCGCCAAAGTGCGGGCGGCGATGGACGCCGCGGCGCAGATCGTAATCACCCACGAGCACGAGGATCACATCGGCAGCATCACCACCGCGCCGAACCTCGCGGCGTTGAAGCCGAAGCTGCGGCTTACGGCCGAACAATTCGCGAACCGCGCCGGTATGAAGCCGGCGGTGTTGCCGCTGGCGCCGCTGGCCGACTACACGCCGCTGCACTACGACGCCCGCTATGCCTTGGCGCCGGGTGTGGTGTTGATCAAATCGCCTGGCCATTCGCCGGGCAGCCAAATGGTTTATGTCCGCCTTGCCGATGGCCGCGAACTGCTGTTCATCGGTGACATCAGCACCCGCCTGCGCAACATCGAACTGGAACGCGAGCGGCCGTGGTTCATGACGGTGGTGATTGGCGAAGACCGCAAGGCCGTCCTCGCCGAGCTAAAAACGCTGCATCAGCTGATGCAAACCAACCCCGAGATCGCGATTATCCCGAGCCACGACGGCGCGGTGCTGAAAATGCGCACCGACGCCGGCTTGCTCGTCGCCGGATTTTTGCCGCCGCCAGCACCTTTAACTGGCCCGCCAGCGGCTGACGATTTAGCGCCGGATCAACGATAAATCCGGAAGTTTTTCGGCACCGCCGCGGCGACGCCAAACGCCGCGTCCGGGTCGATACGGCCGACATGGCTGCTGCTGCGCGCCGCGTCGGCGTCGTCATCGTCGGCGACTTCCATCGGCGGTGGTGGAATCGCCGGCAGCCCGCGCGTTTTTAAGGCCTCGTTGAGCGCCGATAAATCTCGGCCGAGCAGGGCGCTGAAATCGGCTTGGACGCCAGCGAGTTCGCGGCGCAACGCTGCTAGACGCGCGAGGTGGTAGCGGCCGGGCCGGCCTTCGAAACCGTTGACCGCGCCGTAGAGTTGATCCGTGTG
The DNA here is from genome assembly GCA_023229645.1 of Nevskia sp. GTDB lineage: Bacteria > Pseudomonadota > Gammaproteobacteria > Nevskiales > Nevskiaceae > Nevskia. The sequence continues at coordinate 15,770 of JALNYU010000021.1, read as the reverse complement.
CTCGCGCAGCCGCTCCTCGCCGGTGATCGCACCGCCTTCGGTGGTCGCGACGATTTGCTTGCGGACAGCGTCGGCTTTCTCATCAAACGTGCTGAGTTCGGCTTTTAATGCGTCGCCGACGGTCAAGCCGGCGCTAGTGGTAGCGAGCGCTTCACGCAGCGTATTGATGCGTTCGACCAGCGCGCTTTCAGCGCCGAACAGTGCGCCGATTTCGCTCGCAGTTTTGAACTGCGCTTGGCGGTCGGCTAACGTGAATGCCGCACGACGATCCAGCCGCACGTCGATTTTGGTCTCGTAAGTTTTGCCGTTTTTGGTCAAGCGCAAGGTATAGGTGCCGGGCAGCAGGCGCACGCCTTGGGTGCCGGCAAATGCCAGCTGAGCCGCCGGCGGTACTCTTGGTGGCTTGCCGCGCATCGCCCACACCACGCGGTTTAAGCCGCGGCGGGTGCTGGCCGGCAAAGTATCGATCAGCGTGCCGTTGGCATCGAGCACCTCCAGTTTCAACTTGCCGTAAAGGTGACGGGCTTTTTGGTAATAGGTGATTACAGCGCCATCGGCCGGGTTGTCGCCGACAAACACGGCATCGCCGTTCGGCCAGCCGCCTTGGCCTTCGATGCGCTGCTGCACCGGCCGGCTGGCGACGAATGTCGCCTCTTCATTCAACAGGTTAGCGCTCAGCGCACGCAGCGGTGTAATGTCATCGACGATCCAAATGCCGCGCCCGTGCGTAGCGAGGATGAGGTCGTTGGTGCGCGGCTGAATCACGACATCGCGCACCGCCACCGCCGGCAGGTGGCCGCCTTTAAATGGCGCCCATTGTTGGCCGCCATCGATCGACACGTACAAGCCGAACTCGGTGCCGAGAAACAGCAAGCCGGGCTTTTGCAGATCTTCTTTAATGACATGCGCGTAGCCGCGCACGGCTTTGTCGTCGCGCGGCGTTACTAGCGGTATCCAGGTTTTGCCGAAGTCGGTGGTTTTGTAAACATACGGCTGCATATCGCCGGTGCTATGGCGATCGAATGTTGCGTACGCGGTGCCAGCGGCGTGGCGGCTGGCTTCGATCCAACTCACCCAGGACCGCGCCGGTAAGCCGGGAACATTGGCGACGACATTGCGCCAGGTTTTACCGTCGTCGCGCGTTAGCTGCAGGTTGCCGTCGTCGGTGCCGACCCAGATCGTCAGGGGGTCTTTCGGCGATTCGCTAACGGTGTAAATCGTCGTGTGCTGCTCGGCGGCAGAGTTGTCGATGGTCACGCCGCCGGATAGCTCTTGCTTTTGCTTGTCCGGATCGTTGGTCGTGAGATCGGGCGACAAGCGCTGCCAGCTATTGCCGTGATCGCGGCTGCGAAATAGAAATTGCGCGCCGACATATACGGTGTTTTTATTCGTTGGCGACAACGCAATCGGCGTATTCCAATTAAAGCGGAGTTTCTCTTTGAAATTTGCTTTCGGTTGAATATCGCGCAATTCGTGGGTGTGCAAATTCACCCGGCCGATGTTGCCGCCTTGCGCCTCAGCGTAGACGTAATTCGAATCGGTTGGATCGAGAAACGTCCAAAAGCCGTCGCCGCCGTAAAGATTTTCCCAGCGGTGATTGGTAATGCCGCCGGGATATTCGGTGTCACCAACCCAGCTGGCGTTGTCTTGCAGGCCGCCGTAGACGCGGTACGGATCGGCATCATCGACGCTGACATGATAGAACTGCGAGACCGGTAGATTTTCACCTTTCCACCATTTGCCGGTGCCGTTATAGGAATACCAAAGCCCGCCGTCGTCGCCGAGGACGATGTGCTGCGGGTTTTTGGGGTTTACCCAAATATCGTGCACGTCGCCGTGCGTGCCGGCGAAGCCGCCGACCGTAGAAAAGCTGCGGCCGGCGTCTTCGGAAAGAATCAGCGGGCCATCGGTTTTATAAACGCGGTCGGCGTTTGTAGGATCGACGATTAGATTGGCGAAGTAGAAGGGTCGCCAAACCATCCATTGGCTCTTGTCGCGCGCGTCCCAGGTTTGGCCGCCATCGTCGCTGACGAACAAGGCGCTGGCGGTAGACTCCACAAACGCGTAAACCCGCTGTGGATTGCTCGGCGCAATCGCGACCGCGAGGCGGCCGTAGGGTTTGGCCGGGAAGCCTTTGTTGGCGGCTTCGGTGATTTCAGTCCAGGATTTGCCGCCGTCGGCACTGCGATACAAACCGCTGCCGGAGGGCGCGGTCGGACCATCGCCGCCGGAGCGGAAGGTCCAGGCTTGGCGGCGGAAATCCCAAAGGCCGGCGAGCAGCACGTCAGGATTCTTCGGGTCCATCGCGAGCGTCGAACAGCCGGTAGAAAGATTGCCGCCTTTCAGCACCAGCGCCCAGGTTTTGCCGCCGTCGGTGGTTTTGTACAGGCCGCGGTCGGCGGAGTCGCTCCAGAGTTTGCCCGGTACGCAGGCGTACACGGTGTCGCTATTGCGCGGGTCGATCAGAATCTTGGAGATACGCTCGGAGTTCTCCAAACCGAGATGCGTCCAGGTATCGCCGCCGTCGCTGGATTTATAAATGCCGTTGCCGATCGACACCGAATTGCGGGTCCACGACTCGCCGGTGCCGACCCAGATGGTATTGGTGTTTTTGCTATCGACTGTGACGGCGCCGATCGCCTGCACCGGTTGATCGTCGAATACCGGCTTGAACGTCGTGCCGCCATCCAGCGATTTCCAGACGCCGCCGCTGGCCGTGCCGATGACGAGCGTGGTTTTGCCGGATGGATCGTTATACGCATCGAGCGCGGCAATGCGGCCGCTCATCGCGGCAGCGCCGATGTTACGCGCGCCGAGGCCGGAGATCGTGCCAGCGTCGAACGCTACCGGTGCGTCAGCTGCCTGCACCGTCAGCGAGAATGCCGCCGTGGCCAGCGCGAGGCCGAAAGATTGAAGGCTCATGTCGGGCTCCTGACTATTTGCTGGCGGCGGCGGGAAAATGGAAAGTCGTGGGATCGACTTTGATATTGCCTTCAGCCTTGCTGTACTCGATTTTCTGCCGCTCGGTCGAGCCTTTCGGGCCGGATTCGATCGCCAGCGGCACGTAGACCCCGTCAACCTGTTCGTAATCGCCGAAGTCGGTCACGGTTTCCTGCAGCGCGCCACGGACGCTGCGGCTGCTGACGATGCGAATTTCGAGGAAGGCATCGGGATCCAAATAAATGGTTTGGCTATCGCCATCGGCCTTGGTTAGCTTCAGCTTGTGTGCTGGCGTGCCGTCAACATCTTCGGTGCCGAGGTAGACCAGCGTCGAGCCCTTGGTTTTATAGTCGACCAAGGCGCCGTCGAGATCGGCGTCGCTGGCCAGTTCCTTGGTGTCGTCCGGCGGTATCCGCTCGGCATCTTTGCGGCCTTGGAACGGGTTGATCTGCCAGCCTTCTTTGCCGTCGTAAGCTTGCACCAGGGTCAGGCCCTGAACACTGGCTTCGACGCGAATGCCGCCGCTGCGCGTCTTGGTTTCGACCAAGGCCATTTCCAGCTGGCCGCCGTTGTCGATCAAGCGACCGCTGCGGCGCAGGCTGCTTAGCGCGTGTAATTTATCGAGCCCGCCGCGCGCTTCGATATTTTTCGCAACCAAGGCATCGGCGGTATAAGGCGGCGCCGCGTAAGCCGGCAGGCTAAGCAGGGCGCATAACAGAAAAACTGGACCACGCATCGGTATCTCCTGGTCAGTCATCGCGGTTGAACTATGCGCTTAGATGCTGCGCGCGGCGAAAAGGTAGTAAAAGTTGCGTGAAATTCTGTACGGGCGTGCGGCGCAACAAATCCGGTATCGCGATTGCGCTCAGAACGCTGCAAACTTGGGCGCAATACGGAATACAAGCGCCGTCATACGCGGCCATAAAAGGACACAACATGCACGCGCCCTGGCCCGATACACGTTTGCTGCACTTGCTCGGCATTGCGCTGCCGATTTTGCAGGCACCGATGGCGGGCGCGGGTTTATCAGCCTTGGCCGCGGCAGTTGCCAAAGCCGGCGGACTCGGTGCCTTACCGTGCGCGATGCTGACGCCGGAAGCCGCTGCGGCCGAGATCCGACTATTCCGAGCGCAGGCCGCGCAGCCGCTGAATCTGAATTTCTTTTGCCACCCGCCGCCGGCGGTAGACGCCGCCCACGACGCGCAGTGGCGGCAACTGCTGCGACCGTATTACGAAGCCTTGGGCTTGGACCCCGAAACCGCACTGCCGGCAGCGGCGCGCAAGCCGTTCGATGCTGCCATGTGCGCGTTGGTCGAAGCGGAGCGGCCAGCGGTGGTCAGTTTCCATTTCGGGCTGCCGGCGCCGGCTCTGCTGGAACGGGTGAAGGCAACGGGTGCGAAAGTATTGTCGTCGGCGACAACGGTGCGTGAGGCGGTTTGGCTAGAGGCGCGCGGTTGCGACGCGATCATTGCTCAGGGTGTGGAAGCAGGCGGCCATCGCGGCATGTTTTTGAGTGACGACATCAGCACGCAACTTGGCACGATGGCGCTGGTGCCGCAGATCGTCGACGCCGTGCAGGTGCCGGTTATCGCCGCTGGCGGCATCGGCGACGCCCGCGGTATCGCGGCGGCGTTCGCGCTCGGCGCGGCGGGGGTGCAGCTCGGTACCGTGTATTTGCTCAGCCCCGAAGCGACGATCTCGCCGGTGCATCGCGCGGCCCTGCAACACCTCGGCGATGACGATACCGCGTTGACGCGCTTGTTCAGTGGCCGACCTGCGCGTGGCATCGTTAACCGCCTAATGCGCGACTTGGGACCAATGAACCCGGCGGCGCCTGCGTTTCCATTGGCCGGTGCCGCGCTGGCCCCATTACGCGCCCAAACCGAGCCCTCCGGCATCAGTGATTTCATGCCGCTATGGGCCGGCCAAGCGCGGCGCTATGCCCAGGCGCTACCGGCAGCGGTGTTAACGCAGCGTCTGGCAGAGGAAACGCTGCAGCGTTTACGGCGCTGAGCAAGACCGGCGCTACCGGTCGACGATAGTCGGCGGCATGCTGTTGGCACGCAGCCGCGCGCCGTCTTCGAAGGCGCGCAATAAGTCGTCGATTTGGTGTTGGTCAGCGACACAATACTCGGCCGCCGATTCGGGATTTGCGCCGACCCGGATGCCGATTGCGTGCGTGTCCCGAGTCAGCGCGAAGGCGTCTTCGTCGGTGTCATCGTCGCCGACGAACACCGCGGCTGGATTGCCGAGTTTGGCCCGCAAGCGCATCAGCGCAATGCCTTTATTCGGCGCGCCTTCAACGACGATATTGAGTACCGCTTTGCCACCGACGAGACGCGCACCGACCAGTAATTCTGCGGCCGCGCGGACTTGCGCCGCCGCCGCGGTAGTGTCGGCGCAGGCGCGGTAATGCACGGATAGGGAGTAGCGCTTGTCTTCGATCACGACGCCGGGAAGATCGCGCAGCCGCGCGCTGAGCATTCGGTGCCAGTCGGGGATACATTGCAGCGCGGCGGGCGGCGAAGCGCCGAAGACTTCATAACCGTGATTGCCGATTACGTCGAGTAAGGGAATGCCTTGCAGGAAGCGCAGCACATCCAGCCGAGCGCGACCGGTAATGACCGCGACCGGGTAACGGCGGGCGACGCGGTCGAGCAACTCACGGGTTTCGGGCCGCATGTGGGCCTCGCTGGGTTGCGCCACGATTGGCGCTAAGGTGCCGTCATAGTCGAATGCCAGCACGGCGCCGGCACCGAAAAAGGGTTGCAAGACCGGGCGATAAAGCGGGGTTAGGATTGGCTTCATTAGGCGCTCTGACGATGGGCGGCCAACAGGCCCGCCATTTGTTCTCGGGCGCGCAGGCGGCTGGCATCAAGCAGCATGCGGCCGGCCCAGCGATAGACGTTCATTTCCGATATTTGTTGCCGCATCGCCCGTACGCGGGCGCGCTGCTCCTCGGGCGGCATCCGCAATGCCAGTGCCAGCGCGGCGCTGGCTTCCTCAAGATCGTAGGGGTTAACGATCAGCGCTTCAGCGAGTTCGCGTGCCGCGCCGGTGAATTTTGATAGCACCAGTACGCCTTGTTCGTCGTCCCGCGCGGCCAAGAACTCTTTGGCAACGAGATTCATGCCGTCGTGCAGGCTGCTGACGTAACAAACGTCGGCCGCGCGGTAGAGGCGGAAAACATCGGGCGGCTCGGTGTGCAGCGTGCGCAGAACAATCGGTTGCCAGTCGGCGGTGGCAAACCGGCCGTTGATTCGCGTGACCAGCTTTTCGACGTCGCGGTTCAGCTGGGCGTAGCGTTCGATCAACGTCCGGCTTGGGGAAGCGATTTGCAGGAACGTGAACTTGCCTATCCAGTGCGGCTCGCGTTCGAGCAAGCGTTCGATCGCGCCGAAGCGCTCCTCAATGCCTTTGGTGTAATCCAAGCGATCAACGCCAACGCCTAAACGACCGTCTGCCGGCAACTTGAGATCGGCGAACACTGCGGCGCGGCATTCGGCAGCTGGCGGCGTGGCATCCACCCAGTGGTTCGGCCACTCCACCGAAATTGGGTACGCCCGCACCAGCGTCCGGCGCTGATGTTGAATAACGGCGAAGTCTTCACGATCAATCCGCGATTCGAGAAAACGGTCGGCGGCGTCAAGAAAATTATTGCAGTGGAATTGCGTGTGAAAACCGAGAATGCTGCTACCGAGCAGTCCTTCGATCAGCTCGGTATGCCACGGGCAAATGCTGATCTGCTCCGGGTTCGGCCACGGGATATGCCAGAACGTCAGGATGGTTGCGCGCGGTAGGCGCTCGCGCAGCATTTTGGGCACCAGCGCAAAGTGGTAGTCCTGAACCAAAATCACTGGATCGTCGGAATCGGCTTCATCGCAGACTGCGTCGGCGAATTTACGATTCACCGCTTGGTAGTGGCGCCAGTCGTCGATCCGGAACGTCGGCCGTGCGTGCGCTACATGGCAGAGCGGCCACAGGCCTTCGTTGGCGAAGCCGTAGTAATAGCCTTGTTCTTCTTCCTTGCTCAGCCAGAGCCGGCGAATCACGTACGATTCCTCGCCCGGCGGAACGCGGACGTGATCGCGGGCATCGACCGTTTCACGGTCAGCCGAGCCCGCGCCGTGGCCGATCCAGACGCCGGAGCAGGCGCGCATCACCGGCTCCAGCGCGCTGACCAAACCGCTGGCCGGATGCAGTACGCGAATGCTGCCGTCGGCGTTGTAGTTATGAATATAGGGTTCGCGATTGGCGACGGCGATCAAGCGTTCGCCGTGCAAATGCCGTTGCAGCGTTAACTTCAGCCGTTGCGGGCTCCAGATCCCGCCGTGTTGTTCGGCGTTTTCTTCCTGAGCAAGGCGATTGAGTAGCGACCGCATGTCTTTCAGCAGTGGGATAAATTCGGGTCGGCGGTTGTCGTCATCGCCGCTCGCCATCCGCCGCAAGGCCTCGCCCCAATTGCGCCAGAGTAGGCGCACGCTGATCAACGTCACGATCGCGGCAAGCACCGCGAGCGTCAGAAACGTAATGAGCAAGAAGCGCTGTGTGCTGGCTTCGCGCCGCGCGGCGAAGCTGAGATCGTGCACCAAGACGACGAAGCCGTAGACGTGATCGCCCCCGATCAGCGGCGAAGCGCTGACGTGGACATCGCCGCCGGGGAGTTCGGTGAATTTCCGCCACGAGGTCCAGGCGCTGGCGTCAAGCGCGTCGTCCTCGTGCAGATGAGGCCCGATTTCGGCGCAGCCCAGTGTACGCGGGAAGTCCGGCGTGGCGACGATTGGGCGGTTGTCAGTGTTGCAGAGTGAAGCGGCGAGAATACGCTCGTCGCGCACGATGTCGGTCAGCAATTCCTGCAGCCCGTGCGTATCGCGGGTTTCCAGCCCGCCGATCAGGGCGCGGCGGGCGCCGCTAACGGCCAGCTCGGCGCGGAGCGCAACATCTTTCTCGAACCAGGTTCGCGTGGTATGGGTGACGGCCAGCCAAGCAAATGCAACCAGCACCAGCAATGCCGCCAACCATGCTGCGACGAATCGGAGCGTGGGTTTCATCAAACGGTCCTCCCTATCGGCCCGCCACGGCGCCCGATCAAATAATCGCGACGCTGATACAGAAGGCCGCAGTCTTGCCGGAGGCTGCGTGGCGCAATTATTGATCCGGCCATTAAGTACTTGAATAAAGACAGTGCAATGCCAAACTGGATGCCGCACTTCCGAGAAAGCGAGAAATGGCCGGATCAATAACAAAGCAATTTGATTTTATTATTAATTCGGCCACTCACGCCGTCTCGAAAAAGTGCGATCTTCAAATTGCCGCGTAGCACCTCGTTCAACTATTTTGTGGCCGAATCAATAATAACGGCGCCACGCAGCGAATACGGGCAGGCCTGCCGCGGTTCATAAACCAATATTCGGCAGACGGCGTAGCCGCCAAGCGCTGTTCAAGATCTCGAAGCAGCGCGCAGCGGCAAGGATCATTGTGTTGCCTATCGAGCCGATGTTCAGCTCGATAGGTAACACATCGAAAGCCCATTATTTTCCAAGATTGGCGCCGCCTGCTAGGCATTGCCCCGATACGGAAATGCTTGGAAAGTGGGCGCAATCACCTTAGCATGGATTGATCGCCATCGCGCCCGTTGTTCGCATTGAACGGGGATAAGACTATTCTAATTTGCGGGTGCCGCCGCGCCTCGCCCGCCTCAAAAGGACCGCACTGATGCTTGAAACCCACCTCGCTAGTATCGAGGTTTTGTTGTTGATTTCGGCGATCGTCGCCATCGTCGCGCAGCGCCTGCACGTGCCCTATACCGTAGGCTTGGTCGCAGCGGGCATCGGCCTGGCGTTGCTCAATGTGCCGGTGGCTTTTGAGCTATCGAAAGAGCTTATCTTCGCGGCATTTCTGCCACCGCTGATCTTTGAGGCGGCACTCCATTTGCGCTGGAAAGAGCTGCGCGGCGATGCGCCGGTGATCGGCATATTCGCCAGCGTCGGTGTCGTATTGTCCGCCGGCTTGACCGCAGTCGGCATGCATTTCCTGGCCGGCTGGTCTTGGGTTACGGCGAGCTTATTCGGTGCGCTGATCGCGGCCACCGATCCGGTCTCGGTGGTCGCAACGTTCAAAGAAGCGGGTGTCAAAGGCCGTTTGCGACTATTGATGGAAGGCGAAAGCTTGCTCAACGACGGCTTTGCCGCAGTCGCGTTCGTAATTGCGCTGGCTGCCGCGAACGGCGAGAGCATCAGCGCCGCCAGTATCGCCGGCAATCTGCTGTGGATCGTCGGTGGCGGTGTTGCCTGCGGCGCGCTGGTGGCCGGTGCCGTGCTGCTAGTCGCCGGCCGCACCGAAGATCCGCTGCTTGAAATCACGTTCACGACCGTTGCCGCGTACGGCTCATTCTTTGTCGCGGAGCACTTCCACGCGTCCGGCGTGTTGGCAACACTGACCGCGGGTTTAATCGTCGGCAATCTGGGCCCGCTGGGCTCGATTTCGACGCGTGGTCGCGACGCGGTAATCACGTTTTGGGACTACGCCGCGTTCGTCGTCAACTCGCTTATTTTCATGCTGATCGGCTTGCAGGAAGGGCATTTGCAGTTCGGCGCGATTCTGCTGCCGATTGTGATCGCCATCGTCGTCGTCATGGTTGGTCGGGCGGCAGCAATCTACCCGTGCGCGCTGCTGTTTGCGGGTTCGGAGCGGTTGCGGGTGTCTCGTGCGCATCAGCATGTGCTGTTCTGGGGCGGCCTGCGCGGCGCGTTGGCGCTGGCGTTGGCGCTGGGGTTGCCAGAATCGATTCCGGGACGCGACGAACTGGTGACCGTTACGTTTGCCGTCGTCGCGTTCTCAATCGTCGTGCAAGGCTTGACGATGGTGCCGCTGCTGCGCCGCCTCGGGCAGATTCAGTAGCGGCGCCGGCCTTTCAGGCGGCGTGAGGTTGAACGACGGCAGCGGTATTGCCGTCGTTCCCCACGCTGGACTTCGGCGTTAGCTGGTTTTCGCGGCACTGCCGCGCTCCAGCCGCAGCGGGCCTTCAACGACGATGGTTCGGGTTGGATACGCGAAGTCGATTCCCGCTTCAGCGAAACGGCGCTTGATCTGAAAATTGATCGCCTGCTGGATATCCATATACAGGTTGTAATCGGGGTCCAGCACCCAGAACACGGCCTCGAAATCGATCGAAGAGTCACCGAATTTCTGGCAATGCGCCCGATCGAAGCGGACTTTTTCCTGCGCCTCGATAATCTCTCTAATGAGGCCGGGAATTGATTCCAGTTGATCGGGTGTGGTTTGGTACAGCACGCCGAAATTGAACACGATGCGACGCTCAAACATGCGTTTGTAATTGCGCACGCGATTTTTGAGCAGATCGCTATTCGCAAACACAATTTGCTCGCCGCCGAGGCTGCGGATGCGCGTAGTTTTGAGGCCGACGTTTTCGACCGTGCCCATGTAGTCATCGATGATGATGAAATCGCCGATGACAAAGGGTTTATCGATCACGATCGACAACGAGGCGAATAAGTCGCCGAGTATGTTTTGCACCGCCAAGGCCACTGCAACGCCGCCGACGCCGAGTCCGGCGACCAGCGTTGTGATGTTGACGCCGAGGTTGTCCAATGCCACGAGTAGCATCACCGCCCACAGCACGATTTTGACGATGAACCCGACCGCCGAAAGGCTGGTCGCGGCGCCCACGTTCGTGAGTAAGGCCTGTTCGCGGGCGCGATTCAACCACGCTTGCAGTAGCGCCGAAGCCCACAGGCCGATCTGCAGGAATACCGCCAGCGTGCCGGCCGATTTGGCAACTTTGGCGACGGCATTGGTCAGTTCCATTAGCTGCGTGCCGACGGCAAACGCCGCGACCGCGAGCAGCCACAGTTGGGTGGCACGCAGCATATCGACGATGGCGTCGTCGATATGGGTGCTGGTCCGTTCCGAGAATTTGCCTAATTTGCGTATGACCAGCGGCTTTATCAGCGCGCCGAGCAGGGTAATGGTCGCGGCGATGGCGGCGGCGTAAAACCACGGCCGAAACGGTTCGATGTGTTGCAAGAGTTCGGTCATTTCAAATCCCCGGTAGTGATGCCGCGCGCCGACGGTGCGGCGGAGGCGGCGTTCGGTGGGTGCATTGGCGCGGCGCGCAGCCGTCGGCCAATCCGGTTTCTGTGCGGCGATGGTGCGGCATCAGCGCGACGATCCCTCGCGTCGGGAGGTTGCGTGTGCGCCGCTAATCGCGCACGCGCTGCGGTGGGTCGGCCGTCCGCGGCATTAAAGCCGGGATCACGCACAGCGCAGTCCCATGGGTTGCGTGGCCGGGGCGCCGCCGCAGCCCGGCGGTCACAAGAATTCGCTCCAGTTCGGTGAGGTTGAAAACGCCGCGTGAATGAGGCCGACATGCGAATAGGCTTGCGGAAAGTTGCCCCACATGCGGCCAGCGGTGGTCGCATAGTCTTCCGCCAGCAGGCCGAGCGGCGACTGTAATTTTCGAACGCGCGTCATCATTTGCATGGCTTCTTCGCGGCGGCCGGTCGCGGCCAGCGCGTCGATCATCCAGAATGTGCAGATAACAAACGCCACTTCCGGTACGCCTAGGCCGTCGTCGTTGCGGTAGCGGTAAAGCCAGCCATCGCGGCCGAGATCACGGGCGACGGCGTCCACGGTCGCGGTGAGGCGCGGGTCGCTCGCCGGGAGGAAACGTAGCGGCGCCATTTGCAGCAGCGCCGCGTCAACTTCACTGCCGCCGTAGGTCGCGGTGAAACTGCCGCGTTCAGCGCTCCAGGCATGGGCGATGATCTCGCTGTGGATTTTCTGGGCCGCTGCGGCGAATGCCGGCGCCCGCGCCGGCCGATGGCGGGCGGTAATGCGGGCAACGCGATCAACTGCGGCCCAGCACATCAAGCTCGAGAATGTTTGCGGCTCCCAGGCTTTGCGGAATTCCCAGATGCCCGCATCCGGCGTGCCAGCGACGGCGATTGCCTTGCCCGCTAGCCGTTCCAGCAGATCCAGTGTTGACGGCGTGCGGTCGAGTGCGAAACGGTCGTCGAAATAGATTGGCGCCAGCGCCAGTACGGTTTCGCCGTAGACATCGTGCTGCTCGTGCACGGCGGCGCCGTTGCCAATCCGCACCGGCCCGTTACCTTCGTAGCCGGCCCAGTTATCGAGAATGTGTTCTTCGAGATCGCTGCTGCCATCAACCCGATACAACGGCCGCAAATTGAGGTCAGGCGCACTCGCCGCAATGCCGAGCAGGTAATGGATGAACTGTTCGCGCTCTTCGAAATGGCCGAGCAAGCGCAGCGCATCGAGCACGTAATAGGCGTCGCGCAGCCAGCAGTAGCGATAGTCCCAGGTGCGGCCGCTCCCCGGCGCTTCGGGGATTGAGGTGGTCAGCGCGGCGACAATTGCCCCGGTATCTTCGAAGCAGTGCAGCTTCAGCGCTAGCGCCGAGCGAATCACTTCTTGCTGATGGATCGGTGGGATGTTGCAGTGCTTAACCCAGCCCTGCCAGTACTGCATCGTCTGGGTCAGGAAATGGCCGCAGAGCGGCGCCAGCGCCTCTTCCACCGGCGCGCCCCAGGCCAGCATCAGATGGCGACGCTGGGTTAGCGCAAACGGTTGCCCTTCCAGGTGGGTCGGCGAAATATCCGAGGTTAAACGCAGCGGTTTGGCATAGCCTTCAACGCGGATATGGTTGGAGCCGTGCAGCCGCTGCGGCACCGCTTTCGACCAGCCCAGGCGCGGGTCGAAACGAACCCGTACGAGTGGTGTACCTTCCAACGGTTCGACGATGCGCACCAGCTGCGTCGGCCGGAACATGCGCTCGTTTTGGCTGAAGCGCGGCGCGAAATCGAGCACGCGAAAACGGCCGCCAGGGGCGTCAAACACCGTTTCCAATACGTTGGTGTTTTCCAGGTAGCGCTGCCGGCCGCTGCCGCCATCGGCGGGGGCAATGGAGAAGTCGCCGCCATCGGGATCTAGTAGGCTGCCGAACACCGGTTCCGAGTCGAAACGCGGTAGGCAGCACCATACGACGCTGCCGTTGTTCGAGATCAGTGCGGAGTATTGGCAATTGCCAATCAAGCCCAGATTTTCGAGGTTCATTGCCCAACCCTATCAGATTTGAGGCGCCGCTAGCCGTTAAAAACGGCCCACGGCGCCGCCATTTCCATCGAAAATCAGCGGTAAACGCAGCCGCGCGCCCGCGCAAAAATGCGCCGTATCGCCGCTGCGGCGGCGAAGGGCAATCGACATTTCCCTTTGCGCGCCGCGGCGCCGGCCGCAGAATTCAATGCAATACTTTTTCGATCTGCTTAGGAATTTCCATGTCCATCCCCGCCGTACTGCAAAACCTGCGTCTTCCGGTCATCGCTTCGCCGATGTTTATCGCCAGCAATCCCAAGCTCGTTATCGAGCAGTGCAAAGCCGGTATCGTCGGCTCGTTTCCGGCGCTGAACGCGCGGCCGCAAGCGGCGTTGAGCGACTGGCTGACGCAAATCGAAACCGAACTTGCGGCACATAAAGCGGCGCACCCGGACGCAATTGTTGGCCCGTACGCCGTGAACCAGATCGTGCATAAGTCGAACGACCGCCTGGAAGCCGATGTCCGCACCTGCGTCGATCACCGCGTGCCGCTGATCATCACCAGCCTGCGCGCGCCGAATGAAATCGTCGGCGCCGTGCACAGCTATGGCGGCCTGGTGTTTCACGATGTGATCAGCGTGCGCCACGCGCAGAAAGCGCTTGAAGGTGGTGTTGATGGCTTGATTCTGGTCTGCGCCGGCGCTGGCGGCCACGCCGGTACGTTGTCGCCGTTTGCGCTGGTCGGCGAGATTCGGCGCTTTTATCAAGGCCCGATCGTGCTTTCCGGCTCAATTGCCACCGGCGACGCCGTACTCGGCGCCCAGGCGATGGGCGCGGACTTCGCGTACATCGGCACCCGCTGGCTGGCGACGGAAGAAGCCAATGTCAGCGAAGGCTATCGCCAGGCGATTGTCGAATCAGCCGCTGGCGATATCGTCTACACCAACCTGTTCACTGGCGTACACGGCAACTACCTGAAGAAGAGCATCGTCGCCGCCGGCCTGGACCCGGAGCACCTGCCGGACTCCGATCCGAGCGCGATGAATTTCGGCGGTAGCGCCGCCGCCAAAGCCTGGCGCGATATCTGGGGCGCTGGCCAAGGCGTCGGCTTGATCAACGACGCCCCGCCGGCCGCGGTCGTCGCCGAGCGCCTCGTGCGTGAGTACGACGCCGCGCGGGCTCGCCTCGCTGCCGCTACTGCGCCGTACGCGCGCTAAGCGGGCGCGGTTAACCGCCCGGTTTCGGCCCGTTGATCCGGCGCATCAGGCTTTCCTGAGCGACGCTGGCAACGAGCCGGCCGTGGCGGTCGTATATCGAACCCCGGGAGAGGCCGCGCGCGCTCTGTGCGCTCGGCGCGTCCATCGAATACAGCAGCCAATCGTCCACGCGCAGCTCGCGATGAAACCACAGCGCGTGGTCGATTGACGCCACCACCATATCCGGCGAAAACCAGCTGCGGCCGTGTGGCAGCATCGCCGTCGCCAACAAATTGAAATCCGAAGCGTAGGCGAGCACGCAGCGGTGCAGCATCGGATCGTCCGGCAAGGCATCCGCGGCGCGGAACCAAATCTGCTGCGCTGGCGCGCGCACGTCCGGCTCAAAAGGATTCCACGGCACTACCGGCTTAAACTGAATCGGCAAGCCGCGCATGAACGCCGCACGCAGCCGTTCGGGCATGCCGCCACGGCGCTCGGCTTCCCGCTGGAGCCAGCCTTCCTGCAGCGATTCCAAGCTCGGCAGCGCCTCTGGCATCGGCACCGGCGGCATCGGTAGCTGATGTTCCAGGCCGTCTTCCGGCTTTTGGAACGACGCAATCATCGACAAAATCGGATGCCCGTGCTGAATCGCCTGCACCCGCCGCGTGGTGAAGCTGCGGCCGTCACGCACACGGTCCACCTCATAAACAATCGGCGCTTCCATATCGCCTGGGCGTAGAAAATACGCGTGCAGTGAATGCGGCGCGCAGTCCGTCACGGTGCGCCCTGCGGCAACCAACGCCTGGCCGATTACTTGGCCACCGAACACGCTTTTTCCGCCAATATCGCGCGAAGCGCCGCGGAACAAGTTGTCTTCAAGCGCTTCCAGATCCAGTAGCTTGATCAGATCCTGCAGCACGCTGTTCATCGAATTTCCTTGTTGTGAGTAGTGCAAGCTTAGCCGCGCCCGCTGCGCCGTGGTGAAACTGCGCCAGCTTAAACCCGCACGGCGCGGGCGGGCATCGAACCGGCTCGGCAACTATGAGATAATGCAAAACCAGCGCCGACCACAGCCCCTGAACATCCTCAGGTTTGCTGACATCGGCAGCGGTATCAGGCACTCGCCTGCCGTCTTAGCTCAGTTGGTAGAGCAGCCGCCTTGTAAGCGGCAGGTCGTCGGTTCGATTCCGACAGACGGCACCATCTATCGCAATAAAAAATCATGGTGTCGGCGCGGTCCGTACGCCGTCCTTGGGCCGATTAGCCCGGGCAATTGAGTCGGCGCAGGCCGTCAAAACATCGTGCCGATAGGTCGGCGTAATCAGTCGCACGACACGGCATACGCAGTGCCGCTGCATGTACACTCTTTTGCCAGCAAGGAGGGCGGAAGCCGCACAGCGAATTCCGCCATTCGTCGCAACCGCTTATTGCGGCGTCACAGATCATCAACCAGCGCCGCGCATCGCCTGACATCTCGCTATCCAATGCAGCTGCTTCAGAGCGCATCCAGTGGACTCTGCACGCCACGGCCGCCCTTATTCAATACACGCGTGTAAATCA
>JALNYU010000020.1 GCA_023229645.1 Nevskia sp. | reverse complement strand
TTTTTTCGCGTGTCTCCATGGAGTGGAGTCTATTTTTTTGCCCCGATGCAGTCACCCCTACGCTCCCCTAATGATTAGGGGATGAGGAGAAACCATGCAAGAAAAGCTGTTTTATGAAGATGAGTTCGAGGCGCTGAACCTGATGGTGAGCCACAGCGCAAAGACGCCTCAACAGCTGGCCGGATTTTTGTTCCCTCACATGAAGCCGGCATCGGCCTATGCGCGGCTGAAGGCCTGCTTGAATCCAGAAGGGGATCAGCGCCTGACGTTCGGCCAAATACTTGCGGCGATGAAGTTCTGCGAATGCTACGACCCGCTGATGTTTGCCTGCGACGAAACGATGCACGCCAGGCCTGACCGCAAGGCCCCGCAGGATGAGGAGGTGAAGATCGTCGAGGCGATGAACAACGCCGCCGAAGTGATGACCCGAGCCATGCGCCAGCTCGAGAATCTGCGCAACAGCAATATCACCCAGCTGCGCGCCAGATGATCACTATTCAGGTGGATACGAAGGCGACGACGCGCTATCTGGATGATGTGCAGAAGCGGCAGATACCGTTTGCCGCCAGTGTGGCGCTGAACAAGACGGCACGGCTGGCTGAGGCGGGCATCAAGTCTGAGATGCGGCGCTTGCTGGATCGCCCGAAGCCTTACACGCTGGGCGGCACGTTTGTGTCGAACAGTACCAAGAGCAAGCTCACGGCCATCGTCGGCCTTAAGGACAAGGCCTCATCGGGCCGCGCGGCTGGGAAGTATCTGCTGCCATTGGTGGCGGGCAGTCAGCGCCGTCAGGCTGGATGGGAGCGTGCGTTGCAGGCGATGGGCGCGATCCCGTCCGGCATGCGTGCGGTGCCGGCAGGCGGGGCCAAGATCGACCGCTACGGCAACCTGGATAAGAAGCAGCTGACCGAGATGATGGGCGCACTGCGCAGCCGCATGCGCACGTTCAAGGGCAAGGGCAAGCGGGCCCATGCAGACGGCTACTTCGTGGCATTGCCTGGCACCCACCTGACACCCGGCATCTACTACCGTATCGAACGCACAGGCGAGAGCGCCATCAAGCCGGTGGTGATCTTCGTCAGCCGTGCGCAGTACAAGCCGACGCTCAAGGTTGAGCCCACTGTGCGGCGCGTGGTCGACGCCAGCTTCGCGCGCGAATTCGGCGCTGCACTGTCCACGGCGCTGGCCTCAGCACGATGACAGCCCCGTCCCCCATGTTGAACGGTAAGGCGCTGGCTGTTGCGGGTGCAACAACCCCAAACAATCCATGCAACGGGTCCTCCCACGGCACTAGCCCTGCGGGTAATTCGCACCACGTTTTATTTCTAGGGTGTGGGGTTGCCGCATAGGCAACGGGCTGGCTGACGAATGACGACGGCACATAAAAAAATACAGGTGGCGACATGAGCTTGCAGGTCAATTACGACGATGTGTTCGACCAGCTGCAGGGCTATGGCCTGCTGGTCGATGGGTTCCTGATCACCGGCACGACCAAGCCGGTGCGGGTCAAGACCGAGGACGACTCGCGCGAGAAGCGCGGCTGGTACTGGCTCAACGAGGTGATGATCGACGGCGCGGTGTACATCGTCGGTGCCTACGGCATTTATCATGGCGCGGATTCCGGCAAGCAGGCGGTCAAGATCAACCGCGAAGGCAAGCCCATCACCATCGACCCAGCGCTGCGCGAGGCGATGAAGGCGCGCCAGGCAGAAAACCTCAAGCGCATGAAGGCGATGCGGGCCGAGGAAGCCGAGCGGTCCGCGCGTGAGGCGGGGCGGGTGTGGCATGCCTACACCACGGCTGGGCAGTCGGAATACCTCACGCGCAAGAACGTCGGCGCGCATGGGGTGCGGTTCGACCCCAACGGCCATGGCACGATGCTGGTGCCAATGCTCGATGTGCGCGGCAAGGTCCACGGCCTGCAGATCATTCGCGGCAAGAATCGCGGCAAGAAACTGGAGAAGCAGTACTTCCCCGCCGGCCTGGCCAAGCAGGGCCACTTTCACCTGATCGGCGGCATGCCGACGTGGATCGTGCTGGTGGCCGAAGGCTACGCCACCGCCGCCAGCCTGTTCGAAGCCACCGGCCTGCCGGTCGCCGTCGCGTTCGACGCCGGCAACCTGGTGCACGTCGCCGCCGAACTGCACAAACACTACAAGCGCGCCAAGATTCTGGTGTGCGCCGATGACGACTACGCGACGGCAGGTAATCCGGGGATCGCAGCAGCTCAGACGGCGGCGGTCTCGGTGTCTGGCGCTTGGGTCATGCCGTTGCTTTCAGATGAAAAACAGCAGGCAGCGCGCGCGCGGATCAACGAGTGCGATCCGCTCCCGGGTTCCATGGGGTTATCCGGGCCAGAACAAAACGCAGCCAAAAAGCGGGTGGCGTCATTGCTGGCTGAAATCGGGATCGGCAAAGACACCGACTTCAACGACCTGCAGGCCATCGAAGGCGTCCACGCCGTGCGCGGCCAGATCGAGGCCCGCCTACTGGACCTGAAGTGGTCCGCGCCCGAGCGTAACGTCGCGGGACTCCACACTGAGGGGGGCGGGGAAAGCGTGGCCATGGCGCCGCGTCTGACGATAGACGAAGCCGCCGCGCGCTTCTGGGGCACCTACGGGCTTGGCGGAAAGGCGCTGTTCGACGAATCCGAGCGCCGCCTGGTGCACAAGGATGACGTGCTCAACCTGCTGCCGTCGCATGGCTGGGACGAGCTCAAAAAGCACCCGGGCTGGCGCGTCGCGCGTGACCATGAAATCGGCTTCGATCCGACCGAACGCGACGGCAGCGTCAAGTGCAACATGTTCGGCGGCTGGCCAACCACCCCGCGTGAAGGTTCGTGCCAGATGCTGCTCGAGCTGCTGTTCTACCTGTGCAGCAAGGACAGCAACGCGCGCGAGATTTACCACTGGATATTGTGCTGGCTGGCCTATCCGCTGCAGCATCGCGGGGCCAAGATGCACAGCGCCATCCTGATCCATGGGCCGCAGGGCACCGGCAAGTCGCGCTTCTTTGAAGCCGTCGCCGACATTTATGGCACCTACGGCCGCGTGCTGGGGCAGGACGCGCTGGAGGACAAGTTCAACGCCGACTGGGCTGAGAAAAAGCTGTTCATCGTCGGCGACGAAGTGATGGCCAAGGTCGAGATGTACCACGTCAAGAACCGGCTCAAGGGCTTCATCACCGGCAGCACCATCCGCGTCAACCCCAAGAACGTCGCCGCCCACACCGAAAAGAACCAGATGAACATCGTGTTCCTGTCGAACGAACGGCAGCCGATGATTCTGGAAAACGACGACCGCCGCCACCTGGTGATCTGGACCCCGCCCAAACCCGACGAGGACTTCTTCACCCAGGTCAACGAAGAGATCGACAACGGCGGCATCGCCGCCCTGCACCACTACCTGCTGAACCTCGACCTTGGCGACTTCAAGCCCTGGACCAAGCCGCCGATGACCGAAGCCAAGCAGGATCTGATCGACCTTGGCCTGTCGAGCGAAGAGCGGTTTCTGCGCGAATGGCAGCAGCTGCAGGTCGAAGGCCGCGACGGCGATCCAGTGCCGTTCTGCCCCTGCCTCGGCTCGTCGCTGTATCGGGTCTATGAGGAATGGTGCAAGCGCCAGGGCGAATTCCGCCCCCGGCCCGCCAACCACTTCATGAACTTCTTTGCCAAACAGGGCGGCTGGGCGGCCGGAAAGTCCGACGCCACCTGGGTCAGCCTCATCGACAAGACCGTCAAGAACCGCAAGATGGTCGTGCCAGGCGAGGCCGTCATGCTCGACGCCATCAAGCGCGCCCCGCCCAGCAGCGGCCAGCACCGCCTGGCGCGCGAACTGTGCGGCAGCAAGGCCGAATGGCTCACTACGTGTTTTTTCGCATTCGAAGCCGCGACGGGTGTCCAGCAATGAATCCACTGGCAATCCACGGGCAATCCACGCCAAACACACCCGCAACCCATGTAATCCACTCAATCCACGCCATCCACGCCGACCCGCGCACATACGCACACGAGCGCAACGCGGGACAACTCCACAAACGTGTGTTGCCTCGCGTATGTATTTACACCAGTGGATACCGTGGATTGAGTGGATTAAAGGGTTTAAAGCCGAAAAGCGGTGGATTGCCGGTGGATTTTGCCGTGGATTTACAAACCGGATGGATTCAATGAGCCAACCCCAAGCCAAACCCCTGCGCCAAACCATGCCCACCATCGCCGCCTGGGTCGACCAGCTGCGCGAAGCCTTCGGCGCAGACGCCATCAACCCCGCCATCCGCAACGGCGTTGCAGGCGGGGTCGGGTTCTACGCAACAGAGGGCGGGCACAGCATTGGCAGCGAGTCCATGCCGGGGCGGCACGTCGTCAGCCTGGCCGATATGGTCACCAGCCAGCCAGCCGTGAAGGGCGCGAAATGACCACCGAATCCCGCGCCGACTTTGCCCGCCGTCTGGGGTGGAACCGTTCCAGCGTCACCCGGGCCGTCCAGGATGGCCGTGTCGTGCTTATCGGCGATCTGGTGGACGTGGATGCCTCCCTTGCCAAGATCGAAGCCATGGCAAGCCCCTCAGCGCATCACCGTGCCCATGTCCTGCAGCTCGAAGAGGCGCGCACCGCCAAGCAGCCGCCAGCCGACCTGCCGCCTGAGTTGTTCGAAGGAATCGAACAACTGAATCTGCGCCTCAAGCGTGCCGAGGCCAACAAGCGCGAGCACGAAGCCGACATGGCGCGGATGGCACGCGAAACCATGGCCGGCAACCTCATCGCCCGCGAGGATGTGGAGTTCGCCCTGGACGACCTCGGCGCCACCCTGCGCGGCCTGATGGAGAACCTCGCCGACCGGCTGGCCCCGGTGGTGCATCCGCTGCAATCGATCGAAGAAACCCACGCCGCCCTGAGCGAGGCCGCGCAGGACGTGCTGCAGACGGTGCACGACCAGCTGCAGCGCAAGGCGCAGGAAAGGAAAGCGGCATGACGGCGGATGAACAACCCATAAAACCCCTAGCGCTTGCCGACGATCCTCGTGACCTAGTTATGCCATGCCCGTTTTGCGGGGGTGGAAGCGTTCCTGTCATCGATGGGGAAAGGTTTTCTGGGGCAGTGGTGGTGAGGAAATGTAAAACGTGCGGTGCTACCTGTCGCGAGCGTAATAGCAGGCAGCAGCTGGGCCTGTTCGCATGACCGCACCGATGCCGGGTTCATTCATTCGCCCCGCTGGGCGTGGCTACAGCTACTGCATGGAGATCGTGCGTGTGATTGCAGAAGATGCGGAAGGTCCGGAACAGTGGCAGTGCAAGCGATGGGGGCTGGATGAAAACAAGCAGCCAATCAAGGATGGCCATAGCGACATGCATTACCTGAACAACCTGAAAACTGTAGCGCCAGGCGTGTGGAAGGACGAATGGAATCAGCCGACGCCGCGCTGGAGCTGCTGCCCGCTTTACTACCGCGCCATCGAATTGAGCGACCCGCTTTATTTTCGCTGCAATAGCAGGCAGCAGCTTGGACTGTTCGTATGACCGACGCGAAACTATCCGGGCCTGACTTCCCATTAAACGAAACCGCCAAAGCACGCGGCCCGTCTTTCTGTTGGCATTGCGGCAGAAAGCTGAGGAATCTGCACTCTGCCAGCGTAATAGACCCAATCACTCACTATGGATACACGGTTCACAAGTCCTGCGCTGCAGACGCTGAAGCGTCGTTAAGGCGGCAGCAGCTTTGGATCAAGAAAGACATCCGCGACTCGCACGCGGCAATTCACCCAGAGGATACGTTTTGACCGCCGCCCTCCCCCTCTCCATCACCCACTGCCTCGAACGCCTCGCCCTCGCCGTCAAGCCGCGCGACCGGCTCACGGTGTCGCAATGGGCTGACAAATACCGCAAGCTATCGAGCAAGGATTCGGGCGAGATTGGCAACTTCCGCACCTCGCGGCATCCGATGATGCGCGAGATCATGGATTCGCTGTCCGACTTTTCGCCGGTGCGCGAGGTGACGCTGGTGTTCCCGTCGCAATTCGGCAAGACGCTGATCACCACCAACTGGATCGGCTACACGATGCACCACGCGCCGGCGCCGATGCTGGGGCTGATGCCGACGCTGGAAAGCCGCGACAAGTGGAAGATACAAAAGCTCAACCCGCTGCTGATGGAAACGCCGGTGATCCGCGATCTGCTTGGCGGAATGAAGTCGCGCGACGCCGCCAACAGCAAGGAGAGCATCGATTTCCCTGGCGGCATTCTGTTTCTGGGCGGAGGCAATTCGTCCAACAGCTACGCGCAGGTCTCGGCCAAGAAGGGCTACGTCGACGACCTCGACCGCTTCCCGTGGGAGATCGGCGTCGAGGGCGGGCCGGTGGGGCTGTTCCGTGGGCGCTTTAAGGGATTTCCGCGCTACAAGTTTTTGAAGATTTCCACCCCGACGATCCTGCACGCCAGCCTGATCCTGATCGAATACGAACAGTCCGACCGCCGCCGCTACCACGTGCACTGCCCCGCATGTGGCGCAGCGCAGCACCTCAAGTGGTCGAACCTGAAATGGGACCAGACCCACAATCCGCCGGCGTGGGCGGAATACGAATGCGATGCGTGCGGCCACGGCATTCAGGAACACTTCAAACCCAAGCTGCTCAACGACGGCATCTGGATACCGGAAAAGCCCGAGGTGACGCTGCGCCGCGGCTACCACGCCAATAACCTGTATTCACCGATTGCCCTGGGCCCGAGCTGGCTCGACATGGCGCATGAGTTTCTGCTCAGCAAAAACGACCCATCCACGTTCAAGGTGTTCGTCAACACCATGCTCGCCGAAGGATTCGAGGACCAGACCAGCGCGCTCAAAACCAACGAACTCGAAAAGCGCATGGAGATCGACCACGAGCTGATGCAGATCCCGCCCGGCGTGGTCGCGCTCACCGCCTTCATCGACACGCAGGACACCTGGCTCGACTGCCACCTGCTCGGCTGGCACGAGGGCGGCTACCGGCTGATCGACTGGCACCAGGTGCAGGGCGACACCGCGCGCCCCGAGGTGTGGAACGAAGCCGCCGCCTGGCTCAACGCGCCGCGCACGAACGCCTGGGGGCGGCCGCTCGCCATCCGCGCCGCCGGCGTCGACAGCCGCGGCCACCGGGGGCAGCAGGTGCGCACCTTCGTCCAGCGCGCCGACTTGCGCGTGCGCGTCTACGCCTGCCAGGGCAGCACCTCGCGCATGGGCCGCGCCATCGCCACCAGCGGCAGCTATCCCGACAAAGACCGCCGCGGCAAGACCGTCAAGTCTGGCTACTGCGTGTGGAACATCGGCACCGAGTTCTGCAAGGACTACCTCTACGGCCACCTGGTCGCCGATGGCGCACTGCCGGTGGAGGATCGCCGCTACCGCTTCCCCGCCGGCCTGCCGACCGACTACTTCGACGGCCTGCTGTCCGAGGTCTACAACCCGGAGACCAAGCGGTATGAGGTCAAAAAAGGCGCGCGCTACAAGCGTAACGAGCCTTTGGATGGAATAACCGGCTGCTGGGCAATCGGCCAGCACAAGGAAGTGAACATCGGCCGCTTCCGCAACGGCAAGCCCGACCCGGGCTGGTTCGCGCGGGCGCGGGCGGTGCTGGAAGCGGGCGAGCCGGGGCAGGCCGATGCCGTAATTCCGGCATCGGTCGACGCCCAGCCCGCCGCCGTCGCCGTCCCCCTCAAGCCCGCGCCCGGCACGCGCGTGGCCTTCCCCAAACGTCAACCCACAGGCTGGTAATCAATGGACGTGCTCACCCGCATCATGGACACCCTGGCAGCAACCCTCCGCGCCGAGCTTGGCGCCGACATCTTCACCGACGAACAGCGCCAGCGCTACGAACTGGCGCTGCGCCAGCAAGAGGGCCGCAGCACCCACTACATCGCCAGCACCGACGCCTACGACCGCAGCCGCCGCAACGCCGAAATCGTCCGCCACCTCATGGCCGGACTCAGCACCCAGCAGGCCGCCGAACGCTTCGGCCTCACCGACCGCCAGATCCGCGGAGTCCGTCAGCAGGCAATCGACGCCGGGCAATACAAAAACGGAAGCGCGGGCGGTTAACCGTTTCCGCCGCGCAGGTTAAAAAGCAGCATGCCGAATTCAACCTGCGCAACCCAGAAAGGCCACCCATGACCATCATCGCTACCTCCCCTTTTTATCAAGCCGGAGCGCTGGTCGATGCGGGTTCAACTCCGCTCAACTATTCAGCCGAGATCGAGGCCGACCTGGTGCGGCGCGGGGTGGCGGCCTATTCTGGCGGAAACCCGGAGGTCGATCGTTCAGTTAATTCCATGATGGTCACTGACCAATCCAGAAATACGGTTGGGTTTGCAGGCCTTCCAGCATCGCTACCGCCTTTGCGGGCGATGGTATTCGGCAACAGTATTTCCAACCAGTCAAAAATGACCTATGCAGGCGGGTCAACAAACTTCCCGGTCTCTGCTGTGCGCCAGTTTAATTCACTGATGCAGCACGCTTTCATCTTCGATGATACGGGTGATGGGACTATCGGAGGTCAGGCCTTGTCTCAGGGCGTGTGGGGATATTCTGGCGGAACATCCACACAGATGGTTCCTTATATTGCTGCTTGCCTTGCTGCATATCGCCCGGGCGTGGTGTTCTTGCACCTGTTTGAAAACGACATTCTTTCGCTCACGCTGGCTGACAGCTACACCAACCTGAAGACAGCCATTCGTGCCTGTAAGGACGCAGGGGCAATTCCTGTTGTCTTCTCCTGCCTGCCTTCAATGTCATACACGACTACTGCGCACCGCGATTATTTTGGCCAGCTTAACGACCTGATTTTTGAAGAATGTGCAAAGCAGGCGGGGGCTATTGCTGTTGATGTGTCTGGTGCATACATTGACACAGCCAACACCTACCCGCAACCTCTTTCGGGTTATATATATGGTGCTCCAGATAATACGGTGCACCCAAATGTAAAGGGCAATATTGTCCTTTCTGGCTGGATTTATGACCAGATTGCGCACCTGTTCCATCGCCCGAAATACCGTGTAAACGGCAAGATGGACGGCAACGCGATTCTGTCGGCAATACCAAACCCTTGCATGGCTGGCACCACTGGCACGCTCGGCACAAATGCTACCGGAGCAAGTGGGGTGGCGGCTTCGTGGACGGCTTCCGCTGTTGGAACCGCTGGCATGGCTGTTGTTTGCTCAAAAGTGGCAGACGGCACGAAGTTCTCGCAGAATCTGGCAGGCTCGTTCTCTGGAACGGCAGCGGTATCAGGCGACACGACCTATTTCTACAACGACAACGCCACAACCGGATGGGCCATTGGCGACAAGATTTACTTGGAAATCGAAGTTGAGATTACCGGCACACCTATTGCACTGAAGTCGGTTTATGGCTATGTGAACATGACCGGCACCAGCGAGATTCTCTACACCGAGAACTTCCAAGGAAGCGCTGATGCAGGATTCGGTGGCGTGTATCCGGTTGGCCGCTATGTCTTGCGCAGCCCGCTCTATGCGATCCCCGCCGGAACGACGGGCCTGCGAAATTACATCGCGGCTAAATACAACACTGGCGTGGCGTCAGGATCATTCAATCTGATTGTGCATTCTGCTGTTGTTCGCAAGGTTCCAACAGCGCAGGCTTAAACGTTACCTGTTGAAAACTCAGCCCGCCTATTGCGGGCTTTTTCTCGCGCGGCCATCCCATGCACAAATCGGAAGCCCCCCGCCTAAACCGCTTCCGCCGCATCCGATAAAAAGGCAGCATGACAACTGCCGCCACCACCGAGCCGCTTTCGTTCCGATCCGGCGACAGCATCGCCTGGACGATCAGCGACAGCGACCACCCGGCTGGCGCTGGCTGGGTGCTGTCCTACACGCTGATTTCGGCAGCGGTCAAGCTCATGCTCACCTCCACCGCATCCGGCGACGCCCACGCGGTCAGCCTCACCGCCATCGCCACCGCAGCCTATGCTGCGGGCGACTACCAGTGGGTGCGCACCTTCACCAATGCCGGAACCTCCGCGCGCGAAACCGCCGCCACCGGCACGCTCACCGTTCTCCCCAACCTGTCCGCGCTCACCACGTTCGACGGCCGCAGCCACGCCGTGCGCATGCTGGCGGCGATCGAGGCCGCGCTGGAGTCGCGCGCCACCGCCGACATGATCGACCTGATGCAAGCCTCTGGGCTCGATCGCTCGATCCAGCGCGACACGTCCAAGCTGATCGCGCTGCGCAGCCAGTATGCCGCCGAGGTCGCGCGCGAGCAGGCCGCCGCCGGCAACCGGCCCGGTCGCGGCCGCATCTACATGAGGTTCTGATGGCCCTGTCCGATCTGTTTCGCCGCAAGCCTAAGCCCGTAACCGACCCGCGCATGATCGACCGCGCCATGTCGCGCGCCTTCGCCGCCGCGCAACTGTCGCGCCTCACCGATTCGTGGCGCGCAACGCAAGCCGACATCGTGGAAGAGCTGCGCGGTGATCTCGACCGCCTGCGCCAGCGCGCCCGCAATCTGGAAAACGACAACGACTTCGCGCTGCGCTATCTGGAAATGTGCGAGACCAACATCGTCGGCGACACCGGCCCGCGCCTGGTCAGCCTGGTCGAAAACCGCCCCGGCGAATCCGACCAGCTGGCACGTGAGGCGATCGAGGCGGCGTGGGCACGCTTCGGCAAGCGCGGCGTGTGCGAGGTATCGGGCGATTATTCGCTGATCGAGCTGATGTGGAACATCGCACGCGGCACCGCGCGCGATGGCGAATACCTGGTGTTCGAGGAGTACGGCAAGGCCGCCGGCAACGAATTCGACTACGCCCTGCGCGCGGTCGATGTCGAAGCCATCGCCACCTGGCATAACCGCCCCAAGGCGGCGGGCGTCAACGCCATCAAGCTCGGTATCGAAAAGGACGCGATGGGCCGTACCGTCGCCGTCTGGTTCGCCAGCGGCGCCACCGGCGCGCGCACCGCCACCCGCGTCGACGCCAGCAACATCATCCACCGCTTCAAGTCTCGCCGCGGAGGGCAAACGCGCGGCATCCCGTGGATGCACGCCGCCATGCTGAGCATGCACTTCGCCGGGGAGTTCGCATTGAGCGCGCTGCTCGCGGCCAAACAGGGCGCCGACCACCTCGGATTCTTCGTCACTGATGATGGCCAGGCACCGCAGATGCCCGGCGACGAGCAGGCGGACGGCAGTAAGTTTTCCACCAGCGCGCCCGGCACCTGGGACACCCTACCGGTGGGCACCACGGTGACGTCGGTCGACAGTAAATACCCGAACGAAGTGTTTGACCCCTTCATGAAGTCAGCCCACCGCCGCATGGCCAGCGGCCTGAACGTGTCCTACCCCGCGCTGTGCAACGACCACGCCGACCTCAACTACAACAGCATCCGTGCCACTCAAAACGACGACCGCGACCAGTGGCGCCGCCATCAGCGCTGGTTCGAGGAAGCCTGGCTGGAAGTGCTGTTTTCGCACTGGCTCACCGCCGCACTCGGGCGCGGTGCAATCAAGCTGCCCAACGGCTCCCCGCTGCCGATCCAAAAGGCCGACAAGTTCGCCGCCCACGCCTGGCAGCATCGTGGCTGGCAGAGCAACGACCCGCTCAAGGAAATCAACGCCGCAAGCGCTGCATTCAAGGAAGGCGTCGACAGCCGCACCGCCTGGGCCGCACGCAACGGCCGCGACATCGAGGACGTGTTCAGCGAACTGGAAAACGAAGCGCGGCTGGCCGCCAAGCGAAACATCACGCTGGGCGATGCTGTGGCCGCTGCGCCTGCGCCTGCTGATCCTATCGTCCCAGCTTGATGCGAAACAACTCCCAGAATGCCGGGTGCATTTTACGGTTTCCGGCTTCCCATTCCTGCCACCCGCGCAGGGCGCAGTGGATGAGTTCTGCTGCTGCTGTCTGCGTAAGCCCCGCCGCCTCGCGGGCTGCGCGCACCTCTTCCGACGTCGGGTTACGTGCAGGGATCTCGGCCCGGCTGCGGTTTGGATGGTTAGGCATCTTTGCATCCTGCGAGACGGAGCGCCTGCGGGATCGTCAGGTACTGGTCGGGCTTGCCGGTGAGGTCGTAGGCCAGGTCGAATCCGACAGCCTCACCCTCGGCCATGATGCGCGCCACCATTCCAGCGTCCGCATCGCCAATGCTGAAGTCGTACATATCGAGAAAGGTATCGACAGCGGTGTTGGTCATCTTGGTTGTCATTTTCTGCTCCAGCCCCTGTTCCCGAGGCGCGGTGGGAAGCAATGTGCCGCCCTTGAATCGAATAATACACGCAATGCGTGCACGCGCAAGAGCTATTTCAATAATCCCCGCCGCAGCATGAAATCGGAAACCCCGCGCCTAAACCACTTCCGCCCGTTGCGCTGAAATGGCACCTATGGAGAACCGCACATGTCCCTGACCCGCGAACTGAAACTCGACCCCGCCAGCACCCGCCGCGAAGGTGAAGACCTGGTGGTGGCGATGTCGTTCGCCAGCGAGCAGCCCTACGCGCGCTGGTGGGGCATCGAAATTCTTGACTGTAGCGAATCCGCAGTGCGCCTCGGCCGCCTCAACGACGGCGCCGCGCTGCTGTTCAACCACGACTGGAACGACCTGCGCGGCGCGCATGTGCCGGGCAGCGTGCGCTGCGACGCCGACAACGTGGTGCGCGGCGATGTCCGCATCACCAGCGCCACCGAAAAGGGCCGCGAGGCCATCGCCCTGGTTGAAACCGGCATCCTCAGCAAAACCAGCATCGGCTACGAGATCCACACGGTGATCGAGCAAAGCGTCGGCAAGTCCGGCGACAAGATTGAACGCGCCCTGAGCGGTCGCCTCTTCGAACGGACGCTCTCGCGTAGTCACCGCGACCATCCGGGCGACGTGGCGGCCTTCCATCGCGCGCTTGATGCCTATGCCGGCGCCTTCGAGCGCGCAGCCGACCAGCCCGCCACCTATCGCGTCATCGATTGGGAGCCGCTGGAAAACTCGCTCGTGACCGTGCCGGCAGACACCAGCGTCGGCGTCGGCCGCTCGCTCGAATCCGCACCCGCCGCCGCAGCCGCACCCCTCATCGAAACCCCAATTATCAAGGAGCAACACATGCCCGATCCCGTCATCACCATCGACGAAGCAGCCGTCGAAGCCCGCGGCCGCGACGCCGCCAACAAGCGCGTCGCCGACCTGCTCGCCCTGGGCGAACAGTTCAAGCGCTTCGACATCGAGCCGCTGGTACGCCAGGCGATGCAGACCGGCGAATCGGTCGACGCGTTCTCGCGCCGCCTGATGGACCACATCGCTACCAAGTCCACTTTCGACCCATCGGTCGGCCTCTCCGCTCAGGAAACCCGCGCATTCAGCATCACCCGCGCCATCCGCGCGATGATGTCGAACGACTGGACCGGAGCCGGCCTCGAGCGCGCCGCCAGCCAGGCATTCGCCGACAAGGCTTTGTCCGCCGGCATCCAGCGCCAGGCAGAAAACAGCTTCTTCATTCCCTACGAAGTGCAGCGCCGCGACATGACCGTCGGCACCGCAGCCAACGGCGGCAATATGGTCGCCACCGAACTGCGCCCGCAGGATTTCATTGGCCTGTTGCGCGCACGCAGCCTGCTGATGGACCTGGGCGCACGCAGCCTGTCCGGCCTGGTCGGCAATGCCGACATCACCAAGCAGAGCGCAGGCGCCACCGGCTACTGGCTGGCGAACGAAGCCACCGCCATCACCGAAAGCCAGCAGACCCTCGGCCTGCTGCAACTGCGCCCGAAAGTGCTGGGCGCCTACACCGAAGTGTCCCGCCTGCTGTTGCAGCAGTCCACGCCTGACGCCGACGCGTTCATCATGGAAGACCTGGCTGGCACGCTGGCCACCTCGATCGATGCGTCCGGCTTCGCCACCGGCGGCTCCGGCGCGCCGGTCGGCATCCTCGGCACCGCATCCATCGGCGCCTTCACCGGCACCGCGCTGGATCTGGCCGCGCTGATCAACGCGCAGGTCGATGTGGCTACCGCCAACGCGCTCAACAGCGGCTGTGCCTACGTCACCACCCCGGCTGTCGCTGGACTGCTGTCGGCACGTGCCCGCATCGCCTCGACCGACTCGGCGACGCTGTGGAAAGGTAACATCCTCGACGGCCAGATCGAAGGCTTCCGCGCCGCTAGCTCGACCAACATCCCGACCGCGACCATGATCTTCGGCGACTTCAGCCAGGTCATCGTGGCGGACTGGGGCAGCGTCGAGATCGCCAGCAACCCCTACGCGAACTTTGCGGCGGGCATCACCGGCATCCGCGCCTTCCAGACGCTCGACATCGGCGTCCGCGTCGCTGGCGCCTTCTCCGCAGCGACCACGATTACCTGATCATGGTCGAGGTCGAAGTCGTCCGCCCGTTCTGGGTTGACGGCGCCCCGGTGCAAGCCGGTGCGGTCGTCCCCCTGGACACGCCCACCGCCGCCTACGTGGTCGGCCTCGGCCGCGCTGCGTATGTGGTGGAGCCGGTCAAGCGGTCTGTGCCCCTCAAGCGGGTCCGCCCGCCGAAAGGTACGGCATGAACTTCGCCGCCGTCGAATCACTGACGGCGGCGGCTTCGGCTGCGCTTTTTTCCAATATCTCCCTGATCCAGGGCGCTTATGCGTTCGACGCCACGCTCACGCGGGGTGTCGACCAGATCGGCGAATATAACCTCACCAGCGAACGGCGCGACCGCATCAGCCTGCTCAAAACCACCGCCACCGCAGCCGGCTTCGCGCCCGGCGTGGCGATCGCAGTCAACCCGGCCATCTACACCGCCGGCCAGATCGCCGCGATGGGCAAGAGCAGCTGGAAGCTCGACCGCCCAGAATCGGACGATGGCTATGTCGTCGGCTGGTGGCTCAAGTGACCAAAGCCTATACCCTGCTCACCAGCCTGGTGCCGCGCCTGCAGGCGATCCTCATCGTCAACGGTTACGCCACCAACGCCGGCGCATCGGTGCTGCTGGGGCCGGTGCCGCGCCAGGACGGCGAGGCGTTCCCATTTTGCCGCCTGCACGAAACAAGCGCCGAGGCCGAGAGCGCCGTACCGCATCGCCCGGCCGCCAAGATCCGCGTCAACTTCGTCGCCGAAGCCTGCACCGAGCAGGCCGCCGCCGCCAGCGTGCTGGCCACCGGCCACCAGTTGATCGGCGACCTCAAAAAAGCCCTATTCGGCGACCTCGCGCGCGACCTCGAAGGCGCGGCCATCGATGCCCGCCTCGAAGGCTACAGCGTGCTGCCGCCAGAAGACGGCAGCGACATCGTTATCGCGCAGGTGCGCGGCAGCTTCACTTTCCACGACACATTCAACACGCCCTGAGCGTAGGAGACCTAAATGTCACAGATCGCAGATGCTTCATTTATCGGAAAAGGCGAGGCGTTCCTGCAGCCTTATGACGGGCTCTCGGCAGCGGTCAGTATGGGCAACTGCTCCGAGATCACCATCGGCCAGTCGCAAGATGAAAAGTCCATTCTGGACTTCACCAATGCGGGCGGCGGCAAGGCCAACTCGATCAGCCGAAACTCCGGCATCCCGATCAACATCAAGGCCTATGACCGTAATGCGCACAACATGGCGCTGGCCGCACTTGGTTCACGGTCAACCATCGCCGCCGCCGCTGTTACCGCAGAGCCACACGTGGCGTTCAAGGGTGGTCTGGTGCCATTCGACTTCATCCCCGATACCACCATTGCAGTGGTGGTAAAGGATGCCACGGACACAACGACCTATGTCGATGGAACGGACTACATCGTTAACGGTGCCGGCATCTATGTCCTGTCTGGCAGCGCCATCCCGGATGCCGTGGCCGGGGCTGTGAATCTACACGTTGCATATACCAAACTAGCCAGCTCGCGCGTTCAGGCGCTCACGCAAAGCGCGCAGGTCTACAAGCTGTTCGTTGTTGGCCTTAACGAAGCGCAGTCTGGCAAGGCGGCCATTGTGACGGTGCATCGTTACAAGCCGGGCGGCGCGGCATCGATCGCACTGATTGGGGACGACTACGACCCGCTTGATATTCCCGGGGAGTCGCTGTCCGATTCGGCGATCACTGAGGTCGGCGCGTCCAAGTTCTGGAAATACGACTTCGCCTGATCGATGGCCTGGCTGGCTTTCTGGGCTGGCTGCGCAGCCGGCTTCACCGCCGGCATGTTGGTGTTTTCATTGATGGCGATGAACCATGACCGTGGACCGAACCAAGACTCCTGACCCGCGCTTCGTCAAGCGCCGCCACAACGATGCGCCTGATTCGCAGGCCAGCGCCCACCGCCGCCGCACCGATGAGGATGCGGTTTTGCATTTACATGGACGGGTTGCCGACTGCGAATCCTCAATCGAAAAACTGCTGGTGAGCCACCGCGACATGGCCGAGAACATGAAAAACCTGAACCAGAACCTGGGGCGGGTGGCTGATGTGCTGGAAGCGCTGGGCAACCTCAAGGGCTTCTGGTGGACCGTCAAGCTGATGAGCGCAGCAGCCAAGGCCTCAATTCCGCTGCTGGCACTTGCCGCTGCGGTCTGGCTGTTCGTCAAAACCGGGCAGTGGCGGGGTTAGCAGCATGGACGACGCCGAACGCGCAGAGCATCACGAACAGATGGCACGCGATTTTGCGCTGAGTCTGCGCAAGCCGGTGCCGGTTCGGCGCGGCCGGTGCATGAGCTGCGGCAAGGCGCTCGAACCAGAGCTGATTTACTGCGACCGCGACTGCCTGATCGATCACGAAAAAGCCATCGCGGCACGCATGAGGAACGGCAAATGAATCTCACCGAACACTTCACGCTCGACGAGCTGACCATCAGCCAGGAGGCCGCGCGCTTCGAGCTGGACAACAGCCCGGGCGAACCCCAGATCGACGCCCTGCGCACCCTGTGCGTCAAGGTGCTGGAACCGTTGCGCGCCCACGTCAAGCGGCCCATCATCGTCAGCAGCGGCTACCGCGCCAAAAACGTCAACGCCCGCATCGGCGGCGCGCCATCTAGCCAGCACTGCAAAGGCGAGGCGGTCGATTTCATCATCCCCGGCATGTCCACCGCCAACGTGGTGGCACTGATCCGCGCGCTCGACCTGCCGTTCGACCAGGTGATCGACGAATTCTCGCGCTGGGTGCACGTGAGCCACAGCGAAGACGGACAGCAACGTGGCGAAGTGCTGCTGGCGCTGCACCGTGACGGCGCCGTGCGCTACCGGAAGGTGGTCTGATGTTCTCGCTCAAGGATTCCCGTGGGCGCGAGTCCACCACCCTGGCCTTCGTTTCCGCCGCCTACGCCGCGCTGCTGATCAAGTTCGTGCTGGCTGGCGCCACCCTGCCGCTGTTCGGCACCGTGCCGGCCATGGGTGCGACCGAGTTCGGCCTCGCCGTCGCCGGCGTGCTGGCGATCTGGCTCGGCCGCGAGTGGACCGACAAGCAGGTCGCGCCATGATCGCCGCCGCGCTCGCGCCCTACCGCTTCTGGATCATGCTCGCCTGCGTCGCCGCGCTGTTCGGCGGCGGCGTCTATTCCGGCCACCGCATCGCCACCACGCAAGCCGACGCCGCCCGCACCCGCTCCGCCGACGCCTACCTCAAACGCCTGGCCGCCGAAACCCGGCGCGCCGACAGCCTCGCCGCGCAGCTCGTCGCCGCCGAGGGCCGCATCGTAACCAAAACCGTCAAGGTGATCCGCTATGTCCCATCCGTTACCGCTGGCACCCCTTGCCTGTCTGGCGCTGCTGTCGGCCTGCTGCAGCCCGGCTCAGATTGGGGCCTTGTCGAAACCCCCGGCCAGCCTGCTGGTGAAAGTCCCGCCCACCTTGCCGCCTCTGATCGGGACGTTGCGTACTGGATCGCCGACGCCAACCGCCTCTACGAAACCTGCGCCGAACGAATGAACGCGCTGGTGGCCTGGCATGGCGCAACAGTTGACCCGGTGAAACCCTGATGGCGAATCCGATCACCCAGATCATCCTGAGCGCGGTTGACCGCACCAAGGCCGCATTTGCATCGGCCAAGGGCGGAATCAATTCGCTTGGCGAATCCGCCACCGGCTTGAGCGGCATCCTGCGCAACCTATTCGCCGGCATCTCGGTTGTGTATTTCGTCGGCAAGCTCAAGGGTGTGGTCGACTCGATGAACGATGTGGCGGACAGCGCAGCACGCGCCGGCACCACGGTCGAGAACCTGACATCGCTGCAATACGCAGGCAAGCAGAATGGCATCGAGGACATGGAGAAAAGCCTAATCGCGCTGGTGGCGGCGATGGACTCGGCCAAAACTGGCAAGGGCGAAGTGGCTGACGCCTTCGCCACGCTGCGCATTGACCCTGCCCAGTTTACTGACCCGGCCGATGCGCTGGAGGCATTGGCCGAGCGCTTTGCCCTGCTGCCGGACGGCGTGACCAAGACCTCGCTGGCCATCGACATCTTCGGCAAGAAAGTCGGACCCGGCATGATCCCGTTGCTGAATGAAGGCGGCGACGGCATCCGCCGCCTGAAAGAGGAGGCGGCTGCGCTTGGTAAAGTGTTGAGCAACGAAATGGGCGCTGCTGCCGACAAGTTCGGCGACAACCTGGACAAGATCAAGGCGCACGCTGCCGGCGCCAGTCAGGGCATCATCGGCAGTCTGTTGCCGTCACTGAATGAATACCTGTCGGCGATGGATGATGTTATCCAGAAAGGGTCGGCGCTCGACAAAATCCGCTTTTTTGGTTTCGGCAACATCAACCCGGACACGCTCGATCGCGTCACCTCAGCTACCGACAAGCTGTCGCGGGCCCGCGAGAAGCTAGCGGCAGTAACCGACGGCGCCAGCCGAAACAGCCTTCGTGCCTCGTCCATTGCCGCAGAGCAGCGCGCGCTGATCAAGTTGCTGGAAGATCAGATCGCCGTCGAGAATAAGGCCGCAGCAGCAAAGAAGGAAAATGCCAAGGCTGCCGAAGACGATGTGCGCAAGGCAGATGCCGCGAAAGAATCAAAAAAGGCCATTGCCGAATCATTGAAAGAATCGGTAAACGAGCAGATCAGCGATGCAAAGCGGCTGCAAAGCGCGCTGCAATCCGCCTTCTCAGAATCGGCCAAGGCCGAAGAAGACTACCTCAAGCAGGCCAAAAAACTGCGCGCCGAGGCCAACGGCGGCACGGTTGGCGATGGTCCAGAAGCGCAGGCACTGGCCGCGCTCGACGCCACCATCGCAGCCATGAAGCTGCAGCGTACCGCCGCCACCGAAAGTCTTGACAGCGTACAGCAGCAGGCCGAAGCGCTGCGCACGCTGGCAGACGGCATTGAGGATGTATCGAAGAAGGAAAGCCTGCGCCGCCAGGCCAATCTGGCAGAAGCCACCGCGCTGGAACGCGCCGCCGCTGATGAGCGGGCGCGCTATCAGGGTTTGGCGCAGCAGCAGGACATGGCTGCAGCCCAGTCGGAAAAACTGAAGGCGTCGCTTGACGGAATCGGCAAGGAAGTCAAGGTCGACATCAAGCCGGGACCGCAAACGCAGCAATTGATTTCAGACCTCGACCAGATCATCGCCAAGATCGGGGTGATAAATACAACTCCAGTTTCACCTGGCGCCGGTGCGTCTGGCTATGCATCTTCGATGTCCGAAGCCCTGCGCACCGAAGCACTCAAACGAGGCAACCGCCGATGAGCGTCCCCACCCTCAAGATCGCCGGCGTCGAGATCGCGCTGCAAACCTTCCCTGCCACGCAGTCCTACGGCCCGCTCGAAGGCGCCACGGTGCACCGCATGCTCAACGGCGCGGCAGTCAAGCAGCAGCACTGGCGCAAGCT
Source organism: Nevskia sp. (assembly GCA_023229645.1). Classification (GTDB taxonomy): domain Bacteria; phylum Pseudomonadota; class Gammaproteobacteria; order Nevskiales; family Nevskiaceae; genus Nevskia. The sequence continues at coordinate 52,487 of JALNYU010000020.1, read as the reverse complement.
CACCACTAGCATCAGCGGCGACGGCTGGGCGCCTGCCGCGCTGGCCGGTGTCGACTGGTCTGCGCCGGTCGAGATCCTGTGCATGCAGCCGCGCGCGATCCACAGCGCCACCGTCAACGCCACCCTGCCCGCAGCCCGTCGCAGCGACCTTGCGGTCAACGTCATCGCGCTGGCCGTGGTCGGCAACGAGCTGGTGCCCACGCCGGTAAGCGTGCTGGTCAACGCTGCCACCGCTACCGCCGTCACGGGCGCGACCTCGTATCAGTTCATGTACTACCCGAAGTTGTCGTGCTACAGCAGCGGCCCCGAAGAATCGCTCGACATGACCGGAGCGGCCTATGCGTGGTCGCTTGAGGCGGAGGAGGTCTGATGGAGGTCGCGCAGCGCGGGAGTGTCTTGGCGGCAGCCGATATTGCGATCGGCGATCAGTACGGCATCAGCTGTGCGCTGTCTGGCAATGGCGATGTGCTGGCGGTTGGATCGGATTATTGGGAAGGTGCAAGCAACAACCAGGGCGGGGTTTATATTTACGACCGCTCGGGTTCGAGTTGGACGCAGCGCGGTGCAGTGCTGGTGGCTACGGATGCCGCAAGCAATTACAAGTTCGGGCACGGCGTCGCGCTGTCGGATGACGGTACGGTGCTGGCCGTGGCGACGGTTGCGGCAGGCGTGTATGTGTATGACTGGTCTGGCAGCGCCTGGGTACTGCGTGGCGTAAAAATAGCCTCGACCATTGCCACCAGCGTCGCCCTGTCATCTGACGGAAATACGCTTGTGGTTGGCATACCCAACTATTCGGCTGTCTATGCCAATGGCGGGCTGGTGCGCACCTATGCGTGGAGCGGATCGGCATGGGTTGAGGCGGCTGGTGCCGTCTATTATATGACCGCCAATGCTTTTTTTGGCTGGTCGGTTGCCCTGTCTGCGGACGCCATGGTGCTGGCTGTTGGTGCGACGGGTGACAATATTGGAGCCGGCGCATCATCCGGCAGCGTGTATGTTTACGACTGGAATGGCAGCGGCTGGACGATTCGGCTGGTGTCTGCGCATGGATCAGTCGCCTATGGCAATTTTGGAACGGGGGTTGCGCTTTCGGGTGATGCCTCGACGCTGGTTATCGGTGAGCAGGGCTGGTATGCCGACTCGACCCACAGCGGCCGTTGCCACTTTTATGATCTGTCGGCGTCCGCGCTGACGCTCGGCAGCACGATTTTTTCACCCGGTACGCCGGAAGCGGGCGCGCGCTTTGGCTGTTCGGTTGCGATCGATAAACTCGGTCGCTCGGTGGTTGTGGGCGAATACAGCCGCGATACGCCGGTGGCCGATGAGGGCGCGCTATATACCTTCGACGGCACGCTGTTCACCGGCGTATCGGTTGCCTCCACGCTATTGTCCGTGACGCTGCCGGTCGGCGGGCCGTCGATTGCCTCAACGCGGCTGACCGTTTCCCACCCGCATGGCGCTTCCGTGGCGTCGACCCGGCTGACCGTGTATGCCAGCGGGCCATCGGTTGCAGCCACGCTGCTGTCGGTGCTTGCGCCGGGCCATGTGGCAAGCTGGACCGCCGCCTGCCGCATCGATGGGGCCGATGTGTCGTCCATGCTGACTGGTGTGGCGACGGTGACGGCCGATGAGGGCGCGGCCAGGATCGCCAGACTCACCCTCAAGCCGCCTTCCGGGACGATCGTGCCGCTTGATTATGTGGGCAAGTTGATCACGCTGGATTACGTGCTGCTGATTGCAGGGGTACCCGTCAACCGGCGTCTGTTTACCGGCCGCGTCGATACGCCTGACTATGATCCGAATAGCTGCCTGCTCCGGCTTTCATGCACTGATGACCTGCAGAACCGGGTGGCGGCCTTGCCGCGCGGCACGATCGATGCGCTGGTCGGTGGACGCTATACCGAGGCGGTGCAGGACAGTATTTCGGACAACTGGGATTATGCGCTGGCGCGGCTGTCGACCGTGGCCGGCAGCCTGGATGCCTCGTCGCAGGGCGGCATGCGGGTGACGCCGTGGCAGATTGCCGCCCCCTGGGCGACGTTCGGCGTCGGCGATCTGCTCTATGACAAGTCGGTCATGACCTTGCCGCAGCGCTCCACGCTGGTCAACCAGGTGGCGATCGAGTTTGACTATCGCTACCCGCGACTGCGCCAGCGTTATGCCTCGGTCGGCTGGAGCGGAACCCACATCGACATGCTGCCGGCTGGCTATCAGTATCCGGTGCAGGCGGATTTTCTGGCGGCGGCAGGCGGCTCTGGCTGGACGGTGACAAGGGGGATTTTTTCACCGGCTCCGGCAACGATTCCGCATTCGAGCGGCGGCTATGTGGTGCCGAACGCGGGCGCCATCGACATGGCTATTATGCTGCTGGCGCAGCGCCATAGCCAGACAGTTGAGGAGGCTTACCGCATCACGGTCAAGGCGCCCGAATCGATCACGGCCAATGGCATGCTGCCGGCTTCGCTGCGCGGCGCGCTGGAAAGCGCCTTCAGCGGCAGCGCATGGGAGTCGGCGCTGGACGTGGCGCCCTTGATGGCGGCTGCGGGCGACATGGACTACATGCCGGATGCGCCGCGAATCGATGCCGAGTATGCCATCCAGACGCTACTCGACCAGGCCAATGTGCGCATTCTTGGCAGCCATCGCAGCGCGCGCGTGATCAACTCGGTGCTCTGCAATCCGGAACTCGACCTCGACAAGCGCATTGCGATCAGCACGCCGCAGATGGTGGCGGATGGCAAGGTGGCGAGCGTCGTTCACACGCTCGACTTTACGGCTGGCAGTGCCGTGACCGAATTCGGGCTGGCCGTTTTTGGCGCCGGCGGCGCGGGCATCATCACGCCGACCACGCTGCTGCCGCCCGATGCGCCGGCGCCTGCGGTGGAAACGCAGGACTGGGCTGCGGCCGCGGCGTCGCTGACGACAAGCGTGTTCGGCGTGACGCCGTATCAGCCTGGTCTGATGGGACTGCTGATCAATCCGCCGCCAACGATTTCGGTAAAGGCCGTGCCGGTGGATGGCGATACCACTTTCCCCAATCCCTATTTTACCGCCGGGTCTTATCCCGAAACGGGGTTCCGCGTCGCCATGCCCGGCGTCGATGATGCAGACCGCAACCCGATCGTCAAGCCTGTTGACAAGACCTACAACGTGGTCATCCCGGCCGGCAGCCTTAGCTTCACCATTCCATAAGGATTATCCGATGAGCACTTCATTCAAGTTTTTTCACGATGCGGCACTGACGCAGGAAATCACCGCAGATCCGCTGGTTAATCCGCTGACGGCCAGCCAGTACACCGATGGCTCGCTGGGAGCAGTCGACAAGTTGATTTATTTTGGCTCGGCGGCCACGGGCATGAAAGCGCAGCTCACTGCTGATCCCGGCGTCGGCGCCATCGTCGTCAGCATTGTCGATGCCGATGGCGGGACCGGTGCGCCAGACAGCGAGTTCAAGCTGGCGCTGTCGAGCGGCGGCCTTGCCACGGCAGTCGCAGGGGCGGCGCTTACGCTGTCGCACACGATCAACAGCGAGGTGGCCAATGCGATCCCGATTTACACGCGGCGCGCCTCGGCGCTCACGTCTGCCGGCAGCTATACCGACCTGACGCTGCAAACGCAGGATCTGACCGAAAGCCCGGTGTAAGCGATGCAGGATGATCTGACCCGGCTGGTCAAGCCTCCCGCACCCGAAATCAGGCTGGACCCGGTGAGCGACCCGGTAGCCATGCGCGGCAAGACCGGGCTGGCGCCGATGGAAAAAAGCGGTGGCATCGCCAGTCCGCTGACCGAGACGCTGTTCGCCGATCGCAGTTATTACACAGAGGTCGTCGTGGCGTCGTCGGATGGCATCTTCACGATGCGATACAAGCCGATCAAGGACATGAAGTTCAAGGACGGCGCCGACAATGAGGTGGTGTTCGTTTTCAAGGAGCCGGTTTAATGGATGAACCGCAGCTGGGGCAGCCGATCCTGTCCCGCATGGTGGCCTGGGGCAACTCGCATCATGGTATCGTGACCGGCACCACGCTGGCCGATGGCGGATCAGGCATTGCCCATCCGGCCATTTATTCGGCACGGCAAAGCGACAAGCTATGGGTGACGCCGGCGCTGGAGCATGTCGTGCCCGGACATGTCTTCACGCCGCCGGTGTTCACCCTGCCAGAGGTGCAGCCTGCAGATGAAACCTGGCACGACTATGCCACCCTCGGCGGCACCAACAATGTGACTTACCGCACCGCCATCGGCGGCAACTGGCTGGTGAGTTTTGGCGTCGGCGATACCTGGCGCGTGGGTTCGCTATTCAGATCAGTTGAGGTATCGGTGGGAGGCGGCACGGCGTATGTCACGCTGACCCTGACCCCATTCGGGCTGTTTTCAGAGGATGCACCGCCTGCACCGATCTCGCTGGTGTCGAGTGTCCTAACACCGTGTGGCCAGCTGCCGTTTGGTTCTTATTCGCCTGATTTTTATAGCACGGCGCTCAAGCTGGTGGTTTTCGATGTGTCGCCCGATGGGCAAAATGCCATCCTCGGCGTGTGCGATTCCGCCATTGAAGGATTCAGCCAGCCGCGCGGGTTTCTGCAACTTAACATCAGCAAGACGGCCGCCACGCTCACGCTGCTGAAGTCGCGCGGTGACATCCTTGGCACGCCTTCAACCAGCACCAGCAATCCCGGAACGGCAATCGATGCAGACGCCTGCACTTCCGCACCTGGTGTCTGGGTGCAGGGACTCAGCGGGTGGGTTGTAACTGAAACAGGCAGCGCTCAAAACCTCATCGGTGCCTATTTCGACAGTGCTGGTGTCGCGCAGTTTATCGCCTCTAAAGTCGCCTATGTGACGGTCACAACCCATGCCGACTACACTTACACCAGTACCTGCACAACCTGTTCTAGTGGGCATTTGGTTGGATGCAGCGTTGACGCTGGTCAAACCGTGGATTTTTCAAGGACCATGAATTCCACGCAAACGGTGAGCATCATCAGGCTCGGCGATGGATCCGTGATGCACTCGACGGTTTACCAGATGTCATACAACAGAGCCGTCACCGGAGTCAGCGATGCGTTTGGTAATTGGCTTTACAGCGGGAGCATGACGCATTCGTATTCCGGCACCTCTTTGGGTGGCGGCGACATGGCGCATTCTTTTCCGCCTGTTGCGGTCAATCCATTGACCGGTGGGTTTGGCAGCTTTGAATTCGGGGTTCAGCCTTATATCAATTCAGTATATGGTGCCGAGTTTTACAACGAGTACAACGGTGTCATCGGGCAAATTGGACTGCATGGCCTGATCGCGCACCAGCTTGTCTATGGCGCTTACCTGGAAACCTATGTCGGCCACTTGCGGTCGAACATTCATTCCGGTTTGCCCTACGATGCAACCAAAAGCATGGTGATTTCGGCCCACCCAAAAACCGGGCAGGTCATCCACCAGCAGTCTGTCTACAGTACCAGCATGCCTGCCTCCTATGGCTGGGCGTAGTGGCTGAAAAAACGCCCCCGCAGGATCGCTCTAGAGGCATTTAAATCGCGGGGTCGATACCCAACCATACCCCGCTATTCAATCAATCCGCCCGTTTCCCGGTCAATCCTCATCTCAGTCGAGCCGCCGCCGCGCGCGGTCAATTCCATCTCGATCACTTTGCCGCCGCCGGCAAGGTGATCGGCGGGATGCTTGCCAGCGTGCCAGATGGTGATGCGGCTGAAGCTCGCCCGGGTCAGCTCGCGCGCCTGCATGCGGGCGTCGGTTTCGAGCGCTTCCACCCCTTCCAGTAGCGCCAGCCACTTGTCCGCCATATCGGGTGACGCCACCGGCCGCACGCTGGCCAGCTCGCGTTCGAGTCCGTCGATGGACTTTTTAGCCGTTTCGGTCTCCGCTTCAAGATCACGGATTTTGCGCAGCAGGGTGATCGGCACCACGCCGTCGTCACTGGCCAGCGCTGCCGCCAGTCGTTCGAGCTGGGCTTCGGCAGCGGCCAGCGTGCGCCGTGCGGTCGCCAGTTCCGCGCGCTGTGCCTGGCCGTAGTCGCCGCCGTTCAGCAGCGCATCCATCCTCATCGCGTCGGCGCAGTACAGCATCAACGCCCGCTCCACCGGCGCGGCCTGCATCGAGCCCGGCACCGGGCAACCCTTGCCGCTGGCGTTTCCGGTGCAGATCAACCGCCGGTGGCCGGGCCATGGCCGCCCGTTTTCCTGCCGCTTGCGTCCCATCAGGTTCTGGCTGACGATGGCAGCGTTGCAATAGCCGCACACGGCAATGCCCATGCCGGTGAGCAGGCTGGGGATTTCGCCGACGCCGCGCTTGCCCTGGCGGCGATCCAGTGCCACCTGCAGCGCATCGAATTCGTCTGCGGTCAGCAGCGGCGGATAGTAGCCGGCCAGCCGGAACACCTCGCCACCGATGTCAAACTCGCGCTCTCCGATCAGCACGCGGTTGCGCAGCGTGCGGTAGAGAGTGGGGCCATTGAGCTTGCCCGAGTCGGTCATCGCCATGCCAAGCGCCGCCATTTCGCGCATGATCTTGGTCGCGCCCAGCCCTTCGATGAAGCGCTGCACCGCATAGCGCAGCGCCGCCGCCCGCTCGTCGATCATCGCCCATCCTATGCCGTCTTGCTGCAGCCATTGCGGGTCGCGCCCGTTGCGGATCACCCCGCGAAACGTGCCCGCCACCCAGCCTTCGCACTGGCGCCGGATCGCCGCCCGTACCCGCTTGCTCTTGGTGTCTGACTCCTCGTGCGCGCGGATCATCACCACCAGGCTGTGGATCAATTTGTAGGGGTTGGCCTTGATCGTCTCGATGCTGTATTCCTGCCCATCCGCTGCCGTCACCACCGTCAGCCCGGCATGGATGATCTGCGTCAGCTGCGCCTGCGCCTTCAACGGCTCTGCGCGCGAAAGCCGGTCGAAGCCTTCCACCACCAGCACCGACCCAGCCTCGACGCGGCCGTCTTCCACCGCGCGTAGGAATACCCCGAGTACGCCGTGGGTGACGTGCCGAGAATGGTAGCCACTCATCCCCTCGTCGCGCATCGACAGCGATTCGTCCAGCACCAGCCCGCGTTCCGCCGCCCAGCGCTGGGCATATTCCGTCTGCCGGTCGGCGGATGATCCAGCCGCCTGTTTGGGGTCGGAAAACCGCAAATAGCTGTACACTTTCGGCATGGAAATTATCTACAAAAACGGGGAATTCCCTAGTATAGCTTTCGCATCGCTAGGATGCCCGAGAGAGTCGCAAAGTAAACCGTTAAAAAGCCCGCCGTAGCGGGCTTTGTTGGGTTTTGGCACGGTCAAGTTGCCAGCCTGTCGAGCGGGCTGATCGCCCCTGCCGCTCCACGCTTGACGACGTGGGTGTAGATCATGGTCGTGCTCACGTCGCTGTGGCCAAGCAGTTCCTGCACGGTGCGGATGTCTGATCCGGCTTCGAGCAGGTGCGTTGCAAAACTATGTCGTAAAGTGTGGCAGCTTGCCGGCTTCTGAATGCCGGCAGCGACCACGGCCGCGCGCATGGCACGCTGGATGGTCTTTTCGTGGATGTGGTGGCGGCGGATGACGCCGGTGCGTGGGTCTGTGCTGTAGTTGGCTGCGGCAAAGACGTACTGCCACGCCCATTCCTTCGGTGCGTTTGGGTATTTTCTCCACAGGGCGTGCGGCAACTCCACATCGACCATGCCGCGCGCGAGGTCGACGTCGTGCATCTGGCGGCGGGCCGCGAGCTGGGCGCGCAGGGATTGCGCCAGCGCAGCTGGCAGCGGCACTACGCGATCTTTGCCGCCCTTGCCGTCGCGCAGCATGATGATGTTGCTGGCGAACTCGATGTCTTTAACCCGCAGCCGCAGCGATTCCATCAGGCGCATGCCGGTGCCGTAGAGCAGGCGAATGATCAGGCCATTGACGCCTTTGGTGTGGCCCAGCACAGCGGCGACTTCGCCCTGGCTCAACACTACCGGCAGGCGTGCGGGTTTCTTCGCGCGAGTGATGCCGTCGAGCCACGGTAGATCGATGCCAAGAACGTGTTTGTAGAGGAACAGGAGTGCCGCCAGTGCCTGGTTCTGCGTGCTGGCGGCAACGTCGCGCTGGTTGGCCAGCATGGATAAAAAAGCCTCGATTTCGGCTGAACCCATGTCGGCCGGGTGGCGCAGGTTGTGCCAGCGGATGAAGCGCACCACCAATGCGATGTAGGTTTTCTCGGTGCGCAGGCTGTAGTGCTTGACGCGGATCACCTGCCGCATCTGGTCGAGCAGGCGCGGCTTTATCGGTGCGGGTTCGGTGTCCTGTTGCGCTGTCGCGTTTGCTTCCGTGAGTTGAGTCATGGCATGCCTCCAGCATCTGTTTATAGACAGGTTCGCGGACAGAGCTACGGATTATTGGACGCCGCTATGTCGTCGAATTTAAGTTGGGCGTCCGCACCGCGTATCCTTGCGCCGCAAGCCATTCGCGTATTTCTTTTGCTGTGGTCTTCCCGACGCCGGGGATTGAAAGCAGATCATTTTCTGTCAGCTTCGCAATCTCGCCAGAAAAATTCTTTAGGTTTGCGGGCATCTCGAACGTGCGCCCTTCTTCTGCAAACGCGTCAATGAAGTGCGCGCACAGGCAGCAGTGCGCTTTGGTGCTTAATCCGCTTTCGTTTCTTGGCATCGCTATCTCCTTAAGGCCGCCCAACCCGTTAATCAAGCGGGACCGGCGCTAAAGCGCCGGCCCCTTATTGCTGCCGTTATGCGGCAATGCCGGGCATCCATTGCCACGACGCCTTGCAGTCATCAAACTCATCCGGAACCAGCAGTTTTAGCGCCTGCTCCATTGCGTACTGTTTGTGGTGCGCGCCGTCCGTGTTCAGCCCTTCGATCAGCACCGAAGTAATGTCCCGCATTTTCTCGTCGTCAATTTGTGTCATCACTCTCTCCAAAAAGCCGCATAACACGGCGGTCAACAAGACCGCCCGCAAGCGTCATTCGTTAATCGTTTGCCCGTAGGGGCGGCTTGTTACCTGATGCGTTCGGCCCCATCAGTTGATGGCGTGGTAAACGCAGTCAGCAGTAGACCCCCAGCCGGTTTTTCCATCGCTCCATGTAATAAAATTGTCTGACCCCATCGGCTTTCCGGTGCTCTCGCTTCTAACGATCTCTTTTCCTCCCGAGTAGCAAACAATTTCATGGCGCTCGCCATAGCGGCCCATATTGGCCCTTTGCGCATCAGAGCAGCCAGCCGTGCCGAACACGGCGGTCAACATGGACGCGCCGATCAGCAGCTTCGTTTTGGTGTTTCTGGTATTCATGCTTCATCTCCTTTGTTTGCGCCGGTTGTCGGCGCGCCAGTTACCTCAGCGTTGGGTACCGCCAGCGCATCAAGGAATCGCATTACTTTGTTGCCGGTAAGCGCGATGAATGCGTGCATAAAGCCAACGACGCACAATTTCCAGGTGGGGAAATCAAGCCCCAACACCAACGACCATCCGATCCCAGTAATAACGATGTAAATAAAAGCTATCTGCATTGCAAAAACCAATCTAAGCATGTTCTATTTCCTCTCCGGGCCAGTGCCCAACACAACAATCAACCGGAGCGCCCTAAGCGGCGTCGGCTTCGTTTTGGGCCAGCGTGCGCCCGGTTATTTCAGCGTTGGGCACCTCATCAATACGCTGCTCGATGGCCTGCCACGTCGGCTCGTATTCAGGCCAGTCATTTTCAATAACCACACATTGCAGCGGTTGCTTCGCTTTTCCGCGCCTGATGGAGTCAATCTCGTCAAGCACGCGGTCAAGGTGCAACCCCAGCCATTCGGGTAAGTCCTTCACATCAGTCAGCTTCAGCACAATGTATCTATTTTCGCGGATCATCGTCTTTCCTCTCTGGTCCAGTGCCCAACAATTCATTCAAGCCGAGGCCATTAAGCTGCATCGGTCTTATCTTGCGACAGTGTGGCCCGGCTTAATTCAGTGGCGTTGTGCCCCAGCAGTAGCGGTTGCTTGCGGTAGCAAACCACGCCGAGTTCCCAATCTTGTGGGCTGTTGCATCCGGCGCAATTGCAGCCATTTCCGTTTGAGTCTGAACAGTCCTCGTGCCTTACCTCGGCAACAATCAGCCCATTTTTCTCTGCCATGTCCTGCAATGCGCCGCCGTCCACATCGCCCATCGGCCAGCACTCCATCACGTCCTGTGCAAAAGCCCGCAACTTGTCCCTGGCAATAATCGCGCAGTCTAGGCAGTCGCAGTCAGCTACAAATCCGTGGGTTTCAATCAATCCGGCCATCGTCTTCTCCATGTCAGGGGCACAACAAGTTAATCGAGCGGGACCGTCGCTAAAGCGCCGGACCCTCATTGCTGGCGTTAGGCACTGCGTTCTGCCTCATGTGCCAGCGCCAATGTCCGTCTGTCCATCCCGCTTGAGTAATCAGGTTCCCACACGCGGCAAATCTCAAGCACAGCTCGCAGGTGTTGCTTCAGGTCGTCAACCTTTACCTGTGCATCTACCGCGCTGTCCCGCCAAATATCGCGCTCGGAAATCAGTTCCTCAATCTTGCGTGCGTAGCCTAACTCTGCGGTCAAGGCAGACCGGCCATCAGCGGCTTCGTTTTGGTTTTCCATGTTCATTCACCTCGTTCAGTTCGTTGCGGCCGGCTGCTCACCTTGGGCGTTGGGCGACTTCCGCATCAGCCTCGGATGCAGCCACATCGCAGCCACAATCCCAAGCGGCCCACCCGCCAGCGTAGCCACGATCTGCCCTGCGTTTGCCTCTGGCACCAGCCGCCACAGGAATATCTGCGCGCCGCCGATGCCGAAGCTGGTGATGATGGCGGCGATGTAGTGCCCGCCATGGACGTTCTTCTGCTGCCATCCCAACAAAAAAACGGTGAAGAATGCCGACAGGAACAGCGCCAGGTGGGTCATGTGCGCTGTTCCTCGAACACATCGCCGCGATCGATGCGGCGCATCACTTCGCGCATGGCTTCGGCGGCTTCTTTGCGGGTGACGAAGGCGAGCTGGGCTTCGTGCAGTTCGATGCCGTGCAGGACGTCCTGCATGCCGGGGCCGTCGAACACCCAGCGGCCGCTCTCACGCCCGCGCTTGAGCAGACGCAGCAGCCCGGCCTGTGCCAGCTTGACGGCGGGCAGGTAGTCGGCTGCGACACCGCGTTCGCACAGCACCAGGCTGACGTTGATGCACGCCGCGAGGGTGTGGAATTCCTGCTCGGTGGCGCGGCCGGTGCGGATGGATTCGAGGCTGAAGCGCAGGGCAACGCCAAGGTCGGCCTGCTGGGTGGCGTTGAGCCGGTGCAGCATGCTGATGGCGTGGAGGCCGGCCTGTGGATCGATCCGGCGGGTGAAGTGGGCGCCGCGTTTTTTCATGTTGGCTTGATCTCCGCCGCTTCCAGTGTGTCTGTCAATTCGATTTCTAGGTCGTTGATGACTGCTTTCAGGTTGGCATTCTCAGCCAGCAGTTGCGCATTGCCCTGGCTGGTCGTAGACATCGCCGCGCACAGCGTTTTGATGTCCGCCTCAAGCACGGCGATGCGTTCATGCGCATCCGCAGCGTTGTTTAGCAGGGTGTCGTAGCATGCCTGCAGTGCGGCGATCTGCGCATCGCTTTCTGCGCGGGTGTCCTTGCTGGCTTTTTCGATGGTGTGAAAAAACGCTGACTCGACGCGCGCGCGGCCATTGTTGCCGGACAGATTGGCGGCGCCAGTTTCAAAGAAAAACCGCACCAGTTCTTCGTATACGACAGACATTACGGCGCGCCCTCTTCTGCTGGTTCGTCGCTCGGTGCGTAGATCAACTCGGCATCATGCGCCGCTGCCCGCTGAACGATGTCGTGCAGCTGGTCGACACGTCCGGCGATGAGCTTCTGCAGGTCTGGCCGGTCGACATAAAATATTTTCATCGCGTCCAGTTCGGCGGCCGCATCGGCAATGTTGACAAGATCAGCCAGACTGACTGGGTAGGTGACGGGCGGCCTCACTGGTCGCCTTCCTCTGAAAACTGGCGCAGGGTTCCGCCGCGTACGCGGGCAAGTGCATAGTCGGCGCCAAGCAGTGCGCAGTGTACGTCTTCCGGCACCGGGTAGGGATTTGGCCAAAATGCGCGATGGGCGGCGATCAGGTCTTTCATGGCATCTACCAGCACGCGAACGTCGGCAAGCGAGTCGGTGCGCCTGAATGGCGATGTACCGAAAGGCTGCTGACTGACGTAGGTGATTCCGCCGCGATCATTTTTGATGAAGTGGCGCGGTGATTCGTTTTGCACGGCGGGCAGCACATTAAATTCATTTACGATGCCGCCGTTGTCGTTCTGGATGAGTGTTTGCATGATGACCTCAATAAAATTGTTCACAGTTGACGTGGATGGCCGGGCGCAGGCAGCCTTGCCCGCCTTCTCCCGGCCTGCCGTGCTTGTCTTCGCCGGGGATGTGGACGTAGATGCCCAGGCTGGTGTTGGTGACGCGTGTGGCGGCTTCGTGGATGCGGTCGAAGTTCTTGCTGCGGATGCCGGTTTCGCACGCCTGCTGCACTTCGTCGGCACTGCGGGTGGTTTTTTTGGTTGCCCAGTAGCGGCGTGCGCGGGCGTTGCCTTCGAACCGCACTTCGCCCCATTCGATCATCACTCTGACGGTGTTGTGGTGGCGGCTGCGCGACTTGCCTTCGCCGAACAGCGCGTTGCCGATCGGCCCCATCTGCGCGCCGGGGTTGGCGTTGAGAAAGTTGAGGATGGCCTGGCGCCGGGTGGCTGCGGTGGTGCGCTGGTCGATTGAAGTTGGCTTGGTCACGTCGCCACCTTTTCCACGATCAGCAAAACCAGCAGCACGACGATGCCGATGGCGCAAACGGTTGCGACGATGCGGTCGCCGGTGTTGGCGTCTGGCTCCGTGATTGGCATATCGACCATGTAGCGTCGATCATCTGGACTCGCGATAATTGGCTGCATTTCACCAGATACAAACACGAAGTTAGTCCTGTCAGGGCGGCGCAGGACGCGGCCACAGCGTGCGGTTTGTGGGTATGGGGCAAAGGGTGGGAAGTGGTTCATGCTGCCTCCGCCAAGGTAATCCTGCGCGGATGCAGATCGACCAGATAATCCTTCTTGCATCGACCGCGCTTGAATATGTTGTATTCGTGCGCCAGGTGCTCGAACCGCTGCCCAAAGTCGTGGCGGCCTGTAAGCCTGTTCAGCCACTCGTGCACCTCCATCTGGCAGTAGGTGGAGTCGGCCTTCATGACTTCGAACGCCGCTTCGCGCAGGCTGCTGTCAAGGCCGCGCAGTTGGGTCAGGTCAAGCGGGAAACGTGTGCCGTTGTATAGCCCGAGCAGCACGCCAGCCGAGATGCGTGCACCGCTGGTGCCGATGTGCTCCTGCGTGACGTTCCAGAGTGTGGTGAGCGCTTTCGTATTCATGCCGCCACCGCTTCCTTGAAGTCTTCAACCGGCCTGTGTGCCACCTTGATGTCTTCAATCGCCCGGTGCAGGGCCAGCGCCGAGGCGTCGCCAAACAGCGCGCCAGCTTCGGCTTTGCATTCCGCGTTCAGCACCGCTGCAATCTCGTGCAGCGTCTTGCTGGTTTCGTAAAAGTCGCCGCCCAGTTGCGCGGCCGCCCATATCTTGCACAGGCGTTGTTCGGTGAGGGTGATCTTCGGTGCCATGTCGTCTCCTTATCGGCCTGCCGCTGCTTGGGCGGGCATGGTTGAGGGTTGCTGCTGGCTGCGCCGCACGCTGCCTTCCAGCGGGATGCGCACGGCGTCAAGCTTGATCGCCCGCTCGAACGGGATGCCCATTCGGTGCATGGCGGTTTTGGTGTAGGCAGTGCGCAGCGCTTGGTCCATTTCAGTCTCCGGGTCGTGCCGTTTGTATTGGCATGGGGTGAAATATAGACGCGTCTATTTGCGCTGTCAATAGATATATCTATATTCGTGGCAAAATTAAGCCTCGCCCGGTTTTGGGTAAGTTAAAAAGGAGATTGAGATGGATCAGGCGAACAGCAGGACGGGGCGCGAGGTGAAGCTACGCGAGGGGTTGACTGATGGGGATGTAGAGTTGATGCGGCAGGCTGTCGCTTCCGGCGACGTGAGAGAGGCTCAGCGCATCGTTGAATCGAGGGGGCTGGTGTGGATTACCGGCGAGGTAGGAATGTCACAGATTGAGCAACTTGCTCAAGCGGGTGTGCCGGTTGTTTGTATCGAATGATCAGAGCTATGCCCGCGCTGTCCGCCCACTGTTTGAGGTCGCACAGCGCGGTTTCTCCATGGAAATAGGCATTGTTCAGCACGTACCACTCTTCCGTGTGGCGCTGGCCGCTGGCAACTTTCGTGGCGATTGTGTCCAAAAGGCTCATTTTGCGCCGGTTGGCATCATGTATTTACTGCATTCGTTGCTCAATAGCTCCGCGCTGTCGGCGGCCTTATTTTTCCACCAGGTATCGTTCGCATATTTGGCGGCGGTGTTTTGTATCCAGTTATTGTCACGTACACGCCGCATGCAAGCTTCGCGCCGTTTTTTGTCGCGCTCCGCCTGGTATTCGGCATCGTCCAGCTTGATCTGCTCTCGCAGGCTGCGTGCCTGCGCTGAATATCGGTCGGCTGCCGTAGGGGTTTTGCCGTTAGTAGTGTCGACGATTTTTGCGGATGGGCACGGCACATCCGAATAAACGGTTTGCGTGCCCTGCTGGCACTTGTAGACCGCTGCCTGTGTGGGTTCGGTCAGTGATATGAGCAGCAGCACTGCCGTGGCGTGGATCGGTGTCATGTTGATGTTGGTCCTGGATTATCTGCCCTGATATTTCTCGACGGCTTCCTGGCTGAATTTGTGGCTGAGCATGGAGGCCAGTCCTGCCGCCTGGATCGCATCATCTGCCAGCCATCCTGTGGCGCCACAGATCGCCGTGCTTGAGCGCCGGTGCTTGAGGCTTACGGCATAGATGATGCCGCTCACTTTGTTTTGCTTGCAATAGTCGAGCAGCATTTCGAGCATAGCGATGGTGTCGTGCTCGGTTTGGTCGATTTCGACAAGATTATTTTTTGACACGTTCGATTCTCTGTGAGGGAAGCGCTGCTTCGCGCCGGTCAAGCTCCCGATTCCGCTCGCGGGCATTCACGCTGCGCCTGGTGTTGGATGGTCTATCCGATTCGGTTTTAGCATCGCTTCCAGCCTTGGCCTGATCGGCAGCCTGTACTGCGTGATCAACCAGATCGAGAGTGGCCACCACAGCCTTATGGGCGGCCATCTTGTCGTAGTTGGCGCGCGGCTCCAGCGCCTGAAGTATCTCAACCAGCATCGGATCGCTTGTGCTGTAGAGCGTCGGCTTCATTTCACCTATCTCATCATCAAGCCAGTCCACGCTTACACCAAGGACGCGAGATAGCTTCACGGTGAACTCTGATCCCTTGGCATTCTTCGCGGGATTTTCAAGATATGCGAGTGATGGCTGTTTCATGCCAACGAGTTCAGCCAGATCCTGTTGGGTCAGTTCTGCTTTTTCCCTGGCTAGTCTGAGGCGCTCTCCATATTTCATGCGCTCAAAGCTATAGGCAAATCTATTTGAATTCAAATAGAGTGATCTATTGACAGGCGTTATAGATAATTCTATATTGTTTGACATGAGCAAGGAAACCCTCCAACAGGCAGTAGATTTAGCAGGCGGCCAAGCCCAACTTGGTCGCGGTATCCGTGAGCGCATCGAAGGCTCGAAGGTCGGACAGGTGCACGTTTGGGGCTGGCTGAACGCCGCCTCTCCACGGTTCGAGGTGCCGCCTGCTGAGGTTGTGCTGGCCATTGCTGATTTCCTCGAATATCGCATCACGCCGCACCAGCTTCGCCCCGACCTCTACCCAAATCCAACTGACGCGCTGCCCGACAGCATCTGTACGTGTCAGGACAAAGCCGCATGAATTCATCCGTGCGCATGAGCAATCCGCTGGCAGGCCGGTCGTCTGCTGCCTCCTGTGTGAATCTTTCCCCGGCGCTGTCTGGCCGGGGGTTTTTTTCGCGTGTCTCCATGGAGTGGAGTCTATTTTTTTGCCCCGATGCAGTCACCCCTACGCTCCCCTAATGATTAGGGGATGAGGAGAAACCATGCAAGAAAAGCTGTTTTATGAAGATGAGTTCGAGGCGCTGAACCTGATGGTGAGCCACAGCGCAAAGACGCCTCAACAGCTGGCCGGATTTTTGTTCCCTCACATGAAGCCGGCATCGGCCTATGCGCGGCTGAAGGCCTGCTTGAATCCAGAAGGGGATCAGCGCCTGACGTTCGGCCAAATACTTGCGGCGATGAAGTTCTGCGAATGCTACGACCCGCTGATGTTTGCCTGCGACGAAACGATGCACGCCAGGCCTGACCGCAAGGCCCCGCAGGATGAGGAGGTGAAGATCGTCGAGGCGATGAACAACGCCGCCGAAGTGATGACCCGAGCCATGCGCCAGCTCGAGAATCTGCGCAACAGCAATATCACCCAGCTGCGCGCCAGATGATCACTATTCAGGTGGATACGAAGGCGACGACGCGCTATCTGGATGATGTGCAGAAGCGGCAGATACCGTTTGCCGCCAGTGTGGCGCTGAACAAGACGGCACGGCTGGCTGAGGCGGGCATCAAGTCTGAGATGCGGCGCTTGCTGGATCGCCCGAAGCCTTACACGCTGGGCGGCACGTTTGTGTCGAACAGTACCAAGAGCAAGCTCACGGCCATCGTCGGCCTTAAGGACAAGGCCTCATCGGGCCGCGCGGCTGGGAAGTATCTGCTGCCATTGGTGGCGGGCAGTCAGCGCCGTCAGGCTGGATGGGAGCGTGCGTTGCAGGCGATGGGCGCGATCCCGTCCGGCATGCGTGCGGTGCCGGCAGGCGGGGCCAAGATCGACCGCTACGGCAACCTGGATAAGAAGCAGCTGACCGAGATGATGGGCGCACTGCGCAGCCGCATGCGCACGTTCAAGGGCAAGGGCAAGCGGGCCCATGCAGACGGCTACTTCGTGGCATTGCCTGGCACCCACCTGACACCCGGCATCTACTACCGTATCGAACGCACAGGCGAGAGCGCCATCAAGCCGGTGGTGATCTTCGTCAGCCGTGCGCAGTACAAGCCGACGCTCAAGGTTGAGCCCACTGTGCGGCGCGTGGTCGACGCCAGCTTCGCGCGCGAATTCGGCGCTGCACTGTCCACGGCGCTGGCCTCAGCACGATGACAGCCCCGTCCCCCATGTTGAACGGTAAGGCGCTGGCTGTTGCGGGTGCAACAACCCCAAACAATCCATGCAACGGGTCCTCCCACGGCACTAGCCCTGCGGGTAATTCGCACCACGTTTTATTTCTAGGGTGTGGGGTTGCCGCATAGGCAACGGGCTGGCTGACGAATGACGACGGCACATAAAAAAATACAGGTGGCGACATGAGCTTGCAGGTCAATTACGACGATGTGTTCGACCAGCTGCAGGGCTACGGCCTGATGGTCGATGGGTTCCTGACCACCGGCACGACCAAGCCGGTGCGGGTCAAGACCGAGGACGACTCACGCGAGGCGCGCGGCTGGTACTGGCTCAACGAGGTGATGATCGACGGAGCGGCGTACATCGTCGGCGCCTATGGCATCTATCACGGAAACGACAATGGCAAGCAGGCGGTAAAGATCAACCGCGAAGGCAAGCCGATCGCAATCGACCCAGCGCTGCGCGAGGCGATGAAGGCGCGCCAGGCTGAAAACCTCAAGCGCATGAAGGTGATACGGGCGGAAGAAGCCGAGCGGGCTGCGCGCGAGGCTGGGCGGGTGTGGCATGCCTACGTCGCCGAGGGCACGTCGGACTACCTGATGCGCAAGAACGTCGGCGCGCATGGGGTGCGGTTCGACCCCAACGGCCACGGCACGATGCTGGTGCCGATGCTGGACGTGCGCGGCAAGGTGCACGGCCTGCAGATCATTCGCGGAAAGAATCGCGGCAAGAAACTGGAAAAGCAGTATTTCCCAAAGGGTCTGTCCAAGCAGGGCCACTTCCATCTGATCGGCGGCATGCCGACCTGGATCGTGCTGGTGGCCGAAGGATACGCCACCGCCGCCAGCCTGTTCGAAGCCACCGGCCTGCCGGTCGCCGTGGCATTCGACGCCAACGGGCTGGCGCCTGTCGCCTCCGAACTGCACAAACACTACAAGCGCGCCAAGATTCTGGTGTGCGCCGATGACGACTACCTGACCGAAGGCAACCCCGGTGTCACCTCCGCCAGCACCGCAGCGCTCGCCGTCGGTGGCGCGTTCGTCGCCCCAGTGTTCGCCGCCGACCGCGCCGGGCAGAAGATCACCGACTTCAACGACCTGCAGGCCATCGAAGGCGTCCACGCCGTGCGCGGCCAGATCGAGGCCCGCCTTCTGGATTTGAAGTGGTCCGCGCCCGAGCGTAACGTCGCGGGGCTCCCCACTGAGGGGGGCGGGGAAAGCGTGGCCATGGCGCCGCGTCTCACGATAGACGAAGCCGCCGCGCGCTTCTGGGGCACCTACGGGCTGGGCGGCAAGGCGCTGTTCGACGAAGCAGAGCGCCGCCTGGTACACAAGGATGACGTGCTCAACCTCCTGCCGTCGCACGGCTGGGACGAGCTCAAAAAGCATCCGGGCTGGCGCGTGGCGCGTGATCACGAAATCGGCTTCGACCCCACCGAGCGCGATGGCAGCGTCAAGTGCAACATGTTCGGCGGCTGGCCAACCACCCCGCGCGAAGGTTCGTGCCAGATGCTGCTCGAGCTGCTGTTCTACCTGTGCAGCAAGGACGGCAAGGCGCGCGACATCTACCACTGGATCCTGTGCTGGCTGGCTTATCCGCTGCAGCATCGCGGGGCCAAGATGCACAGCGCCATCCTGATCCATGGGCCGCAGGGCACCGGCAAGTCGCGCTTTTTCGAAGCCGTCGCCGACATCTACGGCACCTATGGCCGCGTGCTGGGGCAGGACGCGCTGGAAGATAAGTTCAACGCCGACTGGGCCGAGAAAAAGCTCTTCATCGTCGGCGACGAAGTCATGGCCAAGGTCGAGATGTACCACGTCAAGAACCGGCTAAAAGGCTTCATCACCGGCAGCACCATCCGCGTCAACCCCAAGAACGTCGCCGCCCACACCGAAAAAAACCAGATGAACATCGTTTTTCTGTCGAACGAACGGCAGCCGATGATTCTGGAAAACGACGACCGCCGACACCTGGTGATCTGGACCCCGCCCAAACCCGACGAGGACTTTTTCACCCAGGTCAACGAAGAAATCGACAACGGCGGCATCGCCGCCCTGCATCACTACCTGCTGAACATGGACATCGGCGACTTCAAGCCATGGACCAAGCCGCCGATGACCGAAGCCAAACAGGATCTGATCGACCTCGGCCTGTCGAGCGAGGAACGGTTCCTGCGCGAATGGCAGCAGCTGCAGGTCGAAGGCCGCGACGGCGATCCGCTGCCGTTTGTGCCGTGCCTGGGGTCGCATCTTTATCGGGCCTATGAATCCTGGTGCAAGGGCAACGGCGAATTCAGGCCGCGTCCCGCCAACCACGTCATCAACTTTTTCGCCAAGCAGCCGGGCTGGTCGGCCGGCAAGCCTGAGAGCACCTGGACAACGCTCATCGACAAGAAGATCAAGGGCCGCAAGATGGTCGTGCCGTGCGGGCAGGCAATGATCGAAGCGACAGCGTTCAACGGGTTTCAGTTGACCATGCTGCGCGACCGTTTCGGCAGCAAGGCCGAGTGGCTTACCGCCGGTTATTTCGCATTCGAGCGCGCCATCGAGGCCAACGCATGAAAAATCTACGGGCAAGCTACGGGCAACCTACGGCACAACAGGCCGCAAACCCGCGCCAATACTTAAGCTACGGCAGCTACGGACTTGCACGCATATGCGCGCATAACGCGGAGCACACCGCAACACCGCATACACACAGCCATCGCGTCATGTGTTTATCCCGTATCTACCGTATCTTAAGTAAAAACATGCGGTTAGAAGTGTTTGCCCGTAGTTTCTGCCGTAGTTTGCCCGTAGTTTTTTCAAACTGGAGGTTTTCAATGAGCCAAACCCAATCCACCCCCCCGGTCGATCATGACGACCCGTGCTCAACGCTTCTGCTCGCCTTGCTGGCGATCATGGAATCTGGTCAGCTAGACCAATCATCAGACGTTTGGCGTGGCGGTGTAGCCGCGCTGGATGCGATGGGGATTGAGATCGCTTCCGCCACGGCAGATGCCGTCGACACGACTGGGTTCCCGCTGTGAGCGCCAAACCCCTGCGCCAAACCATGCCCACCGTCGCCGCCTGGGTCGACCAACTGCGCGACGCCTTCGGCGCAGACGCCATCAACCCCGCCATCCGCAACGGCGTTGCAGGCGGGGCCGGGTTCTACGCAACGGAGAACGGCCAGACCATCGGCAGCGAGGCCATGCCGGGGCGGCACGTCGTCAGCCTGGCCGATATGGTCACCAGCCAGCCCGCCGTGAAAGGCGCGAAATGACCACCGAATCCCGCGCCGACTTCGCCCGCCGTATGGGGTGGAACCGTTCAAGCGTCACCAGGGCCGTCCAGGATGGCCGTGTCGTGCTTGTCGGCAAGCTGGTGGACGTGGATGCCTCCATGGCCAAGATCGAAGCCATGGCAAGCCCATCAGCGCATCACCGTGCCCATGTGCTGCAGATGGAGGAGGCGCGCACCGCCAAACAGCCATCCGCCGAGGTACCAACCGATGATCAGGTCGAGCTGGAAAATCTTGTGTCGCTCAACCTGCGCCTCAAGCGTGCCGAAGCCAACAAGCGCGAGCACGAAGCCGACATGGCGCGGATGGCCCGCGAAACCATGGCCGGCAACCTCATCGCCCGCGAGGATGTCGAGTTCGCCCTGGACGACCTCGGCGCCACCCTGCGCAGCCTGATGGATAACTTCGCCGACCGGATAACTCCGATCGTGCATCCGCTGCAAACATATGAGGAGAAACATGCAGCGAACTCTGAGTTCGCGCAGGATGTTCTTCAGACGATGAACGAGAGCCTGCTGAAGCGGGCGCAAGAAAGGAAATCGATATGAAAGTTGTTACCGAGTTTGATCTTTCTGAAATAGACCTGGAGGTCAGCAATCTCCCGGACGATGTTAGACATCACTTGCTTCTGCAAATAGCCAGGCAGCGATGGGATTCTGGCGATGCATATTGGGAAATGCTTGGAGAAGCGCTAGATCATGCAGAGATTGGATGGGCCGGTGAAGGAGACATTGGAATATTTTCTGATCTTGGTGCAGGACCGGGAGAATTCTGTGTGCGCCAGTCGTTGGAAGCGTTGGTGTTGGATGCGATAGAGCGAGTGAAAGACTTTGGTTTAGATGCGCACAAAGATGATCTTGTTGGCATGGCTGATCATTTGAGGGTTGCGTTAAGCCATGTCGAAAAGGCAATTAATAGCCTAGAGCAAGCCTGAAAAATGAAACTCAAGCCATCTTTGGCAGATGCGGCATTGCGGAATGGACGCAACATCGGGTTATTCGATGCGCTCATGCATAGGTCATATGTAATTCTTCCAAAAAGACAAAGATGGGCCGGGCTTAATCCATTTATGCGGCGAAAGCGGCTCAAACTACTTCGTAACAAAATAACGGAAGCAGGTAGAGCATGACCGCCTCCCTCCTCCTATCCATCACCCACTGCCTCGAACGCCTCGCCCGCGCCGTCAAGCCGCGCGACCGCCTCACCGTATCGCAATGGGCTGACCGCCACCGCACGCTGTCATCCAAGCAATCCGGCGAGCGGGGCCGCTGGCGCACCTCGCGCAACCCGATCCTGCGCGAGATCATGGACTGCCTGTCCGCCACCAGCCCGGTGCGCGAGATCGTGGTCATGAAATCCAGCCAGGTTGGGGTGACGGAGGCGATGGTCAACGCCATCGGCTACACCATGCACCATGCGCCGTCGCCGCTGATGGTGTTCATGCCCACCATCGAGGCGCGCGACAAGTGGAAGCAGCAGAAGCTGAATCCGCTGCTGCAGGACGCGGGCGTGGTGCGCGACATCCTGGGCGGCATCAAGTCGCGCGACGCGGCCAACAGCAAGGATGCAATCGATTTTCCCGGCGGCATCCTGTTCCTGGCGGGCGGCAATTCGCCCAACAGCTACGCGCAGGTGACGGCGGCCAAGGTGATGATGGACGACCTCGACCGCTTTCCCGGCGAGATCGGCGACGAGGGCGACCCGGTGGCGCTGGCGCGCGGGCGCTGCAAGTCGTTTCCGCGCTACAAGCTGATGCTGGTGTCCACCCCCACGATCAAGGAAGCCAGCCTGATCGAGCGCGAATATAAACTGAGCGACCAGCGCCGCTACCACGTCCACTGCCCTGCCTGCGGCTCCGCGCAGCACCTCAAGTGGGAGAACCTCAAGTGGGACCAGGCCACCAAGCCGCCGCAGTCGGCATGGTACGAATGCGGCGACTGCGGCCACGCGATCGAGGAACACCACAAGCCCGCGCTGCTGGCTGGCGGGCAGTGGGTTCCGGAGTTCCCCTCCATCAAGCGGCGCGGCTACCACGTCTCTGCGCTGTACGCGCCCATCGGCCTCGGCCCGTCGTGGCTCGATCTGGCCACCAAGTTTCTCGAAGCCAAGCAAGACCCCGCCACCCTCAAAACCTTCGTCAACACCGACCTCGGCGAAACGTGGGAAGACCAGACCACCGCGCTCAAGACCAACGAACTCGAAAAGCGCATGGAGCTCGACCACGATCTGATGCAGATCCCGCCCGGCGTCGTTGCGCTCACCGCCTTCATCGACACGCAGGACACCTGGCTCGACTGCCACCTGCTCGGCTGGCACGAAGGCGGCTACCGGCTGATCGACTGGCACCAGATACAGGGCGACACCGCCCGCCCCGAGGTGTGGAACGAGGCCGCTGCCTGGCTCAATGCGCCGTGCACGAACGCCTGGGGGCGGCCGCTCGCCATCCGCGCCGCCGGCGTCGACAGCCGGGGCCACCGTGGGCAGCAGGTGCGCACGTTTGTCCAGCGCGCCGACCTCAAGGTGCGCGTCTACGCCTGCCAGGGCAGCACCTCGCGCATGGGCCGCGCCATCGCCACCAGCGGCAGCTATCCCGACAAGGACCGCCGCGGCAAGACCGTCAAGTCCGGATACTGCGTGTGGAACATCGGCACCGAATTTTGCAAAGATTACCTCTACGGCCACCTCGTCGCCGACGGCGCGCTGCCGGTCGAAGAACGCCGCTACCGCTTCCCCGCCGGCCTGCCCACCGACTACTTCGACGGCCTGCTGTCCGAGGTCTACAACCCCGAGACCAAGCGCTACGAGCAGAAAAAAGGCGCGCGGTTCAAGCGCAACGAACCGCTCGACGGCATCGTCGGCGCCTGGGCCATCGGCCAGCACAAGGAAGTCAACATCGGCCGCTTTCGCAACGGCAAGCCCGACCCAGGCTGGTTCGCGCGCGCGCGGGCGGTGCTGGAAGCGGGCGAGCCCGGGCAGGCCGATACCGTAATTCCGGCATCGGCAGAAACCCCGCCCGCCGCCGTCACCGTCCCCCTCAAGCCCGCGCCAGGCACGCGCGTGGTCTTCCCCAAACGTCAACCCACAGGCTGGTAATCAATGGACGTGCTCACCCGCATCATGGACACCCTGGCAGCAACCCTCCGCGCCGAGCTCGGCGCCGACATCTTCACCGACGAACAGCGCCAGCGCTACGAACTGGCGCTGCGCCAGCAAGAGGGTCGTAGCACCCACTACATCGCCAGCACCGACGCCTACGACCGTAGCCGCCGCAACGCCGAAATCGTCCGCCACCTTATGGCCGGCCTCAGCACCCAGCAGGCCGCCGAACGCTTCGGCCTCACCGACCGCCAGATTCGCGGCGTCCGCCAGCAGGCCATCGACGCCGGGCAATACAAAAACGGAAGCGCGGGCGGTTAACCGTTTCCGCCGCGCAGGATAAAAAGCCAGCATGACCAACACTCACTGCGCAACCCCGAAAGGCCACCCATGACCATCATCGCCACGTCTCCGTTTTATCAAGCCGGAGCGCTGGTCGCTGCGGGTGCCACGCCGTTGAACTATTCAGCCGATGTCGAGGCTGATCTGGTACGGCGCGGGGTGGCTGCGTATTCCGGGGCAAACCCTGAGCGTGGCGGGGCTGTTCCTGCATTTACCGTCACCGACGCCAACAACAACTCGGTGCTTGTCGATCCTGAATCTGGCGGCGCATTGATGGTAAAACCAGGACGAAGCGTGGCAACGCGCATCCTCTCGGCTGCTGTGGCCACCGTCACAAACCAGTTAGGCAATACCTTCTCGCTAGGTGCGAAACTGGCTGACAAGTTCGACGCTGTGCGGCTCATCTATCTAAACAACTGTGCCACTCAGACTGTAGGCATGGCGTGCGCGTTTTCAACTGCTGCCGACATGTCAAGCAATCTGAACTCCGCTGGGACTTGGGTTACGGGAACTATGGCAGATGCAGCGGCAAGGACATCTGCCATCGACCCAAGCTGGAATTATTCATCGTGGGTTGAGCTTAATGGAGACAGCCAAGTTGTCTATGCACGCTTGTATATCCCGAGCGCAGGCAACACCGAGAACACAATCAACAACTTCACACTGAGCGCACCAACCACCACAAGCCCATCGCTACAGACTGGTGACGAGTGGATTACCGCAAAGGAGGCTGGAAATTTTGCCGCATCGAACTTTACAGGCTTTACAACCACCGGGAAAACAGACTGGTCCCCAATTGTTGGCATTCAGTACCGCGCAAGAGGGCTTGTGCATACCGTTGTAGGTGTTGGTGACAGCATCACATTTGGCACAAAAACAACTTACCCAGCAGACGCATTTTGGGTAAAAGCAGTTCGCGCCCTGAAGCTGGCAGGCTTTAAAGTTGAATCCTGCAATCTTGGCGTGTCAGGTCAAACCACGGCAAGCTACTTTGCAAGAGCGCAGACCGCACTGACGCAATTGGCCCCGAGCGTGATGATCTATTCACCATTCTCCCCAAACGACACAAGCGGCCTGCCGACCGACGCCGGAACCACCACAGAGCGCAATTACCTGGCACAGATGCGTGAACTTGCAAAATCTGCCGGGACACTGCTTGTGCCATTTACCGGCATCCCTAAATGCACAACCGATGAAAGCACGTCTATCTGGACGGTTGCGCAAAACAACTTCAGGCAGAGCGTGAACAACGTTGCTCGGGCGCTTCCTTACCATATCGACCTTGATGCTCAGGTCGCCACGACCACGGCAACCGGAACGGCACCTGGCGTGCAGACTGGATACATGGCAACCGACTTGCTGCACCTGTCAGAAACCGGGAACAAGGCGGCCAAGGAACACGCTAAATCTGTTATAAAGCGCGCCATTTCATTCTGATTCCGGCGCGGACAGAAAAACTAACACAGCCGCCTCACAGGGGCGGCTAACCCAGCCCGCCTAGCGGGCTTTTTTACGCCAGCCTTAATGCCGCCCTGATTCCCCTACCATTCCCCCATGAGCCTCACCATCGAAATCGGCCACGAACACAATGGCGCACGCGCTGCATACGTTGACGGTGCGCCCGGCCTGCGGGTATCTCGCTTCAACCAGTCCTCGAACCTGATGTTCTACCCTGGCGGCGATCTGATGTTTGTGACCGGCACCGACCTGATGTAGACATGCCGCCGCCACAGCCCCCAAATCGGAAGCCCCCCGCCTAAACCGCTTCCGCCGCATCCGATAAAAAGGCGGCATGACAACTGCCGCCACCACCGAGCCGCTTTCGTTCCGATCCGGCGACAGCATCGCCTGGACGATCAGCGACAGCGACCACCAGGCCAGCGCGGGCTGGGCGCTTTCGTACACGCTGATCTCGGCGGCGGTCAAGCTCACGCTCACGTCCGCCGCATCCGGCGACGCCCACGCGGTCAGCCTCACCGCCGTCGCCACCGCAGCCTACGCGGCCGGCGACTACCAGTGGGTGCGCACCTTCACCAATGCCGGCACCTCGGCGCGCGAAACCACCGCCACCGGCATGCTCACCGTACTCCCCAACCTGTCCGCGCTTACCACGTTCGACGGCCGCAGCCACGCGGTGCGCATGCTGGCGGCGATCGAGGCTGCGCTGGAGTCGCGCGCCACCGCCGACATGATCGACCTGATGCAAGCCTCCGGGCTTGATCGCTCGATCCAGCGCGACACGTCCAAGCTGATCGCGCTGCGCAGCCAGTATGCCGCCGAGGTCTCCCGCGAGCAGGCCGCCGCCGGCAACCGGCCCGGTCGCGGCCGCATCTACATGAGGTTCTGATGGCCCTGTCCGATCTGTTTCGCCGCAAGCCCAAGCCCATCACCGACCCGCGCATGATCGACCGCGCCATGTCGCGCGCATTCGCCGCTGCGCAGCTGACGCGCCTGACCGATTCGTGGCGCGCCACCCAGGCCGACATCGTGGAAGAGCTGCGCGGCGATCTCGACCGCCTGCGCGAGCGCGCGCGCAATCTGGAAAACGACAACGACTTCGCGCTGCGCTATCTGGAAATGTGCGAGACCAACATCGTCGGCGACACCGGCCCGCGCCTGGTCAGCCTGGTCGAAAACCGCCCCGGCGAATCCGACCAGATGGCGCGCGAGGCGATCGAGGCGGCGTGGGCACGCTTCTGCAAGCGCGGCGTGTGCGAGGTGTCGGGCAATTATTCGATGATCGAGCTGATGTGGAACATCGTCCGCAGCACCCCGCGCGACGGTGAGTTTCTGCTGTTCGAGGAATACGGACGCAACGCCGGCAATGAATTCGACTATGCCCTGCGCGTGGTCGATGTCGAAACCATCGCCACCTGGCACAACCGTCCCAAGGCGGCCGGCGTCAACGCGATCAAGCTCGGCGTCGAGCTGGACAGCATGGGCCGCACCGTCGCCATATGGTTCACCAATGGATCGGCTGGTGCGCGTACCGCCACCCGCGTCGACGCCACCAACATCATCCACCGCTTCAAGTCGCGTCGTTCCGGGCAAACGCGCGGCATTCCGTGGATGCACGCGGCGATGCTTTCTATGCACTTCGCCGGGGAGTTCGCATTGAGCGCGCTGCTCGCGGCCAAACAGGGCGCCGACCACCTCGGATTCTTCGTCACTGAGGATGGCCAGGCACCGCAGATGCCCGGCGACGAGCAGGCGGACGGCAGTAAGTTTTCCACCAGCGCGCCCGGCACCTGGGACACCCTGCCGGCCGGCACCACGGTGACGTCGGTCGACAGCAAATACCCGAACGAAGTGTTCGACCCCTTCATGAAGTCCGCCCACCGCCGCATGGCCAGCGGCCTGAACGTGTCCTACCCCGCGCTGTGCAACGACCACGCAGACCTCAACTACAACAGCATCCGCGCCACCCAAAACGACGACCGCGACCAGTGGCGCCGCCACCAGCGCTGGTTCGAGGAAGCCTGGCTCGAAGTGCTGTTTTCGCACTGGCTCACCGCCGCACTCGGGCGCGGTGCAATCAAGCTACCCAACGGCTCCCCGCTGCCGATCCAAAAGGCCGACAAGTTCGCCGCCCACGCCTGGCAGCATCGCGGCTGGCAAAGCAACGACCCGCTCAAGGAAATCAACGCCGCCAGCGCCGCCTTCAAGGAAGGCGTCGACAGCCGCACCGCATGGGCCGCCCGCAACGGCCGCGACATCGAGGACGTGTTCAGCGAGCTGGAAAACGAAGCGCGGCTGGCCGCCAAGCGAAACATCACGCTGGGCGATGCGGTGGCGGCTGTGCCAGATCCGGTCGATCCTCCCGCCGCATGAAATCGGAAACCCCGCGCCTAAACCGTTTCCGCCCGTTGCGCTGAAATGGTACCTATGGAGAACCGCACATGTCCCTGACCCGCGAACTGAAACTCGACGCCGCCAACACCCGCCGCGAAGGCGACGACCTGGTGGTGGCGATGTCGTTCGCCAGCGAGCAGCCATACGAACGCTGGTGGGGAATCGAAATCCTCGACTGCACACCCGCAGCAGTGCGCCTTGGCCGACTCAACGACGGCGCCGCGCTGCTTTTCAACCACAACTGGAACGACCTGCGCGGCGCGCACGTGCCAGGCAGCGTGCGCTGCGACGCCGACAACGTGGTGCGCGGCGATGTCCGCATCACCAGCGCCACCGAAAAAGGCCGCGAGGCCATCGCCCTGGTCGAAACCCGCATCCTCAGCAAAACCAGCATCGGCTACGAGATCCACACGGTGATCGAGCAAAGCGTCGGCAAGTCCGGCGACAAGATTGAACGCACCCTGGACGGTCGCGCCTTCGAACGTGTGCTCTCGCGCAGTCAACGCGACCACGCGGGCGACGTGGCGGCCTTCCAGCGCGCGCTTGATGCCCATGCCGGCGCCTTCGAACGCGCAGCCGACCAGCCCGCCACCTATCGCGTCATCGATTGGGAGCCGCTGGAAAACTCGCTCGTCACCGTGCCGGCAGACACCAGCGTCGGCGTCGGCCGCTCGCTCGAATCCGCACCCGCCGCCGCAGCTGAACCACTCATCGAAACCCCCATTATCAAGGAGCAACACATGCCCGATCCCGTCATCCACATCGACGAAGCAGCCGTCGAAGCCCGCGGCCGCGACGCCGCCAACAAGCGCGTCGCCGACCTGCTCGCCCTGGGCGAACAGTTCAAGCGCTTCGACATCGAGCCGCTGGTGCGCCAGGCCATGCAGACCGGCGAATCGGTCAGCGACTTCTCGCGCCGCCTGATGGACCACATCGCCACCAAGTCCGCCTTCGACCCATCAGTCGGCATGAGCGCGCAGGAAACCCGCGCGTTCAGCATCACCCGCGCGATCCGCGCCATGATGTCGAACGACTGGTCCGCAGCCGGCCTTGAGCGCGCCGCCAGCCAGGCGTTTGCCGACAAGGCAGCCGCCGCTGGCATCCAGCGCCAGGCCGAGAACAGCTTTTTCCTGCCGTTTGAAGTGCAGCGCCGCGACATGACCGTCGGCACCGCAGCCAACGGCGGCAACATGGTCGCCACCGAACTGCGCCCGCAGGACTTCATCGGCCTGCTTCGCGCACGCAGCCTGCTGATGGACCTGGGTGCACGCACCATGTCCGGCCTGGTCGGCAATGCTGACATCACCAAACAGAGCGCAGGGGCCACCGGCTACTGGCTGGCAAACGAAGCCACCGCCATCACCGAAAGCCAGCAGACCCTCGGCCTGTTGTCGCTACGCCCGAAAGTGCTGGGTGCCTACACCGAAGTCAGCCGCCTGCTGTTGCAGCAGTCCACGCCTGACGCCGACGCGTTCATCATGGGCGACCTGGCCGGCACGCTGGCGACTGCAATTGACGTCGCAGGCTTCGCAACCGGCGGCTCTGGCGCCCCTGTCGGCATTCTCGGCACCGCGTCCATCGGCGCTTTCACCGGCACCGCGCTGGGTCTGGCCGCGCTGATTGATGCACAGGTCGATGTGGCCACCGCCAACGCGCTCGTCAGCGGCTGCGCCTACGTCACCACCCCCGCCGTCGCTGGTCTGTTGTCGGCCCGCCCGCGGGTCGCCTCGACCGATTCGGTGTCGCTGTGGAAAGGCAACATCCTCGACGGCAACATCGAAGGCTTCCGCGCTGCCAGCTCGACCAACATCCCGGCCGCGACCATGATCTTCGGCGACTTCAGCCAGGTCATCGTGGCCGACTGGGGAAGCATCGAGATCGCCACCAACCCTTACGCGAACTTTGCGGCGGGGATTAGCGGCATCCGCGCCTTCCAGACGGTAGACGTCGGCGTCCGCGTCGCTGGCGCCTTCTCCGCAGCGACCGCGATCACCTGATCATGGTCGAGGTCGAAGTCATCCGCCCGTTCTGGGTTGACGGCGCCCCGGCGAAAGTCGGTGCGGTGGTCAGCCTGGACACGCCCACCGCCGCCTACGTGGTCGGCCTCGGCCGCGCCGCGTATGTGGTGGAGCCGGTCAAGCGGGCTGTGCCCCTGAAGCGGGTCCGCCCGCCGAAAGGCACAGCATGAACTTCGCCGCCGTCGAGTCACTGACGGCGGCGGCTTCGGCTGCGCTTTTTTCCAATATCTCCCTGATCCAGGGCGCTTATGCGTTCGACGCCACGCTCACGCGGGGTGTCGACCAGATCGGCGAATACAACCTATCCAGCGAGCGGCGTGACCGCATCAGCCTGCTCAAGGCCACCGCCACCGCCGCCGGCTTCGCGCCCGGCGTGGCACTCGCGGTCAACCCGGCCGTCTACACCGCAGGCCAGATCGCCGCCATGGGCAAGAGCAGCTGGAAACTCGACCGCCCGGAATCGGACGACGGTTACATCGTCGGCTGGTGGCTCAAGTGACCAAAGCCTACACCCTGCTCACCAGCCTGGTGCCGCGCCTGCAGGCGATCAGCATCGCCAACGGATACGCCACCAACGCCGGCGCATCGGTGCTGCTGGGGCCGGTGCCGCGCCAGGACGGCGAGGTGTTCCCGTTTTGCCGCCTGCATGAATCCGGAGCCGACAACGAAAGCGAAATCGCCCACCGTTCGCACGCCAAGATCCGCACCAACTTCATTGCCGAGGCATTCGCCGAAGAGGCCGTCGCAGCCAACGTGCTGGCCACCGGCCACCTGCTGGTCGGCGATCTCAAAAAAGCCTTGTTCGGTGATGCGCTGCGCGACCTCGACGGCGCCGCCATCGATGCGCGGCTGGAGGGCTACAGCATCGTGTCGCCGGAAGACGGCAGCGATGTCGTCATCGCCCAGGTGCGCGGCTCATTCAGCTTCGTCGACCACTTCAACTCCCCCTAAAACCCGCAGCGAAAGGAACTCATCATGTCAACAGACTACAGCTACATCGGCAAGGGCAAATGGCACGCCAAGGTTGTCGGCGCCGCCGCCGCCCCGATCGAAGTTGGCAACGTATCCGCTGCGTCGTTCTCGGTGGAAGAAGAAACCAAGTCACAGCTCGACTACACCAGCGCAGGCGGCGGCGAGCGAAATGCGATCTCGCGCATCACTGGCGTGGCGCTGAACCTGACCGCCACCGACTACAGCCCGGAAAACTTCGCCAAGCTGCTGCGCGCCTCGGTCACCGCCGTCGCTGCTGCTGCCGTCACCGGCGAGGCTGTAGCCGTCTACGCCACCGGCGGCCTCGCCCGCTTCGCTTCCATGCCCGCCACCACCCCCGCGCCCGCCGTGGTGACGCCCGGCGCAGCGGCGGCCACGCGGGTGGACAGCGACCCGATGACGCTTGACGAATACTACGTACCAGCCGTGGCTAACGGCTTCTACTACAAAGTGACCACCGCCGGAACCACGGCTGCTACGCCACCCACGTTCGACACCACCATCGGCGGCACCACCGTTGACGGCACCGCCACCGTCACCTGCGCCGGCAAGACAGCATTGGTATCCGGTACCGACTACAACATCAGCGGCAGCGGCCTCTCGGTCGTCGCCGACGTCAGCATCGACGGCGAGCTGTGGACTGTCGGTTACACCAAGGCAGTCGTCGACAACATCCAGGCGCTGGTGGAAACCTCCAAGGAATACGAGTTCACCTTCGAAGGCCTCAACGAAGCGCGCAGCGGCAAGCGCAGCAACATCCTCGTTCACCGCGTCACCCTAAGCCCGGCGCAGCAGATGGCGCTGATCTCGGATGACTACGGCGCGCTCGAAGTGGTCGGCAAGGTGCTGCAGGACACCACCAAGAACGGCACCACGCTGTCGCAATATTTCGCCGTCGAGCTTGAGCGCTAATCGTCTCCCCTGAAGGCCAGCCATGTTCAGCCTTCCTGAAATCAATGGCTGGCTGGCTTTCTGGGCTGGCTGCGCCGCCGGCTTCACTGCCGGCATGTTGGTGTTTTCATTACTGGCGATGAACCGTGACCATGGACCGAACCAAGACTCCTGACCCGCGCTTCGTAAAGCGCCGCCACAACGATGCGCCGGATTCGCAGGCCAGCGCCCACCGCCGCCGCACCGATGAGGATGCGGTTTTGCATTTACACGGACGGGTTTCCGATTGCGAATCCTCAATCGAAAAGCTGCTGGTAAGCCACCGCGACATGGCAGAGAACATGGCCAGTCTGAATCTGAACCTTGGGCGAGTGGCTGATGTGCTCGAAGCGCTTGGAAACCTCAAGGGATTCTGGCTGACGTTCAAGCTGATGAGTGCTGTGGCTAAGGCAACCATGCCGCTGCTGGCGCTGGCAGGTGCTTTGCTCGCGGCAGTCTGGCTGTTCGTCAAAACTGGGCAGTGGCGGGGTTAGCAGAATGGACGACGCCGAACGCGCCGAGCATCACGAACAGATGGCGCGCGATTTTGCGCTGAGTCTGCGCAAGCCGGTCCCGGTGCATCGCGGACGCTGCATGAGCTGCGGCAAGGCGCTCGAACCCGAGCTGATTTACTGCGACCGAGACTGCCTGATCGATCACGAAAAAGCCGTCGCTGCACGCATGAGGAACGGCAAATGAAAACCGCCAAGGACATCATCAAGAAACGCGAGTCGCTGCGCCTGGTTGCCTATCCAGATCCAGGCCCAAGCGGGCTGCCATGGACCATCGCATGGGGGCATACGCGCGGTGTGCGCAAGGGCGACACCTGTACCGCCGAGCAGGCCGAGGCGTGGCTCGATGAGGATATGGCGGAAGCCTACGCGATTGTCGATCGTGCCGTCACCGTGCCGCTAACCACACCGCAGCGCGATGCGCTGTGCAGCTTTGCGTACAACCTTGGCCCCGGCGCCAAGAATGTGAAGGACGGATTCGTCACCCTGAAGAACGGCAAGCCCAGCACCATGCTGCGCCTGCTCAATGCGGGCAACTATTCAGCCGCTGCTGGCCAGTTCGATTTATGGGTCAAGGCAGGCGGTGTAGCGCTGCGCGGACTGAAGCTCCGTCGCGCAGAAGAAAAGGCGCTGTTCCTGTCCGGCACCAATATCAACCCGGAACCCATTCCACCCATTGAGGAGAAGCCCGTGGCCCCATTCCTGATCGCAGCTATCCCGGCGTTGATCAATGCCATTCCCGAGTTCGCCAAAATCTTCAAGTCACCCGACGTCGCCGAGCGTAACGTCGAGGCCGTGGTCAAGGCCAGCGAGATCATCATGCAGGCCACCGGCGCCACCAACGTGCAGGACGCCGTGGAAAAAGTCCAGGCCGATCCAGAAGTGGCGGCAGCCGCCAACGAATCACTGCGGCTCAACCGCGCCGAGCTGATGGACGTGCTGGAGCGCGCATGGGACCGCGACGAAGCCAGCATCGCTGCCGCCCGCGTGTTCAGTCAGCAGGACAAGCCGATTATCGGACGCTGGCTGTTCGTGCACCTGATCTCGCTGCTGTTCGTCATCCTCGGCGGCGGCGCAGCCATCTTCGTGCTGGCGACCAGCACCGACCCGACCGAGCGCGTGATGGCGCTGCAGACCCTGCTGATCGTCGGCTTTGCCAGCGTGGCCGGGTTCTGGCTTGGCAGCAGCCGCAGCAGCCAGGTCAAAGACCTGGTGCGGGACGGCCAAGGCTAAACGATGGCCAACCCAATCACCCGGATCATCCTGAGCGCGGTCGACCGCACCAAGGCCGCGTTCGCATCCGCCAAGGGCGGCATCAATTCGCTCGGTGAGTCTGCCACCGGGGTGAGCGGCATCTTGCGCAACCTGTTTGCCGGATTCACGGTCGTTTATTTTATCGGCAAGCTCAAAGGCGTTGTCGACACGATGGTCGAGGTGAAAGACGCCGCAGCACAGGCTGGCACATCAGTCGAAAACCTGACAGCACTGCAATTTGCAGGAAAAATGACCGGCGTCGAGGACATGCAGAAAAGTCTCGTCGCGCTGGTGGCTGGGCTGGCCGCGGCAAAAACAGGAACCGGGCCAGTTGCTGAGGCTTTCGCAACGCTGAAAATCGACCCCAATCAGTTCACCGATCCGGCTGATGCGCTGGAGGCGTTGGCAGATCGCTTTGCCTTGCTTCCTGATGGGGTGACCAAAACTTCGCTGGCCATCGACATCTTTGGCAAAAGGGTCGGTCCCGGCTTAATCCC
Source organism: Nevskia sp. (assembly GCA_023229645.1). Taxonomy (GTDB): domain Bacteria; phylum Pseudomonadota; class Gammaproteobacteria; order Nevskiales; family Nevskiaceae; genus Nevskia. Next base: position 18,535 of record JALNYU010000020.1, on the reverse strand, counting down.
GCTGCTGAATGAGTCCGGTGAAGGTGTCCGACGATTCAAGGAAGAAGCGGGCGCTCTGGGCAAAGTGATGAGCACCGAGGCGATCGAGGCCGCTGACAAGTTCGGCGATAACCTGGACAGGCTGAAGGAGCATGCGGCTGGTGCAGCCCAGGGAGGCATTGGCATACTTTTGCCATCGTTGAACCAATACCTATCGGCGATGGATGACGTGATCCAGAAAGGATCGGCGCTCGACAAAATCCGCTTTTTCGGTTTCGGCAATATCAACCCAGATACGCTCGACCGCATCACCTCGGCCACCGATAAGCTGTCGCAGGCCCGCGAGAAGCTGGCGGCAGTAACAGACGGCGCCAGCCGAAACAGCCTTCGTGCCTCGTCCATTGCCGCAGAACAGCGTGCGCTGATCAAGTTGCTGGAAGAACAGATCGCAGTCGAGAACAAGGCAGCAGCAGCTAAGAAGGAAAATGCCAAGGCCGCCGAAGACGATGTGCGCAAGGCAGATGCCGCGAAAGAATCAAAAAAGGAAATTGCCGCATCATTGAAGGAATCTGTCAATGAGCAGATCAGCGATGCAAAGCGGCTGCAAAGCGCGCTGCAATCTGCTTTCTCTGAATCAACCAAGGCCGAAGAAGACTATCTCAAGCAGGCCAAAAAGCTGCGCGCCGAGGCCAACGGCGGCACGGTTGGCGATGGTCCAGAAGCGCAGGCACTGGCCGCGCTCGAAGCCACCATCGCCGCCATGAAGCTGCAGCGCACCGCATCAACCGAAAGCCTGGACAGCGTGCAGCAGCAGGCCGAAGCGCTGCGCACGCTGGCAGATGGCATTGAGGACGTGTCGAAGAAGGAAAGCCTGCGCCGCCAGGCCAATCTGGCAGAAGCCACTGCGCTGGAACGTGCGGCGGCTGATGAGCGGGCGCGCTATCAGAGTTTGTCGCAGCAGCAGGACATGGCTGCGGCCCAGTCGGAAAAGCTGAAGGCATCGCTCGACGGCATCGGCAAGGAAGTCAAGGTCGACATTAAGCCGGGTCCACAAACACAGCAGTTGATTTCAGACCTTGACCAGATCATCGCCAAAATCGGGGTGATAAATACAACGCCAGTCTCACCTGGCGCCGGTGCGTCTGGCTATGCGTCTTCGATGTCCGAAGCCCTGCGCACCGAAGCACTCAAACGAGGCAACCGCAGATGAGCGTCCCCACCCTCAAGATCGCCGGCGTCGAGATCGCGCTGCAGACCTTCCCGGCCGCGCAGTCCTACGGCCCGCTCGAAGGCGCCACGGTACACCGCATGCTCAACGGCGCGGCCGTCAAGCAGCAGCACTGGCGCAAGCTCACCACCACCATCAGCGGCGACGGCTGGGCACCCACTGCGCTGGCTGGCGTCGACTGGTCTGCGCCGGTCGAGATCCTGTGCATGCAGCCGCGCGCGCTCCACAGTGCCACCGTCAACGCCACCCTGCCCGCCGCCCGACGCAGCGACCTCGTGGTCAACGTCATCGCGCTGGCCGTGGTAGGCAACGAGCTGGTGCCCACGCCAGTGAGCGTGCTGGTCAACGCCGCCACCGCCACCGCCGTGGCCGGTGCAACTTCATATCAGTTCATGTACTACCCGAAGCTGTCGTGCTACAGCAGCGGCCCGGAAGAATCGCTCGATACGGCTGGCGCGGCTTATGCGTGGTCGCTTGAGGCCGAGGAAATCTGATGGCGATTACCCAGCGCGGCACCCGCCTGCTGGCCGCCGATCCAGGCTATGGCGATCAGTATGGCGCCGCCGTCGCGGTTTCGTCCGACGGCCTGGTGATGGCGGTCGGTGCGCCATTCTGGGACGGCGGCACCTATAACGACCAGGGCGCGGTCTACATCTACGACCTCATCGGCGGCGCCTGGGTGATGCGCGGCAGCGTACTGGTGGCGGGCGACGTTGCAGCCCATGACGACCGCTTTGGCTCGGCGCTGGCCTTGTCGGCGGACGGCGCGATTCTGGCGGTCGGTGCGCCGCGGCGCGAGGTGGGGGCCAACACCAATCAGGGCGCGGTCTACATCTACGACTACACCGGCGGCACCTGGGTGCAGCGCGGCGGCGTGCTGACTCCGGCCAGCGCCGGTGCAAATTATTATATGGGCGGCAGTGTCGCGCTGTCGGACGATGGCGCGGTGATCGCGATTGGGTCGGCGGTCGCGGTGGGAATTCATGCCTTCGACTATTCCGGCGGCACATGGAACGCGCGCGCCGTGGTCTCACCGGCGCTGGGTGGTGCGGCGATCGCGCTGAACGGTACGGGCAGCATGCTGGCGATCGGCGCACCGCAGACCGACACCAGCTTTACCGACGATGGCGCGGTGTGGATCTACGACTGGAGCGGGTCGGCATGGAGCGTGCGCGGTGCCAAGCTGGTGGCCGGCAACCCGGCCGGAACCGGCTATTTCGGTATCGGAACGGCGCTATCGAGCGACGGCACGGTGCTGGCGGTGGGCGCCTACAACTGGAGCGGGGTCAGCAATTACCGCGGCGGCATCTACCTGTTCGACTACACCGGCGGCAGCTGGGTGCAGCGCGGCGACATGCTGGTCTCGGCCGACAGCATCGTCGGGTTCTACAATCCGGCGCTGTCGGCGGATGCATCGGTTCTGGTCGTCGGCGGCCCGACCTACGATGACAGCACGACCAACCAGGGCGCGGTCTATACCTACGACGTCGCGCTCGACAATTATGTGGTCGCACCGACAGAGCTGACCATGACGCTGTCGACTGCCGCACCGACTGCGCCGACCGCGCTGACGGTGATTTCCGGAGCCTATGCCGCCACCGCGCTGACGCTGGTCGACCCCAGTGGCCAGGCCAGCGCCGCCACCGCACTGAGCATGGTAGCCAGCGGCCAGGCCAGCGCCGCCACCGTGCTGGCGCTGGTCGACGCCGCCGATGCGCGCAACTGGTCGGCGCGCTGCCTGATCGCTGGCGTCGACGTCTCGGCGCAGCTGACCCGGCAGGCCAGCGTGACGTTCGAGGAAGGCGCTGCGCGCATCGCCAGTCTGGTGCTGCTGCCGCCCAGCGGCGCGATCGATCCGCTCGATTACGTCGGCCAGCCGATCAGCCTCGATTACGTGCTACTGGTGGGCGGCACGCCGGTGCCACGGCGCCTGTTCACCGGCCGCATCGATACCCCTGAATACGACCCTGCCAGCACGCTGCTGACGCTGACATGCGTCGACGACCTGCAGAACCGTGTGGCGTCGCTCGACCTCAGCGTGATCGACGGTCTGGTCGGCGGTCGCTACAGCGCGGCAGTACAGGGCGAATTCGACGACCACTGGGACTATGCCGAGGCGCGGCTGACTACCGTGGCAGGCAGCCTCGATGCCGGCGCCAGCGGCGGCATGCGGGTGACGCCGTGGGAGATCGCTGCCACCTGGGCTACCTTCGGCGACGCTGATCTGATCTATGAGCGGCCGCGGCTGTCGCTGCCGCAGCGCTCGACCCTGATCAACACGGTCGACATCGAATTCGAGTACCGCTACGCGCGGCTGCGCCAGCGCTACACCACGCTGGGCTGGAGCGGCACCCAGATCGACATGGCACCGTGCGGCTACCAGTACCCCACCCAGCAGGACATCCTCGGCGCCGCCGGCGGCAGCGGCTGGACCGTGACGCTGGGCGTGTTCTATCCGGCGCCGGCAGCCATTCCGCATTCATCCGGCGGATTCATCTACCCCGCCGACGGCGCCATCGACATGGCGATCCTGCACCTGACCCAGCGCCACAGCCAGACCGTGAGCGAGCGCTATACCCTGCAGGTGACTGCCGACGAATCGGTGGCGCAGAACGGCACGCTTCCGCACCCGCTGCGCGGCGCGCTGGAAAGCAGCTTCGACGGCGGCGCCTGGGAATCCGCGCTTGACGTCGTGCCGCTGCTGACCGGCGGCGGCGAGCAGGACTGGGCACCCGATGCGCCGCGCGCCGATGCCGACCATGCGATTCAAACGCTGCTCGACCAGGCATTGGTGAAGATCCACGCCAGCCACCGCGGCGCGCGTGTCGGAAATGCGATCCTCTGCAACCCCGACCTCGACCTTGACAAGAAAGTGGCGATCGCCACCACTGGCGTGACGGCATCCGGCAAGGTCGCCAGCGGTGTGCATGTGCTGGATTTCGCTGCGGGCAGCGCCACCACCGAATTCGAGATCGCCATTTTCGGCGCCGGCGGCGCCGGCATCATCACGCCGACCACGCTGGCACCGCCCACGCCGCCGGCCGAGTCCGCCGAAACGCAGGCCTGGCCAAGCTCGATTCCGTCGCTGTTCGTCAACACCTTCGGCGTCACGCCCTACAGCGACGGCCTGATGGGGTTGCTGATCAACCCGCCGGAAACGCTGTATGTCGAAGACGTGCCAGGCATCGGCGCGCAAAGCATCCCCAACCCGAGCTACACCGCCGGCAGCTACCCGGTGACCGGCTTCCGCGTGCAGATGCCCGGGGTCGACGACGCCGACCGCAATCCGCTCGACAAGCCGACTACCGCCAATTACTCGATCGTCGTGCCAACCGACCCGCTGGCCTTCACCGTTCCCTAAAGGACTACCCATGACCATTTCATTCAAGTTCTATCACGACGCCGCGCTGACGCAGGAAATCACCAGCGGCAATCCGCTGACCGCCACCCAGGAGACGTCCGGCGCGCTCGGCGCGGTCGACAAGACCATTTATCTCGGCTCGACCGTGACCGGCAACAAGGCGCAGGCAACGTCAAACCCAGGCGTGGATCCGGTCGTGGTGAGCATCGCCGATGCAGACGCCGGAACCGGCGCGCCCGCCACCGAATTCAAGCTGTCGTTGAGCCCGATCACCGGCGCCGAAACCGCAGGCGCTGCGCTCACGCTGTCGGCGACGTTGTTGAGTGGCGTGGCCAATGCCATCCCGATTTATACCCGCCGCGTGTCGGCGCTTGCGGTCGCCGGCAGCTACACCGACCTCACGCTGCAGACCAACAGCCTCAACGAAATTCCGGTTTAAGCGATGGCAATATACAAGACAGGCAATAGCTATTCAGATACCCCTGGTGCGGGGGCGCAGCGAATAAAGATAGATATCAATAGGCTGGTCGACAAGCCACTTCCGGAAAACCGCCTGCCCGAAGCCGTCACGCCGCCCGCTATTCGCAGCAAAACCGGGCTTGAGCGGCAAAAGGCCGGCGACGTCAACAGCGAGCAGGTGACGGCCGAAAGCACCGACGGACTATTCACCTTTACCGTGCGCGTGGTCAAGGCCTGATGCCGGTCGATCATGACATCAAGGACGCCGGCATCCTTGCCGGCTTCACGCGCTGGGGTTGGCCGTGGCATGGCCTGTGCGAAGGCGGGGCAATCGGCAGCAGCGGCAAGATCATTACCCAGCCCGCAACCGGCAATGCCTGGCTGATCGACAAGAGCCTGCCTGCGCTCGACATCACGCCGGCGGAAATCGCCAGCGAGGCGCTGGCCGGACGCGAGTGGCGAAACTATGCGCTGATCCCGGGCGGCTCGGTTCATGGCCAGGCGCTGCCCGCCAATACCTATATCCACGTCGATGCCGACGGCCTCAACTGGATGGTGACGGTGAGCGGCAGCTTTCCGGCAGTCAACAGCGTGCGGCTGCAACTGAGCATCGTCCGCTTTGGCCATTTCCAGATCGGCGCCACACTGCCGACGCCGGTGCTGAAAACGGTCGACGTCAGCTGTGAGGATGTCGAACTGAGCTGGTCCGGACCCGGTGGGACCTGGTATCGCTTCGGCCGCTGGGTCGACCTGCAGGACGTGTGGACCAATGGCGCACGCGCGCTGCTGGGAGTCTTCATGGGCACTGTTCCGGATGTCAGTCAGGTGGCGCTGTTTTCAGCGATCGAGCTGGTGCTGACAGGATCGGGTGGCGCCGATGGCAGCGGTCTGGCGGTGGCGGCAACCGAAGTCAAGCCGCGCAGCAGCCTGACTACTGATGGCCTGTATGATGGCACCAACAGCAGCGGCACATCAGGATCTATTATGTCGGGTTCGTTTATAGCGGACTCGAATTATGTTCTCGTCGAAATTCCGGATAATTCAACCTGTTACGGTTGGGGATCTGGTGGAACAATGGAGGTGCACTGGACTGGGCTGGAGGGGTATGTGAATGGGTATCCTCTGGTGTCAGGCTACATTAAAGAATTGACCAGCTGCCGTTTCTGCTGTTATGGAGCGGACGGCACTGTTCTGGCTTATCGGCTTAAATCAAGCATGACCATCGATCATTGGGTGGCAAGCTATGGCGATACCGGAAAGCTCGGTGACTATACGTGCTACGCCGGTGCATGCAACCTTGGCAGGGAGATCACAGTTACCATTGCGGGGCAGCATGTCGAGGGCTGTTATCTTCTTCAGAATGATTCCGTCATTGACAAGATTGAGCATACGGTGGCGTATTCAGGAACGCAGTCTCAGGGTAGAGGTACCTATACCAGCAACCCTTGTGACCTGAATCTTTGGGAAATTGATTATCCGGTTCCCTATCATGAGTCTGGTCGCTCTTGGGCTGGATCTTTGTCGGCATTGATTCCCGTTGCAGCGTACTGGCCAACCGCTGGAGCATCGCTCGACTTGTTTGCATCATGGAAGCAGGTATTTGAGGTAAATGGCGGAGGAATCGTCAATCTGTCTGGTGCTGTGGCGACAGTAGGTATTCATCGCACATTGAATATTGCAGGGTTTTTCACGCTCGGCACTACCCGTAACTACGGCACGATCGCGACGCCGCTGGGCAACAAGACCACCACTGAAACCGGCGGCCTGTACTTTGCCTGGCAGCGCAAGACCGGGGAATTTGCATTCTCTGCAAATCCGATCTGCTACGTCTGAAAAACCACCCCCGCAGGATCGCTTTAGAGGCGTTTAAATCGCGGGGTTGATACCCAACCCTGCCCCACTATTCAATCAATCCGCCGGTTTCGCGGTCAATCCGCAATTCGGTCGAGCCGCCACCGCGCGCGGTCAATTCCATCTCGACCACTTTTCCGCCGCCGGCAAGGTGATCGCCAGGCTGTTTGCCTGCGTGCCAGATCGTGATGCGGCTGAAACTCGCGCGCGTCAGCTCACGCGCCTGCATGCGGGCGTCGGTATCGAGCGCTTCCACGCCTTCCAGCAGTGCCAGCCACTTTTCGGCCATATCGGGTGACGCCACCGGCCGCACGCTGGCCAGCTCGCGCTCTAGTCCATCGATGGACTTTTTAGCAGTTTCTGTCTCTACTTCAAGATCGCGGATTTTACGCAGCAGGGTGATCGGCACCACGCCGTCGTCGCTGGCCAGTGCTGCCGCCAGTCGCTCGAGCTGGGCTTCGGCAGCGGCCAGCGTGCGGCGTGCTTTCGCCAGCTCGGCTCGTTGTGCCTGCCCGTGGTCGCCGCCGTTCAGCAACTCGTCCATCCGCATCGCGTCGGCGCAGTACAGCATCAGCGCACGCTCGACTGGCGCGGCCTGAATCGACCCCGGAACCGGGCACCCGTTGCCGTTGGCGTTGCTGGTGCAGATCAGCCGCCGGTGGCCTGGCCATGGCCGCCCGTTTTCCTGCCGCTTGCGCCCCATCAGATTCTGGCTCACGATCGCCGCGCCGCAATAGCCGCACACGGCAATGCCCATGCCGGTGATCAGGCTTGGGATTTCGCCGACGCCGCGCTTGCCCTGGCGGCGATCCAGCGCCACCTGCAGCGCGTCGAATTCGGTGGCTGTCAGCAGCGGCGGGTAGTAGCCAGCCAGCCGGAACACCTCGCCGCCGATGTCAAACTCGCGCTCGCCGATCAGCACCCGGTTGCGCAGCGTGCGGTAAAGCGTGGGGCCGTTGAGCTTGCCCGAGTCGGTCATCGCCATGCCCAGCGCAGCCATTTCGCGCATGATCTTGGTCGCGCCCAGCCCTTCGACGAAGCGCTGCACGGCATAGCGCAGCGCCGCCGCCCGCTCGTCGATCATCGCCCATCCTGTGCCGTCCTGCCGCAGCCATTGCGGGTCGCGCCCGTTGCGAATAACCCCGCGAAACGTGCCCGCTACCCAGCCTTCGCACTGGCGCCGGATCGCGGCCCGCACCCGCTTGCTCTTGGTATCGGATTCCTCATGCGCACGGATCATCACCACCAGGCTGTGGATCAGTTTGTAAGGGTTGGCCTTGATCGTCTCGATGCTGTATTCCTGCCCATCCGCTGCCGTCACTACCGTCAGCCCGGCATGGATGATCTGTGTCAGCTGCGCCTGTGCCTTCAGCGGTTCCGCCCGCGAAAGCCGGTCAAATCCTTCTACCACCAGCACCGACCCCGCCTCGACGCGGCCATCTTCCACCGCGCGCAGGAACACCCCCAGTGCGCCGTGGGTGACGTGCCGAGAATGGTAGCCACTCAGCCCCTCGTCACGCATCGACAGCGATTCGTCCAGCGCCAGCCCGCGATCCGCCGCCCAGCGCTGGGCGTATTCAGTCTGCCGGTCGGCGGATGATCCGGCCGCCTGTTTGGGGTCGGAAAACCGCAAATAGCTGTACACTTTAGGCATGACAACGATCTTCAAAAACGGGGAATTTCCCAGTATAGCTTTTGCATCGTTAGGGTGTCCTAACGAGTCAAAAAGTAAACCGCACTGTGCGGGCATTAAAAAGCCCGCAGTAGCGGGCTTTAGGTGTGTTTGTCTGCCTCACGTCGATTAGTACACCTTTAACGGTGCCTATCATGCGTTAGATACCTTACCGTTGTCCGCGTCGTGTGCCAAAAACCCAATGCTCGGGGTTTCTTTCCGCAGCGCGTAATACTCAACCTGCACCTTCGCGCTGGAAATCATCTTCCCCGCCAGGTTCGCCAGCTCGGCTGCGTCTTTGTGTTTCATTTCGCCAGCCTTCAGCTTCTCGAACACATCGGCCAACTCATTGCGCAATTCTTCAACATTTTTCATTTTCAAATCTCCTTATTTCTCGCCAAATCAGCATTTGCTGTCGTTTTGCTTCAACCATCATTTGTGGCACATCGTCAAATTTAAGAGCCGTGTTTTGGGTCAAAAGGTGCTTTATGTAGCGGTCCCCCAAACTTTTTATTTCGTCCTGTCTAAATGCCTTGTTGGCATCCTTCGCAACGTCCCCGCTTTTATCGCGCCATCGTTTTTGGTTCCCCAGTATCTTCTCGCGGTTGTTCTTTCTGTATCTCGCGTTGTATGCCCTGGCGCAATCAATGCAATATCCACCCTTCCGGTCGGGCGGCATCAGGGTGCAACATTTAGAGCATGGTTTCTGCATGGCATCTAACTCTTTGGTCAAGCCGACCCACTACAGCGGCTTTGCCGCTTCCGTGGTCGGCTTACCGCTGGCGTTAGGTGCTACCTGTTCCATACGTCATTCAAGTCTCGCCGCGTTTGGTCGCGCGCCATGCCCCATGTGCCGACGCCGCACCCAACAATTCCAGCATCCAGAGCAAACAAAATTGGCCAAACCAAAATGCACAGCAGCCGCCTCATAAACCTCTCCATAGCAAACCTCGCACCTAACATTTCATTCAAGCGGGACTGCTGCGCAGCCCCTTAATTCAAGCGTTAGGCGTCATTCAAACTCGAATGTAGTTCGTGTTTCCCCGGTCTTAGTGTGCCTCCACTCGTGCGCGTAACAGTGCACCCCATCAGGGTAAAACCGAACGTGCTGCCATCCGATCTTTAGCCACCAAAGCAGCCGCCTAACCCGGCAGTCGAGCGGAGGCTCGGCAGCGGCTTTCTCTCGTTGTTCAGTCATCACTCGCCCCGCTCACTTTTGCGTTATGCAATATGCCGTTCAGGTACTTGGCAATGGCAAAACCGAAATCATCGTCCGCGAATCCGTTGCGCAGTTCGCAAATCGACTGCTTTCCGCCTTGTGGATGGCAAGCGCCGACGAATCGTGTCTCCGGCTCGTACTTAAAAACCCATCCGTTGTTCCTGTATTCCTGCACCTTTGCCGTGCATAACAATTCATTCAACATCGCTCCCTCCGGTCGCTGGACTCGCCGCAAGCGGCGAGCCTGTTAATTCAATCGCGTTATGCGGCATCGGGCAGTCTCCGCAATATGGGTCGCCGCAGCGGTATAAATCTGGCCGCTCCGCCCGAAGCCTGTTCTCCACCAGCGACGGGAAAAGGTTCAACACGTCCTCGTTCATCGGCGGCTCGTGCAACACCGGCCCGAGGTACATCGGCACTGCGTCAGGGTCCATGTATGCGTTCGCCTTCCGGTATTTTGCTTCACACCAAAAAACCCCACGGTATGCGGCAGGCTCCGTGCTGCACCCGGGCTGCGGTTCAGAAAACAAACCCCATATCCGTGCCGTGTCAGTGTTCACCTCACGCGCAAAGTCTTCCGGCGTGTAAAGGCAATATTCCCCGGCCTTCCATTCCAGGCGGAAGCCTTGTGGCATAACACGGCATTCAACCGGACCTTGCGCCAGCGGCGTTTCGTGGTTCATTTGTTGTCCTCTCTCGGCGCAAGGCCGGTTAATTCAGCGTTCCTGCTCCGCATCAATCTCGGGTGCAGCCACATCGCCGCCACAATACCAAACGGCCCGCCAGCCAGCGTAGCCACGATCTGGCTGGCGTTTGCATCTGGCACCAGCCGCCACAGAAATATCTGCGCGCCGCCGATTCCGAAGCTGGTGATGATGGCAGCGAGGTAATGCCCGCCGTGGACATTCTTCTGCTGCCAGCCCAATAAAAACACGGTGAAAAATGCCGACAGGAACAGCGCCAGGTGGGTCATGTGCGCTGTTCCTCGAAAACGTCGCCGCGATCGATGCGGCGCATCACTTCGCGCATGGCGTCGGCGGCTTCTTTACGGGTGACGAAGGCGATCTGGGCTTCATGGAGTTCGATTCCGCGCAGGACGTCCTGCAGGCCGGGGCCGTCAAACACCCAGCGGCCGCTATCACGCCCGCGCTTGAGCAGCCGCAGCAGCCCTGCCTGCGCCAGCTTGACGGCTGGCAGGTAGTCGGCTGCGACTCCGCGTTCGCACAGCACCAGGCTGACGTTGATGCACGCTGCGAGGGTGTGGAATTCCTGCTCGGTGGCGCGGCCGGTGCGGATGGATTCGAGGCTGAAGCGCAGGGCAACACCGAGGTCGGTCTGCTGGGTGGGGTTGAGCCGGTGCAGCATGCTGATGGCGTGGAGGCCGGCCTGGGGGTCGATCCTGCGGGTGAAGTGGGCGCCGCGTTTTTTCATTCGCATAATCCGTAAGATGATGAGCAGGCCGGCGAGTCGTCCTGCCGGATGAAGTCGTATTGATTGCCGCCGCGGCTCGTCTTCGACCACTTGATCACCTGGCGCACGTTGCCGCGTTCCATCGCTGTGTCGTTGTCACCTGGTGAGGGGAAGAATGTGGCATTTCGGCGCTTGCTTGCCTCGCCGACCAGCAGCTCCCATTCCTCGATGCGGTCGAAATGTTCAGGAAACCGTTTGCTGATTTCAAGCACTTCGTCTTTGCTGGCGTTGATGCACGGCATGCAGCCGACGCGCCCCATCCCCATGCTGTACAGCGGGTTCGGCTTAATCCCATGCTTGCGGTGCTGCTCGAACACCATTTCGGCCGTCCATTTGTGGATCGGGCGAACGATGGTCAGCCCGCCGCCGACATCCTCACGCTCGGCCAGGTTGGCACGGTTGCGCGATTCGTCGGCCCGGACGCCTTGCCACGATTCAATCGCACCATACTGCTCGATCAGCTCAAGCGCGTACTCCGTTGCCGGTTTGGTCTTCAGGAACTCGGTGCAGAACTGCCTGGTGCGGCTCGGGAATCGCCCCTTAATGATGCACATGTCGAGGTATGGGTTGCCGGTCGGTCCCTTGTCGAACACCGCCAGCGTGCGGGCAACTATGTCGTCGGCTTCAATATCTGACATTGGGCGTTGTGCGGGTTTCCACTTCCAGTGTCCGATTTGCTGCGTGGTGTAGATGTCGAGCGGCTTGGCAGGTTTTTCGCCTGGATCAACTTCTTTCGGCGCGTTCCACGCCCAGCGCCCGGTGCCACCCTTGCGCAGTTTCTCTGGCCACTTGTCGCGCACGTAGCCGTGGCGGTGCCACCACCAGCCCGTGAAGTCCTGACGCAGCACTTTGATCGGAACGCGGATGGCGTCCTCAAGGTAGCGCAGGTATTCATAGACCAACGGATGCTCGTTTCCGGTGTCACAGAATACGCTGCTGATGTTTTCCAGCGGGTGCTGCTCGGTGGCCAATAGCAGGGTAGCGGTCGAATCCTTGCCGCTGCTGTTGCTGACGAGGATATGGGTCGCGTTGGGCAGGGTGGCGTCGTCTGCCGGTGTCCGGATCGTGCCCATCAGTGGTGCGGCTCGCCGTTCAAAATCTCGCGCAGCTGCGCATTCTCAATCAGCAGCTGCGCATTGCCATGGCTGGTGGTCACCAGTGCAGCGTTCAGCGTTTTTATGTCCGCCTCAAGCACAGCGATGCGCGCGGCGTTCTCTGCGCTCACGGTGTCGTGCACCATTTTGATGGTGTGATAAAACGCGCTCTCAAACCGCCCTTCTCCACTTGGATCGCTGGCGCATTTTTCGGCGCCCTTGTCAAAATAGAATTTGCGGATTGCTGGGTAGTCGAATATCACGACGCACTCTCTTTCACTGGCTCGCCCGGCCCGTAAATCAGCGCAGCATCCAGCGCCGCCGCGCGCTCAACCATGTCGTGCAGCTGCTTGACGACGCGCGAGATGCGGTCCTGTTCGCTTGGCCGGTCGACGTAGAACATGCGCATTCCGTCCAGTTCTGCAGCCGCATCGGCAATGTTGACCAGATCAGCCAGGCTGGCCGGGTAGGTAACGGGCGGCCTCACTGGTCGCATGCCTCGGCAAACCGGCGCAAGGAACCGCCGCGCACTTTGGCCAGCGCAAAGTCCTGAAACTTGAGCATGGCGTCGAGGTCGGCTGGCATGGGGTAGCGCTCGGGCCAGCTTTTGCGGATGCTTTCGCACAGTTCGGCGAGGCCGTCCACCACCATGCGCACGTCGGCGAGGATTTCGCTGCGCTGCTCGGTCTGGCCGATGCGTTGCTGGCTGGCGTAGCTGATGCCGCCGTTGTCGTTCTGGATGAGTGTTTGCATGATGACCTCAGTAGGATTGTTCGCAGTTGATGTAGGTGGCCCGGCGCAGGCAGCCTTGCCCACCCTCTCCCGGCCTGCCGTGCTTGTCTTCGCCGGGGATGTGGACGTAGATGCCCAGGCTGGTGTTGGTAACGCGTGTGGTGGCTTCGTGGATTCGGTCGGCATTCTTGCTGCGGATGCCGTTTTCGCATGCCTGCTGCACTTCGTCGGCGGTGCGGGTGGTTTTTTTGGTTGCCCAGTAGCGGCGTGCGCGGGCATCGCCCTCGAACCGCACCTCACCCCATTCGATCATCACTCTGACGGTGTTGTGGTGGCGGCTGCGCGACTTGCCTTCGCCGAACAGCGCGTTGCCGATCGGCCCCATCTGCGCGCCGGGGTTGGCGTTGAGAAAGTCGAGGATGGCCTGGCGCCGGGTGGCTGCGGTGGTGCGCTGGTCGATTGAGGTTGGCTTGGTCATGTCGCCACCTTTTCCACTATCAGCAAAACCAGCAGCACGACGATTCCGATGGCGCAAACGGTTGCGACGATGCGGTCGCCGGTGTTGGCGTCTGGCTCAATCGGCTCGACTGGCAACGGCTCCGGGCTGCGCAGGACGCGGCCACAGCGTGCGGTGTGCTGGTACGGGGCAAAGGGTGGGAAGTGGTCGGCACGCTTGCGCATGGCGCGTTCGAGGTTGGTCATGCTGCCTCCTTCAAGATAATCCTGCGCGGATCCAGATCGACCAGGTAATCCTTCTTGCATCGACCGCGCTTGAATATGTTGTATTCATGCGCCAGATGCTCGAACCGTTGCCCGAAGTCATGGCGGCCGGTAAGCCTGTTCAACCACTCGTGCACTTCCATCTGGCAGTAGGTGGCGTCAGCCTTGATGACGTCGAAAACCGCTTCGCGCAGGTTGCTGTCAAGGCCGCGCAGTTGGGTGAGGTCAAGCGGGAAACGTGTGCCGTTGTAGAGCCCGAGCAGCACGCCAGCCGAGATGCGTGCACCGCTGGTGCCGACGTGCTCTTGCGTGACGTTCCAGAGTGTGGCGAGCGCTTTGGTATTCATGCCGCCACCTTGATGTCTTCAATCGCCCGGTGCAGGGCCAGTGCTGAGGCTTCGCTGAACATCGCGCCAGCCTCGTGTTTGTCTAACGAGTTCAGCACCGCTGCGATCTCGTGCAGAGTCTTGCTGGTGTCGTAAAAGTCGCCGCCCAGTTGCGCGGCCGCCCAGATCTTGCATAGGCGTTGTTCGGTGAGGGTGATCTTCGGTGCCATGTCGTCTCCTTATCGGCCTGCCGCTGCTTGGGCGGGCGTGGTTGAGGGTTGCTGCTGGCTGCGCCGCACGCTGCCTTCCAGCGGGATGCGCACGGCGTCCAGCAGGATCGCCCGCTCGAACGGGATGCCCATTCGGTGCAGGGCGGTTTTGAGGTAGGCAGTGCGCAGCGCTTGGTCCATGTGTTGCTCCTGGTTGTCGGTGCCGGTCTGTCCCGGATTGTCATGGCGCTGTCGGCTCACCATTGCGGCCTTTATCGATTCGCCCGGGTTCTCCCAGGCCAAGGCTTCGTCGCTGTTCGGTCGGCCAGCGATGCCGTTGGAAGAAATATAGACGCATCTATTTGCGCTGTCAATAGATCAATCTATATTTGTGGCAAAATTAAGCCGCGCCTGTTTTTGGCGGGTCAAAAAGGAGACGGAAATGAATCAGACAAACAGCGGAACAGGGCGCGAAGTGAAGCTACGCGCTGGGCTGACTGATGAGGATGTGGAGTTGATGCGGCAGGCTGTAGCTGCCGGCGATGTGGGCGAGGCTCAGCGCATTGTTGAATCGAGGGGGTTGGTGTGGCTTACCGGCGAGGTAGGAATGTCACAGATTGAACAACTTGCTCAAGCGGGTGCGACGGTTGTTTGTATCGAATGATGGCAGCTTGGTTAAGGGTATTAGTGTTTGGTGACTTCATCGATAACAGGAGAACATAGTGAGCGAATTTGAATCGGATCGCCCGGATGACCAGGAGATTTTGGATAGGCTAAGAAATACTGGCCAATTCCGTGAAGTAAAGCGAGTTGGTACAGCATTTTTTCTTCTGTTCCAAGACGAGAAATCTGCTCGTCTGTGGGCTGCAAAAATGATGAGATGCTTTGCGCCACCCAGCCCTGGCCCATGATTGCGGCACGCGCCATTGCTTCAGCTTCGGCCGGCGAGCCGGCAATCACAAAGGTCAAGACAGATGCGCTGGCGACATCAGACGCATTTGCGGCGGCACTGGTTGGAGTTGCCTCAATATCAAGGAAGTAGGTTGGCATGGTTGGGTTGTAGAGCTTAAAGCAGGTATTTGGCGGAAGTGACGTCATACATTTCTTTCAGGCACATTGCGTTCCAGGCTTTTACGCTGTCGCTGTCACCAAATTCACCAATGACGTAAAGCCCGACCGAGTAACCGCCAAAGCCATTGCGGGCACGGTATTTCATGCACAAGAGGTCTGCCTTTTCGTTGCTGAATACTTCTATCACGTCAAGGCTTTCCGGTTCGCGCAGGCTGTTCTTTACTTTGCGGATCATCACGTAGGCCATTTTGGTGCGCATGTCGGCCGCTTCCTTTGCGGCAATCTCTTCGGCGGTTTGGACCTTCCCTGTCGTTCCTGTTTCAGTGAAGGCGGATTTGATGCCGAATACGATGAGCAAGCCTGCAATCACCACGAACGCCAGGCTGGGCCGGTATGGTGGCTTGGCGCCGCAATGCGGGCAGGCCTTGGCATCTGTTGATATGTCCTTGCCGCATTCGCGGCATTTGATGAGCGCCATGTTCTTTCCTTGTGGTTGTTTTTGTGCCGCATCATGTCGCCTTGGTCGCAAGGTGAACGGCCAGGCTGAATGCCGCGCCGGTCGCGCTTCCATTGCTGGCCAGCGCGCCGCCGCAGTCGTACACAAGGTCTTGCCGCCCTTTGAGCTTGGCGGCAAACATAAACCCGCGCAGCTTGCCGGCGTCGCGCAGCTTTACCAGTTCGTCGATCATTTCCCCCACGTCGCGAGGGTTGAGGTCCATCGAGCTGATCGTGCTCATTTCAAGCGACCCGCTTTTTATGATGCCCTGCAGCAGGTGTTGCAATACCGGGTTCTGGCAACTTGTATGGCTTGCCTTTTCTGGCGTGCACGGGCGGCGCTTTCGGTTGGGGCGGCTCCGGTGTCGGCTCGTTCGCTTCACCGTCGCGCTGGATTGCCCGGAGCCGGGCCAGGAGCGCGAGTTTGCTGCCGCCTTCTTCTTCGATCCGCTTGATCATGCCGTCTAGTTTGTCTGGCGGCAGGTAGTCGGCTACGCCAAGGATCTGCTCATCGTCTTTGGATAATGGGGCCGTGCCATATTCCGCGCGCGGCTCCAGCGCCTGGAGTATCTCGACCAGCGTTGGGTTGCTGGTGCTGTAGAGAGTTGGGGTCATTTCCCCGATCTCATCATCAAGCCAGTCCACGCTTACCCCAAGGACGCGGGATAGCTTCACGGTGAACTCTGATCCTTTGGCGTTTTTTGCTGGATTCTCAAGATAGGCGAGCGATGGCTGTTTCATTCCGACGCGCTCTGCCAGCTCCTGCTGCGTCAGCTCTGCTTTTTCCCTGGCTAGTCTGAGGCGCTCTCCGTATTTCATAGGCTCAAAGCTATAGGCAAATCTATTTGCATTCAAATAGAGTGTTCTATTGACACTCCTGATAGATAAATCTATATTGTTCGGCATGAGCAAAGAAACCCTCCAGAAAGCAGTAGATTTAGCCGGCGGACAAGCGCAGCTTGGTCGCGGTATCCGCGATCGCATCGAAGGCTCGAAGGTTGGCCAGGTGCATGTGTGGGGCTGGCTCAATGCCGCATCGCCACGGTTCGAAGTGCCTCCTGCTGAGGTTGTGCTGGCCATTTCTGATTTCCTCGACTATCGCATCACGCCGCACCAGCTGCGCCCCGACCTCTATCCAAACCCCACCGACGCGCTGCCCGACAGCATCTGTACGTGTCAGGACAAAGCCGCATGAATTCATCCGTGCGCATGAGCAATCCGCTGGCAGGCCGGTCGTCTGCTGCCTCCTGTGTGAATCTTGCCCCGGCGCTGTCTGGCCGGGGGCTTTTTTCGCGTGTCTCCATGGAGTGGAGTCTATTTTTTTGCCCCGATGCAGTCACCCCTACGCTCCCCTAATGATTAGGGGATGAGGAGAAACCATGCAAGAAAAGCTGTTTTATGAAGATGAGTTCGAGGCGCTGAACCTGATGGTGAGCCACAGCGCAAAGACGCCTCAACAGCTGGCCGGATTTTTGTTCCCTCACATGAAGCCGGCATCGGCCTATGCGCGGCTGAAGGCCTGCTTGAATCCAGAAGGGGATCAGCGCCTGACGTTCGGCCAAATACTTGCGGCGATGAAGTTCTGCGAATGCTACGACCCGCTGATGTTTGCCTGCGACGAAACGATGCACGCCAGGCCTGACCGCAAGGCCCCGCAGGATGAGGAGGTGAAGATCGTCGAGGCGATGAACAACGCCGCCGAAGTGATGACCCGAGCCATGCGCCAGCTTGAGAATCTGCGCAACAGCAATATCACCCAGCT
Source organism: Nevskia sp. (assembly GCA_023229645.1). Lineage (GTDB taxonomy): Bacteria > Pseudomonadota > Gammaproteobacteria > Nevskiales > Nevskiaceae > Nevskia. Next base: position 887 of record JALNYU010000020.1, on the reverse strand, counting down.
GCGCGCCCGATGATCACTATCCAGGTCGATACGAAGGCGACGACGCGCTATCTGGATGATGTGCAGAAGAAGCGCATCCCAATCGCCACGCAGCGCGCGCTGCTCAAGACGGCGCAGGCAGTGAAGGATGCCGAGCTGGTGGAGATGGGGCGGGCATTTGACCGCCCTACACGCTGGACGCTTGGTTCGATGAAGGTGAAGGCCACAACGAAGTTCGAGGTGGCTGTCGGCATTCTTGATCCGGATGGCTATTACAAGCGGGCGAACTATTACCTTGGCACGCAGATCGATGGCGGTGCACGTAAGGTCAAGGCGTTCGAGCGTGCACTGCAGCGCATGGGTGTGATGCCTGGCGGATGGATGGCCGTGCCAGGGGAGAAGGCCAAGCTGGACTCATACGGCAACCAGAGTGCAGGTGAGATCAAGCAGGTGTTGAGCTGGTTCAATGCGGCCGAGCCGACTGCCGGATCAACGCAGAACATGACGCAGGCCACACGCGATCGTCGCCGCAAGGGCACAAAGAAGAAGCGCGGATTCGAGTTCTTTGCCGTCATACCCGGCAGCCGTGGTGCAAAAAACCTGCGGCCCGGAATTTACCGGCGCACCTCATTCGGCTTCGGCAAGGCCATCGAGCCGATCATGATTTTCATCAAATCCGCCGGGTACCAGAAGCGATTCAACTTCCGCAAGGTTGCCGAGACCGTTGTCGACAAGGTGTTCGACTCGCACTTCCGCACAGCCTTCCAGCGCGACGTGATCGGCGGCGGTCAGTGATAGCCCCGTCCCCCATGTTGAGCGGTAAGGCGCTGGCTGTTGCGGGTGCAACACCACAACACAATCCATGCAACGGGTCCTCCCTGGCTTCCTCCCTCGCGGGTAATTCGCAC
>JALNYU010000002.1 GCA_023229645.1 Nevskia sp. | reverse complement strand
CCGCAAACTTAGGGGGCTACCATAACCTATTGATTATTATAGGTTATCTGAAAATAATGCTTGTAAGTCATTGATTTATAAAGAATCGCAAACCGCCGCTTTTTCCTTCTTCAACCAGATAACCCCTACGGGGTCTGACCGATCTGCAACAGGATGGAAGCCTGAACGGGGGTGAATTGGGTCGGGTGAATGATCTGGACGAGTTGCTCAAGCCGAAATTCGCCGGTTGTCTTGTCAGCAACACGGGAGGCCTTGGTAACTACTTGGGGGATGCGAACGAAAAAGGACATGGGATCTCCGAATCAGGAAATGCAGGGATTAAAGAAATAAGTGCGCTCGTCCCTGCCATCACGACGCGCCCTAAACGCCAGATTGACGGCCAAAAATCCCAAGTCTCGCGAGAGACCCAGCCGCCGGAAATTCTGAGCATTCGATATGCGGGGGTTACGTGATCGCGGAGCCATCCGGGCAGGTTTGCCCAGGCTCTGCGCTCTTTGTCTTCGGTATCGAGACCGCCGACGCCGAAGATGCGAAACCCTCGCGGAAACGTGGCCTGCGTAAGGCCTTTTGATTGCAATTTGCTGGCGTACTTGGCGACGTAGCCGATAGGCGCCCTCGCCCACTCAATTCTGGTGTGGCCGTGGGGCCAAAACGCGGGATCAGTAACCATACGACTCGTGCCGGGAATGGCGCGGGATCGCTGCTGATCGGGCTTCGGCAGCCGGAGCCAGGCCGGGAGCCAGGTGACGACGTGGTAATGCAGGACGCCACGCTGCGTGAGCTCGCCGACCCACACGAACCGGAAGACTTCATCGCGGCGTTTCATCCACTTGCGGACGCGCTGCAGGAACTCGGAAATATGCCGGGGCTCGGGATCGACGCCAGGACGATAAGTCAGCGTGATCATGACCGGCGCCCAACGTTGTCCGGCGCGAATACGGCGGCGCAGCTCCGCGTCATGAAACGTGGCTGCGGTCTTGACGTTGTAGGACATGCGTGACAACCGCATCTGCCCGGTGTTAAAGACTGGGGCACCGAGACCGACCGACGGCTCACTTGTTGTATTTGAGACAAGCCCAGAAGCAACAGCCGCATTCGCTGCGCTCCCTGCGGGAGCGCCGCAGCTCATTGCGGCTTGTTGGCTGTCGCTGTGGCTCATAACGGCAAAATCTCGCCCTTGCGATACTCACTTGCGAGGCGTGCCCAGTTGGTACGGACTTTACGAGCTGCGACGACACCTTCGATGTCGCCAGCTCTCTCAGCTTTACGGCGTTGGTTTTCGGCGTCTTTGGCTCGACGTGTCGCGGCGGCCGCTAGTGCCTCGCGTAGCTGTTGCTCGGTGCGAATCGATTGCACGGGTGCCCTTCCTTGTCCTTGCGACGTAGGCCGCAAGCGAACAATTTACGATTTCGTAACTATATTCAATCGTAAATATTCAAAACAACAACAACAAGGACTAACCTAAGGCGGTGAAAAATTTATTTCCAAGTGCAACGAGCGAATTACTAGACGCCGCAAAATCGCGTCTACGCTTGACATCTGATTACAAACTCGCTCAAGCCTTAAAATGGAACCCGGCCACTATTTCGCAATTGCGAAAGGGGACGTACTGCATGGGATTAATTGCCGCCGCTGAATTCGCTGAAAAGACAGGAATTCAAATAACTGAAATCATTTATGCGGCACGAGTTGACAAACAGCAACAAAAAAACAAACCGATAAACGGTGTAAGCGCTCAAAATTCGGAAAGAATTTAAAAAATCTGCTGAATGTGCGGCGCCAATATGTCACATTCAATAAAAAAATAATATTTAAAATCAGCAAGTTACAATCGTTAAATTTAACGATTTAACCATTGTGCACTAAATATAGGCGCAAATTTGATCTGCTAATCACGCCTAACTTTAATACGGAAACCCGCTTCGATACTGCGCTTATGCCGTTGTTTTTGGACACCATCAGCTCAAAACCCGACCCGATACTCGTCCAAATTTAATCGCACGCAACCGCGCTGTTGCGGATTGAACCGCGCGTGCCGCGCGCAATCAACCCGCAACATCGTGTCTGGCGAGAAATGCCTTGACTTGCTGATCAGCTTCCTCACGGCTCACTTGTTGGCGCATCTGCACTAATCCTGCAAGCCGGTGGAAATTGCCGTCAACTTGCACCAATTCCTCATGCGGCAGCTTCGGCCAGACGGCCCGTGCATCGGCGATCAAAATTTTCCACTTTGCTTTTGCGGCAATGCCGTCGATTAGTGAGCCGGCCTTGATCTGATTCTTGGTGCGTGGCACCGGCTGCGGCTGCCGAGCCGCAACGGGTTCTGTTGGTGCTGGGTTTGTAGTTGTCGTGTCCATCTCAAATCCTCAGGGTGCGGCCAGCGGAACGGCCAAGCGCTCGATTATTGCTGTGGTTTCCTGATGCGGGCACCGAGCAAGCGTGCCCGCGCGGCGCCCGTTCTGCTCGATACAGGTGGCCAGCAACGACTTTCGACACACTACAACCATACGTCTGATCGAGCCGGCGCTCCGTCTGCAAGCGCACAGACATCACACGATACGGACTGGAAATAATGCCCAGCGTCGGCGCAAAACACGCTAAATCTTGTATCAGCCCACTGTACGCTGGCGCACAGATTTCATGCCTGCTACGCGGACAAGCTACCAGGAGTAGCAGGACACAGGGGCGAACAATGCAAAAGAAACCTGTAGCACGCCTTATTTTGATGATGCTCGCGGCCAGCACGCGCATGGGACCTGCAAATGCAGAGATACTATCGGAATCTGTTTCGATCAGCCCCGAAGGTTGCGCCCGCACCCTGAATGCGCTGATCCTCTACTCAAAGCCAGTGTTCTTGCCACTTAAAATCCACGATGTTTCAGCTGGCGAATATAGCTTGGCGATTCCAACTGCCGACGGTCTACTCACCATAGTCTGTAATAACTCAGCGCAGACAATGACCACGATGACTCGTTTCTACACCTCGAACACCGTAAACGAAGGCACGTCGCTGACGTGTCCAAAATAATTTAATGCATTAAAAAATCAACATTTAATAAATAGCTGATCTGACGTGCGCGCGACATTATTCCAGAGTCCAGCGCAGAATTAATAGAAATTCTTGCTTGCTTTTACAGTGCTCTGTGAAACAAACCAGAACTTTATCTGTAGCGGCGATGTAGCCGATGAAGTCTGCGGGCTTGAACTTCGCAACATTAGGCCATCCTAATTAAAAGCCTCGAAAGCCACCGCATTATTCCACTGGATCATCAATTGGTCTCGCAAACCCGCGTGGTTAAAGGAATTGGCATTTATCTATAGTCCAGCGTGTTGACGGCATTCACGAGGCCGTTGATCGTCGATTGGGCTTGATCCCAGATGTAGGCCGCCGGGGCCGTCGTGTTTTGCAGCATGTTTTCATACTGCTGGAGCTGGGTCTTGTACTGCTCGATCTGCTTGAGCGTCTGCGCAACCGACTCGATGGCCGTCATGACGTTCTGAACCAGGTTGCCGCCGTCGATGACGGGGATGCCGGCCTGCGCGGGCGTGATGATGATGCTGCCGGCCAGAGCGGCGGCGAGCGCGGTTTTAGCCGCTAAAAAACGGACGTGCTTCATGGTCGCAATCTCCATTCGATGAAAGAAAGGCAATGCCTTGACCAAGCTCGCGCTTGCCCACGGCAAGGTTTCATCGAAGAACTACGCCACTAGCTAAGCGGTATCGCCCTTGGCACTGAGGCCCGGACTTCGGTGATTCTGTTCTTGGCCCTTACGGGGTGTCCCTGGCCCTATACGTCCTTCCAAGGGTTGATGACAGTCACACCGGCCGCTTCATACGGCGATGTGTCGCGTGATGCCACGATGAAGCCCCGCGATGCTGCAACGGCCGCGATGTAGCCGTCTGGCGTCGGGAAGCCACGCCCGCCGTTCTTGGCCGTCACGGCCAGGTCGGCGTAGTGGCGCGCTGCATCCGTGTCGAACGGCAGCACCCGATCTTTGAACAGCTCCAGCAGTTCGTTCAGGGCGCGGTCGAGCATGTTCTTACGCTTGCCTGCCGGCAGCGCCCGGATGCCAAACAGCAACTCGGCCAGCGTGACGCTCGACAGATACAAGGTTTCCGCCGCCTGGTCGTTCAGCCAGGCCCTTACGGCCGCGTCTGGCTCTGGCTTCATCGCCTCGGAGACGACGTTGGTATCCAGGACGATCATTCAGTCGAAGCTCAACGGTTTGGCCGGCGTCTTGTCGCGCACACTCTCGAAGACGGCGAAATCTTCATTGGTCAGACCGATCTTGCGGCCGATGGCGGCCAGGGCTTCCCCTACACGCACGCGCTTCTCCGGCTTGACCACGGCCGCCAGAATCTCGCGCACCTCCGCTTCCGTGCTGCGGCCGTGCTGGGCCGCCCGCACGCGCAAAGCGCGATGCACGTCATCGGGCACATTCCTTACAGTCAAGATTGCCATGATTCAAAACCTCTCATCTGCTGTCCATGACTACAATTATAGATAAATGCAGTCACCAGCACAAGCATCAAGCTCCACGCCCCTTCCTGCCCTGGCGTCTCACCCTCTTGGCCTCCATCTGCGCCCGTAGCCGCGCCTCACGCTGCTCCAGCTCGGACGGTGCCGGCTTCTGCAACTTGGCCGGCGTCGAGGTTGCTGTGGTCGGCACTTGCGCCGGCCGCTGGGCCTTGCCCTCGATGTGCAGGCCGTCGAGCTGGCCGAGCGTGCGCAGGCCGTGCCGGCGATATGGCGGCGGTTCCTGGCCGACTGCCGGCACACCTGGCCGGCGCTTGGCCTGGGCCTTGGTGACCTCGGCCTGCCGCCGGCTCTCCAGGGCCGGATCGGCGAACGTGATGGGAAGCTCGGCATCCACGGCCGCCCGGATCACGACGGCCTTGAACTCCACGCTGCCGCTGACGGTGATGCGCTCACCGTAGCGTTCCATCGCCAGGCGCAGCGCCACCGCCACACCGGCACGGTCGGTCTGGCTAGACACGGCCAGGCGCTCGCCGTCATCGCGCACGGCCGAGCTGCCAGCGCGGTAGATGATCGTGCCCTTCTTCGTGATGGTGTCGATCACCGGAGCATGGCCGGGCTTGCCCCGCCCGTCGCCCTGGATGGTGTTGCCCTTGAGGCCCTGGGCCGCTTCGCGGGCGCGCAGCGCATCGAGTGCCTGGCCATCGCCGGCCTGGGCCTGCTGCTTGAGCCAGTCGGCCCAAGTGCGCCGGCTGTGCGCCTGGTAGATCGCCGCCCGCTCCTGGTCGTAGCGCTTGTGGACAGCCTCCAGGTCGGCCCGCAGCGCGGCGCTGGCCTGGCTGTAAAGCAGCCGCTTGGTCAGGCGGCCATCGGTCAGGTGCTTGATCTCCGCCCGCCTGGTGGCCGCCACCTTCTTGGCGTTCTCGATGGCCCGATCCTTCCGGCGCTTCGCCTCTGCCAGCGCGCCGGCCCTGGTGGCCATGAGGTGCTGTTGTGCGTCCTTGTACCGGGCGTACAGCTCGACCGTGTTCACGCGCAAGCGGATCGGGTCTTTCTGGTACTGGCGCTTCGCTTTGGTTCGTGTCTGCCGTTCGGGCGAAGCCTCGAACGGGCCAAGCCGCACCTCCAGCTTCGGCTTGGAAAAGTCGCGGGCTAGGGTGCTCGCCTTGACCATCGTTCCGTCGCCGGCTTCGATCACCAGGCCGTTCGCGCGCTCGCGCAACGCCAGGCCGTTGTCGCGCATGACCTGGTGCAGTTCCTGCCAGGACTGCGCGCCCTTGATCTCGTCCAGGCATTCGCGCTTGATCCAGCCGACCAGGCTTTCCACGCCCGCGTGCCGCTCCATGTCGGCCGCCCTGCCCTCGGCACCGCGCTGGCGTGGTTCGTGGTTGTCCCGCTCCAGCCCGTAGTCGCGCTCCAGGGTCGTGCAAAGCTCGGCCAGCGCCCGATGCGAGTAGTACGGCTCGTGCATCGTGTTTCGCGTCGGGTGAATCTTGTTGATGGTGATGTGGATGTGCAGGTTGTCGGTGTCGTTGTGAACGGCACTGACGCGCTGGTGTTCGCCGTAGCCCAGCCCTGCGCAGATACGTTCCTCAATCGCCCGCAGGGTGTCGGCGCTGGGCTGCTCGCCGGCCCGGAAGCTGACGATCAGGTGATAGGTCTTGTCGCCCTTGGCCCGCGTGTTCGTGTGCTGGGTCGCCAGAACCTCGGTGATGGCGTCTTGCACCGACACGGCATCGCAGTTCGTGATCTGCACCTGGCCCAGCCGGTGATCCTTGCTCTGCGCGTCGGTGACGTAGTTCACCAGGCCGGCGAAGTCGGACTTGCCCAGCGACCGCATGGTACGTGCTTGGCGATCATCGGCCGGCCCTTGGCTTTTTAGCCGCTAAAACGCTCAAGGCTCGGCCCTCGGCTGCACCACGGACTTCATGAGCCGGCTCATTTCGTCCTGGGTGGCTTCGATCCGGCCCAGCAGGGCAAGGATCGTGGCGTCTCCGAAGCGGGCCGTGGCGCGTCGTCGGTGAGCCATAGCTTGAGCAAGCCGCCCAGCCGGCCGAGGTCGCCATTCACCCGCACCAGCTCGCGCACGTACTCGTAATCCATGACGCCCTTGATCTGGTAGCCCTGGCCCACGTCGCGCAGGTAGCGCGCAACGCTGACGCCCGCCATCTTGGCGTTCGCCTCGATCTCGGCCCGCTCTTCGGGAAGGCAGTACACCTTGATCGGTGGGCTGCCCTTCCTCGTGGCTCGTTTCTCGTTATCCATTCATCTTCCAGCCGGCGGCAGCCGGCAGCCTCGCAGAGCAGGATTCCCCGTTGAGTGTCCGCCCAGTCTTGCAGCATGGCGGTGCGTTGCTCGCGGTATTCAGCCTTGTTGTAGACAGCCCTGACGCCACGCTGTTCGTGCGCCAGGCACTTCTCGATCCAGTCGGAGTTATAGCCCGCCTCGTGCAGAAGCGTGCTCGCCGTGCGTCTCAGGTCGTGCGGCCCGAACTTGCCGAGGGTCTTCCCCTCCTTCTGCGCCAGTCGGTACGTCAGCGTCAGCACCTGGTTGAGCGTGGCGCTGCTCATCGACGTGTCCGAGTCGTAGCGCGACGGCAGCACGTAGTCCGATCCGCCGGCGAAGGTTTTCAGGGCGATGAAGATATCCAGCGCCTGCCTGGACAGAAAGACCAGGTGCGGATTGCGCCGCTTCATCCGCTCCTTCGGGATCGTCCAAAGCGCCTCGCTGAAATTGATCTCGCTCCACGTCGCATTCGTCAGCTCGCTCTTGCGCACCATCGTCAGCAACAGCAGCTTGGCCGCCGCCCGGATGGATGGCGTCGTGCCGATGCGCTCCATGTACTGATACATCAGCCCGATCTCATCAGGCGTCAGCGCCCGGTCGCGCGGCTCGAACTTGGCGATGCTGGCGGGACGCACCAACTCGGCCGGGTTCTCGACCTTCTGGCCGCGCTCGATGGCCCAGCGGTAGACCTGGAGCACCACCTCGCGGGCATGCACGGCCGTGGCCGGCGCTCCGCGCTCCACGATGGCATCGGTCAGCGCCCGCAAGTCCTCGTGGGTAATTTCGACGAGCTTCTGGTTGGCGAACTTGGGCTTCAGCTCGCGCTCGTAGACCGCCCGGCGCATGTCGCGCGTGGAATCGGCCATCTGGTAGCCGCGCAACCACTTTTCCGCCCAGGCGTCGAAGGTCTCCGCGTCCTTGACGCGGGCCTTGTCCCGCGCCTTCTCCTTGGCCGGCGACTTCCCTGCCGCGATCAGCTTCTTGGCCTCGCCCAACTGCTCGCGGGCTTCCGACAGGGTGATGCCGCCGACGCCGTAGCGACCGAAGGTGATGGTCTCCTGCCTGCCGTTGATGGAATAGTTGTAGCGAAACGAGATCGTCCCGGCCGGCGTGACGGCCACATAGAGGCCGTCACGGTCGTTCACCTTGTAGAGCTTGTCCTGCGGCTTGAGATTGCGCAACGTGGTATCGGTCAGCATGGGCACCCCTCTTTTCAGGCTGCCGATACCATGCTCAATAAAGACCAGAAGAAACTCAAAATTACCGATAAAAATCAATAACGTAGAATTTTTCAATACCATGCTTCACCGCAAAGTGGCTGCATGGTATCGGAGCAAGATCATGGCATCGGCTCAATCAGTGCCATGCACCATACCATGAAAAATTCGTGCTTGGCGATGCCTGAAAGTGCTTGATCTTGCCAGACAGAAAACGCCTAAATCAAGATATATAAATGATTTATAAGAATTTTTTGCCTACCGTTGCCAGCTCTTGCCAGACGCCAAATCACTCCCACTCAATTGTCGCAGGCGGCTTGCCAGAAATATCGTAAACAACGCGCGAAACGCCGCTGATTTCATTGACGATGCGTCGAGCGCAGATGTCGAGTAAATCGTAGGGGAGCTGCGCCCAGCGGGCGGTCATGAAGTCGATGGTTTCAACTGCGCGGAGTGCAATTACGGGCTCGTAACGGCGGCCATCGCCGGTAACGCCAACGCTCTTAACCGGCAAGAACACGGCGAAGGCTTGGCTAGTTTTATCGTACCAGCCGGCTTTGCGCAGCTCTTCAATGAAGATGTGGTCTGCGAGGCGCAAGGTATCGGCGGCAGCTTTGGTCACGGCACCAAGAATGCGTACGCCAAGGCCAGGGCCTGGGAACGGGTGGCGATAAACCATTTCCCGTGGCAGACCAAGTTCAACGCCAAGCTTACGGACTTCGTCTTTGAATAGCTCGCGCAGCGGCTCGACGAGTTTTAGCTTCATGTGCTCAGGCAGGCCGCCGACATTATGGTGGCTTTTGATGACGTGGGCTTTGCCGGTTTTGCTGCCGGCGGACTCGATGACGTCTGGATAAATTGTGCCTTGAGCAAGAAACTGCACGTTGTCGATTTTGGCGGATTCTTCCTCGAAAACTTCGACAAATAATCGGCCGATGATTTTGCGCTTGGCTTCCGGATCTTCAACGCCTTCGAGTGCTTCGAGAAAACGTTGTTCGGCATCGACGCGGATCACCTTAACGCCGAGGTTGAGATCGAAGATTTGCATCACCTGATCGCCTTCCTGGTGGCGCAGCAGGCCGTGGTCGACGAACACGCAGGTGAGTTGTTTGCCGATCGCCTTGTGCAGCAGTGCCGCGACGACCGACGAATCAACCCCGCCGGAAAGCCCGAGCAGCACGTGGCCCTCGCCGACTTCCGCCCGTACGCGTGCGATTGCGTCCTCAATGATGTTATCGGGCGTCCAGGCATTGCCGCAGCCACAAAGCTCGTGCACAAAGCGGGCGTAAATTCGGGCTCCCTGCGGCGTGTGGGTGACTTCCGGGTGGAACTGCACGCCGTAGTAGCTGCGGCTTTCGTCGGCGATGCCGGCGATCGGCACCTCGGGGGTCGAGGCAATCAACTTAAAGCCCGGCGGCATTTCGACAACGCGGTCGCCGTGGCTCATCCAGACGTCCAGCAGGCCGTGGCCGTGCTCGTTCATACGATCTTGGATGTCGCGTAGCAGCTCGGAATGGCCGCGCGCGCGAATTTCGGCATAGCCGAATTCCTTGGAATCGTGCGCTTCAACACGGCCACCCAGTTGATGCGCCATCGCCTGTAAGCCATAGCAAATGCCCAGCACCGGCACGCCGAGCTGCCACACGGCATCGCGCACCCGCGGCGCTTTGAGCGCGGTCACCGATTCCGGCCCGCCAGACAGGATTACGCCTTTGGGCGCAAAGCTGCGAATTTCTTCGTCGCTGACGTCCCAGGGGTGTAATTCGCAGTAAACACCGAGTTCGCGGACCCGGCGCGCAATAAGCTGGGTGTACTGCGAGCCAAAATCGAGGATGAGGATTTTGTCGGCGTGGATGTTCATCGCGCGTTTGCCTAGGGAAAAGCGCGATTTTAGTCGATCGAGCGGTCGGTTACCGCGTTTATGCAGTGTGCAACCAACCTCGCCGCCTTCCCAGCTACATCGGCGCCGCTATGCGCCCGCTCGGTTCCGCACCATTCCTTTTATGCCGCAGGTATTCGCACTGGCACATGGTGGCGTGCCGTAAACCCGGCACTAAAGCTCCATTCCAACGCATCTGTAACCTGGAAATTGTGCGATAGCAAGCTAATACGAAACACTTTTTATATTCCATTTGCGACGATTATTTGGCAAAAAGCGTGGCACAAAGACTGCACATTCTCAGTTGCTAACGCTTTTATTACTAAAATTATCGCCCGACAAATTGGAAGCTTGGCGCCGCTAGTCCATGGAGTGGAACGTCACCGGAGTCTATCGTGAATGGATTTTTTCGTGACTTATCAATTAGAAGCAAGCTCTGGCTGCTCGTTGGTCTGTGCTTGTTAGGTACGCTGGGACTCGCTGGCTTTGGACTGCTCGATAAACGTGACGCGATGTTCACCGAAAAGCAGCTGGCGACGAAGCATGTGGTTGAGGTCGCGCTCTCTATTGTTACTAAATACGAAGCCGAAGCGAAGGCCGGAAAAATCACGCAAGAGCAAGCTCAAACCGCAGCACTGAATACGCTGCAGGCTCTGCGCTACGAAGGCAATGAGTATTTCTGGGTGCAAGATATGCAGCCGAAAATGCTAATGCACGCGCTCAAGCCGGAAATGGCCGGAAAGAGCCTCGTTGACTATAAAAGCGCAGACGGTACCAACCTCTTCCAAAGGATTGTCGATACCGTTAAAGCCAGCGGCGCCGGCCTAGTTTCCTACCAATTTTCTAAACCCGGCGTAGAAGGCTTATATCCCAAAATTTCCTACGTTGCGGGCTTTGCGCCGTGGGGATGGATTATTGGCTCCGGCATTTATGTCGACGATGTCAACGCGCAATTTCTACATGACGCGGTACGCAGCGGCATCGCATTAGCCGCGTTGCTACTCGCGATGGCGCTATTCGCAACCTGGGTGGTACGCATCATCACGCGCCCGATCGGCGACGCCGTACAGGTTGCTGAGGCCATTGCCATCGGCCAGCTCGACGTACCGATTGATGCAACCGGAAACGACGAAACCGGACGCTTACTACGGTCGATGAAGGCCATGCAGCTGAGTTTGCAGCGCTTTGTACAGGCGCAATCGCAGATGGCGCAGGCGCACGTCACAGGCGAAATCGATGCGACGATGCCGGTTGAGGAATTCCACGGCACGTATGGTGAAATGGCCGAGTCGATCAATGCGCTGGCTGCCGGCCATATTGGCGTGCAGAACAAAATCGTTGCCGTGATGAAGCAGTACGCGCTCGGTGATTTCGCGCCGGATCTGGAGCCGCTGCCCGGTCAACAAGCGGCGATTACGAACGCCGTCGCGATGGTGAAATCGAATCTGCAGGCGATCAATCAGGAAATTTTGCTGCTCAGCGAAGCGGCGATGCGGGGCGACTTCACCGCCCGCGGCGACCAAGCGCGGTATCAGTTTACGTTTGCGGCGATGGTCGGCAACCTGAATAACTTAATGGAGATTTGCCAGACCAGCCTGACCGATGTCAGCCGCGTGCTATCGGCGCTGGCACAGGGCGATCTCACCGAAGAAATTCGCAATAATCACGATGGCATGTTTGGCGCGCTGCGCGACGACGCCAATAACACGGTGCAGCAGCTACGCGAATTGGTCGGGCGGATTTTGCGGTCGATCGACGAGATCAACCTCGCCGCTGGTGAAATTGCACAAGGCAACGCGGATTTGTCGGCGCGCACTGAGCAGCAAGCAGCGAGTCTGGAAGAAACCAATTCCGCGATGGAACAGTTGATGAGTACGGTGCAGCAAAATGCCGATAACGCCAAGCTCGCCAACGAGCTGACACGCAGCTCCACCGACGTTGCAGAACGCGGCGGCAAGGCGGTGGGTCAGGTGGTGCAAATGATGAACGCGATTGCGCAGTCGTCCAAGCGCATCGCCGACATCATCGGCGTGATTGACGACATCGCATTCCAAACCAACATCCTGGCTCTGAATGCGGCAGTTGAAGCAGCCCGCGCTGGCGAGCACGGCCGCGGCTTTGCAGTGGTTGCCAGCGAAGTCCGTCACCTTGCACTACGGAGTGCGACGGCAGCGCGGGAAATCAAAGCGATTATTGTCGAATCGTCCAGCGAAGTTGAGCGTGGCACGGTGCGCGCCAACGAAGCTGGCTCAACGATGAGCGAAACGGTGCAATCCGTCCGCCGCATCACCGAGATCATGGGCGATGTCGCCCTCGCCTCCACCGAACAAGCCGCGGGCATTTCTCAGAGCGGCCAAGCAGTATCCGATATGGAACGGGTTACGCAGCAAAATGCGGCGCTGGTTGAAGAAGCCGCAGCGGCGGCGCAGTCGCTCAAGGAACAAGCGGAGCAACTGAAAGGTGCGGTTTCGGTGTTCCGCCTACCTTCGGCAACTACGACCGTGCGTGCAGCAACGCGCCCGCGTCTGGTACGAAACGCCGCCTAAGCCGTGTGCCGTAGCTGATCGTGGCGTGTGCAGTCGCAATTTAAGCGGCTGCACACGCCCAATCGGAAACGATTCGAGCTTATTATCCCTTCGTTTTTCCGACGTTTAAGCCGCGATGTTCCAACAGCGGGCCGATTTCCGCAGGTCCACCATAAAAGCGCTCAAACAATACTTTCGGATCTTCCGAACGGCCACGTGACAGCACGTTGGCACGCAAGAAATCACCGTTGGCGCGCGTCAGCCCGCCGTGGGTGTTGATCCAATGTTCGGTATCCCGCGCCAGCACTTCGCTCCACAGATAAGCGTAATAGCCGGCCGAATAACCACCGGCGAAAACATGCGAGAAGTAGCCGCTGCGATAGCGCGGCGGCGTTAGCGTGTAATCAACTTTATCGCGGTGCAAGGCCTCAGCTTCAAAGCTCACCACAGCGCTAGCTGCAGGCGTTTTGCCAGCCGAGAGTTGATGCCAACGTTGGTCCAGCAAAGCGGATGCGAGGTATTCGCTGGTTTTGAAGCCTTCGTTGAATTTCTGCGCGGCGAGCACTTTATCGAACAGCGCTTTCGGCATCGCCGCGCCGGTTTGGTAGTGCTTGGCGTAGTTCGCCAGTACGCCGGGATCCCGCGCCCACATTTCGTTGTACTGCGAGGGATATTCAACAAAATCGCGCGGCACCGCAGTGCCCGATAACAGCGGGTAGCGGACGTTTGAGAGTAGCCCGTGCAGGCCATGGCCAAATTCGTGGAACATCGTCGTCACTTCGTCGAACGTCAGCAGCACCGGCTGACCTTCGGCCGGCTTGGAGATGTTCAAATTATTGACGACAACCGGCTTCAAGCCGAAGAGCTGCGACTGCCGAACATAGCTGCTCATCCACGCGCCGCCGCGCTTGTTGTCGCGCGCGAAATAGTCGGCCAGGAATAGGCCGATCGACGCGCCGTCTTCGTCGAATACTTCGAACACGCGAACATCGGCCTGATAGACCGGCAGATCGTGGCGCTCCTTAAAGCTCAAACCGTATAGCGCGTGGGCGGCGTAGAACACGCCGTCTTGCAGTACGTGGTTCAACTCGAAATACGGCTTAACGTCGGCGCTGTCGTAGGCGTATTTCGCCTTACGAACTTGCTCGGCGTAAAACGCCCAATCCCAAGGCTCGGCCTTGAACGATTTCTTGTGTGCGGCGCGCGCTTGTTGATCGATAACGCGCTGAATTTCAGCGGCTTCTTTGTGGGCATTGGCGATTGCCGCCGGTGCCAGCTGGCCGAGCATTTTGTTAACGGCGTCCGGCGTTCCTGCAGTCTCGTCTTCGAGCACGTAAGCCGCGTGCGTCGGATAGCCGAGCAGCTTGGCGCGCTCGGCGCGCAACTTGACGATATCGGCGATGACCGCCGTGTTGTCCGCCTCACCGCCTTGCCCGCGCGTGCTCGATGCGCGGTAGATGCGCTCACGCAATGCGCGATCTTTGAGCTGCGTCAGCACCGGCTGGATCGTCGTGTTTTGCAGCGTGATCAGCCATTTATTGCTCAAACCGCGCGCTTTCGCGGCCTCGGCTGCGGCGCCGATCTGCTGCGGTGAAAGGCCATCTAACAGCTCGGCGCTATCGACGACAACGGCGCCGTCTTTGGTGCCTTTCAACACGTTTTGTTGGAAGTGGGTGGTCAAGCTCGACAGCTGACCGTTAATTTCACGCAGCCGCGTTTTGCTGGTCTCCGATAACGCCGCGCCGGCACGAACAAAACGCCGGTGTTGGCGCGTTAATAGTTGCAGCGATTCGGTATCCAGCCCCAGCGTTGCGCGTTGCTGATAAAGCTGATCTACCCGGGCGTAGAGCGCCGGATCCAACATGATCGCGTCGTTGTGCGCAGCCAGCTTCGGTGCGTACTCGGCGTTTAGCTTTTCCAGCTCCGGGTTGGTATTGGAGGCGATGAGGTTTGAAAACACCGTCGTCGCGCGGTCGAGCATGCCGCCAGCGCGCTCCATCGCGACAATCGTGTTATCAAAACTCGGCGCTGCGGCGTTGTGGGCGATGGCGTCGATCTCACGCCGCTCTTCGGCCATACCGGCGTCTAACGCTGGCCGGTAGTCGGCATCGGAAATGTGGTCGAACGGCGGTAGCTGGTACGGCAGCGTACTCGGCGCCGCAAACGGGTTAACAGGGATCGGCTGACTCACGGTATTGGCCGCTCCTTTCGCATCGTGTTGGGGTTTTGTCGCAGGTTCGGCGCAGGCGCCGAGTAGAACGGTTGTCGCGGCCGACAATAACAATAACTTTTTCATACCTCTCCCTTGAGCAGATCGCGTTTTGTAGCTGCGCAAATAACAACGGCGGCATGCGGGTTTACCCACACACCGCCGCAGACCACTGTCAGTTCTTCAAGATCCGACGCGGTAGTTCGGCGCTTCCTTGGTGATGGTTACATCGTGCACGTGCGACTCACGCATGCCGGCCGACGTGATCTTGACGAAGCGCGCCTGCGTGCGCAGCTCTTCGGTGGTTTTGCAGCCGGTGTAGCCCATACAGGCGCGCAAACCGCCGATCATTTGATGCACGATCGCACCCATCGGGCCTTTGTACGGCACGCGGCCTTCGATACCTTCCGGCACCAGCTTTTCAACTTCGCTGGTAGTGTCTTGGAAATAGCGATCTTTCGAGCCCTGGCTCATCGCACCAAGCGAGCCCATGCCGCGGTAGCTCTTGTACGAACGGCCTTGGAACAATTCAATTTCGCCCGGCGCTTCGGCCGTACCCGCGAACAAACTGCCCGCCATCACCGCATAGGCGCCAGCGGCAATCGCCTTCGCAAAATCCCCGGAATAGCGCACGCCGCCATCGGCAATCAACGGAATGCCCTTTTCCTTGAGCGCTGCAGCCACTGCCATTACTGCGCTGATCTGCGGCACGCCGACACCGGCAACAACGCGCGTCGTGCAAATCGAACCCGGCCCGATGCCGACTTTCACAGCGTCGGCGCCGGCTTCAACCAAGGCCAGCGCTGCTTCGGCGGTGGCGATATTGCCGCCAATGATTTGCAAATCCGGGTACAGGCTGCGGATGCGGCGCACCCGGTCTAACACGCCTTTGCTATGGCCGTGGGCGGTATCGACGACGATGACATCCACGCCAGCTTCAACTAGCGCAGCAACGCGTTCGTCGGTATCCGGGCCGGTGCCCACCGCCGCGCCAACGCGCAAGCGGCCGCGTTCGTCTTTACACGCCAGCGGATGCTCGGTGGATTTCTGAATATCTTTGACCGTGATCATGCCGCGCAGTTGGAAGTGGTCGTCGATCACCAACACTTTTTCGATGCGATGCTGATGCAGCAGATCGATGACTTCGCTACGCGGCGCGCCTTCTTTCACGGTAACAAGGCGCGGTTGCGGCGTCATGATTTCCGAAACCGGCTGATCCATGCGTGTTTCAAAGCGCAGATCACGGCTGGTCACGATGCCGACCAACTGGCTGCCATCAACCACCGGCACGCCAGATATGTGGTTAGCGCGGGTCAGGGCCAGCACTTCGGCGATCGTCATGCCCGGCGGCACGGTAATCGGATCGGCGATGATACCGCTCTCGTATTTCTTGACCGCGCGCACTTCAGCGGCTTGCCGCTCGCCGCTCATGTTCTTATGGATAATGCCGATGCCGCCTTCCTGCGCCAGCGCAATTGCCAGCGGCGCCTCGGTGACGGTATCCATCGCCGCCGAGAGCAGCGGGATGTTCAGGGTGATGCGCGACGTCAGCGGTGTGCGCAGATCAACCTGTCGCGGCAGCACCTCCGAATACGCGGGCTGGAGAAGTACATCGTCGAAAGTTAGCGCTTCGTGATCGATGCGCGAATTGGGATCGTTGGTAGCCATGGGCAAGTATAAATAATTTGCGGTAAAACCCGACATCTGCCGTCCCGATTTTTATACCGTGCGTGCCAAAACAGCGAAATTCAGCAGCCGTTATGCTGTTTGTTACCGCGCGCCGCTCCAACTCATCTCAATTATGACCACGCCCGCCATTTCTTCAGGCGCAAGAACAATTTACAGCGTTTCCGAGCTCGCCGAGATTCTGCGCGCGCTGCTCGAAGACAGCCTGCCGAGCCTGTGGATACAGGGCGAGATTTCAAATTTTTCCCGGCCATCGTCCGGCCATTGGTATTTCACGCTGAAAGACGAGCGCGCGCAGTTGCGCTGCGCGATGTTTAAAGGCGCGAATTACTACGTTCGGCCGCAGCCGAAAGACGGCGATGCCGTGCTGGTGCGGGCAAAAATTGGGCTTTACCCGGCGCGTGGCGATCTGCAGATGATCGTCGAACACCTAGAGCCCGCCGGTACCGGCGCCCTGCTGCGTGCATTTGAGGTGCTCAAGGCGAAACTCGACGCCGAAGGCTTGTTCGACGCCAAACTCAAACGCCCCCTGCCCGCGTTGCCGCGCAATATCGGCGTCATCACCTCCGGCACCGGCGCCGCCTTGCAAGACATTCTGACCGTGCTGGCCCGGCGCTGGCCATTAGCGACAGTGCAGCTTTATCCGGTGCCGGTTCAAGGCAAGGAAGCGCCACCGGCGATTGTTCAGGCACTGCGCGAGTTGCCAACGCGCGCGCCGGTTGATGTCATCCTGCTCGCACGCGGTGGCGGTTCCCTGGAAGATCTCTGGGCGTTCAACGACGAAACCGTGGCGCGCGCCATCCGCGCCTGTAGCGTGCCGGTAATTAGCGGCATCGGCCATGAAGTGGACTACACAATCGCCGATTTCGTCGCTGATCTACGCGCTGCCACACCCACCGCCGCCGCCGAGCGGGCCACGCCAGACATCGCCGAAATCCGCACCCGCTACAGTAATCTCAGTGCTGCACTAGCCGCCGGAATGCGCCGCCGAACCGACGCCGCGCGCGAAACCTTACTGCGCCTCGACGCGCGGCTACGAACCTTGCATCCTGGGCGACGTTTGCAAGAACGCGCGCAGCGCTTGGACGAACTCGACGAACGCCTGCGCCACGCCCTACGCGCCCGGCTTGATGCACACACGAACGCACTGCAAAGCCAACAGAACCGCCTCGCAGCCTGCGGCCCTCGCGTCGGCATCCGCCAACAACAACAGCAATTGCGGCTGCTCAGCCAACGCCTCAAGCAACAAGGCAGTCAGCTCTTAGCCACACGCCGCCTACGCCTCACCAGCGCCAGCGCATTGCTCAACAGCCTGAACCCAAACGCCGTGTTGGAGCGTGGCTACGCACTAGCGCAAAACACCGAAGGCCGCCTGATCCGCAACGCCGCCGAACTCGCGCCCGGCGATGTCCTACGCGTGCGGTTTGCCCGTGGCAGCGCCGAGACAGAAGTAAAAAAGATCGAACCGGATGGTGGGGCTGTCAGCTAACCGAGACAGCAGGCCCCCAAGCATTCTTCGACAACATCGGGGGGCGGCATAACCAACCTGACGCACAATAGGTCAGAGGAAGTAACGTGCACGCCGTGTGAGGAAAGCGACGTGCAGTTGAGTCAACCTATCAATCCGTAGGGCAGAAGCAGCGTGGCTCATTCCGCCATTCCTCGCCAACCCCGCGCTTTACATGTCGCTTCGCGGAAGGTGGATTGGCATCCACCCTACGCGAAGCCCTGTTTACGTTACTCCGCCATACGCGCGGTGGTCTGAGGCCGAAATTTCAAAACCCGCGAACAGACCCGACAGGAAATCTTTGAATGGATCGAGGTTTTCTATAACCGGAAACCCAGCCATCAAACACTCAATTACCGCTCCCCAGTGGTATTCGAAGCCTTGATGGATGCAGCCTGATTTCAGTGTCCGTCAGATTTGGGCCAGTTTACCCCGCCCCCTTAGCTCGCCGTTTATCAAACTCCGACCCCGGTTTCTCCATAGCGGGCATTGAACACGCTCAGGTCAATCTCGTGATCAACCAGCCAATTCAGTGCGTACTCGAATGTCCCTGGAAGAATCTGCTCCGAAAACCGAACCGGCAGCAGCTTTGAGAGATGCGGATCAACCGGTTTGTAGCGCGCCACTGGAATCTCCTGTCTTCTCCATTTAGCAGCGTGATTTATGCCAGTTTGGGGGTTTTTCTACAGCCTCAACGCCCAGGTTAAGCCGCCAGCGTAGTCGGAGCTTAGCGGAGGCGCCCCGGTCGGCTTGAACCGCCTGTTGGGCCTTAGTTGCCTCCGGGTTTCTTTCAATTCCTTCCATTTATGCGTACGCCTCAAGCACAAGAAAAATCCATTTCTTTTTCCCTGGTGATTGTTCTTCGCTAAATACTTCTCTGAGCCCGAGTCGATTCCCGATAGCCGTCAGTTCTTTGATCGTATGCCCGTAGTATTGCCTGGGAAATCCTATATATTCTTCATCAAGACCATCTCGAATGTCTATTCTGCTTGTAATCAAAATTCTCGAGCCTAGCTGGCACATGGATAAAAAGTTAGAAAGAACAGATTCGACACGCTCGAATGGGATATGGTGAATTACTGCGTTAGCCCAAATCGTATTGAACTCATCAGGCAAGCGTAAATTCTGAATATCTTCTCGAAAAAAAATTACATTATCGCTGTTTGCCTGCCGTTTAGCGATTTCTATCATTTTATCCGCGACATCTATTGCAACAACACGATTGAACCGAGATGCCAACTGGATCGTATCGCGCCCGGTGCCGCAACCAACATCAAGTGCGGCGTCTCTCATGATCGAAAAATACTTCTCCAGCTTTCGAAATGGATTCGACGCACCCGAGTGGCGAGTGCCATAGTGCTGTGCGATCCCGTTGTATGTATCCCTAGCATTCATGAAATGCTCTCAGGAGATTTTCTATATTTTTCTGTGATCAAGCATTTTTCGATATACGCGTCAAACCAGTCTTTAATTGGGAACTTCGTTTCCACATCTGAACTTAATTCCAATTGGAACGACTTTAGGGCATCTATCCCGCGCTGATAGAAGGATACATAGGTTGTACTTCCATCAACTGCTATTATTCGAAAAGTCGGCATCTGGTTGTGCCAGTGTACGCTGACGTTTGAATTTAGATCGCTCTGAACCCGTTTGATGAGCTTTTCGCTCTCCTTAATTAGCTCTTCTGCGTTAAGTTTGCCTCGCACATCTCCAAAATATCGATCCACCTCCTTTATTAAACCCATGTTCTCCTTGGAGAGAATCGAGAAATCGAATTGAACATCTCTCTTCTTTTCGAATAAGTCATAATTATTATGGAGAACATTGAACGCACTCAGACCGTACCATCGCAGTGAGCGTCGCGCCTTCGCCAAACTCGAGCGGATGGTTTCTTCCGTATGGGGAATTATTCTTGTGACGCCGAGTGGACAAGCGCTTGTTTCTTGTTTAACGATGCAGCAGTAACTTTTCGATGCACGTGCCAACGTTAGTTCCCTTTCGAATATACTTGCGTCTGCCTGCAAATTAGTTACCTGCTGACGAAGGTCTCGAACTTCGCTAATTAGAGACCAAATTAGACCTGTGATGCTCGACAGTCCGGAAATTATAAAAAACGTTGTAAAGCCGGCAGGAATGCTAATGGACTCAGCAAATGTCCATAGCACCCCATATATAGCCACAGAAGTAACGCAGATGCCCGCGACGAAGCGTTTTGCCTTATTTGTTGATGGCATTTTCAATTACTCAAATATTCTCGCTTAAATAGGCAGAAAATGATTTTAATATGTTCTCCGTTTGTAAGTATCTGGATCGATTATTTTCGTCCAGAAGATAGACGTCTAACCAGTGCCAAAACGGCAATGACATCATTAAAGCGATTGATTTCCGGAAAAACTGGGATCCAAATATTTCAGATGCCGACAAGAAGTCAATAGAATATGTGTCTGATAAAAAATAATATTGTGAGATCATTTGCGAGAACTTCGATTCCAGATCAGATACGCCCTCACCTTTCATGATCATTGCACCGGAGAGATGTGTGCCGATCGGCAACAAATGTACGTGCGCATGATCAATACAAGATGATCGATTCTCTTCATCTGCTGCAGTAGCGATGCCATGTTCGAAAGCAATCGCTAATGAGGATAAGTCCCTAGCGCAAAACGCTCTGAACAACCTGATGATTTTCCGGATCTCCGAAGAGTGATCTATCAGGTCGCTGTAAAAATTGTTTTTGTGACTCTTCGCGATAATCAAAAGGTGGCCAGCAGCAATAGGAGACACATCAGCAATTACTCGAATTCCGAGTCCATCATAGAACGTCCGAGCAATGTCGGGAAAATACTGGGACCGCGCATCTCCTCCCAACTCATGGACGTTGCAGAATGGACACCTAAAAATTGGGCTGCACGAGTTCGGCATCGTCAGATGGTCATTATTGTGTGGGTCTTGAAGCTACCTCGGTCACATACCTTAGCTCTCCTTACGTTTTGTAGTTCCGTAGAGCTAAACGATAAATGCGAAATGATTTCTTCGACAACATCTAGGATGTCGGCCATTTCTTCGAGGGTGTTCTCAGCCTCAAATTCGCTGCATTCCTCGCGAAGTTTGGCTATCAAGAATGGCAACACTTCGCTCCGCTGCGCCTTCCGAAAGACAGCCGTCTTGCCAAGTCGATTCAGAATCTCTGGAATTTTGTCTCGTACCATTTTTTCCATCGGTAACTCCCGAAAAACTATGCACTAACAAAGTTCCCAGCCATACTTTTTAATACAAGCTCTGACCATGGTGCCAACGGCGCTGGCGGCCCAACGCTCAGGTTCAGCCGCCGTGTGCGCCCGCGCACAAGGTGAAGTTACAAGCAAAGGCCGGGAGGCGCACACGGTCGGCTGGAACCGATGATTGGACCCTGGCGCGGAGGACCGAATTGACGACTGGCCCTGCACGAAAAGGCTGGAATGAAGACCCGAGCTTGAAGCTGGCGCCGCTTTGAAAAGCCTGCCAACTGAAACGCGCCTGAAGTCTGACCGGCCGGAGAAGAAACGCAACATCGGCGCTGACGAACCAAAAAACCGAACGCGCGACTGGCATTGCGCAAAAAGGCTGAAAAGAAAGCCCGACCCTGAAGCTGGCGCTGCTTTGAAATGCCTGCAAGCTGAAACACACTGGAAGTCCGGCCAGCCCGGAAAGAAACGCGACGCCGACACCGACGAACTTCGCCGACGAACACGGTGCTTGGATGCTGGCAAGGACGTTCTAAACGAAAACACGGGTGGAAACTCCCTATCTGCTGTTTTGGCTTTTGCTTTTGCCGTTGCTTTTTCTGCTCAAGGTCCAACGAGTCTGTAGAAAAAGCCCACCAGCGCTTTCACTAGAATGCGCGAAAGCGGTGATCGGCTCTAATGCCGCGTTGTTTGATTGAATTGCGATCATCTGACGATTCCATTGTGTGGCCGGCCTCGGCGGTGGCAGGGCCTTGTTGGACGATATCCTACCGTTTCCGGCTTTGCCAGGTGCTTCATGGCGCCTTGCCTTGCAGCTTTTGTACGTTGTGCACCAAGGCAAACAGCTTCCATTGCGCATCCACCTTGCGTCGGGTTCTGAGCGTGAAGCGGCGTAGGTGGTGATTGTGCAGATTGCCGAAGACCGGTTCGACGATGCCCAGACGCCGGCTGTACAGTAGTCGCCCTTCACGGCTGTCGATTCGGGCTTTCATTGCGGTGGTTTGCGGGTGCAGGTCTTTGGTTTTGCTGCCGTCGAAGAAGGTGACTTGTCGATACGGGCTGATGTCCGGCTTGCGCAGGCACTGCGTCCGGAGGGGGCAGCTTTGGCAGAGGGCTTTTGTGCCTTCAAAGCTGATGCCGCGTCGGCCCTTGATGACGGCATTGGCGGTGCTGAGTTTGAGGGCTTTGCCGGCGGGGCAGGTGCAGGTTTTTCGGTTGGGATCGAATTGAAAGTCTTTTGGCTGAAACCAGCGCGAGCGGTGTTCGCCGGGTTGCCGTTGTTTTTCTTTTGGCTTGTGTTGGTAGGCTTCGGCAAAGCGCGGGTCGCGTGCTCTAAAACCGGTGTCGGCGATGAGGGCATTGACCTTGGCATCGGCCAGTTGCTGCAGCGTGGTTTCGGCGTGATAGCCGGAATCGGTCAGCACGGTGGCGGCGTGTAGCGGGTCTTTGCGGCCGATGGCTTTGAAGTCTTGCCGTAGGTCTTGGAGGACGACCGGCAGCAGAGCATTCTCTTGTCCGGTGCCGAAGGCGCTGGCGTTGACGATGACCTGTGATTTCGCATCAACCGCCGCCACGCCGGTATACCCCTGCACGACGCCGTGGCTGGTTTTCATCACGGCCGAGTCGGGATCGGTCAGGTTGGCTTTCCGTTCTTCGCCTTTGCGATTCAGGCGCGGTTTGAAGTCCGTCAGGGCGGTGCGAATCTTCTGGCTATTCCGCGAAAGCGTTTCGATTTGCTGCTGCTCGCGCTGCGTGAGCGAATCGTTGTTTTGGCTGGCATCCTGCCGCCGGTGCGCATCCAGCAAGTAGCCGATGGCCTTTTCCATTTTCTCGGCTTTCTTCTGCAGATCGGCGCGGGTGCCGCTCCAAGTTCGGGAAGCATTTGAGGGCAATTTGCAGCCATCCACCGCAAACCGTTCTTTGCCGATCAAGCCTTGTGCGTCACAGACTAATAGAACATCGCGGAATACCGCCGTGATCTCGTCCGGCAGCTTGGCCACGAACCCGGCAATCGTTGTGAAGTGCGGCGCCGTATCGCCAGACAAGGCCATGAAGACGATGTTTTCACGGCAGGCGCGTTCGATACTGCGGGACGAGGTTAACCCGCGCGCATAGCCCAGTAAAACCACTTTCAGCAGCACACCGGGGTGATAGGCCGAGGCGCCGGTTTCGTCGTTGCAGTAGCGGGCATCGAACACGCGCAGGTCAATCTCGTGATCAACCAGCCAGTTCAGCGCGTACTCAAAGGTCCCTGGAAGAATCTGCTCCGAGAACCGAACCGGTAGCAGCTTTGAGAGATGCGGATCAACCGGTTTGTAACGCGCCATTGGAGTCTCCTGTCTTCTCCATTTAGCAGCGTGATTCATGCCAGTTTGGGGGTTTTTCTACAGCCTCAACGCCGACGCTCAGCCGCCGGCCTGCTGAAGCGAAGCGGACGCAGACCGGTCGGCTGCAGCGCCTTGTTGGACCAATGCCTGCTGAAGTCTCTCACCGAGCGCCTTGATGCTTTCAAAGATGGCATTCCCTTCATCCCAGAATTCCTGGAATGAGACACCGCCATCGAGGTAGGTTTGATGCCGCTGCAACGTCTTTAGCTTCTTGAGAACAGAAGCAAGTCCATCACTTATGCCCCCGACGTCTTGCTGAATCATTCCCTTGAAATGCAAGAGTTCATCCGTGGCGCGACTCAGAATGAACTTGCCATCGTCTGTTCCCATTGGGTCACTGTCTCTCTCCGCTTCCCAGTCAGAGAAGGCGCGACGCAGAAACGAATCAAAATCTGCAACGAGTCGCCGAAGTGCGATTCTCTGTTCGGATTCGGCGCTTGGGCCTTCGGGTATGGTTGAGGCGTCGCTTTTGGGCTGTGCCTCGAGGAACTCGATCATCTGGGCGGCCAGATGTCGCTGCAATTGATCCCGAAAGTCAGCGAGCGTTTCGTACTTGAAACATAGGCCATTCTGAAGCAAGCGGGCCTTGTACTCTGACAGGGCCTTGTACTGCGCCCCGTCCAAGCTGTCAGGGACTACTGGCGCTGACGAGAAGTACAGTAGCGCTGGCCGACCTGCCGCCTTGAACTGCTCAATCTCTTCTGCTGTTCCAGACTCAGCTTCTCCTGTTGGCGTTCCAAGCCGAGTCCAGAATGCACCGATGACCAAATCGCAATTCTTGACGAGCTGCTGATTTATCAGCTCCTGTGGACGACTACCGAGTGCGGGACGCGAGTGGGTTTCCCATAGCACGGGCTCAATGATCGCTGCGGTGCTCACCGAATGCACAGCGTTCCATGCTGCAATTACCTCTGGGATGATGCGTCGTTCGTGAGTGCAGTCGCTGGGTGATGCCACTAACGCTCGGAAAATTAGCCCTTGCTGTGCCATGAATGCGCTTCTCGTTCAGTGGCCCAACGCCAATTAGATATCACTTTGAAATATAACGCTGACATAAAACTTGACGTATAATCCGTTGGCCTTTACATAAAAGTCTTTTGGAAACAAGCTTATGATTCCAGAAAACGCGTCAAAATTCCAGGATTATACGTCAGCTGACGTATCAGCAGCGCCGCCGCCTTGGCTGCTTGGTCAGACCCGTGCGCGCATTCGGGCGCTGCATTACAGCACGCCCACAGAAATCATCTACACGCACTGAATAAAGCGGGTTGATTGGCAACTCTGCCGAATTCATGCTCGGCGACATACTACGTGTTGTGCTTTGCTGGCCGTAGCGCCGCAATGGAAGCAAAGAGCGAAACTATAGCTGCGTCGATAGCCAGATCGCGAAGGATGTGGCGCCGACGATGCAAACACGTAGTCCCCGATATAAAACGCCGTCGGCGTCCCCACCCTTACTCCGCGCATGCTGTTCATGTGCTTTCTCGTCTGCTTGTATCGACTTCACGGCTTCGAGAATCTCTGCGTCGTGCAGCTCTAGAAATGCAATCTGATGCTCAAGGTGCAAGTTAACGCGGGTTTCGATGGCTGCGGTGCAAGACCAAATCGCTTTCGGCCCCATCAGTGCGGTAATGGTGCCGAGCAGCCAGCCGCCGAAAGCCCAGAACGCCAAAGCGTGGCAATGCCGAATGCCTCGATTCTTCAGAACGGCGTCAAATCGCGCAAAGTGCACGCGCTCATGGTCGAGCATGCTTTGTAGTTCTGCCACGCAGCTGGGATGAAATAAGCCTGTGATCGCGATTTGACTGCGGTAGATCCAAATTGCACCGCATTCACCCGCGTGATTGACGCGCAGAATCTGCTCGACCGAACCAATATTGCTCATAGATCAAAAGCGGTGAACGACTCGGTTCAATCGAACAAATGCGGGTTATTGCCGCGTGATTTCAATCGGCATTTAAGCCCGCAAAAAACAGACGGCGACGTTGATTATTGATTCGGCCACAAAATAGTTGAACGAGGTGCTACGCGGCAATTTGAGATCGCACTTTTTCGAGACGGCGTGAGTGGCCGAATTAATAATAAAATCAAATTGCTTTGTTATTGATCGGGCCATTTCTCGCTTTCTCGGAAGTGCGGCTTCCGGTTTGGCATTGCACTGTCTTTATTCAAGTATTTAATGGCCGGATCAATAATCGCGACTCGCCGTCTTCTGCAGCGCGGGTGTGCTGGCAACGGCCCAGACATCGCCGTTATCGCTTTGTACGATCAGCGCCAGGCGTTCGCCTTTCTCATTCGGGCGGAGTTGCTCGGTTAACTTCAGCGGCGCGTTGTGCCATTCGCCGACCGGCCGCATTGAGCGCACGATGTTGGCGTAAACGATATTGCGACCGGCGTTTTCGCCTTTTTTGATCGCGGTGGTCTGGCTACCATCGAAGCTGACTAGATAAACATTGCCGGCGGCCGCGCCGCCGTTGCTGGCAGTGCCGACGGTGATGCTGACGTCATTGCCGTTGCGGCTGATCGTCGCCGGTGCGGATTTCACCGCTGCTTTGGCCTGCGCGATGCCTGCCCCTGCACCGCCGCGGTTGGAGCCGACGATGGCGCTGCGCCCGTCGATGACCAATTGCGGCGTGTAGACCTCAAAGCCACGGTGGCGGGCGTAGTTCTGTTGCCGGGCGGTAAACGCGGGTGATGCGAATGGATCGGCCCAGCCGATGTAATCCCAATAATCGACGTGGAAAGCCAGCGGCAGCACATCGGCCTGCGCACTCAAATCTTTCAACAACGCATCCGCCGGAGGGCAGGAGGAGCAACCCTGTGATGTAAACAGTTCAAGCAGAACAGGGCGCTGCGTTTTGCTGTCATCGGCCATGGTTGGCGCCGTTAATGTTAGCCCGAGTAAGCCGCCCGCCAGCCACGCCATCGCCGTCAGGCTGGGAATTTTGCCGTTGCGAAATTTCATGCTGTTTCTCCTTCCGGTTCATCGTTTCATCAACCCGTTGCAGGCGCCCGACGCCACAGCCTCGGGCATGGGGATTTTTCGAGCTTAGGGAAGGCGCGGCGATTTGACTATGTTCAAACGTTCGCGGTTTGCACCTGCGCGCCGATGTTGATTCGCTGAGACGCTGCGGCGTCCGGCAACCGCTCTGGCTTTAAACCGGCTGGCGGCCGCTCAAAGCACGCGCGAGCGTGCCGCCATCAACGTACTCCAACTCGCCGCCCAACGGAACGCCGTGGGCAATGCGGGTGACGGCGACTTGATGCGCGCGGGCCAGTTCTGCCAAGTAGTAGGCCGTCGCCTCGCCTTCTACGCTGGGATTGATCGCGATGATCAGTTCCTGCACGGTGCCGTCGGCGAGCCGGGCGGCGAGCATATCGAGCCCGAGTTCTTTCGGGCCGATGCCGTCGAGCGGCGATAAGCGGCCCATTAATACAAAATAACGGCCGCGATACCCCGCGGCGTTTTCTATCGCGAGTAGATCCGCCGGGCCTTCGACGACGCAGAGCTGGCCGCTTGCTGCGCGAGTGGCACTGCAATAGCTACAGTGGCCGTCCTCGCTGAACATCCGGCAACTCGGGCAGCGCTCAATACCGGCTAGGGCTTCGGCCAACGTGGTGCTGAGATAAGTGGCGCCGTTGCGGTCGCGGTCGAGCAAATGAAACGCCATACGCTGCGCTGATTTCGGGCCGATGCCCGGCAAACGGCGCAGCGCCTCGATCAGCCGCTGCAGGCGGGGCGAGTACGCGGTCACGAACGGCGTATCGGCGCTGGCTTAAAGGCCCAGGCCCGCGGGTAAATTCAAGCCGCCGGTGACTTTTGCCATTTTCTCGGCCGAATGGCGCTCTAGTTTTTGCGCGGCGTCGTTGATGGCAGCGGCGACTAAGTCTTCGAGGAATTCTTTGTCTTCTTTCAGCGCTTCGGGATCGATCTGCACGCGACGTGCTTCGTGTTTGCCGTTCAGCGTGATTTTGACCATGCCGCCCCCGGCTTCGCCGGTGATTTCGGTAGCCGCCAGCTCGGCTTGCATCTTCTTCATCGCATCCTGCGCCTGCTGAGCTTGGCGCATTAATTGGGCTAGTGGACCTTTCACTGTGATCTCCAAATCGGTTGAGTTTTATTCGATGGGGTGCACGGAGCCCGGCCGCACGGTGGCGCCAAAGGCTTCGCGGAAACTGCGGACGGTGGGGTCGGCGTCGATGGCGACTTCCGCCGCGCGCTGTTTATCGACGATGCGTTGCTCATCCGCAGCGGCGGGTGTCAGCCTATCGCCGCCGGCGGAAAGTTCGACAACCAGTTTCAACGGCGCGCCGATTTGTTCGGACAACGCACGCTCAACCGCACTGCGCCGCTCTTCCGTCAGCAAATGTTTAACGCGCGCTTCCAACGCCAGATGCGCGACGCCGTCGGCGAGGCCGAGCCAGGCACAGTGACGCGCGAATTGGCGCGTCATGCCATCCAAACCGAGCACTTCGATACGAGCGTTCCAGTCGAGATCGCCGGATTTTGCAACAACATTGGCGGCCGCGGTTGGTGCTGGCGTTGGTGTGGGTTCAGGCTCCGATTTCGGGGCTGGTTTAGCTTCAGGTGCCGCAGCGGAGATAGTAACGACAGGCGCTGCCGCCATTTCTGGTACTGCGGGTGGCCGCTTTTCAGGCACCGGCGCTGTCTGTGCCGCGCTGACTTCAGCTTGCTGCAAAGCGCGTGTGGTTGGTGCTGGCGCCGCTGCAGGTGCGGCGGCTGTTGCCGAGGCTGAACTGCCGCCGATTGGCGCTGGCTTAATGGCCGAGTTGGATGATCCCGCCTTGCCGCCGCTCGCGGCGCCATCGTCAAGCCGCAGCGCAAACATGCGCAGCAGCGCCATTTCAAAACCTAAGCGCGGATCGGGCGCATACGGCAAATCACGCCGGCCAAGCACGGCGATTTGATACCAAACTTGCACGTCTTCAATGCTTAAACGTTCGGCGAGCGGCGCCAACTGCGGCGCGTCGTCTTCATCGCCGGCACCGGGCAAAATTTGCAGCACGGCGAGTCGCTGCAAATAGGCGGCAAGATCGTTCAACAGCGCGGCGTAGTCCGGCCCGGCCTCGGCCAGCCGCTGCATCGCTGCTTGCAAGGCGGTGCCGTCGTTCGCGGCGAGGGCATCGAGCACCGCAAATAAATTGCGCCGGCCGCCGGTGCCGAGCATTTCTTCAATCGGCTCGTGCTCTAGTTTGGCGCCGCCGGCGAAGGCGATGGCTTGATCGAGCAGCGATAAACCATCGCGCATCGAACCATCCGCCGCGCGCGAAATTTCGGCGATCGCCGCGGTTTCGAAGTCGATGCCTTCTTGCTGCAGAATTTCTGCCAGCGCATCGCGAATTAATGTTGGCGTCAGGCGCTTCAAATTGAACTGCAAGCAGCGCGACAGGACGGTGATCGGCAGCTTTTGCGGGTCCGTTGTTGCGAGGATAAATTTAACGTGCGGCGGCGGCTCTTCCAGTGTCTTTAATAGCGCGTTGAACGCGCCTTTCGACAGCATGTGGACTTCGTCGATCAGATAAACCTTGTAACGACCACGCGCTGGCGAATATTGGGCGTTGTCGATCAAATCGCGGACGTTATCGACACCGGTGTTGCTGGCGGCATCGATTTCCAGCAAATCGACAAAGCGGCCGTCGTTTACTTCGCGACAGGCACTGCAAACACCGCAAGGGTTGGCGCTGACGCCGGTTTCGCAGTTCAAACCTTTGGCGATGATGCGCGCCAGCGTGGTTTTACCCACACCGCGGGTGCCGGTTAGCAGAATCGCCGGATGCAGACGGTCGTGATCCAGCGCGTGGCTCAGCGCCTTTACGACATGGCCTTGGCCGCGCACGTCTTCGAAGCGACGCGGGCGCCATTTACGCGCAAGCGCGAGATAACTCATTGCAGGATTTTCGGGTTAAACCAAAACGGGCGGGATTGAGTCGAGTGGCCATTGTCGCGGATCAATCCGGATGGCGCCAGTGATTGCCGCAGCGCAACGCACACCAGCGTAAAATCGGCGCTTCACCGGCTTGGAGTGCGTTGTGGTCGATCGTCGAACCCCTGCGGGACATGCACTGATTACCGGCGGCGCCGGCTTTATCGGCAGCCATTTGGTCGATTCGCTGCTCGCCGACGGCTGGCGGGTGACAGTGGTCGATAACTTCGACCCGTACTACGACCCAGCAATCAAGCGCCGCCATATCGCGCCGCATCTGCTGCATCCGGCCTATCGGCTGTTCGAAATCGACATCCGCGACGGCGCCGCGCTGGAAGCGGCACTGACCGACGACTACAGCGTTATCGTCCACCTCGCCGCCAAGGCCGGTGTGCGTAATTCGCTAACCGATCCCCTGGGGTATCAGATGACCAATGTCATCGGCACCCAAAATTTGCTGACATTTGCTTATAAGCGCGGCATCAAGCCGTTTGTTTTTGGGTCATCCAGCAGCGTTTACGGCGAATGCCCGCGGCTGCCGTGGCGCGAAAGCGATCTCGGCCTGCTGCCGATCAACCCCTACGCCAGTTCCAAGCTCGCCGACGAGCAACTGGGTTACGTTTATGCGCAAACGTTTGGCTTGCGTTTTGTCGGCCTGCGCTTTTTTACCGTCTTTGGCGAACGCCAGCGGCCGGACCTGGCCATCCACAAATTTGCGCGGCTGATGCTGGCCGGCAAAACGATCCCGGTTTATGGCGACGGTTCATCCGAACGCGATTTCACCTACTGGGGCGATATCGTCGCCGGCATTCGCGGCGCGATGACGTTCGTGATTGATGCACACCAACCGAATTACGCGCTTTTCAACCTCGGCAATAACCGCACAATTGGTTTGCTGGAGATGATCCGGAAGCTTGAAAACGTCTTGCAGGTCGAAGCGAAGATCGATTGGCAACCCTGGCAGCCCGGTGAAATGCGCCGCACCTGGGCCGATATCGACAAGGCTCAACAGGCGCTCGGCTATGCGCCAGCTACCGATTTCGATACCGGCTTAGCGCGCTTTGCGGTGTGGCTACGGCAGACGATGCTGATTGAAGCTGGCGCACATTGAACCGCATCGGCGGCGGCAGAATTGCCCGATGGTCGATGCTGCTGGCGAACGTGCTGGTATTGGGATTGTTCGTTGCGGCGGTCGAGCATTACGGCGGCTTTCAGAAACTTTTCGCGCCGTGGCGCAGCCTGCATCTCACAACGCTCGCGCTGGCCTTACTGGGGATGTTTGCGAGCTACGGCCTGCGTGCTTTGCGCATTTACTGGGCGGAACAGGCGATTCCACGCGGCCACTATCGCGGCTGCTTGCGCTTAATTCTGATCAATAACGCGCTGAATTGGATTGTGCCGTGGCGGGCCGGCGAAGCCAGTTTTCCGATCTTGATGAAGCGCTGGTTCGGCATTGATCCTGCCCGCGCAACCGGCACCCTGCTCTGGCTACGCCTGCTTGATCTGCACGTGCTCGGCAGCGTCGCGGCGGCCTGTGTCGCGGTCGGCTGGCTCGGCACTGCGGTTACGGCACTGGCGCGGCTCGGCTGGCTGCTCGCGGCCGGTGCGCCGTTGGCCTTATTCCTTTTGCGTGCGCCGCTGGTCCGCTACTGCGCAGGGCGAAAGGGCCGTGTCGCAGCGCTTGCCGAGCGTGCTGTCGGCGGATTGCCGCAGCGGGTATCCGGTTTGGCGCTCGATTTAGTGCTGACCTGGGCCGGATGGACGGTGAAACTCACCGCATTGAGCGCCGTTTTGACCGAACTCACCGGCTTGCCGACGACGCTCGGTTTGCTCGGCGCTATCGGCGGCGATCTTTCAACGGTGTTGCCGATCCACGCACCGGGCGGCTTTGGCACCTACGAGGCGGGTGTCGTCGCACTAACGGGGATCAGCGGCTTCACAACTGCGAAGCTACTCGCTGGCGCGGTGAATCTGCATTTATTGGTGTTGACGACGGCACTGCTATCCGGCCTCGGCGCTTGGATTTTGGGGCCGGTTAAACCACCGGCCATTCCCGCCGCGAATGCTAAACTTTGAGTCTGCAATTTCCTGAGTTCCCGATGACGGATACCCCACTTTCCGCCGCTGCGCCATCGCCCCCGGTCGGCACCCGACCCAGCTTGTCTATCGTCATTCCGATGTACCGGGAACAGGATAATGTTGGCCCGATGCTGGCGCGCGTGCATGAAGGCTTGGCGCACTACGGCGGCCCTTGGGAGCTGATTTGTGTCGACGATGGCAGCCTCGACGAAACCGGCGCGCGGTTGCTTGCGGTTGGCGCCGAGTACGGACCCCACGTGCGGGTGATCCGCTTTGCGCGCAACAACGGCCAGACGATGGCGATGCAGGCCGGCATTGACGCGGCGCGGGGCGACATCATCGCCACGCTTGACGGCGACTTGCAAAACGATCCGGCTGACATTCCGCGGATGATCGATGAACTGCTGGCGCGCGATCTGGACTTGCTCGCGGGCTATCGGGCAAATCGGCAAGACGCGTGGATGTCGCGCAAGCTGCCATCGCGCATCGCCAATCGGCTGATCGCGCGCGTTACCGGCGTAAAAATCCGCGATTATGGCTGCAGCTTGAAGGTTTACCGCGCCCACGTGATCAAGCAAGTGCGCTTGTACGGCGAGATGCATCGCTTCATACCAGTGTGGGCAGCGATGGTGACGAGTCCGAGCCGGATCAGTGAAACCGCGGTCAGCCACAGTGCGCGCCAATTCGGCGAGAGCAAGTACGGCATTTCGCGCACGTTCCGCGTGGTGTTGGATCTGCTGACGGTGTTCTTTTTTCTGCGCTTCCGCGCTCGGCCCGGTCATTTCTTCGGCTCGATTGGCCTGCTGCTCGGCTTTCTCGGCAGCGCTGGCATGAGTTGGTTAGCGTTCGTCAAATTCATTCTCGGCGAACCCATTGGCGGCCGGCCCTTGTTCCTGATCTCAGTCCTGCTGCTGGTGTTTTCGATCCAATTCCTGACTACCGGCCTGCTCGCTGAAATGCTCTCGCGGATTTTTTACCAACGCCAGGAAGGGCCGTTGACGATTGCCGAAGGCCCGGCGCTTGCCGGCGATAGCTGGCGTCAAGACCTAACCGCCGAATCAGACTCAGCCTTCAGTCGTGGCTGATCAAGAACGCCTAAATGGCGCGCAAATTTGGTTTCTGGCGGTGGCGATTCTGCTGGGTTTTTGGATCAAACTCGGCGCCTTGCCATTGTTCGATCTCGACGAAGGCGCGTTTAGTCAAGCGACCGTTGAGATGCTCGATAGCGGGAATTATCTATCGACGACGCTGAATGGCCAGCCGCGTTACGACAAGCCAATACTCATTTACTGGCTGCAGGCGGCATCAGTCAGCTTACTCGGCAAAAACGAATTCGCCTTCCGGCTGCCCTCGGCGATCAGCGCAACGCTGTGGCTGCTGGTGATTTACCGTTATACATTCGGCTTCACCCGCGAACGGCGGGCGGCGCTCGTCGCCACCGGTGCGGTGGGTCTCGGATTGATGTCGAGCATCATCGGCCACGCGGCGATTGCCGATGCGCTGCTGAATTTGCTGATTGCGCTCGCGCTGCTCGATATCTATCGCTACTTCAAATCCGAGCATCGCCTGCTACTCCTGCGCGTCTACCTTTGGATGGGCCTCGGGTTCCTCACCAAAGGGCCGATCGCGGTGGCGCTGCCGCTGGTGGTGAGCGCGCTATTTTTTGTCTCGCAGCGCCGTGGGCGGCTGTGGCTGAAAGCCGTATTCCAGCCGCTGGGTTGGCTGGTGTTTTTGGCGGTGGTGCTACCGTGGGTTGTGTTGTTATACCGGCAGGACAACGGCGAATTCCTGCGGCACTTTTTGTTTGATCACAACCTCAATCGCTACGGCTCTACGCTACAAGGCCACGGCGGAAAGCCTTGGTATTACTTAGCCTTGTTGCCGTTGATTGTGATGCCGTTCACGGCCTTACTGCCGGCGGTGTTTAAGCGGGCGCGCGGCGGCGATCCACTGGATACCTATCTGCTGCTTTGGTTTCTTGTGGTTTTTATTTTCTTCTCGTTCTCTGGCACGCAGCTTCCCCACTACCTGCTGTACGGCTGCACGCCGTTGTTCATTCTGTTTGGCCGCAGCTGGCGGGACATGCCGGCGCGGTTCTGGACGCTGCTGCCGGCCATTCTGCTCGCAGGGTTATTTACCGCCCTGCCCTGGATACTGCCGCTCGTGCCCGTGAGCGAGGATCGGCCGTACGAGGCCGGCATCATCACACTCGCCGCAAGCAGCTTTAGCGAAGGCTATATCGCGCTCGGGATCGTCGTGCTGATCGGCCTATTATTTCTGCTGTTCCGGGTCGGCTTGGAAGCGTGGCGGGCGCTATTGGGCGCTGCCATTCTGCTGAACGTCCAACTCTGGTTTGGGATCGCGCCGGTACTAGCGGAAGCGCAGCAAATGCCGGTGCGCGAAGCCGCACAGCGTGCGTTGGAGCTAAGGCTGCCGGTGGTGAGCTACCGCACGTTCATGCCGAGCTTTAGTGTGTATCTTGGCGCCATCACGCCGAATCGCTTGCCGGACCCTGGTGAACTGGCATTCGTTCGCCTAGACCGCATTCCGGATTTGCAGCGCGAGTTGGGCACAACGGTAACGTTGATCCCAGAATTCAAACGTGGTGGCGTGGCCCTGTTGTTGCGTCAAATTGGACCGGGCGACCCGCAGTTAACGCAATAACATCGCGCCATCGCAACGTCCAGCACCCATATGAATTTGAGAACAGCTGGCGTTGAAGCAATACTTTATTTCGGCGGATATCCACACGTCAAAATAGGTGGTCCGCGCCAGCGACACCCCGGCGCCCAGCTGCACCGCTACCGTTGCTTCCTTCCGGACCTGGCGGGGTTCACAGCTTGCCGTCGCGGGGGAACCAGCGCGGACCGGGGCGGATTGTCCACCCTAAACGGCTGCGGCTCAAGCATAATTTCTTCGGTTTCCCCCTTTACTTTTTTGACGAGCCGATAATGTCTCTGAATTTGCCGTGCTTCAAGGCTTACGACATCCGCGGCCGCGTGCCGGATGAATTGAATGTTGACATCGCCTACCGCCTCGGGCTCGCCTACGCGGACGCCTTTGCGCCGAAACGCGTCGCGCTGGGTCGGGATGTGCGCCTGTCGAGTCTAGGCCTGCTGAACGCGCTGGCGCACGGGCTCGTGGCGCGCGGCGTCGAGGTCGTCGATATTGGTCTCTGCGGCACCGAAGAAATTTATTTCGCTGCATTTCAGCCGGGAATCGATGGCGGCATCATGGTCACGGCCAGCCACAACCCGATGGACTACAACGGCATGAAGCTCGTGCGCGGCGGCGCGATCCCGATTTCCGGGGACACCGGCCTGCGTGCGCTCGAAGCCGCCACCGCCGCCGCCACGGCGACCGCGCCAACTGGCGAAGCGCCGCGCACGGTGCACGACTATCGGCCGGACTACATCAAGCACTTACTCAGCTACGTTGATCTCACCAAGCTAAAGCCGCTCAAGATTGTCGTCGACGCCGGGAATGGTTCCGCCGGACTCGTCATCGATGCAATGGAAAAATACCTACCGTTCGAGTTCATTAAACTGCATCACACACCCGACGGCCATTTTCCGCATGGGATTCCCAACCCGCTGTTGCCCGAGAACCGCGCGGCGACCACCGCTGCGGTGATCGCGCATAAAGCCGATTTCGGCGTCGCTTGGGACGGCGATTTCGACCGCTGCTTCCTCTTCGACGAACACGGCGGGTTTATCGAGGGCTATTACATCGTCGGCCTGCTCGCCGAGGCGATGCTTAAACTGGAGCCGGGCGGCAAAATCATTCACGACCCGCGCCTGACCTGGAACACCGTTGATATCGTCAGCGGCGCTGGCGGCCGGCCGATCCAATCAAAAACCGGCCATGCGTTTATCAAAGAGCGCATGCGCGCCGAAAACGCGATCTACGGCGGCGAAATGAGCGCCCACCACTACTTCCGCGACTTCGCCTATTGCGATAATGGCAACATCCCGTGGCTATTGGTCGCCGCACTGGTATCTGCTACCGGCAAAACACTGTCGGCGCTTGTTACCGAACGGCAGCAGAAATTCCCCGCCAGCGGCGAAATCAATCGCAAAGTGGCCGACAACAAGGCCATCATTGCCCGCATCGAAGCGCGCTATGCCACCGCCGACGCAAAAGTAGAAAAAGTCGACGGTTTATCCATTGAATACCCTAACTGGCGCTTCAACCTACGCGGCTCCAATACCGAGCCAGTTCTGCGCCTTAACGTCGAAGCACGCGGCAACGCTGCCTTGATGACGGAGAAAACGGCTGAGATTTTGGCGCTGATTGACGGCTAGATGCGTAGCGACAGAGGCGAATAAAGTCACGCCCATTCGCCTTTATGTCTTCCTCCGCCTCTAAAACACACCTTCTTTTTCAATAGCAGCGTTCTTTTAACTCGGCACGTTTAGAACTTGCTGGAATAGAAAATGATGTGGCCTTTACTATAGACCGCACAATCGCGTATAGCGATAATGTCTTTACACGATATGGACGTTGTGCTTTCCAATGGAAACAACGCAAGACAATTTCCTGAGCGCTGCCTATGGCCTGGTCTTCGAAAGCGAGATTAGGCTGCCTGAACTGATTGCTATACCCCGGCCGCATACCGGACAACCTCCCGACGTCCATATTCGTATTGGTTGTGCTCGGCCGGACACCACGCAGCCCGGTACGCAAATAGGCCCATTCCTCTGGACAACCACCCGCGAATTATCACTGCAGGTGCCCAATATCGCCCGCTTTTTGGTGCGTGACGGCCGTGAAATCTGGATTGAGCCCGATGATGCAAGCGACGAAGATAGCATTCGAGTATTTCTACTCGGCGCCGTATTCGGCGCCCTGCTCCATCAACGCGGCTTTTTGGTACTGCATGGAAACGCCATACGCATAGGCGACCACTGCATGGTCTGCATCGGCCCATCTGGCGCCGGAAAATCGACGCTCGCTGCAGAATTCATGCGTCGAGGGCATTGGGTGTTAGCGGATGATGTTGTCGCCGTCGACCCACAAGGGGAAGCCATGCCAGGGTTTCCACGCATCAAGCTTTGGCAAGATGCCGCTGACCGTTTGCAAATCAATACGAATGGGCTGTTACGTGTCCGTCCCAATATGGAAAAATTTAATTACCCATTAACAGAGAAATTCGCCGACGCTGCCCTGCCTTTGCGCTGGGTTTATATTCTCCGTGCGCATAACGCAGACGAGATGCGCTTCGAGCCGGTATCAGGGGTCGCGCGTTTTAGTGCGCTGCGTAATAACACTTATCGTCCACGCTTTCTTAGTGGGATGGGTCTGGAAGCACGGAATCTTGCGTTGTGTAGTGAACTTTCAGGCCGTATTAAGCTGACACGGGTAATGCGGCCTGAAAGCGGTTGCACGCCCGATGCGTTAGCAGAACGCATCTTGAATGATATTGATGCTAACGCCTAAGCTCGGTTAGAAATATGGGCGGCATCTATTGGCTCGCCTCATATCCGAAATCTGGAAACACTTGGTTTCGAGCGTTTTTGCACAATCTGCAGCGCAATGGTGATGTGCCTGCCGATATCAACATCGACATGCACAGCAGCGCTATCGCCAGTTCCCGAAGCTGGCTTGATGACGTTTTGGGCTTCGATACGGCAGATCTATCAGAAGATGAAATAGAACACTTGCGTCCAGCTGTATACCGCTGGAGCGCACGGGAAACGTCCATTAATTACCACAAAATCCACGACGCATATACGCACACGGACGCGAACGAGCCATTGGTCAGTCGTGCAGCGACAATCGGAGCGCTCTATATTCTGCGTAACCCACTAGACGTCGCCGCATCTCTGGCGAGCCATACGCGCTGTAGCATCGATCAAGCAATTCAGTTTCTGGGAAATCCTGCGGCCGCCGTCTACTTGTCTCGGACGACGGCGCACAGCCAGGTTCGTCAGCGATTGGGTACGTGGTCAACGCATGTGCTGAGTTGGGTTGATGCGCCAGTGCTTAATCGCCACATCATCCGTTACGAAGATATGCTCGATCAACCCACCGAGGTTTTTAGTCGTGCGGCTGACTTTCTCGAGCTGCCCACTGAGCAGGCACGCACAGCCAAAGCGATACAGCATTGCGCGTTCGATAATCTGGCGTCGCAGGAAGCTCGAAGTGGCTTTCGCGAAAAGCCGGCCGGCGTCGAGCGCTTCTTCCGGCGAGGACAGTGCGGGGGGTGGCGGAAGGAACTCACAGCGGAGCAAGTCGCCAGAGTCGTCGCCGATCACGGCGTGGTTATGCGGCGCTTTGGCTATTTAGATCGACACGGCGCACCACGTTGAAAATTTGGGTAACGACCGACCAGACGCTAATAGCCATCCATCGCCGATACAACGGCCGTAGACAGCATCTTCTGCACAATCATTTCGGCGCCTTCCGGCGTGAAATGGCCCTGGTCCCAAAACAACGGAATGTTGTGATCGTCGTCCAAAACAGTTTGACAATGCCGTTTCTGACAGAGCAAGTCCATTAGCGAAATATAAGTAACGCCCTGCAGATGGCCAAATTCCGCCGACATCTGTCGATCGATTTCAAACGCACTTTCAGCTAAGAAATTGTCTGGCGAAAGTTCCTGCGGCCCTCCGGACGCAAGGTAGCGCGCCAGAATAAATGGCAAACCACCCTGATAAAGTGGAGATTCGCCCACAACGATGATGGCTACTTTCTTACGTTGTAGAAACGAAATCGTTGTGTGGAGCTTTTCAAACATCTCCGCCCGATCTTGTGGCCGCTGCCAACTGGCCCATTCGCTGGATAGGATAGCAACATCAAACTCCGCATTCGCCAAATATTCCCGAACCATCTGCGTGTATGCTCTACATTGCGCAGCCGTTAGCTTTTGTAAGTTTAATAACGACGGACATGATGATTTTGTCGCCTGCATCAAATGTGCGCCCAAACCACGCATTGTTTGATCGAGTGCGTAGGCAAAATGCGCGGCATGGCTATCCCCCCAAAGTAAAATATTTTTCGTCCCTACTGCAGGGGTCAAGCAGGCAGAAAGTTTGGGCTGTGAAGCACCGGTAAAGCCTGTATGGCACGGCCCGCCAAATTGCAGGTCTAAATCAGCGGGTCCGTGCGGGTCTTCATAGGCGGCCATAGCGACAACCGCCGGGTTAAAGCGGCCGGGCCAGCCCCCAGATAAATAGCCCAACGCCCCGATTACACCAAGGCCGACAGCAACCATCGCAGTCAGCCTGAATAGCTGAATTTGGCTTAGAAGCCCGCTGCGCGTTCTAAAGGGCTGTTCGACGTAACGCCATGAAATTGTTGCAATTACGAATGACGCTATGGTAATCGCGGCCAAGCTTGCGGCCGACAGAGAAGAAAGTGACGCCGAACGTGCCGCGCCGAGTAACGGCCACTGCCACAAATAGAGTGAATACGAAATCTGGCCGACATACACAAACACGGGTAGGCCGAGCAATTCACTGACAGAAGTGTGCGCACCAGCATTTACATGAATAAGCAGCACAGCGCCCAAGCATGGCAAAAATGTACCGATGCCTAGAAAGTCTGCTCTCGGCCGGAATGCAACGAAG
The DNA here is from genome assembly GCA_023229645.1 of Nevskia sp. Taxonomy (GTDB): domain Bacteria; phylum Pseudomonadota; class Gammaproteobacteria; order Nevskiales; family Nevskiaceae; genus Nevskia. The sequence goes on along the minus strand of JALNYU010000002.1, from coordinate 334,327 downwards.
GAGATTGCGATACAGAGCATCCCCACTCCGGCTAGTAACTCGCACATAAAGCGGGACCGGACAGGCGGCAGAACGCGAAATGCAAGCAAGGCGCCCATCAACAATTCCCAGGCTCGACTACCGCTGAAAAAATAGGCCACGGCAGGCCAACTATGGCAAAGCCACAGATGCACCGCTAACGATAAAAAAAATACGGTCCACAGCAATGGTAGGAGTTGCCGCTTCCCGTATCGCAGCAGCGCAACTAATAGCACGGGGTAAATTAAATAGAACTGCTCTTCAACCGCGAGCGACCACGTGTGCAACAGCGGCTGGAACTGCGGCGTGTGGTTGAAGTATCCACCCTGTGCAAGAAAAACGAAATTTGATGTGAAGCTCACTCCCCCCAACAGGCTGACTGCCGCGCGCTTTAAGTCGAAAGGGAGCAGCAGAATAGCGCTAGATACGATTGCAAATATAAAAACTGGAATGAGCGCAGGCACTATTCGGCGGATTCGCCTTTCGTAAAATGCGGTGAACGTAAAAGTCCCTTCTTCAAGTGATCGCGCTATTACTTGCGTAATCAAGAAACCTGAAATAACAAAGAAAACATCGACGCCGCCAAATCCGCCTCGAAGCCAGCCCAAGTGAGAAAAGATGACGCCAAGCACTGCAATCGCACGCAGCCCGTCAATATCTGCACGGTAGTACGGTGACGGCACTGATACGTGCCTAATACGTTGCCTTAGTGAATTTTCCGCAGCGATGTTCGTAGCTCCCTGCTTAAACCCGCAATTTAGGAAAAATCGCCTAGTCTCGACGTATATATCCAGACTAAATTCCATCTACAACAAAATTCAACCAATAAAAAGTAGTATTCCAATATTCAGTTGCCAACAACATCTAATATCTACTTTTAAATGCGCCCGGAATAACCACGCCTTATGCGGCTCAATATTATTACCTGTAGATAATTACAGATATCGCGCCATTTAACGCTACGTTTTACAGTAACAATTATCTGTGTTTATAAATTAAAATTTACGCTTCAAGCTAATTAACCAGTCCGCGCATCATGAGCACTGCCCAGGCTATTATCAGGAAATGGTTTCGCATCTCGCCTAGCCAGCGGCGGCTAATTATTGAATCCCTATTTCTGCTTGCGATTACACGATGCGTAATTATTGTGTTGCCGTTTTCAGCGGTGAGCCGTTTGGCCAGCCGTCAAATATCCAAGCCCTCGTCGATCTCTGCCGATACGCGCGCCGCTTTACTACGGCAGGTGCGTACGGCGGTATTAGTATGTGCACCCCGTGTTCCTTGGCGGGCAAAGTGCTTCGAACAAGGCTTGACGGCACATCTGATGTTGCGGCGCCGGGGTATTCCAACAGTCTTATGCTATGGCGCTTTACGGGATCTTGAGCGAGGGCTACTTGCGCATGTATGGGTGCTAGACGGCGACCATTACGTCATTGGTGGAGAATTAGCGCCAAAGTACCGGGTTCTCATGACGTTTCCGTCAAATGCCGTAATTTAGAATTTTGGCTGCGTCATATATGCCATGAATATCGAAAATTCATGAATATCGGCAAATAAATTCATGAATAAGTGATTCAAATTTAATGCCGAGAAAATATGGAAAACAGCATAACGCCGCTTTTTTGCAATGAACAAAACGTCAAGACAATTGCTTATTGTCTGCGACGTGGCTTGTCGATAATTCAGTATTATTTGTTATTAATGATCGGTAGATTCCGCACGTGCGACCACGTTAACGAGTTCTTCCAAGCGCAATCCTTCAAGGAAATCGATAACTTGTTTATTGCAAGTTTCGGGGTCTACGTTATATTCTGATGAAAGCTTGGCGCAAATTTCATGAATTGGCACCGGCGCCGCTGCCAACTGCCAAATCCGCGACCCAACCTTATTAAAGCCGTAACAGTGTCCTTTGTCCGGATTCATGGCAACAACTTCAGCCTCAAATTCGGTATAGACGGCTTGATCGCTACGAACGATTGATGTGTCAAGATTGAGCATCATTTCGATAGCCCCGAGTCAACACCGCTAATATCATCCTATTTTACGACAGTAAAATAAGGATCTCTGGGCCGAATTGGACGCCTGTCTCCGCTTCCTCTGCACCGATGCGTTGGTACGTGGGTTGCTCCCACACCCGTAATGTCGCCTCAGTTTCGTGAAGGGTGTTTAACTCGCCTGGCTTCAAATCAGATCCTTGCATGTTTACACTCCAAATGGATAAAACAATAAATCTGCTCTGTAGCAACTTAATTCCACATTGAAACTACGCCGCACCATACACCAGGTCAAGCCCGTTCAAGTAGCGCAATATCTACCGTTTGTCGGTTATAGGGATTAGCCACGCTGGATATATGAACGGATATCGTAGGCCGCACAACGACACTCATCAGTTGATCTTCATAATCGATCACCAGATCGCGCTCCAGAAGCCAGGGCAGATACGCCTCATGCCCAACATGATCGCCTAGTCGTGGGCGTGGGCGTTCGAAATAACGCAGCGCAGCATCAGCCTTCTCTGACAATACATATTGCAAACGGATATCCATTTGGCGCGTATCAATAATTTCCTGCTCACCGCTATCTGTACTGGCAATCGTCAGTACGGGCCTTGTGCCCCTGCGTAGCCAACGTACACGCCAACTCGCGACGTCTTTTTGCAACCTCTGAAATAAAGGTACGTTTGATAGCAGCGGAGTCGTGTAATTGCCGTCAAAATGGTAAGCAATATCAACGACCGGGGCACCTCGTGGATAGAGCCCGAAATAATTTTGATACGGCACAATTTCTTCAACCCCAAAATCGCGATGATTTGCGTGATAGGGGCTATATCGATCAAAAATAACTTTACTTAATGTATTAGGAGCTTGCAGATGAACCAACTTCGGCATCAGTTCAAGCATGGCTTCATAATCCTCAGCTTGCTCGCCAGGGAAGCCACAAAGCAAGTTCCACCCAAGCGTAATATTGCGCGCTCTGCAGTTCCGCATTAGGGCGATGTTCTGCGCAGCGGACACGCCCTTTCTCATGAGCTTTAGCAAGTTCGATGAAAGCGACTCAATCCCTGGCTGCACGGAGTCCACCCCACCATCAGCCATGATTGCCAGTTGCTCGTCCCGCAGATTCGCCTTAACTTCGAAAAACATCTTGGGTCTATTCGGCATCATTGCCGTCACCGGAAACACGCTGGTCAGAAAGCCCATCGGCATAATGTTATCGGCGAAATGAAGGTATGACGCACCCCATTTTTCTACCGCTTCGCGAATTTCTGCTATCACGCGCGCCGCCGGTTTAGCCCGGAATTCCATACCATCGCCATTCAGCCCACAAAAGGTGCAATGATGCTTTTGCCCCCACCAGCAGCCACGAGACGTTTCCAAGGCCACAAAACCGGGCAAATGGTTGGGAAGCGCGCCTATCTTTTGGTAACCACGCAGCGTTTCGAAGTAGTCAGAAAAGTCAGGGGATGCGACAACATCCATCTTGGTGATCGGAGCGCATTTGATTAGTTTTGATGCGGCATGCTTATCGTGGTGGATAAAGTCGCTACAAAAATCTGGAAACGCAATGTCCGCCTCACCCGAAAAAATATGATCAACCCACGGAAACACAGTAAGAAGCGCGCCGCCCATGGGGTCGGCGAGGTTTGCTCCACCTAGCACGACACAAATATCTGGAGCCCGGAGCTTGATTGCACGGGCAATCGAAAACGCGGCCATATTTTGTTGGAAATTGGACGAGATCCCAACGATCCTTGGCCTACACGCCAAAATCATCGTGGTCAGCGCTTCGAGAAATGCGGGTATCTCGCGCTGCACGGCGTCGTAGGTGGCAAGCAATGGCGGCGGCAGTGGCTGGGCATCCCCCAGATTGTCTTGCATGTCAGCAGAATAGGCGTACGGGACGAACAAACGCTCACCCGCCATGGCGCGCGGAGACACGCGGCATATCTCGTGATATTTCTCAACGCCTACACGCGCAGCCAACTGAATGCTGCCGTAAAAGTTCCGGCACTTAAGCCCGCGCGCCTTAAGGCTAGACGCCAATACAGCGGTTCCAAGCGGCGGATAAGTAAGGGAGTCAAATGGGGGAACAACTAGGCAAACATCCAAGGCTTCGCCAGAAGACGTCTTCATCCTTGTTACTCCGAGACACGTCGGTTCTACGCCCAAACCCACGGCAAATTATTTTCCGCTTAGGCCTTGGGGCATCGTCACACCTATAGTACATCCGCGATGCCGCAGACTGCATTTTATATTCAGCCGCCCGCCCAGCCCACTAGATACGTATATTAGTGTCCGATAAAGGGCGCGTAACCGTCTTATTATTTCGCGTTGCGACTGCATCAACACTCGATAGTTTGCGCAAAATATATCGTAGTTGTATGTATTTTAATAAATAAATATTATTTTTGGATGATGCGCAATATCGCTGCAACAGCATCGGAGACGGCATGATGCTAGAAATTCGGCAGGCTTGGATAGTGGCTAATACAATAATTTTATATTTTAAGTAAATTATCTACTTGTTGATTTTTGCGATATTGGCGTAGGCTCTATATGGCGATTCCCGACACCGGACTAATCCTATATCAGCGTGCGCCAAGTGAATATGGCTTATTTTCCGTGCCCCTAAAAAGCTAATCGGCCACCATTAAATGGCTTCGACGCTGCGCACCCTAATTGCACCGTTAGAGGAAATTCAATTTCTGGAGCTGCTACGCACGCGCTCGCTCACGTTGTTGCATGCCGCAGATGAATCTCGCTTTGACGGGCTCCTCAGCTGGATAACATTGCTGGAAGTAATCAACGATATCGCTATTCCAAGTAACGATCTTCGAGTCACCGTTAACAATTGCGCTATAAATCCAGAGCTTTACTCGATTCGCGGTAAGTTCTGTTCTGCAAAACTGCTGCAACTGTTGGCGCAGGGCGCAAGCGTGATCGTCTCACGCTTAGATACGTGTGTTTCGGCGCTGCGCGAACTGTGTTCCGATATTACGGCGAAAACCCTTGAAGCGGCTTATGCAGGCTGCATCGTAACAACAGGCCGCAATGGCGCGTTTAATCTTCATTACGACCCGCAGGATCTCATTATTCTTCAGCTTGAGGGCAGTAAGCGGTGGAAAGTATATGGACCCCCGGCGAACTTGCCGAGCCGACGTGCGGTTAAGCCACACCCGCAACTAGATCTCGTTTTTGACGGCATTGTTTGCCGCGGCGATTTGCTCGTCTTACCTGCAGGATACTGGCACCGATGCGAAAATGGTGACGGGCGATCGCTGCATATTGGCCTATTCATTGAACCCCCTACCGGCTGCCACGCATTTGAAGGACTCTTGAGCAGGCTCTATTCAGAAGAGCTTTTCCGGACACCGCTGACACGTATTGGCGATTCTGCGGATATGGCTTTGCATGAAGCGGCACTGAAGGCGCGTCTAAAGACGCTGGTTGCCGAAATGACCCTATCAGAAATGCTTGCCCAGTATGAAAGTTACCGCCTCCCGGATCGTTAATTTTTCCGATGTGCATTAATGTTGGCCCGGCGCTACTGATTGCTTTCCTCGACATAGCGAATAAATGTGCCTGCTGCGATGCCACGCAGCAATTTCAAACGATAGGTCATGATGGTCTCTTGTCGTTCCCAGCCTGAGGTTGGCCAGGTATCGATCGCGGTCATCATGGAATCCAGATCCAGATAGCTGCGGATCGCGCTGTTTTCTTTCATTCGCTGTAATTCATCTCTTAGTCTTGGCAGCGATTCACCTGCGTTTTCGAACCAATCGGCCGCTTGTAGACCACGCGTACGCGCATATAAGATTTCAGGTGGCAGTACATCTTGCATGAGGCGTTGCAGGAGCCAACGTCGTTGGCCGTTGCGTAAGTACTGATGCCCTGGGACCGCGAGGCAGAATTCAATCAGCCTAAGATCGCACGTGGGATCGCGGAACTCGAGGCCAACAGCATTGACACTCGCTGATTGCTCACCGAAATCGATCCGTTGCAATCCGGCGATACGCATACGCCGCCCATCCGCCCAAGGCCGATTACTGACGTCCCAAGCGGCTCTACGCGCACGAGCGGGCGTGTCTATACGCGCCATAAATTGTGGATTGATCGCGCAGTAGCGACTAAAAGGATGCTCTCGACCCCGTGATTTTGTTAGGCGCTCCCAGATAAGAGGTGGCACATACGGCCCTACGGAAGACGCGATGATGTGTCGCCAGCGTTGCCCTGGCTCGGCCCGGTGCAGCGCAGTGGCCTCATGCAACCAACGCCGCCAGCGTCCCTGTCTAACTAACGTCGGCAAATACTGCTCGCCGGTGTATGAAATGCTGAAATTGCCCATCTGACCGATGAGCATGACCTTGATACCGCGTCTCGCAGCATCGACATTGATCGCGTCAACCCATATAGCATTGCAGGGGTTAAGCGGCGCGCGGTCCAGGTTTTCGGTGTCGCTTTGCAAGTTATCAAGCGGCGATGCGCTGCCAGAGCGGATTAAGACATGCTCAATGTTTGCGAAGCGGCGCGCCAACGCACTTGCAGCAGGCCCTTCATCCGAATGACTCCCACGCGGCACCGGACCGTCGAAACCCTCACGCGGCACCGCGGTATACGCCACCAAAGGTGTGTTTCGAGCGGAAAGTCTGCTCGCCGCCAATGCGGTTACTGTCGAACTATCAAAGCCGGAACTAAGGTGCGACGCAATAGGTGTAGATGCGCGAAGCCGACAGGCGATGGCGCGGCCAGTAAGGTCTTGGAACGCCTCTAAATAGTCCGCGTCACTGCGCAGATGTAGCTCGTACTTAGGATCGAAGCGATGATAAAAACGCGTGGTAATGCGACCGTCTTCTAAAACTAGCAGTTGACCCGGCTCTACCCGATAAACGTCTTTAAAAAAAGATTCTGGCCCGATCATGGGAATCAGGCTCAACAAGTCTGACAAGCGCTCCTCACATAGCGCTCTCGGTACACCGGGAATTGCGAACAGCGCTTTGGGCAGCGTCGCAAACGCAAAAAAATTCGGCTGACGATGCCAGAACAACGGTCGAAACCCCAGGGGATCACGCGCTAACCATAGGCGCTTTTTTTGGGATGACCAGCAAGCCAATGCGAAATCGCCGATCAAATGTGTAACGGCATCAACATCCCATTTTAAGCAGGCATGAAGGACAATTGCGCTGTCAGCCAGAATCAGCGCCTCGCGCGTTGACAAGCCCAGTTCCTCGATTAGCTCATCTCGGTTATCCAGCCGACCATCAAAGAGCAGCGCGAATCCGCTAGCGCGATGCAGCAACGGCTGATGGTCAAAACTATCTTCAGGCGTCGTGCGTAGCAGCGTGCGAATCAAGCCGATGGCGCCATATTGCAAATGATGCTGAGCGTCACGACCGTAGGGTTGCAGTAATGATTCCATGCGCTCCAACGTCACCCGGTCGACGGCTTGATCGTTCAAACTGACTATTCCAGCAATTGCGCTCATTGGGCATGCTCAGACATGTTGGCCCGGGTTAGCAATGCCCCCAGATGGCCGAATAGAACATCGGCTACCCCATCGACGCCACGCAGGGTCAACGCGTTTCGGTAATAACGCCCGACGTGATGACCGGTGCCGATCGCCGCCACGCGCACCGGCGAAGCTTCGACGGCTTTAATGACGGCACGGAGATGCGCATCAAGAAAGGCGCGGCCATTTGCGTGTTGGGTAGACTCATCGCACGGGGCCCCATCCGATAAGACCACCAAAATCTTGCGTGGCTCGGGTCGCGCAGCGAGGCGGCGTGCAGCCCAATCCAGCGCTTCGCCATCGATGTTTTCTTTACCGAAACCCGCTCGCAACATCAAACCCAATGTATACCGACATCGCCGCCAAGGTTGGCTGGCAGTTTTATACACGATGTGACGCACCGCATTGAGGCGGCCTGGCGCGCTGGGCGCCCCCGCATCCCGCCAAGACCGGCAAAGCGGGTTATCAGCCCGATATCGCGTGGTATACCCGAGAACTTCACAGCGTATGCCGCAGATCTCTAGGGAATGAACGGCGAGATCGATTGCAAGCACTGCCATCTGCTGGCGTTCGCCTTGCATCGATCCGGACTGGTCGACCAACAGGAGCACGCAGGCTTCCGGTATCGGCTTTTCGCTTTCTTTACGAAAGACGTCGATGCGCCCACCAGGTGCTATCAGCCGGGCCAGCCGCCGACTATCGAGGCTTCCGTCCTCTTCGTCGAAGGACCAACGGCGCAAATGCGCGACGACCAATTCACGCTGCAGACGGCGCGCCAACTGCCGCGATCGCCGCGTACACCGCTCGCCGAGAAATTGCAGCGCAGCAGCGTCGTCACTGCGGTAATAGTGAGCCGCAGGTAGCGTCTCGTCCCACCGTGAGGAATACACTCGATATCCCGGATAATCCCGTGCCAGTAATTCAGGCTCAATCCCATCCGTGGAATCCTCTGCATCATCGCTTTCACTGAACGCATTCGCATCATGTATCGGCGACGCCGAACATAACGGAAGCGCGAGCGCCGCCATTTCAGCGCTAGCGCTTGAGTCAATCTCGACCATTAAGCGCTGTATAAGCGGCAGGACGATTGCTGCGAATCGCGCCCCGTCGCTCAACGCGCCCCGGGCATCATGCAGTGTTTTACCAATAACGTCTGCGAGCGCCACAGAAACAGAAGATAGTTGAATCGCTGCCGATTGATCGTCGGAAAAGATCGCCCTCGCCGCCCGGTACAAGGCTCCGGCCTGGGCTTGGGACCCCGTAATGGTATCGGCGGAATCAAGATTGCTACGGATTCCGGGCAAATGGCGGCTGGCCAAGGTTTCGACGCGCGCCTGCTCTAAAACAACGTACCAAGGCCAGGCCTGCCGTGAAAAATACGTGTCTTGGGTCGTATCATGCCAGCGCAGCCAAGCCGCCACTGCGTCACTGCCATTTCGGACACTGCAATCCAAACGTTGCAGCACAGCCGGAACCGGGGTTGTAATGCCACGGTTGGCATAGGTTCTTGACCACGCCACCGCCGTAGTTAGGCGATTAGAATAATCCAGCATCGTCGTCCGCCAGAGAAAGTTCTTCCTCAAAGCAGCGTTGATAAAATTCGCCAATTAACGCGCGTTCTGGCTCGTCGCAGCGATTGACGAATGCCAGCTTAAAGGCCGTGGCGCAATCCCGTAATAAACGCTGGTTTTCAGCCCATGCGAGCAGTGTTCGCAACGACATTAGCGTCGATAGATCACCATTTTGGAATGCTCGCCGGCAGAGTCTGGTAAGCGCAACCATTCCTGCTGCCATTGCGCAGTCAAGCTCTGGAATCCGGCTTTGCAAAATTGCCAGCTCTTGGTCAGCGCCGAGATAGTCGAGTTCGGCGACGACCGGCCAACGATCAAGCTGAGCCTGATTCAATACCTGCGTTCCCGCATACAGACCTGCACCATCCCCCAAACCCACCGTATTCGCCGTAGCAAAAAGGCGAAACGCCGGATGTGGAACGATGACACGATTCTGATCGAGCAACGTAAGACGGCCATTTGCTTCGAGCAGCCGGTGAATGACAAACATAACGTCTGGCCGTCCAGCGTCGTATTCGTCAAAGATCAAAGCAACCGGACGCTCTAGCGCCCAAACGAGAATTCCGGGGACAAACTCAGTGATTTGCTTGCCATCGCGCAGCACCACCATATCGCGACCGATAAGGTCAGAGCGCGTGACATGTCCGTCCAGATTGACCCGGATACAAGGCCAATTCAGGCGCGCCGCGACTTGTTCAATATGCGACGATTTCCCACTCCCATGCGGGCCATGAACATAGACGTGCCGGTCGTGTGCAAAGCCCATTAGAATCGCGCTGCAAACCTCCGGCACAAAAAGATAATGCGGATCGAGCTCCGGTACGTGTTCCTCAGCGTGGCTAAACGCTGGGATGGTCCATGGCATTTGCAAGCCAAAGGCTTTTTGACTATTACATGCGGTATCGGGCCCCAACGATTGGGCTTGCATTACCGGACAGGCCTGCTCTTGGAGTGTTTGAATATTTGTTTTGGGTAACCATTAGACGAGGTCAATACTGCTCTATCGAGCCTATTGATTAGAGTAGGGCGCCGTTGGCGTATCAGACCAAAATTCTGACCTGCGCCTACGCTACATAAGGACTGATGCCCTCGACGATTGCGCGCAGTGTCAAAAGACGCGTCGACCGCACATGCAACAAACGACGCGATCCTCAGAAAAAGTTGATCACTGTTTGGGCCGTACATGCGCATTGGCTTCCTTGCTCAATTTCCCCATTCCGTGATACACCAATTTATGGATTTTATCAAGCAGCTTTAGCGTTAAAAGAAATGTAGCGATCTAATAAAAGTGGAATAAATAGCGCTTCGGCAAAAAATCGAAAAATAGAGATTAATTATCTCCATATGCCGTTGGACTCAACATTCGATTATGTCGATTTGCAAAATAGGCAATAATTATTTCCGTTGTCCAACGCAGCTGTGCCAGACAAGAAGATAACTTGAAAAGTTCAGTAAAAATAATGTGTTGAAAACATAAAATGCGTCAGGGCCGGCTAATTCCTGGGCGCTATCGCAAGGCCCAACAATAGATTTCAAGCGCTACAACTATATTTCGTGCGTCAAATGGCGTACTTATCGTTCCGGGCTAAATAGGACATTAACGACTCATAAACCCCGCCATTTAAAAACTGGGGTTACCAACGACGGTCGGTAGCATTTGCTCTATATGCGGTAAAGCGCCCTGTGATAGAAAAAGCGTGATTCACGCACACGATTGCGATCATTGAACCGATGGATCATCGCTGTCCTCACCGTCGATGTTGCAATAACCACTATCGACCGCCGGTGCGGCGACCGAATTATTTTCAGCTAGCCCCGCGCAGCTGAGCCTGCCTACGTTCCGCGTTTCGAAGCCGTGGTGATCTTCGGAAAACCCATGCGGGCTGGGGTTTGCTCAGCCCTAAAGATTCGGCGCGATGTTCCGCGGCCTAGCCGCAATCGAAAACCCATGACCGTGATCGAGCAGGTATTCGAGCCATTTGGCGAGGGTGTGGTTACGCCCCCATTGATCATGCAGGTAGTCATGCGCGCGCGCATCGCCAAAAATTTTAGCGAGCCATTCCTGGCGTTGGCCGCAGCGCAAGGCTTCGGCAACACGGGCGTCGCGGTAAACCTTGATCCACATGTCGGGCTCTAGCCGCTTTTCGCCGTCGGGACCGGTGAATTCGTAGGTCAGGCGCAGTTCGGAGGTGTACGGCGCGCGCTCGACAACGGTTAGTACCAGCGGCAAGTCAGAGTTTGAACGCGAAACGACGCGCTCAAACGGCAGATTCAGCTCAGGTACCAGCCGTTCGAGCAGCCGATAGTTCCGCTCGTAAAGGTCGAGCAGGTGGGTAATCCGCCGCGGTTGGCCGCAACAGGGACAGGGGTCAATTGTGATGGTGCCGGTTTGCATGGGCGGACTATAAGATACCGCCCGAGTGCGCCACAACGCGTGTGTGCCAAGTTCCGGAAAATAAAACGCAATGCCTATTCGCGAGATCCCGACCCGCCCCTACCAGGATCAGAAATCCGGTACCGCTGGACTACGCAAAAAGGTGGCGGTGTTTCAGCAGCCGCACTACCTGGAAAATTTTCTGCAGTCGATCTTCGATGTCGAAACCAGCCTACGCGGCGCCACGTTGATCATCGGTGGCGACGGCCGTTATCACAACCGAGAAGCGATTCAAACCGCGATTGCGATGGCCGCGGCCAATGGCGTCCGCAAAATCATCGTTGGCCAAGGTGGAATTTTGTCGACGCCAGCGGCGTCGCATCTGATCCGCTTGCATCATGCAGCCGGCGGCTTGTTATTCACTGCCAGCCATAACCCGGCGGGCCCTGACGGCGATTTTGGTATCAAATTCAATATTGCCGGCGGCGGTCAGGCCTCAGAAACACTGACCGGGAAGATTTACGAACAAAGCACGCAGCTGACCCGCTACCGCATCGTCGAGGGCACAAGCTTGGACTTGGATCGGCGCGGCGCGCAGAAGATCGCCGATACCGATGTCGATGTCGTTGATTCCGTCGAAGACTATGCGCGCCTCCAGCAAAGCTTGTTTGATTTCGATCGAATCCGAGAGTGGTTCAAGAAAGGTGGCCGCCTGCGCTTTGACGCGATGCACGCCGTCACCGGGCCCTACGCTAAGCGCATCTTCATCGAGCAGCTTGGCGCACCAGAAACCAGTGTGATGAACGGCTGTCCGCTCGAAGATTTTGGTGACGGCCATCCCGATCCCAATCTGATCTACGCCAAGCACCTTTACGATCTGGCGATGAGCGCGGATGGGCCGGACTTGATCGCCGCCAGCGATGGCGACGGCGACCGCAACATGATTCTCGGGCGCGGCCTGTTTATTTCGCCCGGCGATTCACTGGCGATGCTCGCCGCGCATCTCGACAAACTCCCCGGTTATAAAGGCCGCCTGAAAGGCTTGGCGCGCTCGATGCCGACCTGCCGCGCGGTTGACCAAGTGGCGCGCGCGCTCGGCGTTGAATGCCACGAAACGCCCACCGGCTGGAAGTTTTTCTGCAATCTGCTTGATGCCGGCCGCCTGACCTTATGCGGCGAAGAAAGCTTCGGGACTTCGTCCAGCCACACGCGCGAAAAAGACGGCCTCTGGGCCGTTCTGGCCTGGCTCAATATTCTGGCCGTTACCGGCATGAGCGTGCAGCAGATCGCACAAGCGCATTGGCAGCGCTTTGGCCGCCACTACTATGCGCGACACGATTACGACGACCTGCCCGTCGCGACGGCCAACGCGGTGATGGCGCAGCTAAAAACGGCGAGCCCAAACCTAATCGGCCAACACCATGGCGCATGGACGATTAGCCAAGCGGATGAATTCAGCTATACCGATCCAATCGACGGCAGCGTTGCCACCGCACAGGGCCTGCGCATCGTTTTTGGCGAAGCGGCCCGCATCATTCTGCGTTTATCCGGCACTGGCACCCAAGGCGCAACGTTACGGCTCTATCTGGAGCGCTATGAAACCGGTGTCGACGCGCTCGCTTGGCAAAATAACGAAGCGTTGGCGCCACTGGCGATCATCGCCGATAAGCTAATCCGCATCGCTGAGCAAACCGGACGCAAAACGCCGAGCGTGATTACTTAAGCGGCAGGGAGACCCGCACACGAAGCCCGCCGCCTTCACGATCTTCGAAACGGATGTCGCCGCGGTGCAGGCGGACGACCTCGGCGGCGATCGCTAAACCCAGCCCGGAGCCGGGCTGGTCGAGGTTACGCGCGGCGTCAAGCCGCGCAAAAGGCTCCAGCACGAGCGTACGGAATTCATTCGGAATTCCAGGGCCACGGTCCTCAACCAAGATCTCCACGCGCTCAGCATCCGCGTTGATCTGAACATCAACCTCGGCGCCATATTTCAGAGCGTTGTCGATCAAGTTCGACAATAAGCGCGTTAACGGCGCACGGTGGCCGCATATCATCACCGCGACGCCAGCGCGCAGACGTGCTGGCGCACCCTGCTCTGCGCGCAGTTCAACTTGTCGTTGCGCTAGCGCCCGAAGGTCCAACGGTTCGGCGCCGTTACGATCGGCGTGATCCAGCCGCGCCAACGTCAGCGTGTCCTGCAGTAGCGCGTGCATATCTTCGATGTCACGCGCGGCGCGTTCCCGTTGGCTCGGGTCGTCGATAAATTCGGCGCGCAGCCGCAAGCGGGTTAAATAGGTGCCAAGGTCGTGGCTGATCGCTGCCATTAAGTGTGTGCGCGCCGCAACCAGCGTGCGGATCCGCGCTTGCATGCGATTCAACGCAGCCACGAGATGCCGAACCTCGACCGCACCCGCTTCTCTCAGCGGCGGCGCATCCAGCCGATCACCCAACTGTTCCACCGCCCCGGCGAGCTCAACGAGCGGCCGGATCTGGCGCCGGATCAACCACAGCGCCGAGCCGCCAATCGTAAACAACGCGAAGAAAACGCCGAGCACTAGGCGCAGACCGAGTAAGTAGCTGAGCAAGTCGCCACGCGGTTCGATACTGGCGTAACGACCGTCGGCGAGTGTAATGATCAGCGTCAACGGCCGATTCGCGAAGATCGAATCGTTTTCGCGACGCAGATTGGCCAACTTCAATGCCGCGCCGCGCTCGGCGATGATGACAAAGCTGCGCCCGCCTAGCGCTTTCAAATAATCGTCGATTACCCAGGCGATTAACGGCATTCGCACCCGCGGTTGGTCCGGTGCAATCGGCGATTGCTCGTCGACGGAAACCAATAGCGTTGAGGAATTTAGCGCTGCCAATAAAGTCGGTAATTGCTCACGCGGCGTCTGCTCAATGCTGCCCACGATCGCCGCAACGCGCGCCGGCAGCGGTAGACGGTAGCCATTGCGCCGGTCCTGCAAATTCTGTAGCCGAAAAGCCACCAGCGCGACAACGGTAACAAGTACGAGCGCGCCGATCAGCACAAGGCTGACCTGCAGCATCAAACTGCGCTTGAGCTTCAACTGCGTTCGACCGGCACCGCGAATAAATAGCCACCATTGCGCACGGTTTTGATCAGACACGGCGCCGTGGCATCGGGTTCTATTTTTCGTCGCAAGCGCGAGATTGCGACATCGATCGAGCGGTCTAGCGCATCCCAGCTGCGGCCTTTGATCCAGTCCATCAGCTGATCGCGCGTCAGCACGCGCATCGGGTGTTCGACAAACACTTGTAGCAGCTCGAAATCCCCGGTCAGCAGCGGCACTTCACTCGCATCGGCGCGCAACAGTCGGCGCATCGCTGGCTCGAACGTATAGCCGGCGAAGTGCAGGCGTTCGGTGGTTGCGGTCGGGGCAGCGGCAGCCACGGGCACCGCGCGGCGCAGAATGGCGCGCACCCGCGCCAGCAGTTCACGCGGATTGAACGGTTTGCAGAGATAGTCGTCCGCGCCGAGTTCGAGGCCGACGATGCGGTCGATGTCATCGCTTTTCGCGGTCAACATCAGAATCGGCATGTCATGCTGTGCTCTTAACCGGCGGCAGATCGAAAAACCGTCCTCGCCCGGCAGCATCAAATCCAATAACAGCATCGTTGGTAGGCCCTGCGCCTTCAGGCTTTGATCCATCTCAATCCCGCTGCGAGCGAGACGAACATCAAAGCCTTCACGTACGAGTAAATCCCGCACGAGGCTGCCGATTTCTTGATCGTCTTCGACGATCAGCAAGGAATGTGGAGGGCTGGTCATGGCGCTTTGTAACGTCCACCTGGCGTGACTGCAAGCGGAGGTAACAAACCGTTACATAAAGGCGATGCCGAGAAACATTGTCGATACATCGCGGCCCCAATCTGAGCACCGTCAACTCAGCCAGCAGCCCGGACCACACATGAACATCATCCTCAAAGACACCGCAGTCGCAATGCTACTCGGAATCAGCGGCGGGGCGTTCGCGCAGGAACCGAGCAGCGTGCTGAAGCAGTTTGACAAAGAGGGTGACGGCGCCATCAGCGTCGCCGAAGCCGACGTAGCAAGCCGGGCGCAATTTGAAAAGTTGGACAGCAATCACGACGGCCTAGTCACCGAGCAGGAATTCGTTGCCGCCCGTCTGGCCCTGCTTCATGGCCTCGATACCGACAACGATGGCCGCGTCACCCGTAGCGAGCTGCGCTCACGTTTCCTCACCAGTCTGCGGCAATAAAGCCAACACCCTTACCCAACCTCAGAATCGGAGTCTTCCTATGCAAATCTCAAACACGCAGAACACCACGTCAAAGAAATTTCTTTCCGCCGCCAGCTTGGCCGTAATCGCTGCATTAAGCCTGTCGGCCATCAGCCTCGATGTCGGCGCACGCGAACGCAGCTTCTCCGGTACACGTACTGGCCCTGCAGGCAACTCCGTGCAACGGAATAAAACTGTTCAGGCCAGCGACGGCAACCGCAACGCCAGCAGTTCCGTCCAAGGCTCAAACGGCCGCGGCTATACCCGCGACGCCAGCCGTACCTATGACCCGGATACGAAGACCGTAAACCGCAGCGCAACGACGACGACGAACAGCGGCGAAACCTTCACCCGCAACGGCAGCACCACGTACAACGGCGACGGCAGCGTTGCCAGCAGTGGCAGCATTACCGGTCCTAACGGCCAGAGCGCAACCCGCACTGGCTCAACCACGGTTACTCCGGGTGGCGCCAGCAGCACGGCAACGGTTACCGGCCCCAACGGTGCAACGGCGACGCGGCAGGGTTCGGTCGTCGTTCAGCCGTAACGCGGCAATTTTGCCTCGCCGCTGTTAGCCCCGGCGGCGGGGTCTTTTTCCCGGAGCGCAGGATGTTTGAGTTCCTCACCTTCAGCGGCCACCATCGCTACGGATTGCTCCTCATTCCAGCATTGATTGCCGTCGAGATCGTATTGCTACGGCTGCAGCACCGGCCTCGCTACAACTACAAGGAATCGGCTACGACAGCATTGATCTTCATCGGCCAGCTCTTATCGCGGTCGCTCGCCGTAGTCATTGCAACGCCGCTGCTTTCATGGCTGTACCAGCACCGATTGGCCGACCTACCTCTCGATAATTTCATTTCGATCGCCGCGCTGTTTCTCAGCGTTGAGTTTCTCTACTACTGGATGCACCGCAGTAGCCATCGTCTGCGCTGGTTATGGGCTTCCCACAGCGTGCATCATTCCTCGACGCGGTTAAATTTTTCAGCCGCATATCGCCTCGGCTGGACCAACGCAATCTCCGGCGGCTGGCTATTTTTTACGCCGCTAGTCGCGATCGGCTACAACCCCACCGTCGTGTTTGGCGTTCTGGCGCTGAATCTGAGCTACCAATTCTTTCTACACACCGAAACCATAGGCCGTCTCGGGCCGCTAGAGTGGATCCTGAATACGCCTTCGCATCACCGCGTTCACCATGCGGCCGAAGGCGTGCCGTTGGATCGTAATTTTGGTGGGATATTGATTGTCTTCGACCGTCTGTTTGGCACCTTCGCAGCCGAGCCAGTACAGCGTGGTCTGCGCTACGGCTTAGCAGGCGGAGTGCCGTCGTATAACCCGTTTCACGTCGCGTTCGCCGGCTGGAAAACCGTTCTGGCTGACATGCGCGGAGCCCGCAGCGCTGCCGATATTTGGCGTGCCGCGTTTGGCAAACCTTGAGCGAACGCGGGCTAGATATAGCGTTGCAGATAAGGTTTCGCTTCTTCTCGAATCCAGTCGCGCGTTTTGTGAAAGATGGTCATCCCAAGCAAGAGCGCAATCGCAGCACCAGAAACGTGGGCAACTAAGTTAACGCCACCGCCATTGCCATTTAGCAGCAGACTCAGCGCATCGCCGCCGACATACCACAGCGCAATAAACCAAGCGGAAAGCGGCGTAATCCAAAACCGCACCAGCAGCCAGACGAAACTACGGATTTTTGCATCCGGCAAAAAATACGCGAACAAGCCCATCACGCCGTAAACCACACCGGACAAACCCAGCGTCGGCGGCGCGTTATGGCCGAGGCTCGCAAACGAATAAACACTGTGGGTACCGAGCGCCAGCGCCAACAGAAACGCCGAGTAACGAACGTGGCCGAGAATCGCTTCCAGCGTTGCGCCAAATAAATAGAAGAAAAACAAATTGCCCAATAAATGGCCCCAACTAGCGTGCGCCACCGTTGCCGTCAGCATGCGCCAGGGGTTGAACGACCTCGGCCGATAAACCAGCTCCGACGTTAGCGGCAGCGCGCCACCGAGGCGTTGGGTATCGGCCCAGAATTGGCCGATCAGCTGCATAACCCCATCACGGCCACCGATTTCCTCCGCATACGGCGTATCCGCGAAATAGTCGGCGAGCTGCGGCAGCTGCCGCTCCGGATCACCGGAAAAAGCCAGCAATTCGACTAAATTCCGGCATTGCACCGCGACCGGGCTCGCTGCATGCCGGCTTAACAGCGCGCGCAGCGATTCATCGGCATGGCTGCAGGCAAAATCAGCCGTGTTTTGCCAGCGGGTGTCTGATGCCCGTTGCAGCCAGAAAATCCCAGAACACAATACGATCAGCGCAATTGTGATCAGCGGGAAACGATGGGTTTTGAAGTCCACCTGAAACGGCAGCAGAAACATATCTAGTGCCTAGCTTAAGCCTACCGGCCGCGCCAGAGGCGCGGCCGGTAGGCTCAAAGCGCGGGTTGGGCCTGGTCTCACTTTACATACGCTCGGCAAATGAGGCAGAGGTCACTTTCGTCTAAGACTAGAACCGGAAACATTTCCTCGAACCGAAACTTCGGGATGCTTTCTGGAGTATCTGGCTTTCTGCCGAGCTGCTTACAGGCAGCACATTGAGCGATCCACTTTCTAGTGCGTGGATCAGCCAGAAACCACTCTTGCGCTCTAGTTTCAGTTCGCATTTCTTAAGGCCCAACGCCAGCTGATGCCGCAACCGCCCGAAACAGGATCCGCGCGCGCTGCCCTAAAAGCACCGTGCGCAGACCCGAAACGTAAGGCTTGAATGCGATCAGACCGGCGACTCAACACCCAGCTTTTTGTGCATCGACGAACTGGTTGTCGTGTACTGCAAATGCACTTTTTCGTTCGGGAACAGTTGGTGCTTGATCGCGAATGCGGCCAGCGCACCTTCATGGAAGCCGGACAGAATCAGCTTTTTCTTGCCCGGGTAATAGTTGATGTCGCCAACCGCGTAAATACCCGGCACCGAGGTCTGGAATTTTTCGGTATCAACTTCAATCTGGTGCTTATTCAGCGCCAAACCCCACTCGGCAATCGGCCCGAGTTTCGGACTCAAACCGTAGAACGCCAATACATCATCAACTTCCAGCACATGCTTGGTTTGATCGATGCCGGTGACGTTTAGGCTCGTTATGCGGCCATCGGTTTCGTTGTAGCCGAGTACGCTGCCGAGCAGCAGCTTGCACTTGCCCGCTTCGGCCAGTTCGCGATAACGGCTGACCGACGCTGGCGCGGCTTTGAACGCAGCCGAGCGGTGAATCAATGTAACATCAGCGGCCTTACCGACCATTTGCAGCGCCCAATCCAGTGCCGAGTCACCGCCGCCGCAGACCACAACTTTTTTGCCGTGGTGCCGGCTCGGATCGCGCACTTTGTAAAACAGCTGCTGATCTTCGTATTTTTCGATGCCTTCTAGGCGCAACTGCACCGGCTGGAACGCGCCAACACCGCCAGCAATGATCACCGCCTTGGTCTGGAATTCGGTGCCAGTAGACGTTACGAGCTTGAAGCCGCCTTCCGCCAGCGGCGTTACTTCCTGTACTTGCTGGCCGAGATGAAATTCCGGCGAAAACGGTTTGATCTGCTCAAGCAAGCGGTCGATCAGTTCTTTGGCGCCGACGCTGGGAAAACCCGGAATGTCGAAAATCGGCTTGTCCGGATACAGTTCGGCGCATTGGCCGCCGATGATCGGCAGCGCATCGATGACGTGCGCGCGCAGATCGAGCAGGCCGAGTTCAAAAACCTGGAACAGACCGCAAGGGCCTGCACCGATGATGACCACATCGGTTTGTATCGTCATTACGGGCAATCTCTTTGAAATTCGGAGCGTGCAAGTTTACGGCTTCTGAGCGCCGCGGTCTGCCCGCTTGCGCTCAATGCCGTAACCCCTTCTCTTCCATCACCATCGCGGCGATTTCCTCGATCGACATATTGGCCGAATTCAAATGCGGTATTTTCAACCGCCGATACAACTGCTCCGCCTGACGCAGCTCATACGAGCATTGGGCGAGCCCGGCGTATTTCGAGCCTGGCCGACGCTCGCTGCGAACCTGGCTCAGACGCTCTGGGTCGGACGTCAAGCCGAACAATTTGCGCTCGTAACCTTGCAACGTCTTCGGCAAGCGCGGCTGTTCGAGGTCTTCTTCGGTCAACGGGAAATTGGTCGCAAACACCGCGTGCTGTAACGCGAGATAGAGCGTCGTCGGTGTTTTGCCGCAGCGCGACGGCGCAATTAGCACCACGTCGGCCCGTTCCAAATCACGCACGCTCTGGCCATCATCGTGTTCCATCGCGAAATTCATCGCATCGATTCGCGCGTGATAGCGGTTGATATCGGCCATGCTGTGCGCGCGACCGGTCGCGTGCGTTGATTTCACGCCCAATTCGCTTTCAATCGGGGTGATAAAAGCATCAAACAAATCCAGGAACAGCGCTCGGGTGCCGCGCAGCACGCCGCGCACCTCGTCATTGACCGTTGTGCTGAAAATGATCGGCCGCGCGCTGGCCGTGTCGGCAACGTGGTTGATATAGTCTGCGGATACACGGGCCTTATCCGGGGTATTAATGAACGGAAGCGTAACTTTCTTGAATGAAATCCCCTCGAACTGAGTCAACAGACTCGCGCCGAGCGTCTCGGCGGTAATGCCAGTGCCATCTGACACGAAGAACACCACGCGCTGCATTTCGACCGTCATACCTTGGCACTCTGCAATTCCATTTAGGATCCCGTTCTCATGTCTTGGTTTTATCTACTACTAGCGAGCGCGTTCGAAATTGGTTTCACTACCGCACTGAAGATGTCGAACGGCTTTTCCTTGGAACGGCCGAAATATATCGCTGTTTTCATTATTTTTGCGTTGTCCGGCTTCGGGCTGCTGAATTTAGCGATGCGCGAGATCCCGCTCGGCGTCGCGTACGCCGTTTGGACCGGCATCGGCGTGGCTGGCACCGCGGTTGTCGGTGTGTATTGGTTTAGCGATACGCTAACGAGCTTGCAGGTGTTTTTTCTGGTTTTATTGATCGTTTCGATCATCGGTCTCAAATTGGTTTCTTGACACGTACACTGGATAGAGGGTTTAAACAGCATGGCAATACCGACGGTACTGTGGTTCAAACAGCTCGGCATGCACGATGTGGAACTGGTCGGCGGCAAAAATGCCTCGCTCGGCGAAATGATCCAACATCTGGGCAAAGCAGGGGTTTCTGTCCCCAACGGCTTCGCGACCACAGCAGCGGCGTATCGTGAATTTTTGGCGCACGAAGGTTTGGCTGATCGGATCAACGCCGAATTAGCCGCGCTGAATGTTGACGATGTCGTCGCGCTCGCGAAAACCGGCAAAGCCATCCGTGAAGCAGTGATGAAAGCGCCGTTTCCGGCTGCTTTGGAAGCTGAAATCCGCTCCGCGTATAGCCAGCTGCTCAGCGAAGCCGGCGTCGAAATCTCGGTCGCCGTGCGCTCCTCGGCAACGGCTGAAGACTTACCAGACGCCTCATTTGCCGGCCAGCAGGAAACCTTTCTGAACGTCCGTGGCATCGATGACGTACTGGCGAAGATGAAGGAAGTCTTCGCCTCATTGTTTAACGACCGCGCGATTTCCTACCGCGTACACAAAGACTTCGACCACTCGAAAGTGGCGCTATCGGCTGGCGTACAGCGCATGGTCCGCTCGGATATTGGCGCCAGCGGTGTGATGTTTACGATGGACACTGAGTCCGGCTTCCGCGACGCCGTGTTCATCACCTCCAGCTACGGCCTCGGCGAAGCGGTGGTGCAAGGCGCCGTGAACCCGGACGAGTTTTACGCCTACAAGCCAGCGCTGCGCGCCAAACGGCCGGCCATTCTGAAGCGTGGACTCGGCGAAAAAGCCAAAAAAATGGTCTACGCAGACCCTAGCGGCGGCAAAGCGGTGGAATTCGTGCCAGTGGCGGATGCCGATCGCCGGCAATTCTCGCTCAATGACGCCGACATTGATGCACTGGCGCAGCAAGCGCTGATCATCGAAGACCATTACGGCCGCCCGATGGACATCGAATGGGGTAAAGACGGCCTCGACGGCAAGATTTACATCCTGCAGGCGCGGCCGGAAACCGTACAGTCGCGCACCAGCGGCAATACGCTGCGCCGTTACAAACTGAAAACCCGCGGTAAAGTTTTGATCGAAGGCCGCGCAATCGGGCAGAAAATCGGCTCCGGGCGCGTCCGCTTCCTGAATTCGATCGACCAAATGGAACGTGTGCAGCCCGGCGACGTGCTCGTCACCGACATGACCGACCCGGATTGGGAACCGGTGATGAAGCGCGCCAGCGCCATTGTTACCAACCGCGGCGGCCGCACCTGCCACGCAGCGATCATCGCGCGTGAGTTGGGCATCCCGGCGGTGGTCGGCACCGGCAATGCCACGACGACGTTACGCGACGGCGATGAAGTGACCGTGTCTTGCGCCGAAGGCGACACCGGCTTTGTCTACGCGGGCAACGTCGATTACTCGGTTGATGAAGTACAGCTCGATCACATGCCGGAAATCCCGGTGAAGCTGATGATGAACGTCGGCACGCCAGAACAGGCGTTTGATTTCGCATCGCTGCCGCATCGCGGCGTTGGCTTGGCGCGGCTGGAGTTCATCGTCAACCGCCAGATCGGTATTCATCCGCAGGCCTTGCTGGAACTCGACAAGCAGCCGGCCGACGTGCGCCGCGTTATCGACACGATGATTTCAGCCTACCCGTCGCCGATCGATTATTTCTGGATGCGCTTGGCCGAAGGCATTGCGATGATCGCTGCGGCGTTTGCACCGCAGCCGGTGATCGTGCGGCTATCGGACTTCAAGTCCAACGAATACGCTAACCTCGTCGCCGGCACTCGTTACGAGCCGCACGAAGAAAACCCGATGCTCGGTTTCCGCGGCGCTTCGCGGTACATCTCGAAAGCGTTCCGCCCCTGTTTTGACATGGAATGCCGCGCGCTGAAATACGTGCGCGACGAAATGGGCCTGACCAACGTACAGATCATGGTGCCGTTCGTGCGCACGCTGACCGAAGCCAAGCGCGTTTCGGAAATTCTGAAAGAGAACGGCTTGGAGCGCGGCAAAGATGATCTGAAGCTGATCATGATGTGCGAACTGCCGAGCAACGCTTTGATGGCCGACGAATTCCTCGAATACTTCGACGGCTTCTCGATCGGCTCGAACGACATGACGCAGCTGACGCTGGGCTTGGACCGCGATTCCGGCCTCGTCGCCGAAGGTTTCGACGAGCGCGATCCGGCGGTGAAAAAGATGCTGAGCATGGCGATTTTGGCCTGCCGCCGCGCCAATAAATACATTGGCATCTGCGGCCAGGGTCCGAGCGATCACCCGGATCTTGCGAAATGGCTGCTGGATCAAGGGATTGAGTCGATGAGTCTGAACCCGGACACCGTCGTCGAAACTTGGCTGCTTCTGGCCGGACAAAAGACGAGCTAAACGGCGTGATTGCCGTCGAAAACCTGCGCTTCGACTACCCCGGAACGCGGGCGCTCGACGGCATTAGCTTCCAACTCATGGCCGGTAGCGTCACGGCTTTGGTCGGCCCGAACGGCGCAGGTAAGACCACGCTGCTGCGTTGTTTAGCGGCGCTCGATACCCCGCACGGCGGCCGCATCTTGATCGATGGGATCGACGTCAATAACCAGCCGCGGATTGCCCATCAGCGGCTTGGCTTCCTGCCTGATCACTTTGGCTTGTACGGCGATCTTTCGGCACGGCGTTGCCTGCTGTACGCCGGCGCCAGCCACGGCCTTACCGGTGACGCATTAGTCGCGCGTGTTGCTGAAGTGGCGCGACAAGTTGGCTTGGCCGATAAGCTCGAAGCCACCGCCGGGAGCTTGTCACGCGGCCAACGGCAGCGCTTGGCGTTGGCGCAGACGATATTGCACCGACCCAAAGTATTGCTGCTCGACGAACCGGCCTCGGGCTTAGATCCGGAAGCGCGCAGCAGCTTGGCGGAACTGATGCGGGCGCTGGCCGCCGAAGGCATGACGTTGCTAGTGTCATCGCACATCCTCGCCGAGTTGGAAGAATACTGCTCCGGGATGCTGGTGCTAAGCCACGGTCGAATTCTTGAACATCGCGCGGCAGTGCGCGCCCCTTCCCCAATAAATGCAACAGAGCCGGATTTACGAATCCGGCGGTGCCTGCGCATTGCCTTAGCCTTACCGTTTGATTCACAAAGCGTGCTGGAACGTTGCGCAACGGTGCCGGATCGCTTGGAAGCCATCGCACTCGACGGCAACACCCTCACTGCCTCAACAATGGCCAGCGACGCTGAGTTGCCGCAACTCCTGCGAACCTTGCTCGACCTCGAACTACCGGTCTGCGGTTTTGGCGTCGTCGCTCGTTCAATGCAGCAGCATTATCTTGCCGCAGTGCGGGACGCTCGGGCTCCTTAATGCTCATGCGATCGCGGCCAAATGGGTTAGCTATCCGTTCCGCTCGACGCACGCCGGTAACCGCGGCGATTATTAAACGAATGCGCGCGACAATAAACCGCACGCATTCGTCTGCGAAACTCGGTGACCGAGACATTGGTTGTTGCCACGATATCCGCAAGGTCCGCACGGGGCCCACCTGCCGCAGCAACAACGACCCCCTTGTTCGAGGCCTGAATCGATGATGGTCCGCAATCCGGAACTGCAACGCAATCTGTGGTTGGAAATTACCGCGCAGCGCTTGCTTGCGGTACCGGCAATCGGCGTATTACTGGCATTCGCCGTTGGGCTGGGCTCAAAGGATCAGGCGCTCGCATTACGGGTTATTGGCGCAGCAGGTTTTATCGGGCTCACCGTTTTGTGGGGCGCACGGTTGGCTGGACAGGCGCTAACTACCGAATTTCTCGAAGGCACCTGGGATGGCCAACGCATTAGCGGACTTTCCGCCTGGGATATGGTGTGCGGCAAGCTATTGGGTGGCGCTTCGTTCGCGTGGTATGCGGGGGGCTGGTGCTTACTCGGTTTCCTCGGTGGCGCAGTTGGGAGGCTGGGCGTTGCTGACACCTTAATGGCAGTGTTCGGCTTAATCGCCCTCGCCGTGCTGACGCAAGCGTTGAGCCTACTCTCGGCGTTATTGAATTGGCGCAAGCTGCGCCGTGTAACCAATACGCGCCGTCGTGGCCTAGGCATCTTGGTGGTGCTCACGCTGATGCCCTGGTTCGCCCATATTGCCGAGTTGCTAAGTAACGATGTCCGTTATCTGATCTGGTTCGATCGGCTTTGGCCGATGTCCAAGCTCTTGTTCGTCAGCGTCCTGCTATTCGCGGGCTGGGCGCTGCTCGGTGCCTACCGGGCGATGCGTGTCGAACTGCAATTCAGAAATAAGCCGTGGCCGTGGATTGCGTTTGTCGTGTTCTTGCAGATTTATTGCGCCGGCTGGATTAATGCCAATGCCGGCCAGACGACTGCTGCCATCCCTTATCTGCCCACCATTCTTATCGATACACCGGTGCTGCGGTTGTTGCTGGCAACCGGTATCGCACTGAGTTTGGCTTATCTGTTCTTATTCGCCGAGCCCAAAGATCGCTCGCGCTTTACCCGTCTGATCGCCGACTGGCGTGCACAGCGCCGCAGCAACGTGTTGGAAGCGCTGCCGCTATGGCTGATCAATGCAGCGATCACCGTCGCAACGGCCGCCCTGACGCTTCTGATCACCGTTACCCGCGCGGATGCCAGTACTGTCATCCAGATTGCCGCCGGAACGGTCGCAGTTTTGCTGTATGCAGTGCGCGATTTTACGCTGGTGCTGTGGTGCAATCTTTCGGGTATCCAGCGCCGCGCCGATGCCGCAGCAGCGGTCTACCTGACCGTGCTTTACGGAGTGCTACCCCTTATCTTTTGGAGCGCCAACTGGCACGTCTTGATCGGCCTCGTTCAACCGTATTCCGCTTTTTTAAATCCGGTCTGGCTGCTCACAGCGGCGATATGGGCTGCAGCAGGGGCCGACTTCTTCCGGCGTCGCTGGCGTCACACGTCCCCGGCGGACTAAGCGGGTGCTAGCCCGCTGAAGCTGGTAACGACTTCCGCGCCATCTGCTCGGCGTAACTGCGCCAGTTGCTCGAATGTCCACCGTTCCGACGCCGGCCAGCGCTTCAATGCACCTTTTACTAATAACGGACGATCACGCGGCTGAAACCCGCCGGATGCGGCAAGCGCCTCTGCCGAAATCTCATCGATAAACCGAAACTGCGGACCGACGTAATCAGCCATAACTCAATGGACCTCGTGCCGGCAAAATCTTTGCCGATTGTACGGAGACAATAGCAAGGCGCGCTTACATCGAGGTTTCGATCTTCTGGCAAGCTTGCACAGCAGCACCAAGCCACATACTTTCGGCTACGTTTTAAAAACAAATATAGGGCTGTAAATGATTCGGTATTTGACTTGGTGCACCGCGCTAACGGTACTGCTTATGCTCGCCAACTCGGGCGTTCAGGCCCGCGACGATGTGGCTGGCAATTTTGATTACTACCTGCTGAGTTTGTCGTGGTCGCCACAGTTCTGCGCCGAAACGCGCCGCGATGACGAACCGCAATGTCAGCGCGCCTACGCATTCGTCGTACATGGGCTTTGGCCACAGTATGAGCGGGGATTCCCCAGCCGTTGCAGCAACAACCAGCGTGTAACCGAAACCACTATCAACCGCGTATTGCCGATCATGCCTAGCCGCGGTCTGGTTCTGCACGAGTGGCAAGCGCACGGCAGTTGCAGCGGCGCGTCACCCGAAGGCTATTTCTCGACGGTCGAACAAGCCTATCGCCATATCGAAATTCCGCAGCCGTATCGATCAGTTGGCGATTACCGGCGGATTACCGCAGCGCAAATCAAGCACGATTTCATCGCCGCCAATCCCAAACTGACCACCGGCGATATGGTTTTACAGTGTCGCGGCCCCTATCTGCAGGAAGTCAGAGTTTGTTTGGATCGCAAGCTGGAACCGCGCGCCTGTGGCGCCGATGTTCGCGACCGCTGCGGCGGCACCGTCGTCTTACGTCCGCAGCGTTGAGACTAAGCTCCGGATAGACTCGCTTGCCACATCAATATATTCATGTGCTTAAGCACCGGGTTCTTCTCCGCGCGATTGCCGTAGGCATCGCTGCAGCGTCGCAATTAGCTCAACCACTTCCTAATCACCAAGATCTACCAGATCTTCATGCGATCCAACCTCAATAAGACAGATTGCTGATCTATCGTACCCAGCCTCCAGACGATCTTTTTTGGGCACCGCATTCATTTGAGCTTTACTCGTTGGAGCACATCGCTTACTGCGAGTTAATCTGATAATAATTCAAAGTGCTCGCCCCAAATGGCACCGGCATTACGTGCTTTGACTCCTTGCCCGCCGATGATGTTGTCGTAAGCAAGGCGCATCTGCCTAGCGGCACGCTGAGGAGAAACCTCGCCGATTCCTGTCCCAAGGCCAGGGACCAGTAGCGAGTGAACCGGTGGGGCGTTTGTGCTTGCGTTATGGTTCAGCACCGCAATCAACGCCGCTCGAAATGCCAGATAAACATTGACGGTACTGCGAATGCTACCAGGAGTTCGCATCGTCGGGGCGCTGACCAAATAAGGAATTGCTTGATGACCGGTTGCCAAAATAACAGCTTGGCCAACGGGTAATTCGCCAAAGTGTTTCTCGGCTAATAGCGCTCGCAACTTCTCTTCGAGCACCCAGCCAAAATACCGTGAATAGACAAGGTCAATTCCGCCGTCCATATAGCCGAAGCTATTGGCTGGGCTGACAATCGCGTCGGCCGTTCTTCCGAAGATGTCGCCACTGGAAACCGTAACAGACGGTAAGTCAGCAAATGCGCGTTCCCAAGCGCGTACAAGTTCCTCACTGATGTCGCACAATTCAATGGCTAGCATTGGTCTAATCGGCAACACAGCCCTAGACCAGCGCCAATATCGGCCGGGCGCTCGCGACGACTGAAGAACTTGAGGCCCGCCGCTGCGAAACCGGCGAAACCGGAAGGCGGATGTGAAATTGTGCCCCTTGTTCGTCCGAGGTCGCCCAAATTTCACCGCCGTGATAGCTGACGATTTTCTTGCAGATTGCCAAACCAATACCCGTGCCTTCATAAAGTTCCGGTGCGTGCAGCCGACGGAAAATCGCGAAGATTGAATCTAATTGGTCTGCCGGGATCCCGATACCGTTATCGGCGATGACCAATTCCCAGTTTTCGCCGATCCGTTCGATGGCGATTTGCACACGGGGACGCACACCCGGCTTCTGAAATTTAATCGCGTTGCCAATAAGGTTATGCAGGAGTTGCTGGATGAGCCCGTGATTGGCAGTGATTTCGGGCAAGGTACCAAAGACAATCTCAGCGCCGCTGCGATTAATTTGCTCTTGTAGGCCCTGCACCGCTTTGGTCACACTTTCCGCAAGCGGGCGACGCTCGAATGCCGAGGGATCGGTACGGCCAACGCGCGATAGCGCTAGCAGATCTTGAATCAGCGTCTGCATTTGCCGCGTGCCTTTGTCGATGTAATCGAGGAATTCTAAGCCATCGCCATCGAATTTCGTCCGATAGCGATGAATCAACAGTTGCGAGAAGCCGGAGATCGTCCGCAGCGGTGCTTGCAGATCGTGCGATGTGATGTAGGCAAACTGCTCGAGTTCATGCACCGCGGCTTTCAATTCTTCAAGCGAGCGCCGCAAATCTTCTTCAGCAAGTTCGCGGCTCGCAATTTCTTCACGCAGGCGCTGATTGGCTTCCGCCAGTTCTTCCGACGTTCGCATTGCCAGTAACTTAGGCACCAGCGGCAAGATCAGAATCGCGGTGACGATACCAACAATGGCCGCGATGGCGCTGGCGTAACCCTGCAGGTAATAGATCGGCTGCCAAATTGCCGCGACATCAAGCAGGTGGCTTAATCCCAGCAGTGGCACGAAAATCGAAAAAAGGATTAAAGCCCAAGAAAACGCCAACGGCCGACGACGACGGCGCAAGAACCAGATCAGCGCCACCGGGATGAGGAAACAGGCGACGCCGATCAGAGCATCAGACGCCGCGTGTAGCCAAATCAGCTCACGTTTCATCGCAAACCCAACACTGCGCGGCAGTAGCTCGGCATTGTTTTGAGCGTTCTCTAAAAAAAATCTGCTGACCATGTTCCTTATCCTTCCGTCGCCATCTTCCTTTCTGGCACGCGTCTCTACGGCCCCTTGCGCCAGCGCTGTAGCAACGCCTCCGCAGCCAACGGCGCGCAATAAAGCTCGCCTTGCAGATAACGACAACCTAGGCTGCGCAGCGTTTGTTGCATCGCGGTGTTATCAATCCCACTGGCGACAACATCAAGACCTAACCCGGCCGCCGCGCCAATAGTAGCGGCAACGACGCGCCGCACACTGCTACCGAGGCGATCGGTTGGCAAAGTTTTTAACAGCTCATGGCAAAGCTTTACGCCATCCAACGGGATTGTCGATAGCGACAAAAGGCCGTCAACGCCGCTGACAAAATCATCCAGCACGATTGGAAAGCGAAGATCGTGCAACTGCGCCAGGCGTTCTATTCGCTCCGGGCGGTCGGCGGCAAACAGTGTCGATGTGACCTCCAAGCGAAGGTCCAGCGGCGACAGCTTGGTTTCCGTCAGAATTTCATTTAGCGCCTGCCCTAAATCCGCTTGATCAAGCGAATTCAGGTCGACATTAACTGAAATTGCCGGTAAAACAAGGCCTTCATCACGCCAACTGCGCAGCGCTAGGCAGGCTTCGCGGATCATCTTCTGAGTTAACAACCAGCGCTGATCGCCGGGCAGCCTCCGATAGGCGGTTTCGGTTGCGGCGGACATCAAAACTTCGACGCCGGCGAAGCGGATGAGCCGGAGGTCAACCCAGGGTTGATAGAGCAACTCTAGCGGCACCGGCGCTAAGAGGTCGGCAAGGTCTGTTTTGTTGAGCGCCGTCGGCGCGCTAATAACACCTCCGGCATCTTCCCAGAGCAATACGCCACTATTGGTACGCTTTGCTCGGTACATCGCTTGCTCGCTGTTTTCGAGCAGTTCCTCAAAAGATCGACCGTGCTGCGGAAATACTGCGACGCCAATGCTGTACGTGATGCGCACGGGTTCGAAATCGAGCTCGCGCAGCTTGCGATGGAAGCGGCGTGCAGCAGAGACCGGGTCCATATGCGCGCCGGTTGGAATCAGTACCGCGGCGAAGTTACCGTCGCCCCAATACGCCACGGTATCGGTTTTCCGGACGACGGTCGCCAACAGCCGAGCCGTCATTTTAACGACCGCGTCCAGCAACGGCTGGCCGTAGGCGTCGACGTGTCCGGCATAACCTTCAATATTAATAAAGACGATGCTGGGATGAACGCCGCTGCGCTCGGCCAGCGCTAAGGCTAGGCGCGCGTGGTCTTCAAATAACTGCCGATTCGGCAAGCCGGTTGCTTCATCGTGGCTTGCGCTATGAAAGCTTTCGTTATGCAGCTGTTCCAATTGCGCTAGGCGGCGGTTTTGCTGTACGGCAAAGCGAATACGGCGCAATAACAAGGCGATATCGTAACGCCCTTTTACGACATAATCTTGTACTCCGAGCTGCATCGCTTGCTGCGCGATATCGTCGTCGTCGCTGCCCGTTAGCACGATCATCGCGACATCCGGGTCGACACTGCGCAGCCCTTCAATGACAACAATGCCATGCGCGTCCGGCAGGCCTAGATCAACCAATAAGCAGGAAAACTCCATTCGCGCCAGAATTTGCCGGGCTTCTTGCAGCGTCCGCGCCAGTTGGAAGATCACCTCACCTTGGGCAATGGCGTCGCGTAGATATTCCTGCAATAAGCGCGCATCGGCCTGCGAGTCTTCAACAACAAGCAGCGCGAGCGGCTCCAACCGTTGATCGGCACGGAGCTCGGAAACAGCGCTTTGAGAGCTGTCTTGCATATGCAGCCGTTATCCCGCCGGCCTCGAATTCGGCCCGACTTTAGGTGGCAAAATAACTAAACGCAGCCAAAAATCGCGGATCGCCTCAGCTAAGCGGAAGAAATCGCTGAGATCGACCGGCTTGCTGAGATAGCAGTTCGCATGTGCCTCATAACTCGCAATGATGTCGCTTTCCGCTGTCGAGGTTGAAAGAATAAGTACCGGCGTTCGGCGCAGCGCCGGATCTTGTTTGATCGTGCGCAGAACTTGGCGACCGTCCATGCCCGGCAGATTGAGATCGAGCAAAACCAAATCAGGCGCTCGCTGCCCGCTGTAGTCGCCTTCGCCGCGCAGCACGCGTAATGCCCGCTCACCATCGCCAGCAACCACGAGCTGGTGCGGCAAGCCCGTCTCACGTAAAACTTCTTGCATCAAGCGGACATCGGCAACGCTGTCTTCGACCAATAAGATAACCGGCGTTCGCGTTGAAGGGATTTCGCCTGCACCGCCGGATTCCGGACTGACGGTCAGCACAAAAGCACCGCGGTCTGCGACGTCCCTAGCCACGCGCCGCTAGCGGATACTTTGTTTGCTTTGATTTTTAAGCTTTTGCGCATCGTTATCCCGTTTCTGGCAGAAAAATTACAACGATTGATAAATTCCCTACACATTGCCTGACAATGTAGGGCGCCTGCTCACGCAAAACTGCAGATTTCTACCGGTGGCAGAATCATGCGGACAGACGGCACACTGTCACGGTGCAATGCACAACGCGAGTAGATAAAATCCGCCGCTTCGCGGTTCGCCTCTCGGCTTCCATCTCCATGCACCAGAATCTCCGGCGCGGCGCATCGTATGCGATCGCTTCTGCTGCTGCTCTCGCAGTTTCCGCTACGTGCATCAAAGCCGCGGCGCAATACGGCGTGCCCAACAGTTTGGCCGTCTTTTTTCGATCGTCGATCGGGCTCACTTTGCTGCTGCCATGGGTATTGCGGCGCGGTTTTTCCGGGCTGCGCACAAAAAAATTGGGCGGTCATCTTTGGCGCGCGCTGTTTGGTCTGTTGTCGATGTATTGTTATTTCTACGCCATTGCCCGGCTCTCGCTTGCTGAAGCGGTGCTGCTGACTTACAGCATGCCGCTCTACGTACCGTTCATCGCCTGGGCTTGGCTAGGGGAACGGCCTGCGCCCGGCTCGCTCCCTTCCGCGCTCATCGGCTTAATCGGTATTACATTAATCGTAAAACCGGGTGTTGCCGGTTTTGCATCGCTTACCGCGTTAATCGGTGCGATTTCGGGTTTCGCGGCCGCGATGGCGATGGTCAGCATTCGCCGTATAACCGATACCGAGCCCGCCACGCGTATCGTGTTTTATTTCATGCTGACAGCGACGGCTGTTTCAGCCTTACCGTTACCGTGGTTTTGGCAAACACCGCCGGTTTCAGTTTGGCTGCTATTGCTCGCCATTGGCGCCTCGGCCACGCTTGGGCAATTGTTCGTGACCCGTGCCTACGCCGCTGCGCCGGCCGCACAAATCGGCCCATTCACATACAGCTCCGTTGTCTTTGCCGGCCTGCTCGGTTGGATGCTATGGGACGAGAAACCGGATGCGCTATCGCTATTCGGAATCGGCCTTGTACTTTGCTCTTGCCTGTTGGCGATTAAGCCGAGCCGTCGTGTCGCAGCTGTACAAGCAGCACCAGAAATTTAAACCTGGCAACAGGCTTTACGGCACGTGCAGGTCCTGAATGGTGACATCACCGCGCGCCAACAACTGCGCGCTGAACCAGGCAAACGCATCGGCAGCAATTAAGCACGGCCCTTTAATGCCGAATTCGATGTGACGATCATTTTGTGCGCTGCCACGGAATGGCAGGCTGGATAACTTTATCCCTGGGAATTGCTGCAATGTGGCTTCCATCAGCGCGAGTAAATCACCCTCGCCCCCGGATCCAAAAGCTCGCAATGCATATTCCACCGGCGGCTCAGCGTTATGGAGATGCCGCAATTGGGTATCGAGCACCCATTCCAGCATCGGCCATGCCATCTCCGGAAACCCCGGAACGAAATAACAAGTGCCGATAAAAAAGCCAGCAACGCGGTTAATCGGGTTCGGAATTAAACCCGCACCTTCCGGAAACTCGGCCATCAGCACCCGGTTGGGGAACGCCTGTGCGCCGTACTGCGCCTCGATAAGCGCTGCCGCTTCGGGATGACGCTGTATCGGCACGCCAAATGCGCGGGCAGCAGCTTGCCGCGTGCAGTCATCCGGCGTAGCGCCGATGCCGCCGCAGGACAGCAACACGTCACCACGCTGGCGAACGAGGCCAATCCCATCGGCGATGCGCTGTTCGTCATCGCCGATAAACTGGGCCCAATCCAGCGCAATGCCGCGCGCTGCGAGCAACGCAATAATCTGCGTTAAGTGCTTGTCTTGGCGTTTGCCAGACAGAATTTCATCGCCGAGCACGAACAAACCAACGGCCATAAATCCCTCAGAGGTAGCATTAACGCATTACCGCCAGCATCAGCTACAGCACGCGACGCAAACCCGTCGCGTGCTGCAATTGCGATGCTTATTCCGCCGCCCAACCAAATTTTTCGACGGCATTGAAGATATCAGTCTGCGTCACAATACCGATGATTTTTTCGCCCTGCGTTACCGTTAAACGGCTGAAGCTAGCATCGGCGATCAACGCTGCGGCATCGCGAATACTGGTTTCGGCAGAAATCGAAACAACCGGTCGGCTCGCGATATCGTTGACCTTCGTGGTCGACGACGACTTATTGCCGCGAACGATTTTCGCGACGATGTCGCGCCGGGTCAAAATGCCCCACTCGCCGTTCGCATTCGGCTCGACGACGACCGAGCTGATATTGTTTTCAGTCATACGGTGCATTGCGCTATCGACGGTTTCATCGCCGCTGACGGTAATCAGCGTGCGCGTCATCAAATCTGCAACAACATGCGGCACGCGGCCGGAATCGAGCATTTCTTCGGTCGGCTGCAGCAAACGGCGAATTTCGCGCTGTTTCCGCTCTTTCGCCAACAGTTCTTGCTGCACTTTGCGTTTGGTTTCGAGATCGAGGCCGCCTTGGATCCGCTCAATTAAGGCATCGGCAAACTGGCTCGTGCCGACTTCCTGAGCGCCGTCGATCTGGCGCGCGAAGTCGTACGTCACGATGCCATCGCTGACCACTTCGGGGTAGACCAACGTAATCAAGTCGGCGGCTTCGGTCCAGCCCATGTATTCGAGCATCATGACGCCCGAGAACAGCAGCGAACCCGGGTTGACCTTATTCAGGTTGGCGTACTTCGGCGCAGTGCCGTGGGTCGCTTCAAACACCGCGACGTGATCGGCAATATTCGCCCCTGGCGCAATGCCCATACCGCCAACTTCGGCCGCAATTGCGTCGGACAGATAGTCGCCATTGAGGTTGGTCGTCGCGATGACATCAAACTCGTCCGGACGGAGCAGCATCATCTGGAACATGATGTCGGCGATGCGATCTTTGATTACGATCTTGCCTTCGGGCTGCTTGCCTTTGTACTCACCGTACAGTTGCTCTTCGGTAATGGTGACGGTGCTGAACTCATCACGCGCAACTTCATAGCCCCAATTGCGAAATGCGCCTTCGGTGAATTTTTGAATATTGCCCTTGTGAACCAGGGTTACCGATTCGCGGCCGTTATCAATTGCGTACTGAATTGCTTTACGAATAAGGCGCTTAGATCCGAATTCTGAGATCGGCTTAATGCCGATGCCCGCGCCTTCGAAGAACTTCGCCTTCATTTCTTCGCGCAAGAATTTCGCGACCTTAATGTTTTCGGCGGTGCCGGTTTTGTACTCGATGCCGGCGTAAACGTCTTCGGTGTTCTCGCGGAATAGCACGATGTCGACTTTGTCCGGCCGCTTCAGCGGACTCGGTACGCCGGCGTAGTGACGCACGGGACGTACGCACGCGTAGAGATCCAAATCTTGGCGAAGCGCGACATTTAAGCTGCGCATCCCGCCGCCGACCGGCGTGGTCAGCGGGCCTTTGATTGAAACAACTAGATCTTGCAAAACCTTGAGGGTTTCTTCAGGGCAGTAGTTGCCATCGTAAAGACCGGCTGCTTTTTCGCCCAAATAGGTCTCGCACCAATGAATCTTGCGGCGACCGTCGTAAGCTTTCTCGATTGCCGCATCCCAAATGCGCAGGCACGCTTTGGTGATATCGGGGCCGATGCCGTCGCCTTCGACGTAGCCGATGATGGGCTGGTCGGGAACCACAATCTTGCCGTTCTGGATCGTTATTTTTTCGCCGCCGCTCGGAATCTTGATATGGCGGTAGCTGCTGTTTACAGAGGTACTCATCGGTGCGTCGTCTCCTAGGACAGACTGGGCCAGACATGGGACAGCGCTGAGCGCGCAATCTCAAGATTCTAGCATCGGCAAACAGGTTACAGAGACAGGTGAGCCGGCAATCACGCGTGTCTGCACCACTAAAATTTAAATATATCTATTTGATGTTATTAATTTTAATTTATCCTGACAGGACAAAATTTGGCGCCCGAAAGCGTTGTGCATTGCGGGCTTAGCGCACGAATGCTGGCGTCGCACCGCGCGTTTATCGACATTTGGATGGCGATCGCAGCCCGCACTATTGCGGTGCGCCAAGGCATGCAGTACGGCGCCTACGTTGGCGGTATTAGTGTGGCTCGCGCAAAATTTGCGCGTTTTAAAGCGCACCTCGCGGACTCGAAACTCAGCAGCAATAAAAAAGCCCTCGAATTGTATCGAGGGCTTGTACCTAAGCGCTGTCTGGGACCGACAGCTTCACTGCCGCGTCATCCCATTTTCGAAAAATTAGGCCGCTTGTTTGGCGCCGGTAGCTTCCTTCAGCATTTTTTCGAGTTCGCCCGACTGGTGCAAATCAAGTGTGATATCGCAACCGCCGACGAGTTCCCCTTTTACGTAGAGTTGCGGAAATGTTGGCCAATTGGCGAATTTGGGCAGCGCGCGGTAAACCTCTTCGTCCTCGTAAATATTGACGTAGGCATACTCAACGCCACAGGCGTTAAGGGCGCGGACAACGCGCGCGGAAAATCCGCACTGCGGAAAATCTGGATTCCCCTTCATATAAACGATGATCGGGTTTTGAGTCACTTGTTGTTTAATGCGTTCGAGAGCGTCCATTTTTCAGTCTCTGATGAGGATTACGAACCATGACAGGGGACGATTTTACCACTGCCCGCTGATGCTCACATCGAAAGTGAGTGTTTCATCACAGCGCAAATCGGTTTCGGGCTGCTTAACGATGCTAAAATTGGGCCACAATATCCAGCGATTGAGTTTGCCATATTGCTGTTCTATGGTTCATTGAAGAACAATCAAACCACCACCGAGACCCATCCATGACCTTCGCCCTGCCCGAATTGCCGTACGCCCGTGATGCGCTCGAGCCGCACATGTCGCGCGAAACTTTCGAGTTTCACTACGGCAAACACCACAAGGCCTATGTCGACATGGCCAACAAGCTCATTGTCGGCACCGAATTTGAAGATGCCACGCTCGAAGACGTCATCACGAAGTCCTCGGGTAAGCTATTTAACAATGTTGCGCAGATCTGGAACCACACGTTCTTCTGGAACTGCCTGACGCCGAACCAAACTTTGCCTGGCAAAAAGCTAACCGATGCCTTGGTCAAAACTTTTGGCGGCATTGAAGATTTTAAAAAGCTGTTCACCGAAGCTGCGATCGGCACTTTCGGGTCTGGCTGGGCTTGGTTAGTCAAAAAGCCGGACGGCACGATCGCGATCACCAGTACCCAAGGTGCCGGCAACCCGATGACCAGCGGCGATGTACCGTTGCTAACCTGCGATGTTTGGGAACACGCGTATTACATCGACTACCGCAACGCGCGCCCGTCGTATCTCGAACATTTCTGGAGCTTGGTTAACTGGGAATTCGTCGAGAAAAATCTCGGCTAAGCGCAAAATTTGCGTGGGATCAACACCGGGGCCGACTTACTGCGGCCCCGTGCTTTTTTTAGGGGCTGCCGATAGATGCGTCATTTTCTCAAGCTAAGCGATTTCAGCCCCGATGAATTACGGCGCATCGTTCAGCGCGCAATTGCGATTAAAGCGGACGGCATTGGTCGTGATCGGCCGCTCGCCGGCCGCACTTTGGCGATGGTATTTACGAAGAATTCGACGCGTACGCGCGTTAGCTTCGAAACTGGCATGGCGAAATTTGGCGGTCACGCCTTGTTTCTGCATGCCGACGCTACGCAGCTTGGTCGCGACGAACCCGTCGCCGATACCGCACGTGTGCTTTCGCGGATGTGCGACGCCATCATGATCCGCAATGATTCCCAAGCCGACCAGGAAGAAATGGCGCGTTACTCGCGCGTTCCGGTCATTAACGGCCTTTCTGATCTGCACCATCCTTGTCAGCTACTTGCAGACATGCAAACGTGGTTTGAACATCGTGGCGATCCGCGCGGGAAAGTGGCGGCGTGGATCGGGGACGGCAATAACGTTTGCCATTCCTGGATTGAAGCGGCGGCGCTATTTGGTTTTACGTTGCGCGTTGCCTGCCCTAAAGGCTTTGAACCCGCAAAGGATTTGCTTGCCGCTGCGGGCAGCAGTGTCGAAATTCTCCGTGGCGCCAGCTTTGCCGCTAACGGCGCCGATCTGCTGGTGACGGATACCTGGACCAGCATGGGCCAGGAAACTGAGCAGCAACGGCGTGTGACGGCGTTTTCCGATTTTCAGATCGACGCCGCGTTGATGGCGCGCGCAAAACCAGACGCGATATTTATGCATTGCCTACCCGTACATCGCGGGCAGGAAGTAACGGCCGAAGTCATCGATGGCCCGCAAAGTGTGGTCTGGGATGAAGCAGAGAATCGCCTCTGGGCGCAGATGGCGCTGCTGGAGTTCTTGCTGCAAAAGAAATAGAGGATCGCTGCTGGCTTAGCGCGTTTAAATCAGCGCGCGCTGAATGAGTGCGGCGAGCGTTGATGGCAACTCGATTCGCCGCCGCCGCAATTCACGTAAATACGCTTTCGTTACCGTATTTAGGATGGACTTGGGATTCGTGTCCTGGGTGCAAACGACATCGGCATAGCCTGCTCTCAATAGCTGAGTTTGCACCGATTGCAATTCTTGGCCCCCAGCAACCACAATGCAGGATTCCATTAACAACTTCAGCCGTGACTGAAGTAGTTGTTCAAACCAGCGTTCGTGGTCATCAGCGTTAACAAGAATGACATCATAACGGCCGGTTAATGCACTCTGAGCGGCCAATTGTTCGCAGGTTCGGCACGTCATCCGAATTTCTATTGCTGGCAACAGCGCAGTCGCTGCATGCCATAACGCGGCGGTGGTAATCGGCGGAAATTCGAGTAATAACACCTGCGCTCGCGGCGTCGCACGCTGCATAAATTGCGATAACGCTGGCGCCGCATTCATGCTGAATCTCTACCCGTAAATCGCGCCGCACATCGGCGCCGAATTAACGCTTTGAAATGGGTATTTATTGTGCTTGCCGCATCGCGCATCGTCTGCCCAGACTTAAGACATCCGCGTTCCGCACTTGCACTATCAGCCTTTGATCGCTCTGCGCACGCCATTGTTCTTCCCTGTGGAGCCATTCGAGAACCTGAATGCGCCGATGTTGCGGGCGCCGCTAAGTAATTTCTGCTGCGCATCAGCTGAAAATCGGCTTTATGAACGACATCACACCATGCTAGCGGCTTACAATTATTGCGTCTACCCGCATTTATTTTTCAAAACCAGTCATTTATTAAATAAAATGAAAATATCCTCGTATTTCCGCCTTGTGATTTAAGTAGAATTTGCCACGGCTATCTATATTTCGTCGGCAAGCCTGTCGGCATATTGCCGCACACGCGGTAAACGCTAGAATGACCGCCCATTGGTTTAAGACTGCGCCGCATGCCTGTATTTAACCTGCCCTCCGACTTACAACTCACCGTCGACCGCGCGTTAGGCGAAGACATTGGTAGTGGCGACGTTACCGCTCTATTAGTTCCGGCCAATCAGCACGCGCAAGCCCGCGTGATTTCTCGGGAGCGCGCCGTTATCTGTGGACGACCATGGGTTGACGCCGTTTTTAATACGCTGGATCCCACTATCTCGGTTGACTGGCAGATCGAAGAAGGGAGCATTGTAGCCCCCGATCAAGTGCTCTTTCGCTTGCGCGGCGCCGCCCGCCCGATGTTAACTGGCGAACGTACCGCTTTGAATTTTCTACAAACACTCTCTGGAACAGCGAGCGCAGTGCGACACTACGTGGACGCGGTTGCGGGTACCGCCGCGGCGATTGTCGATACGCGTAAAACGTTGCCGGGGCTGCGTAACGCACAGAAATATGCGGTGCGCTGTGGCGGCGGTATTAATCACCGCATCGGTCTCTATGACGGTATTTTGATTAAGGAAAATCACATTGCTGCGGCCGGCGGCATTGTTGCGGCGATCAATAATGCGCGCGGGCTTAACGCTGGCGTCCCGCTCATGACCGAGGCCGAAACCTTGGATGAAGCGCGCGCCGCGCTAGACGCCGATGTTGATTTGCTGCTGGTCGATGACTTTTCGCTTACCGAATTGCGCAGCGCCGTAAACTTGTGCCGTGCGCACCGCGCCGGTGGTGGCAAAACATTAATCGAATATTCAGGTGGCGCGAATCTAGAAACCGTCCGCGGCATCGCCGAAACGGGTGTTGATCGAATCTCAGTCGGCGCATTGACGAAGCATCTGCACGCCATCGACCTATCGATGCGTTTCAGCGACTAAGGTCGATTCGCGAGGACTTTCAGTCGCCGGAGTCCCGAAAAACGCCAAGAGCGCAGTATTAAATTCCGACGGAATTTCTTGCGGCAGGGAATGATGCGCATTGGCGAATATTTTTAGCTGGGCGTTGGGCAGCGCATCAGCGAAGGCTTTCGCATCCTCACTCGGAAAGTAGTCGTGCTCAGCAGCGATTACGAAAACCGGCATCGCTAAACGCTGCAATTGAGCGGAGACCGACCAGCGGATCAATCCTCGAATTGTTCGCAAATACACCTTACGGTCGTTACGCTGGTTTCGCTCGATAACCCGCGCGCGTAGCGACGCATGCTCGGGGGCCGGAAATAATTTGGCGGCGATGGTCGATGCTAGGCGTTGCGGCCCGAGTAACGCCATCATCAAATAACGGCTCAGAAAGAGCAGCCGCTTGGCCGGCGTATCGGCGCGAAAACTCGGCAGCGTGTCCGCGAGCACCAAGCATTCCACGCGTTCTGGATGTTCAACGGCCATCTGCATTGCCACTGCGCCGCCCATCGAATGGCCGATGATGCGGCAGCGCGTAATGCCGAGTTGAGCCAACAAAGCCCAGACATCGGCGGCGAATTGCTCGACGCTGTAGGGCCCGGCGCGGCTACTTTCGCCGTAGCCGCGAAGGTCCGGCGCGATAACGCGAAAATGCTGGGTAAGGACTGGGATTTGAAACTCCCAGTCCTTTGAACTATTGCCGATCCCATGCAACAGAAGCAGCGGATCCCCAGCGCCGCCGTCCGTGTAATGCAGTTGGACGCCTGGAAGCGCAGCGACGGGCATTAGCGCGGGCTGCTGCCCAATGCTGGCGTACAGAAGCAATAGGCGTAAACGCCTTTCGGATCATCGAGCCGCGACAGTGCCTGCACCAATGAAGC
Source organism: Nevskia sp. (assembly GCA_023229645.1). Classification (GTDB taxonomy): domain Bacteria; phylum Pseudomonadota; class Gammaproteobacteria; order Nevskiales; family Nevskiaceae; genus Nevskia. The sequence continues at coordinate 293,983 of JALNYU010000002.1, read as the reverse complement.
GGCTTGATCGCCCAGCGGCCCCGCTGGGAGCAGCTTCGCAATGCCGTCGAGCTTCAACTGGCTCTTACCGATAAAGCGACCGATGAACTGCGCCCAATAGTTATGCTCAGACTGCAGCTCATCAAGTTGGTAGCTACCCGGCTCCAGCTTCGCGAGCTTGGCCGTTGCCGCTTCCGCTTCGGCGAAGCCGCCAAGTTCATCAACGAGCCCCAATTCCTTCGCCGCCATGCCGCTCCAGACACGGCCGCGGGCAATGCTATCAACCTGTTTCACCGGAATATTGCGGCCTTTCGCCACGCCTTCGATAAAGGTGCGGTAGCCCTTTTCGATCTGCTTTTGAAACAGCCCTTTCACTTCGGCCGATAACGGGCGGTCGATACGGAACGCGCCGGCCAGCGGTGTGGTGCCGACACCATCGGTATGAATGCCCAGCTTATTCAACGGCTCAGAAATCGTCGGAATCATGCCGAAAATGCCAATGGAACCGGTGATTGTCGTCGGCTCGGCCCAAATCTGGTCTGCTTCCATCGAAATCCAGTAACCGCCGCTCGCAGCCAGTGTCGACATCGAGGCGACAACCGGCTTGCCGTTAGCCTGCAGCGCCTGCACGCCGCGCCGGATTTTTTCCGATGCAAGGACACTGCCGCCGGGCGAATCAACGCGCAAAATGACGGCTTCAACATCGTCATCGCGACGCGCCTGATCGAGCAGATCGGCCACCGTATCGCCACCGGCGCTGTTCTCATCGCCTTCACCATCGACGATTTCACCCTGCACGACGACCACCGCAATCTTGGCGGTCGGCGGCGTGGCTTTGTTCTCGGCGCCGACGGCGCTGAGATAGCTGTCGAAATCGATTTGCCGAAATGTGTCGTGGGTCTGTTGGTTGATGCCAACTTTTTCAATCATCCGCTTCCGGAACTCGGCGCGTGTTTCAACTCGCGTCACGAGCCCGGCTTCCAGCGCATACGCCGCTGTATCACCCTGGTGCTTATCGAGTCCGGCATTAAAACCCGTGATGTACCGATCCACAGCGTCGTCGGACAGCTTACGCGCCTGCCCAATCGCCTTACCGTAGTTTTTCCAGAGATCGCCAAGCCAGGCTTGGTTTGCAGTTCGCGCTTCCGGTGACATGTCGTTGCGCTCGTAAGGCTCAACGGCGGACTTGTATTCGCCAACTCGGAAAATGTTGACTTGTACGCCAAGCTTATCCAACGCATCCTTGAAGTAGTTGGTGTAAACGCTTATACCTTCAAGCAAAACACTGCCCATCGGATCCAAAGAAATTTCATCAGCTTGGGCGGCAATGTAGTATTGGCGCTGATCGTAAGATTCGCCAAACGCATAAATCGGCTTACCGCTAGTGCGGAAATTCCGCATCGCGACCGCCAGTTCTTCGAGCTGCGGCAGGCCGGCACCGGCCATTTCATCGAGATCGACGACGACAAACGGCACGCGTTTATCGGTCGCCGCCGTGTCCAGCGCATCGATCAAACTCCGAAGCGAGGTCTGGTTAGCCTTGGTATCACTGAACTGGCGCAGGAAATCGCGACCACGATCGTCATAAACTTGATCGGCTAACGTACCCGCGGGAATCAACGTCAGCGGCAAATTACTTTGTAAGGGCACATGCGCAACGTGCGTACCGCCCCAAATCGCAAAACCAATCAAGACCACCGAAAACACGACTGCTGCACGGAAGCAGAACACAATTAACGTCCAGATCCACGAAAACAGACGAACGACCAAGGGGCGAGGTTCACTCATTGCGGTATTAATCCCGAAATACAATTCATTTAGTGTTGGGGGGTAGCGCGGGGCTACCGATGCACTGCGATTAGCGTCCGGAGCAATAGACGCTACCTATGTCCCGAATAAAGACAATTGTCTGGCTATGTAATTCCATCGTCCCTACACTGCGCTCGAAGCTTAGGGTTGTTGCGTCTCGGCAGTTGCAGTTCGCCGCGCCAAGATTACGCCCTACCAGCAGATCCAACCTTCCTTCTTCAATAATCAAGGAGCTTTCCATGTCCGTACTCGTTGGCCGTCCGGCCCCGGATTTTACCGCCGCCGCCGTACTCGGTGATGGCGCCATCGTCGAAAACTTCACGCTCTCTGATTTCAAGGGTAAGAAGTATGTCGCACTGTTCTTCTGGCCGCTCGATTTTACGTTCGTTTGCCCGTCGGAAATCATTGCCCATAACAACCGCATCAAGCAATTCGAAGAGAAGGGCGTGCAGTTGATCGGCGTCTCGCTCGACTCGCAGTTCACGCACTACGCCTGGCGCTCGACGCCGGTCGAAAAAGGCGGCATCGGCGAAGTCGGCTTCCCGATGGTGGCTGACGTTAAGCAGGAAATTATCAAAGCCTATGGCATCGGCCACCCGACCGACGGCGTTGCCCTGCGCGCTTCGTTCCTGATCGACAAGGAAGGAATCGTTCAGCATCAAATCGTCAACAATCTGCCGCTAGGCCGCGAAGTTGACGACCTGCTGCGCCTCGTTGACGCGCTGCAGTTCACCGAGCAGTACGGCGAAGTTTGCCCGGCTGGCTGGAAAAAGGGCCAGGACGGCATGAAGGCCGACGCCAAAGGCGTTGCCGACTACCTCGCCAAACACGCCACGGCGCTGTAATCCTCCCGGAACCGTAGCGAAGACGGGGCCGGGAAACCGGCCCTCGTCTTATCAGCATCCTTAAATTTGGAGTATTTGCATGAGCATTCACCACCCGCTGATCATCCTCGGCTCCGGCCCTGCCGGCTACACCGCTGCTGTTTACGCCGCGCGCGCCAATCTTAAGCCGGCGCTGATTACCGGCCTGGAGCAGGGTGGCCAGCTCATGACCACAACCGAAGTCGATAACTGGCCCGGCGACGTCGAGGGCCTGATGGGTCCTGACTTGATGGACCGTATGCGCCGCCACGCCGAGCGCTTCGACACCCAATTTATCTACGATCACATTCATGAAGTTGATCTTAAGAATCGCCCGTTCAAGCTGCGTGGGGATTCCGCTGAATACACCTGCGATGCGTTGATTATCTGCACCGGCGCCAGCGCGAAGTATCTCGGCTTGCCGTCAGAAGAAGCGTTCCGGGGCAAAGGCGTTTCCGCCTGCGCAACCTGCGACGGCTTCTTCTACAAAGGCCAGGAAGTCGCGGTCATCGGCGGCGGCAATACCGCAGTCGAGGAAGCCCTGTATCTGTCGAACATCGCCAAGAAAGTCACCGTCGTGCATCGCCGTGACAAATTCAAAGGCGAGAAAATTCTGCACGACAAACTGTTCAAAAAAGAGCAGGAAGGCAAAGTCGAAATCATCTGGAATTCAGAACTGGATGAAGTCCTGGGCGATGCCTCCGGCGTTACCGGTATGCGGGTCAAGAACGTACAGGACGGCAGCACGCGCGACGTTGCCCTCGCTGGCGTCTTCATCGCAATTGGTCACTCGCCGAATACCGCGATTTTTGAAGGCCAGCTCGAAACTGCCGGCGGCTATCTGAAAGTGAAAAGCGGCACCGAAGGTGGGGCAACGGCAACCAGCGTCCCTGGCGTGTTTGCTGCTGGCGACGTTATGGACCATGTCTATCGTCAGGCGATCACCTCCGCCGGCACCGGCTGCCAAGCCGCACTGGACGCCGAGAAATATCTCGACAAACTCGCCGCGCATTAATTGGCAGCGCGATACCGCAGCCACAAGCTGCGGTATCGGCGTTGTTCGGCGCTCGCCGTAATAGGCGCGCCACGCTTAAGCCGCTATGCTTGGGCTTTAGTCCGTATTTCGTGCGCAAGGACAGACAGGCTGTGAACAGCCGCCGAACGGGCATATTTGCTGGCGGCGACTATTTCCGGATGTCGGCGTAATTTCATTCGAGCCCACTTTATGTCCAAACCGCTTGATCCCAAATTTTATAGCCGTGCCGATGCCTTCATTCATCTGGCAAACGATCAATACAAAAATAACGACGTCGGCCGCGGCGAAGTCTGTGCGTCATTCATGTATGGCGCGGCCCGTTTTAACGCTTGGCTCAGCGCGCGCGAGTACGAGAGCGGCGCGGAGATGCAAGACGCGAAAGACGCGACCATCGAATCGTTTGTTGCGCAGTACAGAGCAATGCTTGCTGATCATTTCAGCGACTACATCGCAAATTTCGATAAGTACATGGGCAAAAATAAGGTGCCGCCGAACGCGTAATCTTCTGAGTGCGCCCGCTTCACTCAGCGTTATTAGGCGCATCAGATTTTCGGACGCGCTGACGACTCATCGCCGCCGGACAACAGGTGCGCTCGGCTGCATCTAAATATTAAATTCGCTAGCCAGTTGGCCGCTGTCGATGGCAGACTGCAGGCATGCGCATCCCGATACAAACCGTTGTTTTCAGCCTGCTATTGCTACTGCTGAGCGCCTGCAGCAGCGTTGCGCACCGCGAACAAGCACAGCGGACTGACGACATCACGGGCCCCGAACCGGCGCCGCTGGCCGACGGCTTTTCGCCCGCGCCGCTGCGTAAGCGCGTTGTTGAATCTGCGCTGCTGCAACTGGGTCGTCCTTATCACTTCGGCGGCAGCGAGCCGGGGGGATTCGACTGCAGCGGTTTGGTTCAGTACGCGTACTCCGAAGCGGGGGTCGTTGTCCCGCGCAGTACGCGAGAACAACGCGGCACCGGCAAAATAATTCGTCTCGATGACGCCCAGCCGGGTGATTTGCTGTTTTACCACTTCGGACGGAAAAAGACCGACCTCCACGTCGGCCTCTATCTCGGCGACGGCAAGATGATCCACGCGCCGTCCAGCGGTCGGCAAGTCAGTATCGTCCGCGTTGACGAGCCACAGTGGGTTAAGCGCTATATCGATGCGATACGGATATTGCCGTAGGAACGCCGCTTTGCCTTGATTGCCAACAGACCAATCCAGCGTACGAAAATCCAATGGCATCCGAAATATACGGCGACTTACTGCAACTGGCGCTCGCCGGAAGATTCGACGTGATTATTCATGGCTGCAACTGCCAATGCACGATGGGCGCCGGCATCGCCAAGCAGATCAAGGCGCAATTTCCCGAGGCTTACAAAGCTGATCTACGGACCGTTAAAGGCGCCGTCGAAAAGCTGGGGCCTGTTAACACGTATGCGATCACTGCGCCGGCGGCCGTGAACCGCCAGTGCAACGAGGAAGGCGCAGCCAGGGTGGTTCCCTCGGCGCGACGACCGAGGCCGCAATGGCGGTTCACGGCCCCGTCCCGAAGGGTTATGGCCAAAAATCCGCCTGCCATCGTTGCGAACCTTGACCTTGGAATCACCAAGGCCGGCGGCTCGCGCCTCGTCAGGCGGATTTTTGACCGATAACGCAGAGACCGCATACGTGTTAACAGGCCCAGGCTCAATCAGCACCGCCAACATCATAAGGGGCGACATCGAATTCGTCATCGTTAACGGATATACGCAACGTCACTGGCGCGGTCCGGGTATAAAAGCCGATTACGCAGCTATCCGTTCGGTCATGCGGCAGGTCAAAACGAATTTTCCAGGTCGCCGCATCGGCTACCGGCAGATTGGTGCCGGCTTGGCCGGGGGCAATTGGTCTGAGATCTCCGCAATCATCGAACACGCGCTTCAGGGTGAAGACCACACACTGGTGCTGTTTCAGCCCAACACATAAAAGCTGACGCTAAAGTATTTCCCACCTCATTATTGACTCAGTTTCTCGATATTGAACGGAGCACCCTTCCCAGCTGAACTTCGTCATCCGAGATCAAGGTTCATGTAAGCGTGCTCGGCAATATCGAACAAACGCGCACTTTCAATTCCCCATCAGAAACCTCGCGGCGTAGCTGCTGAGGTGCAGCTACGCCGTATCGCTTTTCTTAAACGATGATACGGCTAGGTTCCGGCTGGCTTTGCTGCAGAATCAGATGATTCAGGCGGCGCACAAACGCTGCCGGGTCTTCCAGCTGCCCGCCTTCTGCGAGCACGCTTTGGTCGTAGAGCAGTGCGGCGAGATCGTCGAATTCGGCATCGGCTGAATTTTTTAGGCGCGCCACTAGCGGATGCTCGGGATTGATTTCAAGCACCGGCGGGAATTTTGGCGCGCTTTGCCCAGCGGCGCCCATAATTTTTTCCAGACGCCGGCTGAAGCCAAACTTCGGCGCAACCAAGCAGGCCGGCGATTCGACTAAACGCGTCGATAAGCGCGCCGATTCAATCTTCCCGGTCAGCGACTGCCCTAGCTTCTCCAATAACGGCCCGTAAGTTTCGTCTTGCTTCTCTTTTTCCGGCGTCTGCACCGCGCTATCCAGTTCCGAAGCATCGCTGGCGCACGACTCCAGCGATTTGCCGTCGAAATCGTGCAGGTGCATCACCACCCATTCGTCGATGCGATCGGACAACAACAACACTTCCCAGCCGCGTTTACGGAAGCCTTCAAGATGCGGCGCCGACTTCGCAGCGGCAACGGTATCAGCGGTAACGTAGTAGATCTTCGACTGCCCTTCTGGCATCCGCGCGACATAATCGGCGAGCGATACTTTTGCCTGCTCGCTTTCGACGCTGGTGCGGAAACGGCAGAGCTTCGCAATACGCTCGCGATTGCCGTTATCGTCAACCAAGCCTTCCTTCAGCACGGCACCGAATTGGTCCCAGAACTTTTGATAGTCATCCGGCCGGTCTTTGGCCAGCTCGTCGAGGAGATCGAGCGCGCGCTTGGTGAGTGCGCTACGCAGCTTCTCAACATTTCGATTGTTCTGCAGCAGCTCGCGCGAAACGTTGAGTGGTAGGTCGTCGGTATCAACGAGGCCGCGCATGAAACGCAAATAAGGCGGCAGCAGCTCGGCCCCTTCGTCGAGAATAAATACGCGCTTGACGTAGAGCTGGACGCCGCGCTTGCGGTCGCGCTCCCATAAATCCATCGGTGCCACCGACGGCACGTACAGCAGCGAAATATACGAGGTATTTCCTTCCACACGATGGTGCGCCCAGGCGAGCGGCGGCGCCGGATCATGGCTTAAGTGCGTGTAGAAACTGGTGTAATCCTCAGGCGTTAATTCCGCTTTTGGCCGCGTCCACAACGCCGCCGCGCGGTTTAGCGTTTCGGCTTCGCCGTCGCCAATCTGCAATCGCACCGGCAGGCTGATGTGGTCGGAATACTTGCGGACGATCCAACGCACGCGCTCTTCTTCAAGGTATTCCTTATCGTCTTCACGCAGGTGTAGGGTAACTTCAGTGCCATGCGTGGCTTTGTCGCCGGCTTCGAGCGTGTAACTGCCCTCGCCGTCCGATGACCAGCGCCAGCCTTCAGCTTCGCCAGCCCGACGCGTCAACACCGTCACGCGGTCGGCAACGATGAACGCCGAGTAGAAACCAACGCCGAACTGGCCGATCAACTGGGCATCTTTGCGGCCGTCGCTAGACAGCGATTCCATGAATTGCTTCGTCCCCGAACGTGCGATCGTGCCCAGGTTATCAATCACTTCCTGTCGCGACATGCCAACGCCGTTATCCCGCACGGTGAGGGTGCCAGCATCGTTGTCGACAATCAGATCCACCGCCAGCGCCTCACCATCGCCGAGCAAGCTCGGCGTCTGAATCGCGAGAAAACGTAGCTTATCGGCGGCGTCGGAGGCGTTAGAAATCAGCTCGCGTAAGAAAATTTCTTTGTTCGAGTACAGCGAATGAATCATCAAGCGCAGCAGTTGCCGCGTCTCGGCTTGGAATTCGTGTTTTTCTGCGGGGGCTTCAGTGCTCATGAATAATCCTGGATTAGCGGTGAAGATGGTTGCGACATAGGTTCCCACGCCGAGTTTTCAAGATAACAGCGGTCGTAATTGCTGAATCAAGCGCGAAAAACACAATAAAAAAGCCGGCACCCGAAGGTGCCGGCTTTTTAGGCAGCAACGTGCGGACGATACCGGCCGCAGTATGCGCTGGCTTAGCCCAACTTTTCTTTGATGCGCGCAGCCTTACCGGCGCGGCCCCGGAGATAGTAAAGCTTGGCGCGCGCAACATCACCGCGGCGCTTCACAGTAACTTCCGCGACCTGAGGGCTGTAGGTCTGGAAAACGCGCTCAACACCTTCACCGTGCGAAATCTTGCGCACCGTGAACGCAGAGTTAACGCCGCGCGAACGCTTGGCAATGACTACGCCTTCAAACGCTTGTAGACGCTCGCGATCGCCTTCCTTAACTTTTACTTTGACTTCAACGGTATCGCCCGGACGGAAATCAGGGACGACCTTGCCGGCCATCGTTTCGGCATCAAGTTGCTGAATAATCTTGCTCATGTTGACCTCTATAGTCTTCGTTTTTCTCACCGTAACTCTGCGATAAATTCCCGCAGCAACTCGGCATGGGTACCGCTTAATTGCAACTTTTCCAACAAATCCGGGCGCTTCAACCACGTTGCGCCCAAAGCCTGCTTCAACCGCCAGCGCGCTACTTTGCCATGGTCACCAGATAACAACACCTCTGGCACCGGCACATCGCGCCACACTGGCGGCCGTGTGTAGTGCGGATGATCGAGCAAGCCATTCGTGAACGAATCCGCTTCTGCAGATTGCTCATGGCCAAGTGCGCCCGGCAACCAGCGCGAAACGGCATCGATCAACGCCATTGCCGCTAATTCGCCGCCTGAGAGCACAAAATCTCCGAGCGACAATTCCAAATCTACCGCCGGCATCACGCGTTCGTCTGGCCCTTCATAACGGCCGCATAACACGATCAAGCCGGGCTCTAGCGCAAGCCGCCGAACCCAATCCTGCGTGATCGGCACGCCCTGCGGGCTCATCGCAATTACCTTTACCGGTCCGATCGCTGCCTTTGCGGCGTCGACCGCATCCGTTAATGGTCCGGGCTCCATCACCATCCCCGGCCCGCCGCCGTACGGACGGTCGTCGACGCGGCGATCGTGATCGACGCTGTAGGCGCGAATATCGCGCGCGTTTAGCGTCAAGACCCCGGCATCCACCGCTTTGCGAGGAATGCCATACTTCACCAGCTGCGCCACGAACTCCGGGAACAGCGTCAAAACTTCGATCTTCAAGATCGGCTCAGTAATCCGGCGACCAATCGGCGACGATCTTCTGCGCCGGTAAATCGACCGAAACAATGATCGCTTCGCGCACGAACGGGATTAGCCGCTCAATCTCGCCATCGCTGAGCACCAGCACGTCTTGCGCGCCGTTTTCCATCATCGCGGTGACGCGCCCTAGCGGCTCATTGTCTTTCGACACAACATCCAGACCGATCAAATCGGCCCAGTAATATTGCCCCGCCGGAGCCGCCGGCATTTCGACTCGCTCAACGGCGATGTCTTGCCCGACCAAGGCCGCGGCAATATCGCGATCATCAATCGGAATACCTGCGGCATTGCAAAGCTGAACAACAATACCGTTCGGCTGAACACGACTCGCCACAACCGCTGTCCGGTAGCCGCCAGTTTCACTGCCGAGCCACCAATGTTTGTAATCCAGGATGTTATCGATCGGCCGCGTGTGCGAGACGATTTTCAACCAGCCCTTAATGCCGAAAACCCCGGCGATTTTACCCAGCGTAACGCGGCGCGATTGCTCCATGTCCGAGTGCCGCTGGGTATTTGTAGCGATGCTTAGGCCGCCACTGCAGCCGGAACACCCTTGACCAGAAACGCAACGCGCTCCGAAACTTGGGCGCCGTTGCTCTGCCAATGCGCGATTCGCGCAGCATCAACAACGAGCTTCTGCTCGCCGCCGCGCGCGCTCGGGTTGTAATAACCCAGGCGTTCAATGAACTTGCCGTCACGGGAAGACCGGCTATCGGTCGCTACCACGTGGTAGAACGGGCGTTTCTTGGCACCGGAACGGGCCAGACGAATCTTCACCATATTTTCTTTAACTCTCGAAAGACGGAACGCTGGATACACGAAAGCGCGCGATTGTATAAGCCCGGGCGCCGAAAAGAAAGCCGGAATGAGGCTTTACACGCGCTCAGCCGACTAAGGGACGGAATAATACCGGGCGCGCCGATGAAAGCAGCAATACGAGCAGGATTAGGCAAGGATTCGCCAGAATTGAACTAACGCCCGCGCATTACGCGCACTAGACTGCTGGCCTATCTTTCCCCTTTTCCGGCCGATACGCGCGGTCAGCCACGCAAGGAGACGCTCATGATCGAATTAAATATCAACGGTACGCCCCGCAAACACGAAGGCGACCCGACGATGCCACTGCTTTGGTTTATCCGCGACGAACTGAACTTAACCGGCACCAAATTTGGCTGCGGTATTGCTCAGTGCGGCGCCTGCACTGTGCATCTCGAAGGCCAGCCAATCCGCGCTTGCGTGACGCCGGTTGCGGCGGCAGCTGGGCGCAAGATTACGACAATCGAAGCCGTACACGAAGACAAAGCCGGCTTGGCGATCCAAAGCGCGTGGCGGAAGTTAGATGTTGTGCAATGCGGCTACTGCCAGTCCGGTCAGATTATGTCGGCAACGGCGCTACTGAAAAGCAATCATAAGCCGACCGATGCTGATATTGACGCGGCGATGGCTGGCAACGCCTGCCGCTGCGTCACGTATGTCCGCATCCGCGCCGCCATTCACGAAGCCGCAAAAACGCTGGCCGCTTAACGCGCCTTACGGAGAATTATCATCATGGCAATCAGTGATCGTTTGGGCAGTGACCACGCTGCCGTCAGCAGCCGCATCGCCAACGTCAGCCGGCGGCAATTTCTGCAGGGCGCCAGCGGTTTAGCGCTGGGGCTATACCTCGGGCCGGCATTTGCCGACGAAAGCACCGGGGCTGCGGCTTCCGTATTTGAGCCAAACGCGTTTGTGCGTATTGGCGGCGACAACGTCGTCACCGTTGTTTCCAAGCATTTAGAAATGGGCCAAGGTACGTTCACTGGCCTCGCGACACTCGTCGCCGAAGAGCTGGACGCCGATTGGGCGCAGGTGGTCGTTGAAGCCGCGCCGGCCGACGCGAAGCGTTATGCCAACCTGCTATTTGGCATCCAGGGCACCGGCGGCAGCACCGCAATGGCGAATTCCTGGGAACAGATGCGCAAGGCCGGCGCGGCTGCCCGCGCGATGTTGGTCGCTGCGGCAGCCAGCGAGTGGAAAGTGCCGGCGGCGCAGATCCACGTCGAGCACGGCATTGTCAGCCACGCCGCCAGCAAGCATCAGGCAACGTTTGGCCAACTCGCGGCGAAAGCCGCCCAGCAAGCCGTGCCGACCGACGTAAAATTAAAAGATCCGAAGCAATTCAAACTGATCGGCAGCGTTAAAACGCCGCGTAAAGACAGCGCGGCGAAAACCAACGGCTCGGCGATGTTCACGCAGGATCTGCGGCTGCCGAATATGCTCGTTGCGGTGGTTGCGCATCCGCCCCGCTTTGGCGGCACCGTGAAAAGCGTGGATATGGCAAAAGCGAAAGCCATTGCCGGTGTCGTCGACATTGTGCAATTCGCCGGCAAGCCCGGCGTGTTCCCGGCTGGCGTCGCAGTGCTGGCAAAAAACACCTGGATTGCCAAGCAAGGCCGCGACGCGCTGGTCATTGAATGGGACGATAGCCAAGCGTTCAAACTCAGCTCCGAGGAAATCTTCACGCAATTCCGTGAGCTGGCCAAAAAGCCGGGCCTGCCCGCGCATAGCAGCGGTGACGCCGCCAAAGCGCTGACCGCATCGAATAAGCTCATCGAAGCCGAATATGAATTCCCGTACCTTGCGCACGGCGCAATGGAGCCAATGAATTGCGCGGTGCAGCTCAGCGCTGGCAAATGCGAGATCTGGCACGGCGAGCAGCTGCACACGGCCGATCAAGGCGCAGTTGCTGGGTTTCTCGGCATTCCGCTGGAAAACGTCACGCTGAATCAACTCTATGCTGGCGGCAGTTTCGGCCGGCGTGCAAACCCGAAAGCGGACTTCGTGCTGGAAGCCGTTGCCATTGCTAAAGCGGCCGGCGATAAGGGCATCAAGGCGCCGATTAAGATGGTTTGGACGCGCGAAGAAGACACCCGCGGTGGCTATTATCGGCCTGCCAATCTGCACACGGTGCGCGCCGCGCTCGACGCCAGCGGCAAGCCAATAGCGTGGCAGCAGCGGATCGTCGGGCAGTCGCTTATCAAAGGCTCGCCGTTCGAATCAGCGCTGATCAAGAACGGCATTGACGCGACATCGGTTGAAGGCGCAGATAATCTCCCGTACGCGATTCCCAATCTGCAGGTCGAACTGCATTCGCCGGAATTAGCCGTGCCGGTGCAATGGTGGCGCTCGGTGGGTCATACCCATACCGCGTTTTCGACGGAATCGATGATCGATGAACTCGCAACCGCTGCTGGTAAAGATCCGTACCAATTCCGGCGCGAACTATTGGCCAAACACCCGCGCCACCGCGGCGTGCTGGAGATGGCTGCGGTGAAATCCGGCTGGGGCACACCGTTGGCGGCCAAGGCCGGTGTCAAACGCGGTCGCGGCATCGCGGTGCACGAGTCATTTAATAGCTTTGTCGCCGAAGTGGTTGAAGTCAGCGTACAGAAGGACGGCACGTTCAAGGTCGATCGCGTGGTCTGCGCGGTCGACTGCGGCGTCGCCATCAACCCGGACGTGATCAAAGCGCAGATGGAAGGCGGCATCGGCTACGGCTTGGCGGCCACGTTGTACAGCGAGATCACGCTGAAAGATGGCGTGGTTCAGGAATCGAATTTTGATCGCTATCGGCCGCTGCGGATTAACGAAATGCCGTTGATTCAAGTGCATATCGTGCCGTCGGCTGAGAAGCCCACCGGCGTCGGCGAGCCGGGCACCCCGCCTATCGCGCCGGCATTGGTCAACGCATTATTTGCGGCAACCGGCAAGCGCATCCGCAAATTACCGATTGGGACCCAACTGCAGGCATGATAGTAAGGCTCCTAACCCACTGCAGATAAGCGCATGAACACGCCGCACGAATTCGGCCCGCTAAGGGCCGGATTAGAAAACCTGCGCGCCAATGGCTTTGCCGGCGGCGCAGCACTAGCAACGCTCACGCGCACATTCGGCTCCACCTTCCGCCGGGCTGGCGCGCGGATGCTAGTCTGCGGCGATGGCACCGTCGTCCGTGGGCTTTCGGGCGGCTGCCCGGAAGCCGACATCATCGCCCGCGCGCATGAGGTCATTGGCAGCGGCGCCAGCCGTATCGTCCGCTACGACCGCGAAAACGGGCTCGACGCGCTGCTCGAACTCGGCTGCGGTGGCGAATTGGAAGTGCTGATCGAACCGCTACCCGATGCGACGGCGCTGCAGTTTGCTGACGCCGCAGCGCTGTGCCTGGAGCAGCGCACCAACGGCGTCCTCGCCACCGTGTTTATGGTTGATGGCCGCTGCCTTGCGCCGCTACCGCAACGTTTGGTCTGGAGCGGCGCGGTGCGTGTGAATAGCATCATCCACCCGGGGTTAGCGGCGGCTGTCGTCGCACATGCGGCAGTGCTTAAACCGCAGGCGCCGACGGTCATCCCGTTCGAGGTCGAAGGCCAAGCCTACGACGTGTTGTTTGAAACACTCATTCCCCCGCACGCGCTATCGATCATCGGCGCGACCGCCAGCGCCGTTGCACTGGCGCGGATCGGGGCCGATCTCGGCTGGGCGGTGACATTGGTTGATCAACGCCACGACCTACCGCTGCCGACGCAGTTGCCGCCAACGGTACGCCGCCTCGGCGCCAACCCCAGCGAAGTTGCGGCACGTTTGATTCTCGATGCCCGCAGCTTTGCGGTCGTCATGACGCACAACTTGGAGCGCGATATCGAGTACCTGCGCGTGCTGGGTCAAGCACCGCTGGCCTATCTCGGCGCTATCGGATCACGCCAGCGCGCGCGCAAGCTGCTCGATGGCTGCGGCAATAATCCAAACGTCCGCGCGCCGGCCGGCTTGGACCTAGGCTCGGAAACGCCAGAAGAAATCGCGCTCGCAATCGCGGCGGAAATCCTCGCGGTTAGTCATGCGCGGCGAGCGCAACCACTCGGTGAAACCAGCGGCCCGATACATTGAGCACAGGTGCCGTTAATAGCGATCTCGCTGTTGTCATTCTCGCTGCAGGTGCTGCACGACGCTACGGCGGCGCAAAACAACTGGCGCAGTTCGAAGGCGCCAGCCTCGTTCGCCGAGCCGCACTTGCGGCGCTGAGCGTCGCCGATGACGTCACCGTTATCACCGGCGCTTACGCCGAGGTCGTCACCGCCGATCTGCAAGCACTGCCGCTAAAGATTTTGCACAACCCCGATTGGGCGCTCGGTATGGGCCACTCACTAGCTTATGGGTTTAATGCACCGCAAACGCAACGCGCAGCGGCTACGCTATTGATGTTGGCCGACCAAGTGCTGATCGGCGCGCCGCAACTGCGCTTTTTGATCGCGACGCACCGGCAATTTCCGGAGCGCATCGTCGCCGCTGACCACGGCGAGCACCTCGGGCCGCCGTGCCTGTTTCCCGCCGCTTATTATCCTGAACTCGCGGCCCTGAGCGGCGATCGCGGTGCGCGCGGGTTACTGCAGAAACACGGCGCATTCGTGGTGCCCGTCGCGTTGCCGGAAGCGGCGGTTGATATTGACACCCCCGAGGACTACGCAAAACTTCTCGCTGCATCGCAGACAAACGCCTAAAACAGAATTCAGTCGTTAGCCTCGGCAAAACCGAAAATCGGCTTTAAGCTGCGCCGATGACCCAGCCGCCTGACATTCCCAAGCTATTGCGCCTGATGTTTGACGCCGCTATTGCCGCAGCGCAGCCGGCGCTTTGCCTGCCAAGGTTTCTACCAACGCCGCCGCGCGGACGCGTGATCGTCATCGGCGCCGGCAAAGCCTCCGCAGCCATGGCGCATGCGCTCGAAAATCATTGGCCGGGCGTGTTATCGGGCTTGGTTATCACCCGCTATGGCTATCGTGTGGCCTGCGCACGCATCGAGATCGTCGAAGCCGCACATCCAGTGCCGGATGCTGCCGGCGCCAGCGCCGCGCAGCGCATGTTGATGCTGGTAGAGAATCTCAGCGCCGATGACCTCGTACTGTGCCTGCTCTCCGGCGGCGGCTCCGCGCTACTACCGGCGCCGCTGCCCGGTCTCAAGTTGCAAGAGAAGCAAGCGCTGAACCAGGCGCTGCTCGCCAGCGGTGCGACCATTTCCGAAATCAACTGCGTACGTCGGCACTTGTCGGCGATCAAAGGTGGGCGCCTCGCGGCCGCCTGCTATCCAGCGACCGTGTTGACGCTCGCGATCTCTGATGTTCCCGGTGATGATCCGGTCGACATCGCGTCCGGCCCCACCGTGGCCGATCCGAGCACCTGCGCCGACGCCCTCGCCGTGCTGCAGCGTTACCGCCTGGAAATTCCAGACGTCGTTCGCACCCTCCTAGAAAGCGGTGCCGGCGAATCGATCAAAGCCGGCGATCCGCGCCTCGCCAATAGCCGTCTGCAATTGATCGCCACCCCACGGATGGCCTTGCAGGCCGCTGCAGCAGTCGCACGAAACTTCGGGATCGCGACGCACATGCTCGGCGATGCGTTGGAAGGTGAAGCCCGCGACGTCGGCACCGTGTTGGCCGCCATCGCCAAACACGTGGCGCGCCACGGCGAACCCTTCCCAACGCCGTGCATCTTACTGTCTGGAGGCGAGACCACCGTTACCGTACGCGGCAACGGTAGCGGCGGGCGCAATGTCGAATTCCTGCTCGCACTCGCGGTCGCTTTAAACGGTGCGCCCGGCATCTACGCCCTCGCCGGTGATACTGACGGTATTGACGGCCAAGCGGAAGTCGCTGGCGGCGTTATCACTCCCTACACTCTCGCCCGCGCCGCGGCGCTCGGCCTGCAGCCGCGTGCACTGCTCAACAACAACGATGGCCACGGCTTCTTCGCTGCGTTAGGCGACGCGGTGATCACCGGCCCAACGCTGACCAACGTCAATGATTTTCGAGCGATTTATATCGGAGGTCGCTAACATTTCAGGACCTGCCGGAAATTTGCGTTTCGCAAACTCGGCTAAAAATGTAGTGATCGCCGTCCAGGACTCCAACTTATTGGTCCCAAAAGGCAGACAGTAATCAGACGCTGCGTCTCGACACATCTCGAATGATTCGCGCCTTTTTACAGGCGTCATTCCCGTTTTTTGATACGGCTGCCCATCTCTCCCAGTTTTACCCGCCGCGTAAAACCGCGTTCGGGCGACATCACGCCACCCGAACGTTAAAAGCCATCAGAAACGGTAGCCAATGGAGACGCCATAGGCGAACGGATCGAGCTTAACCGTGCCGATTGGAATCCCGCCGTTGACGCTGGCTTTTGACTCCAGATCGATATAGCGAACGTCGAAACCTGCAACCCACGACTTACCAAAGCGGTAGTCAAGCCCCGCTTGCGCGGCATAGCCCCAGGTATTTTTCAGCTCGAAGTCGGTACCGTCGTTTAGACGATTCCGGAAGAAAAACGTACGGTTGACGCCGATGCCGACATAGGGATCCAGCGGGCCAGATTTCAACGGATGGAATTGCAGCGTCAATGTCGGCGGCAAATGTTGCGTGGTACCGACTTTCGTACCATTGATCTCAATATCGTGCGTATACGGCAAGGCGGCAAGTAGATCGACAGTGAAGTATTGGCAAAAGTGGTAGTCGAGATTAAACGTCGGCCCGACTTTATTTTTGACTTCAGCCTTGCCGACAGCCAACGTACCGCCGTTGGATCGTGGATCGATTAAGTGTGCGCCCACCCTGACCATCCACTCCGAAGGCGCGTCGCAAACCGAGGCCGCCGCTGTCAACGGGCCGAGCAGACACGCTGCCGCGACAGTGATGATCAAACCATTCCGACTCATTGCCAATCTCCGCGAATCACATCCTATCGATGTGGCGGCATTATTGGCGTCTCAACAAGAGTCGTCGTTGATCCGAATCATGGAATTTGTCTATTTCGAACGACGAAGGAATAAAACCAGGATGAAAGCACACCGCCGATGCCGATTTTTACCACCGTCTATCGGCGTCGAAAAAAAAGAAACCTGGCGGCGTATTTCGACGGCCGCCAGGCCTCTCCTGCATCAATGTGTCGCTTTGACAAATTCAGCGAGGCCACTTAGATCAGTAGTGACCAAGTCCGGCGGGGTGCTGAGTTCCTCAACGGGCTGCTTTTGGCGATTAATCCAAACCGTCGGGTAGCCAAACCATTTAGCCCCTGCAGCGTCCCATCCCGATGACGCGGCGAACGCGATTTCTTCGCGCTTCAACTTAAACGCATCAAGACCCAGTTGATAGGCCCGCGGATCCGGCTTATAGGATTTGATTCGATCGGTGGTTAGCGAAGGCTCGAAGATGCCGTCTAAACCGGCGCTCTTAATGCTGGCGTCGAGCACGTTCGACGTTAGGTTTGACAGAAATGCCATCCGAATGCCGGCTTTCTTCAATGCCGTCAGCACCGGCAGTGCATCCGGCCAGGCTTTCATTTCGAGAAAGCCGTGCATGATTTCGTCGCTTTTTTTAGTCGTCATATCCAACGACAGCATTTTGGCGGCAAATGCGAGGCTGTCTTGGCCGATTTTCCAGAAATCGGCGTACTGGCCACCGACGACGCGCAGCCACTGGTATTCAAACAAGCGCGAGCGCCAAGCCGTGGCTAACTCCATGCCTTTGCCCGGGAACAAAGCCTCGGTCTTGGCGAATACTGACTTCGGGTCGAAAACCGGGAAACCATCGAACGCAATCGCTTTGATCGGAACCGATCCAGCGGCTGCAAATTTCGGCGTGAGCCCGGTAACAACGCCCGCTGCAGCCACCTTTAGAAAATGACGGCGGTCGATTGTCATGAATGCCGCTCCGCTGCTGCGCCGTGTTTCGGTGCGGACGCCGCAACAACAATTTGATATGCCACTTTATTCATCATTCCATGATCCCTTAGTGTGTGGTGTAGATGTGGTTGGACTCAGGTTCCGATATTAGGTTCAAATTCCGGTTACATCTCTTAGCCGGTGCTCGGCGCCACTCATCTACCCGAATAGACGCGGGCATTTAGCCCAAAAAAAAACGCCCCGCAATCGCGGGGCGTTTTTGCAACCAGTACCGCGGTAAAACTTAGCGCAGCAGCGACATCATCGCCGCGCCGAGATCGGCCGGTGAACGCACTGTCTTCACGCCAGCGGCTTCAAGCGCCGCGAATTTCTCATCTGCAGTGCCTTTGCCGCCAGCGATGATGGCGCCCGCGTGGCCCATACGCTTGCCGGCCGGCGCAGTAACACCGGCGATGTAAGCGACAACCGGCTTCTTAACGCTGGTCTTGATGTAAGCCGCTGCTTCTTCTTCCGAAGAGCCGCCGATTTCGCCGACCATGATGATGCCGTCAGTCGCCGGATCCGCTTCGAAACGCTTGATCACGTCGATGAAGCCGAGGCCGCGCACCGGGTCACCGCCGATGCCGACGCACGTCGACTGGCCGAGGCCGTTCTGTGTGGTCTGGTGCACGGTTTCGTAGGTCAGCGTGCCGGAGCGGCTAACGATGCCGATACGACCCGGCTTGTGAATATGCCCCGGCATGATGCCGATCTTGCATTCGCCCGGCGTGATAACGCCCGGGCAGTTCGGACCGATCAGCACACAGTCGCGCTCGGCGAGCGCAGCTTTGACCTTCACCATGTCGATCACCGGAATGCCTTCGGTGATGCAGATGATGACCTTGATGCCGGCGTCTGCGGCTTCGAGAATCGCATCGGCGGCGCCTGGCGCCGGCACGTAGATCATCGTTGCATCGGCGCCCGTGGCCTTTACTGCATCGTGCGCGGTGTTGAACACCGGCAGATTTAAGTGCATGCCGCCGCCCTTGCCCGGCGAAACGCCGCCGACCATCTTCGTACCGTAGGCAATCGCCTGTTCGGAGTGGAACGTGCCCTGTTTGCCGGTAAAGCCCTGGCAAATAACCTTGGTGTCTTTATTGATCAGAATACTCATCGAAATCTCTGTAGGCGTGAGGGGCCAGGCGCTTACGCCTGCTGCGCGGCGGCGACGACGGCCTTGGCCGCTTCGGTCAGATCGGAAACCGGCGTAACGGCCAAGCCGCTTTCACGCAGCATCGCCTGTCCTTTTTCCATGTTCGTGCCCTGCAAGCGCGCAACGACCGGAATCTTCAAACCCACCTGCTTAACGGCAGCGATGATGCCTTCGGCAATCAAATCGCAGCGGACGATGCCGCCGAAGATATTGATGAAGATTGCCTTCACTTCCGGGCTCGAGGTGATCAGCTTGAACGCCTCGGTTACTTTCTCAGCCGTGGTGCCGCCGCCAACGTCGAGGAAGTTCGCCGGCTGGCCACCATGCAGCTTGACGATATCCATCGTTGCCATTGCTAAACCGGCGCCGTTGACCATGCAACCGATGTTGCCTTCCAGCGTTACATAATTCAGATCAAATTTTGCCGCAGCGCGCTCACGCTCGTCTTCCTGGGTCGGATCGCGCATTTCGGCGATGCCTTTCTGACGGAACAGCGCGTTGTCATCGAAATTCAGCTTGGCGTCGAGCGCAAAGATATTGCCTTCGGCGGTGACGATCAGCGGGTTGATTTCGACCATGCTGGCATCGCATTCGGTGACGATGCGGTAGACGCCGTGCATAACTTTGGTGAACTGGTCGACTTGCTCTTTCGTCAAGTCCATGAAGAAGCCCAACTCGCGCGCCTGATACGGCTGGAAGCCGGCTGCGGGGTGAATTGAGACGGTCTTAATTTTTTCTGGTGTGTGCTCGGCGACCTCTTCGATATCCATTCCGCCGGCAGCAGACGCCATCAGCATGACCCGTTCGGTGCTGCGATCAACCAGCGCCGAGACATACAGCTCGCGCACAATCGCTGAAGGCTTTTCAACCCAAACCGAATTAATCGGCAGACCTTTTGCATCGGTCTGCTTGGTCACCAACATTTTGCCCAACATCCCTTTCGCCGCTTCTTCGGCCGCATCGGCGCCAGAAACCAGCTTCACACCACCTACTTTACCGCGGCCACCGGCGTGTACCTGTGCCTTTACAACGACCTTCTCAGTGCCGAGTTGCTTAGCGACGGCGCGCGCAGCCTCTGGACTTGTAGCGAGGCCACCTTGCGGCACCGGGATGCCGTAGCGTGCAAAAATCTCTTTCGCTTGGTACTCGTGCAGGTTCATGCTTCCCCCAGTTGAAGCGCGCACGAGGCTGTGCGCGCGATAGTGTGCGAATTTGATACAACGGCCTGTACCGTTGGCGGCGCATTTTTACCCTAAGCTAAGGCGTAGGGAAAGGCGTATGACCATTAAACTGTAGGAAAACTGCAGTGAATAAACGTTTCATTCAATATTATTTAATATGAATATCTTTCGTCTTCTAGTATTAGCCGGCATCGTCTGGCTCGTATATAAAATTTTACAGCGCTGGCGCATCGACATTTCGCGCCGCGATTCCCAAACCCCGGATCGCTTCGAGCCGATGACCCGCTGCGCGGGCTGTGGCCTGTACCTGCCAAGCCAGAGCTTATCGTCATCCGGGCGCTGTGGCGCCTGCGAGAAAAATCGCTCGTAGTCCGGCAAGACAACAGGCTGGATGCCACCCGCGCACGGATGTTCCCTGAACTTCATGTCGATGCCTACGCCAACCCCGACGATTGGCGCGTTCTCCGCACGCTAGCCGGGTATCGGCTGCTGCTGGTGGTGCTGTTGCTAGGCCTGCATTTATTTGGCTACAGCACGTATTTGTTTGATCGCGTCGAGACTGCGCAGTTTTTTCTCGTCGTCCTCTCCTATACGTTAACTGCGCTGTTGTTATTGCCGGCAACGTTATTGCGTGTACCTGCCTTACAGCTACAAGCGCATCTCGCGTTCATCGTCGATACGATTGCGATTGTCGCGCTGATGTACTCCGCGCACGGCGTTTCCAGCGGCCTCGGCGTCTTGTTGATTACGCCAGCGGTCGGCAGCAGCCTCGTGCTGACGCCGCGGTTAAGCCTGATGCACGCTGCGCTCGGCACGTTCACGCTCTTTGGTGCGGAGTTCTGGCGGCAATCGCTCGGCGTGTCGGGCACCTCGGAATTTACGACCGCTGGCCTGCTCGGTTTGATGCTGTTTGCAACTGCGCTCGGTGGCGGCGCCGTGGCCCAACGCGCGCGCAAAAGCGAAGCCTTGGCTGCACGCGTCGGTAGCGATCTGGCCAGTTTGTCGCGGTTGAACGAGCGCATCGTCGAAAGCATGGACACGCCAGTCATGGTGGTCGATGAAGACCGTCGTTTGCGCATGCTGAATGCCGCGGCAAAGCGCCTGCTGCTGCGCGATGTTGGCAATACTGAAGGGCGCGCGGTGGCGGAATTGATGCCGGCGCTCGACGATGCCCTCCGCGC
The DNA here is from genome assembly GCA_023229645.1 of Nevskia sp. Classification (GTDB taxonomy): domain Bacteria; phylum Pseudomonadota; class Gammaproteobacteria; order Nevskiales; family Nevskiaceae; genus Nevskia. The sequence continues at coordinate 272,664 of JALNYU010000002.1, read as the reverse complement.
CTGGGAAAAAAACCCAAATTTGCAGCGCGAGCCGCTGTTTTTACGGGCGGATGGCCCGGAGCTGCTGCCGCGCTTTACCCGGCTCGGCTTCAGCGTTTGGGCGCCCGTTCTGGTGCTGCTGGAGGATGCCGCCCACGTTCGTGAGCAAGCTCAGCAGTTGAAACTGGCGGCGCTCGGGCGTCTATCAGCCGGCATCGCGCACGAAATCCGCAATCCGCTATCGGCGATCCACCACGCCAGCCAGTTACTTGCGGAATCGGCGCATATGACGCCCGATGACCAGCGCTTTTTAAATATGATTCAGCGCCACAGCGTGCGGATCGACAAAATCGTGACCGACGTCCTGCGTCTGTCACGCCGAAATACCGCATTTCCGCAAAGTCTGGCCTTGAAAGATGTGTTGGAATATTCGTTGGCGCTGTTTCAAGAAGGCGGCGGTGGCGGCCTGATCGAGATCGAGCCCATTGCAGAAAGCCTGCTGATCCGTTTTGATCCCGAACACTTCCACCAAATTCTGCACAATCTTTGGCGCAATAGTTTCGAGCATGGTCAGCACGCCGATGGCAATCCGGTCCGCGTTCAGCTCAGTGCCGGCCGCTTAAATCCAGGGCAACGCCCGTATCTCGACATTGTCGACAATGGTCGCGGCATCCCGTTGGATCAGCAGGATAAAGTTTTCGAGCCGTTCTTTACCACCGCCCATCAAGGGACCGGCCTTGGCCTGTATCTATCCCGAGAGCTCTGCGAATACAATCAGGCGCGGCTACTACATGTGCCACGGACGGAGGGCACTCAGTTCCGTATGATTTTCGCCGCCGGCTAAAGAACGGAAATGTCGGTTAACTCATGAGCAAAGCCGTTGCGCTGATCGTCGATGACGAAGCGGATATCCGCGAACTACTGGAAATAACCCTACAACGAATGGGGTTGAAGGCCATGTCCGCTGGCAGCCTGATCGAGGCCAACGAGCACTTGGCGCGGCAGAGTTTTGACCTCTGCCTGACCGACATGCGCCTGCCCGATGGCAGCGGCATCGAATTAGTTACGCAAATCCAAAAGAAATACCCCGGCATTCCGGTTGCGGTAATTACCGCGTACGGCAGCGCCCAGGCCGCTGTTGAAAGCCTAAAAGCGGGCGCGTTTGATTTTGTTTCGAAGCCAATCGACTTAACGATCCTGCGCAAGCTTGTCGATACCGCGCTTAAATTGAAAAACGCTGGCAACGGCAGCGACGGCGGCTTATTGGGTCAGGCGCCAGCAATCGACGCGCTACGCGCCTTGATCGAGCGCCTCGCGCGCAGTCAGGCGCCGGTACACATCACCGGCGAATCGGGCACCGGGAAAGAATTGGTCGCACGCCTGATCCACACCCGCAGCCCCCGGGCCGAGGCGCCGTTTGTACCGGTGAATTGCGGCGCAATTCCCGCCGAACTCATGGAAAGCGAGTTCTTTGGTCACGTAAAAGGCGCGTTTACCGGCGCAACGCGGGACAAAGCGGGCCTGTTTCAAGCGGCCGAAGGCGGCACGCTGTTCCTCGACGAAGTCGGCGATCTGCCGTTGCATATGCAGGTTAAATTATTACGTGCGCTGCAAGAACGCTCGGTGCGGCCGGTCGGCGCCGAAACCGAGTTCCCCGTTAACGTGCGCATCATCTCGGCGACGCATAAAAATCTGGCTGCGCTGCTTACCGAGGGCAGCTTCCGGCAAGATCTTTACTACCGGTTGAACGTCATCGAAGTGCGAACGCCGCCGTTGCGCGAACGGCCCGAAGATATTCCGTTGCTCGCCGCTGCGATTCTGACAAAGCTCGCCAAGACAAACGGCCTGCCGGCAACACCCACGCTTGACGCCGAAGCGCAAAAACATCTGCAAAGTTATGCGTTTCCAGGCAACGTTCGGGAGTTGGAAAATCTGCTAGAGCGCGCGGTTACGCTCAGCGACGGCAGCCATATTGCGGCATCGGACCTCAAACTCCGCAACGACGGCGCCTGCGCGGTGGCGGCGCCTGCTGCCGCTGCCGCTGCCGCCGCGGTGGTCGCGCCGCACGGCGGCGCTGGCCTGGAAAGCCAGATGGAAGATATGGAGCGGCGCGCGATATTAGAAGCGCTCGAGAAAGCCCGTTACAACAAGACAAAGGCGGCGGCTCTGCTCGGCATGTCGTTCCGGTCGTTGCGCTATCGCATTAAAAAGCTAAACATCGAATAACCACGTGCGCGGCGGACAAAAGCCGCGAGCGCTACGCCCAGTAACAACCGCTTATGCAATCGAAGGGGAACACCTTGAACTGTTTCAACGTACTCGCGGGCGCGACAGCGCTGGTACTGATTGCCGGTTGTGCAAGCACCGCACCGCAAGCGCCATCGACGACTATCCCGCCGGCCGTGCTTGCACTAGAGCCGCCGGCGGCCAATACCAATCCCGCGCAACAACTCCAAACGCTGCTCGAAGCTGAATGGCAACGCAGCTTGTGGGAAAACCCAGAAAACACCTCAATCCTCGGCGATCATCGCTACGATGACCGCTGGACCAACGCCAGCCTCGACGCGATTAAAGCCAGCCACGAAGCCGATATCGCGGCACTGCAAGCGCTGCTGGAAATCGACCGCGAGCGGCTGAACGCTGCCGACCAACTTAATCTCGATCTGTTTCGGCAAGAGCTTAGCCGTGTCATCGAAGCTTATCGGTACCGGCATTTTTTGATGCCACTGAACCATATGGCCGGCGTCCAAACAGCCAATCAAGTCACTGAAATTTTGCCGTTTCAAACGGTTAAGGATTATCAGAACTGGCTTGCCCGGCTGCGCAGCATCGGGGTGCTGATCGATCAAAATATTATCCTGCTGCGGACCGGCCTCGCCGAAGGCCGAACCGCGCCGAAAATCATCATGCAGCGCGTACCGGCGCAGATCGAAAAGCAGATCGTCACCCAACCCGAGGCCAGCCCGTTTTACGCGCCGTTTAAAACATTTCCAAATGACATCCCGCTGGATGTGCAAGCGCAACTCAGAGCCGACGCACGCGATGCGATTCGCGATGTCGTTATTCCGTCATATCGTCGCTTCAAAGACGTCTTCGTGAAGGAATATCTGCCCGGCTGTCGCGATAGCATCGCCGCCACCGATTTACCCGATGGCCGTGACGATTACGCCTTCGCCATACGCAGCCATACCACGACCAATCGGCTGCCGGATGACATCCACGAATTAGGCTTGAAAGAGGTGGCTCGGATTCGTAGCGAAATGGAGCTGGTGAAGAAAAGCGTCAAATTCAACGGTGACTTGAAAGCGTTTTTCCGCTATTTGCGCACCGACAAACGCTTTTTCTACCGCAATGGCGACGAGTTGCTGGCCAGCTATCGGGTCATCGGTAAGCGCATCGACCAAGAATTGCCGAAACTATTCGGCACGCTACCGCGTCAGCCCTACGGCGTGAAACCGATCCCAGCGGCGATCGCGCCGGATACCACGACGGCCTACTACCAACAAGGCGCGGCGGATGGCACGCGCGGCGGCACGTTCTACGCCAATCTCTATCGGCCCGGCAGCCGCCCGAAATGGGAACAAGAAGCGCTGACGCTGCACGAAGCCGTACCTGGGCATCACTTACAGATCGCGCTGCAGCAGGAACTCGGCAGCCTGCCAGAGTTCCGCCGACAAGCGGGCTACACCGCGTTCGTCGAAGGCTGGGGTCTGTATGCGGAAAGCCTAGGGCCCGATCTCGGCCTTTATCAGGATCCGTATTCTAAGTTCGGCCAGTTGACCTACCAAATGTGGCGCGCGGTCCGGCTCGTCGTCGACACCGGCATGCACGCGAAAGGATGGTCGCGCCAACAGGCGATCGATTTCTTCAAAGACAATACGCCGCGCACCGATCTCGACATCACCAACGAAATCGACCGTTACATCGCCTGGCCCGGCCAAGCGCTCGCGTACAAAATCGGCGAACTTAAAATCAAAGAACTACGCGCCCGCGCGCAGGACAAGCTCGGCGAGAAATTTGATGTCCGCGCATTTCATGATGTCGTACTGGGCTCCGGCGCCTTGCCGCTCGATGTGTTGGAGAAGCACGTCGATGCCTGGATTGCGCAGCGTGCGAACGCAGGCTAGGTCTCTACTCAGCCGCCAGCGGCGCCCGGCGGCCCTTTGATCCCGCCGTGCGTCAGTGCGGCGGGATTGAGCAACTCGCGCAGTTCCGCCTCGCTGAACGCGGTTTGCTCAATCGCAACATCGAGCACCGGGCGGCCTTCGGCGTACGCCTGTTTGGCAATCGCCGCACCGCGCTCGTAGCCGATCAAGCCGTTTAGCGCGGTAATCAACACCGGGTTTTTAGCCAGCGCGGCGCTTACCTGCGCTTCGTTGACGGTGAAGCCGGCAATAGCCAACTCCGCCAGCAAGCGCGACACGTTCGCGAGCAATTCAATCGACTGCAGCAGGTTGTAGGCGATCAGCGGCAACATCGTGTTCAGCTGGAAATTGCCGCTGGCGCCAGCGAACGTAATCGCCGCGTCGTTGCCGATCACTTGTGCCGCAACCATGCAGACGCTCTCCGGAATAACCGGGTTCACCTTGCCCGGCATGATGCTGGAGCCCGGCTGCAGCGCCGGCAGCGCAATTTCGCCGAGGCCCGCCAGTGGGCCGGAATTCATCCAGCGCAAATCGTTGGCGATTTTGTTCAAGCTCACCGCATACGATTTCAGTGCGCCGGAAGCGGCGACGGCGGCGTCCTGGCCCGATAACGCGGCAAAAAAATCAGCGCTGGGCGCAAACGGAATGCCGATGCGCTTACTCAGGCGCTTGGCGAATTTCTCGGCAAATTTCGGATGGGCGTTAATGCCGGTTCCCACTGCCGTGCCGCCCTGCGGCAGATGGCGCAGCGCCAAACCCGCTTGCTTAACGCGCTCGGCGCCGGCGCGAACCTGGGCCGCCCAGCCGCCGAGTTCTTGATCAAAGCGCAGCGGCATCGCGTCCATCAAATGAGTGCGGCCGGTCTTCGTAATCCCTTTCAGCGCCTGCGCTTTCTTTTCAATCGCTTTCGCCAATTGCTTCATCGCCGGCAATAAGGTCTCGCTCAACGCCAGGCAGGCGGCAACGTGGATCGCGGTTGGGATGGTGTCGTTCGACGACTGCCCCAGATTCAGGTGGTCGTTGGGATGCACATCGACGTCCGCCGCCTGCGTTGCCAGCCGGGCAATGACCTCGTTCGCGTTCATATTGCTCGACGTGCCAGAGCCGGTTTGAAAAACATCGACCGGAAACTGCGCATCGTGCCGGCCAGTTGCGACTTCCAACGCCGCGGCGACGATAGCCTGCGCACGGGGATTATCGAGCAACCCAAGTTCGGCATTGACCTCGGCAGCGCTGGCCTTAATTAGCGCCAGTGCGCGAATAAAGACGCGCGGCAACCGCAACCCCGATACCGGAAAATTGTTGACGGCACGCTGCGTTTGCGGCCCCCACAGTGCTGCGAGTGGGATCTGCACCTCGCCCATGCTGTCGCGCTCAATACGGAACTTGACCATGATGAACACGCCACCGGAAACCGGCCTCGGATAATCATTGAGTTACCAATACGCAGCCTATAGTAGCGCTCAATACCCGCCTGGGGCCCCAATAATTTCTGAGGCTCGCGTAAAATCCGGCGGCGCGCAAGCTGTCGGCATTGTCACCGCGCGCAGCACATCGGCCGCAAGGCCGCTTGCCCCACCCGTTTCGAGCGAATTACACACCATGAATCTGAGCCCGCTTACCGCCATCTCGCCAATCGATGGCCGTTATGCCGAGAAAACCCATAGCCTACGGCTGATCTTCAGCGAGTACGGCTTGATCCGTTACCGGGTGTTGGTCGAAATCCGCTGGTTGCAAGCGCTCGCCGCCCACCCCGGCATCCTCGAAGTGCCGCCGCTGTCGGCCAGTGCGGTCGCGCGGCTGGAAGCGATTGCTGATGGCTTCGACGCCACCGAAGCGCAGCAGGTGAAAGCCTTCGAAAAAACCACGAATCACGACGTAAAAGCCGTCGAGTACTATCTGAAGGCGCAGATTAAAGATCACCCAGAACTGGCGGCGATCAGTGAATTCATCCACTTCGCCTGCACCTCGGAAGACATCAACAACCTCGCCTACGCGCTGATGCTGCGCGATGCCCGCGAACTGGTGTTGCAGCCGGCGCTGGATAAGCTGATCACCTCGCTAGCCGATCTCGCCCACCGCTACGCCGACCAGCCAATGCTCGCACGCACGCACGGCCAGCCGGCGAGCCCGACGACGCTCGGCAAAGAGATCGCGGTGTTTGCCCATCGCTTGATCATCGAGCGCAACCAGCTCGCCACCGTCGCGCTATTCGGCAAGGCCAACGGCGCCGTCGGCAACTACAACGCGCATTTTGCGGCGTATCCCGACGTTGACTGGCCAAGCCTGAGCGAAGCGCTGATCGAATCGCTGGGGCTGGTGCAGAACCCGTACACGACGCAGATCGAAAATCACGACTTCATCGCCCGCTATTTCCACGCGCTGATGCGCGCCAACACGATCCTGCTCGATTTCAGCCGCGATGTCTGGGCCTATATTTCGGTTGGCTATTTCAAGCAGCGCACGGTCGAAGGCGAAGTCGGCAGCAGCACGATGCCGCATAAGGTCAACCCGATCGACTTCGAAAACGCCGAAGGCAATCTCGGCATCGGCAACGCCTTGCTGGATCACCTGACGCAAAAACTGCCGATCTCGCGTTGGCAGCGTGATCTCACCGACTCCACCGTGCTGCGTAATCTCGGCGTCGGCGTTGCCCATTCGATCATCGCGTTTGCCGCGATCGAAAAAGGCATCAGCAAGCTCGAAGCCGAGCCGAAGCGCCTCGCCGCCGATCTCGACGACAACTGGGAAGTGCTCGGCGAAGCCATCCAAACCGTGATGCGCCGCTACGGCCTGCCAGAACCGTACGAGCAGTTGAAAAAGCTGACACGGGGCCAGAAACTCGGCCGCGACGCGATCCGCGCCTTCGTCGAAACACTAGCGCTGCCGGCCGACGCCAAACAGCGCCTGCTGGCGATGACGCCGGCCAGCTACACCGGCAACGCCGCCGAACAGGCAAAATCGCTAGAGCCATGAGCAGCGACGCCCCTGCAGCGGAAAAAATCGAAGGTCGCGGTGAGTTCGCGCTCACCGCGCTGGCAATCGCCCAAGGCGCTCGGCGCCAGCTGCTCTTGCTGACTTACGACTTCGACCGCCGCTTGTACGGCGGCGATGCTTTTGTCGAGGCCGTCAAACGCTTCGTGCTCGCTGACGACCACGCCCAGCTGCACGTGCTGATCAACCAACCGCGGCTCGCCGTGCAAGGCGGGCATCGACTGATCGAACTCGGCCGGCAATTGCCGAGCCGCATTCAATTTCGAGAGCTGCTCGAAGAACGCGTGCTTACCCATCGCGGCGAATTATTGATCGCCGATCAACGCGCCGTGCTCGAACGGCGCGAGCCCGACGCGCTCTACGCCCGCTACACGCCAGAGGCGGCGCTCATGGGCAAGCAGCGCAGCGGCGAATTTCTGCAGCTATGGGACGAGTCGCCAACCGCGCGCGAACTGCGCGTGTTAGGCCTTTAGCGCCGGTTTAAGTCAGCCGCCGCAACTTGCAGCCGCTTTGCCGGTCTATTCCGATGACGTTGGTAACGAACGTCTTCTATGCCCAAGGGATTTCAATGACCATGCGCCGTTTACTCCTCCTCGTCAGCGTCGTGGCGCTCGCCGCCTGCAGCAGCACCCCCAGTTCCCGGATCGAGCACCAGCGCAGCGCCTACGAGCGCTACCCGGCTGAAGTGCAAAGAAAAATTTCCGCGGGCGAAATCGATATCGGCTTTACCCCGGAGCAGGTGCGTCTGGCGCTCGGCGAGCCGACCCGTAAATCGACCCGCAAAACCGATACCGGCGACGCCGAAGTCTGGGGCTACGGCAAGTCTGGCCCGGCGTTTAGTATTGGCATTGGCGGCGGCAGCTTCGGCCACAGCGGTTTCGGTGGCGGCGGTGCGGTTTCCACCGGCACCGGCGGTAGTTACGATAAAGACGAAAAACTACGCGTCGTCTTTAGAAACGGCGCAGTGACCGAAATCGAGCAAACCGTAAAGTAAATCGCAGCCCAAAATACGCTCGATATCGCTTTAAATTATCAGCTTAGATCACTGCTTTAACTGTCTTTTTTATCGGCTTCTGTCAAAGCCGTTAAACGCACCTGGGCGATTTCGACGAGTACGCGCCGGCGAAACCGGCTGGCGCGCGGCCACTCGGCGATCTCGCTGATACTGCGGCCGCAGCCGACGCAAAAGGAATCCTGATTAAGCCTGCAGACCCCAATGCACGGAGATTCCGGGTCAGTCATCGACGGCATCTAGCTTTACCTGAGCGGAGACGGGGCAACGCGATTGGCCCACGCAGCAATCAAACGCAAACACCGGGAAACTCTAACCAATCCGGGCACCGCGCGCTAAATCACCCAAGATTGCGCCGCCGCCCGGCGCTTCGCGGCAAGCTGCAAAGCCCGCGCGCTATCGGCAACCAATTGCGGGCCGCGGTAGATCAAGCCGGTGTAAATCTGCACGAGATCGGCGCCCGCCTCGTATCGCGCTGCAGCATCTGAGGCCGACAGTAAACCGCCGACGCCGATCAACGGATAATCCGGGCCAAGCCGCTCGCGCAGCTGGCGGATGACTTCGGTTGCGCGCTCGCGTAGCGGCGCGCCAGACAGGCCGCCCGCTTCTTGCGCGTGCTGCAGTTGCTCCACGCCGACGCGGCTGATCGTCGTGTTGGTCGCAATCAGGCCGTCGATGCCGTGCCGGCGCGTGGCTTCGGCAATCGCCGTCAATTGCTCGGCATCGACATCCGGCGCAATTTTCACCAACAGCGGCCGGCGTTTGCCGTGGCGCTGCATCAGGCTTTCGCGCGCTTCGGCAATTTTTTCCAACAGCTGATCGAAAAGCTGCGACTGCTGCAAATCGCGCAGGCCTTTCGTATTCGGCGATGAAATATTGATCGTGATGTAGTCCGCAACCGCGTAAACTTTCTGCAAACACAGTAGATAATCGTTAACCGCGTTCTCAATGGGCGTATCGGCGTTCTTGCCGATGTTGATGCCGAGCACCGCGTGCCGGCGGGCGCAGGCGGCGCGTTTGACCAGCGCATCAACGCCCTGATTATTGAACCCGAAGCGGTTGATCAGCGCCGAGGCTTCCGGCAGACGAAATAAGCGCGGCCGCGCGTTACCGGGCTGCGGGCGCGGCGTTACCGTACCCACTTCGATAAAACCAAAACCCATGCGGTCGAAGGCTTCAATCGCCTCGCCGTTTTTATCGAGGCCGGCCGCCAAACCCACGCGGTTGCGGAATTCCAACCCCATCAACCGCACCGGATCGTGAACCAAGCGCCCAGCCACCGCCGATGCAAGCGCGGGATGCCGCGATAGCAACGCAATCGTTAGTTCGTGCGAGCGTTCGGCGTCGAGCGCAAATAGTGCGCCACGGGCCAGTCGATAGCCTCTCATATCAACATCGTACGAAAATCCAATATCCCTGAGCTTTTATTGTTCAATGCGTGCCCTGGGGCGTGCCTTTCGAGCCGATCAAATGACCCATTTTGATCATCTTCGTGTCGAGGTAGGCAGCATTGTGCGGGTTACGCCCGCGCTCCAACGATACGCGTTCGACAACTTCAACGCCATCGCGCACCAGCGCATCGAGCTTGGCCGGATTATTCGTCATCAAGCGAATTCGGCATAAACCCAATTCGCGGAGCAGACTTACCGCGAGGCCGTAATCGCGATCATCAGCGGGAAAGCCGAGCTGGTGATTGGCATCAACCGTGTCCGCGCCGAGGTCTTGCAGCGCATACGCGCGAATTTTGTTGCCGAGGCCGATGCCGCGCCCTTCCTGGCGCAGATAGAGCAAGGCCCCGCGGCCTTCAAGCGCAATTTTCTCCAGCCCCGCCCGCAGTTGAAAGCCGCAGTCGCAACGCAGCGAAAACAGCGCATCGCCCGTCAAGCATTCGGAATGCACCCGAATCAGCGGCGGCTCGCCGGTGAGATCGCCCAAGGTCAGCGCCAAATGCTCCTTGCCGTCCTCAGAGCCGAACGCCTGCACCGTGAACTCGGCGAACGGCGTCGGCAGCTTCGCCGTTCCAATCAATTTGATATCAGTCATGGGTTGTATTACGCACCGACAAAGTTTTGTCCGCAAACGCGGAGTGTGCGGCCATTGACCGCGGCGGCCAGCGGACTGGCCAGAAATGTAACGGCTTCGGCGATATCGCTCGGCAAGCCGCCTTGGCTAAAGCTACTCAGGCGGCGGCCGATTTCCCGCGGCAACATCGGCATCGCCTGCGTCATCTGAGTTTCGATGAAGCCCGGCGCCACGGCGTTGATCGCACCGCCGCGCGCGGCCAGCGCCGGCGCCAGCGCTTCCACGTAGCCGATGATCCCGGCCTTGGTCGCGCTGTAGTTGGTTTGCCCGGCGTTACCGGCGATGCCGCCGATCGACGATACGCAGACAATACGCGCCGCAGGTTTCAGGCCAGCGCTCGCCAGCAAGGCGGTATCGATGCGCAAAACCGCGCCGAGATTGACATCCACCACCTGATCCCAAATCGGCACGCTCATATTGCGCAGCAGCTTGTCGCGCGTAATACCGGCGTTATGGACGACGATATCGGCGCCGCCGAATTCATCCGCCAGCAGTTGCGTCAAGCGTTGCGGGCTGTCCGCGGCGGTAATGTCGAGCGCAACGCCGCGGCCGGCGAACGGCGCCAGGGTTTGCGTCAGCGCCGCGTGTTCTTGCGGCCGATCAACGCCCACCACCTGCGCGCCTTCGCGCGCCAGCGCGGCGGCAATTGCGGCACCGATGCCGCGCGCAGCGCCGGTCACCAGCGCCGTCTTGCCGGCCAGGGGCTTTACGAACGCGCCCGGCTCGGTCACCGGCGCGCTGAGCGTCAAGGTTTGGCCGGTGATAAACGCCGAATAATCGCTCAACAGAAAACGCAGCGGCCCGGCCAACGCCGCCGCGGCGCCGGCTGCCACTGCCAATAGATTTGCCGAACTACCCTTGCGGCCCAGTTCCTTGGCCAGCGCGCGAGTAAAACCGCGCAGCGCTTGCGCGGCGGCAGCGGCGGCCGGTGTGGCGGTTTCGGCCGCGGCCAGCAACACCACGCGGCCATTTTTGGGTAGGCGCCGAATGCGTGGCTGCAGAAAATCGAACAACGCGCGTAAATCGTCCGGCGTGGCGAAACCGCTGGCGTCGAACACGTAAGCGTAGGCCGCGTTGGCGCGATCTTCCTCGTTCGGCTCGGTTTTCAACGCGACCCCGGCCGCTGCGGCGGCGCGCTTAATCGCCGAAACCCCCGGCTGCCCGGCGGCAACCTGAATCTGCGCGCCGGCGCCAGCCAGCGCCGGCACGATTTCCGCCGCCCAGCGCAGATCGCCGCCACCGCCCACCAGCACCGCGCGGCCGAGCAAAGGCTGCGCCGCGTACGGCGTTTCCGCGCGCACCAGCCGCGGCGGCGCCGGCAAACCGAGCAAACCCGTGAGCACGCGCCCGAAGCGGCCGCTACTCATTGCCAACGCGCCATCAAAAACAAACGACTCATCACCACCCTCGTGCGGCGGAAACCCCGCGCCCAGCCTCGCATTATCGCAGCGCCGCATGACGAATGCCCGACCGGCCAGCCGCCGCGCCCAACCGCCGCGATTAGGAATTGAAAATCAATTGATTAGGGCGCTCGACGCCTGGGCAAACAGCCGCAGAGAACGATGCCAGCCGAGCGCGCCAGCACCTGCCAGCGCAGGCCGCGTTAGGAATAACCGAATTTAACGCTGCAATATTTCCTAGGGCCTGTTAGCACCATGCGATCACTGCGACCGCATCAGTATTAACAGGCCCTAATCGCTCAGCCGGCGCCGTCTAAACGCGCACGAATCGCCGCAACCTCGGTGCGCAGCGCTGCCGCTTCCGCGGCATCGGCGGCGTCGCCGCTTTCGGAAAGATGATCTGCGAGGGTACTCAGATATATGGCGCCATCCGGCGCGAACGCGGCGAAGTTTTCATCGAGGAACGGCCGACAGATCGCCACCGCCCGCCGACTCGCCGCCAAGCCGCCGGCGCGGTCGCCAGCGTTCGCTAAATCAACCGAGAGGTTGTTCAGGCTCCGTGCCAAAACCGGCCCGTACGCCGCTAAGTTCTCCGCCGCCAGCGCTTCACGAATTGCCACCGCCCGCTGTATCGCCACCAAGCCGCCGGCGCGGTCGCCACTTTCCGCTAAACGCAGCGCGAGGTTGTTCAGGCTCAGCGCCCAATCCGGCCCGTACGCCGCAAAGTTCTCCGCCGCCAGCGCGTCACGAATTGCCACCGCCCGCTGAATCGCCGCCAAGCTGCTGGCGCGGTCGCCAACATCCGCCGCGCGGTTCGAGAGGGTGTTCAGGCTCATCGCCAAAGCCGGCCCGTACGCCGCGAAGTTCTGAGCCGCCAGCGCTTCAAAAATGCCCACCGACCGCCAACTCGCCGCCCAGCCCCCGACGCAATTGCCACGTTCCGCCAAATGGATCGAGAGGTTGTTCAGGCTACTCGCCAAATCCGACCCGTACGCCGCGAAGTTCTCCGCCGCCAGCGCTTCACGAATTGCCACCGCCCGCTGTATCGCCGCCAAGCCGCCGGCGCGGTCGCCAGCGTTCGCTAAATCGACCGAGAGGTTGTTCAGGCTACTCGCCAAATCCGGCCCGTACGCCGCGAAGTTCTCCGCCGCCAGCGCTTTATAAATGCCCACTGCCCGCTGTATCGCCGCCAAGCCGCCGGCGCGCTCGCCAACATCCGCCAGGCGCGCCGAGAGGATGTTCAGAATCCCCGCCAAAGCCGGTCGGTACGTCGCGGGATCCGCAGCAGCACGTTGTTCGTCCAAAACCACGCGCGCCTGCGTCGCGGCCAGTAAGGCACGGCGCAGCGGTACTTCAACCGGGGTTTTCGTGCCGCGCAATTCGTAGATTAGGTCTGCTGCGGCCGGGTCTTTCTCGATGATCTCGACCAACGCAAGGCCGATGAAGTCGGCCGCCGCGATCTCCCCCGTTTCGGCAACGCCGCGCAGGCGCAGGCGGTCGTAGGCCAGGCGGGCGATGCGGCTCAGGCGTTGATCGAGCACGGCCGCATCGGCATCGCCGACTGTCAGCACCGCCCACAGCCAGGGCGCGGCGGTGGCCGGATTGCGCAAGGCGGTGTGCAGCACCTGGTGCAAGAACACGCTGGCGATCAAGTCCGGCTGCAGCTCCGGCACGCCGCCGTTTTGCCACAGCGGGCTTTGTCGCAGCGCCGGCACGGTAGGCCAGTCGAAACCGCGCGGCAGCGGCAGTTCGGCGAGGGCATCGATGGCATCGGCATCGAGCGCGCCGGTGATGGCGGCCAGGGCTTTGAGCAAGAGAACGGCATCCGCCTGCAGGCGGTGCTTTTCGGCCTCTTTGCGCAGGCGGCTCTGCTCGCGCTGGCCGAGGCGTTGCAGGATTTCGGCGTGGACGAGCGCGGTGGCGGTGGGCTCGTCGAGCAAATTCAGCGCATAGGCCAAGATGATCAGCGGCTGCGCGTGGGCGTAGTCTTGCACGAGCCAGCCGTTGAACGCGGCGCGTGGCAGCGGCGCTGGAACGGCGACGTCGCGCAGCACGGCGATGGCCTTTTGGCCGTCTTCGAACACCGCCCAGGCGAGGTCTTCAGCCGGCAACGGCGGCAACGGCAAGGCCGGGGTTTGAACACCCGGCGCGCATTCATCAACTTTCGCCCGCATCGCTTCAACATTCCGGCACAGCAGCAGCACGCGCAGGCGGCCAGCACCGAACTTACCGCGGTGAATCAGCTTCAACAGGTTTTCCACCGGCGCCGGGTATTGTTCCGGGTAGTCGATGATCAGCAACACGCCTTTCTCGGCGAGCGGAAACACCAGCGGCGCGCTCGGGTCCGCGATCTGGCCGGCTTCCCAGCCTTCGGTTTTCAAGATTTCCGCGAATTCAAACGCCAACCGGGTTTTGCCGACGCCGCCCTCGCCGTAGACGATGCGCACGCGCGCTTGGCCCGGCCCTTCGGCCCAGCGTCGAAGATCGGCAAGTTCCTCATCTCGCCCGTAGAGCGTGCGCGGAATGCGGCTTTGCCAGTGCAAGGCGCTGAGCAGGGCCTCCGGTGCCGGGTCCAAGCGCCACGGGATGCCTAAAGACGCGGCATGCGGCTGGCCGTTGATGACCACCGTACGGGCATCGAGGTGATAGTGCACATCGCCGGTGTTGATGATGCCGGAGTTGAGATCACAGACAACGCCGCGCGCGCGCGCCGTCTTCTTGTCGAACACCTTCACGCGCCGTGCGGGTACAGCAACATCAGCGCTTTAAGCACGATGCTAAGCGCGGTAACGATAAAACCCAGCGCTTTAACGATGCGCCCACCGACGGCAACCCAATCCGGCCCCGGCTTCCCCGGCGGCGGCGCACCGGAACCGCCCGCTGCGTGGTGGTGCGTGTCTCCAGTATTAATGGTGCCGCTGTTATTGCCGCCGACGATCACGCCGCGGCCGCTGGCGCTATTGCGCGGCCCGCGCGAGGACAGCCATAGACCGAACGCAATGAGCACGAGGCCGGCAAGGCCAAACGCGGTGGGGTTTTGTTGCACAAGCGCGAAGATCGTCGGCATGGTCCATCCGTGGTGGCTGCGGGATGGTGCCATTATGCCGAGCCTCAGGCCCGCAGCGTTACGCGCTGGTGTTTTTCAATCCTAGGAACTCAGCGCCGATACCCGCGGGTTCGTTCCGCGCGGTGCGCGCGCTGCCTGCCCTCATGAACGTAGCCGCCCAGCTTGGTTGGAGTCTAAGCGCGGCTTCTCTATATCTAGGCAAATTACAGAAGATGGACAAAGCCGAAGACACACTCTGGGCAATCTACACCGCGGTTAGCACACCGATCGCACGTCGGCTATGGGACACCAAAGCGTCCGTTATTTGCAGAAGTTCTTGATACGCCCTTTTGATCTTGAACCTCGCGACACCGCCGCGACAGGGAGATGACGATGACGATAAAGATCAGTCCAATGATCAACGCAGAGCTTGAGTCCCGAGGCGTAGCCACGGTGATTCTCGACCTTGACGACACACTGGCCGCGACTATCGCAAGTGGTGGCAAGTCGTCCGCAACACTGTCGAAGCTCGCTGCCGGTTTTACAGATTCCAAGTACAGCCCGCTGGGCCTCCGAGCGGCGTCGAGCGGACCGAGGAAAAAGACGCTAGCGCAGGGCTTGAGCGCTGCCCCCGGCAGGGCACCGTCGCTCAACTTACCGCCTGACATGAAGATTTTCCGAAATCTGGGGCTCGCATTCGGCGTAGTTGACGCCAAAGGTCTGGCGATGCTGGCCCGCAACGAAAGCGTCCAGCGCGTACTGGCAACGCCGGCCATTAGCCTTATTCGTCCGACAAACCGCGCTGCGCTGCGTCCTAACCTGTCTCAGAAATTGACCTGGGGATTAGAGTCGCTCGGCGTAGAACGACTCTGGGCCGAAGGCCTGAACGGCGAAGGCGTACTCGTGGCGCATCTGGATACCGGTGTGGACGGCAAACATCCAGCTCTGCAAGACGCTACGCAAGACTTCGCCCTATTTGACAACTTCGGCGATCCAATCAGGAAGACAGCGTTCGACGATGACGGGCACGGTACACATACCGCTGGCACCATTGCAGGCAGACCAGTGAAGGGACGCTGCATCGGTGTCGCGCCCGGCGCAAAGCTGCTGAGCGGCAAAGTGATCGAGGGTGGCGAGGTGATCGCCCGCGTTCTGGGGGGCATGGATTGGGCGGTAGGCAGCGGCGCACGCGTACTGAGTATGTCCTTGGGTCTTCGCGACTACGTCGACGATTTCCTCGCAGTAACCCGAAAGTTACGTGAACGCGGCGTGCTGCCGGTGTTCGCTATTGGCAATGAGGGCGTAGGCCATACTCGCACGCCGGGCAATTACGACGCGTGCCTGTCTGTCGGGGCACATGACGCCAAATATCGGGTCGCGGAGTTTTCGGGCAGCCAGCAAATCCTCAATCCGGATGGTCACTATCGCATCGTACCGGACCTCCTCGCGCCCGGCGTTGGTGTGGAATCGGCGCACGCTGGAAGCACCGGCTATGCCGCGCTTGACGGTACCTCGATGGCCACGCCGCATATCGCCGGGCTCGCGGCGTTGCTGTTCCAGGCCAAGAAGACCGCGACGGTCGATGAGGTGGAACAGGCGATCTTCGCGTCCTGCAAGCGCACGAACGCGGTTTCCGAATTGCGTGCAGGTCGTGGCTGGCCGAATGCAGCCAAGGCGCTCCAGCACCTCACCGGCGTTACACTCGCGGCGAAGCGGCGTAGCCGCAAGTAACGCGAGGCGTGGCGATGGCAATACGAATTGATCCAGAACTTGAACGGCAGCTGCAGGCGGCGGCAGTCGGCAGTCCGGTGCAAGCAGTCCTCGCGCTAAGCCGCCGTGCGCAGGGCGTGAACACGCCGGAAGAAGTTGAAGGTCTGGCGCAGAAGCTGCTTGATCAAGCCCAGCGCGCTTCGGGCGAGAAGCCGAAACGGGTCAAGGTGTTCCGCAATATGGATTCATTAATTGTCGAGGCCTCGCCAAAGTTCGTGCGCTCGTTAATCGCGCAGGACGATCTGCTCGAATCGGCAATGGCGAATGTCCAGCCACAGCCTGCAGTCGGCAAGTTGACCTGATAACAGCAATAGTGCGGAACCCGATACCGCGGGATCCTACAGCGGTATTTTTTTTGCCCGATCCAGCACCGGGCATTCCAAGCGCGAGTCACCGCCTACGAATCACTGAAACGCGGTGTTTAGCTGCACACAGATCCTGCTAACCCGCTGGTCGGGGCCGGTCGTGATCGCGGAAGCGGCGGATAAAAGAACCGTATCGCCTTCAGCCACAATCCTCCGCGCCGCGAACACTCCATTTTTGACTCCACTGTGAAGCCGTTCACATTGGGCCGTCAAAAACGCATTCCATTTCGAGATTCCAGACTGCGGCGTCGTTACAATTTCCTGGCCCGTCGCAAAACTGCAATCGGCGGTTTCATTCGCGCGCTGGAGGCGTGCGTAAGTCCGCGGCGGGGATTTTCCCTCACGCTTGAATGCAAGGAGCTCAAGAATGACGCAGAACCTTATTTCGCTGAATTTTTCCGAAGCCGACCTCGCCGCCATTGATGGCGCTTTGGCGGTCTTGGAAGACAAACTGGCCGGCTTGATCGCGCTCACGCCCGAGCAACGCCGCAGCTTGGCCAAGATGGGTGATAAGTCGGAAGCGTTTTGCCGCCAAGTGCTCACGCTACTGGCGCAAAACCCCGGCGTGGTGCCGGCGAATTTCGACCTCGACGAAGCGCGGCGCGATCTCGCCAATTTCGACACGCTGCGCGGCCGCTTCGTGCGCATGCGGCAATTGATGGAAAAAGTGGAAAGCTCAGAAACCGCGCTCGGCAGCGATGTGATGAACGCCGCGCTCGAAGGCTACGCGCTGCTGAAAGTCTCCGGCAAAGGCCAAGGTCTGGAAGCGTTGCGGCAAAGCATCTCGGCCCGCTTCGCACACCGTGCGCGCGCCGTGCCGGCGGCAAGCCCGCCCAACGCCTAAAGCGCAACGCCGCCGCCCGCGCCGCGCGTGCTCGGCGCGGGTTTTTTATTGCCCGGCGCAGTGCTGAACGCCGCCGCCGCAGTGCAAAACCGCGCTGGCGCAGCGCGCCGGCCCGGCAACGCAGCGTTCGGCAGCGGCGGCGCAGCGCAACGCTGCGGGTGCGCAGTTGTTTGCCGCGGCCATGCCCCAACGCGGGGCGCGCACGCCGTTTTGCGCTCTGCACACGCTGAGCCACGCTTCGAGCACGGAGCAAAAAGCTTCGTGCGCGCAGCGCGAAGCTTCGTGCACGAAGCACCGCACTGCGGCCCCGAAGCACATTACGCCGTTGCCGCAGCGTTAAGCTTCGTTCAAGCGCGCGCGGATCGCCGCAACCTCGGTACGCAGTGCGGCCGCTTCCGCGGCATCGGCGGCGGCGCCGCTTTCGGCTAAATGGTTTGCTAGGTTATTCAGATACATGGCGCCGTCCGGCGCGAACGCGGCGAAGTTTTCATCGAGGAACGGCCGGTAAACGTCCACCGCCCGGCGGCTCGCCGCCAAGCCGCCGGCGCGGTCGCCGCTCTCCGCTAAATCGACCGAGAGATTGTTCAGGCTGCCCGCCAAATCCGGCCCGTACGCCGCAAAGTTCTCCGCCGCCAGCGCTTCATAAATGCCCACCGCCCGCTGAATCGCCGCCAAGCCGCCGGCGCGGTCACCACTCTCCGCCAAGCGGTTCGAGAGGTTGTTCAGGCTCAGCGCCAAATCCGGCCCGTACGCCGCAAAGTTCTCCGCCGCCAGCGCTTCATAAATGCCCACCGCCCGCTGAATCGCCGCCAAGCCGCCGGCGCGGTCGCCGCTCTCCGCTAAGCGCAGCGAGAGGTTGTTCAGGCTCAGCGCCAAAGCCGGCCCGTACGCCGCGAAGTTCTCCGCCGCCAGCGCTTCACGAATGCCCACCGCCCGCTGTATCGCCGCCAAGCCGCCAGCGCGGTCGCCGCTCGCCGCTAAATCGACCGAGAGGTTGTTCAGGCTCAGCGCCAAATCCGGCCCGTACGCGGCGAAGTTCTCCGCCGCCAGCGCTTCATCAATTTCTACCGCCCGCTGTATCGCCGCCAAGCCGCCGGCGCGTTCGCCAACATCTGCCAAGCGGATCGAGAGGGTGTTCAGGCTACTCGCCAAATCCGGCCCGTACGCCGCGAAGTTCTTCGCCGCCAGCGCTTCATAAATTTCCACCGCGCGCTGAATCGCCGCCAAGCCGCCGGCGCGGTCGCCGCTCTCGGCCAAGCGGATCGAGAGGTTGTTCAGGCTCTGCGCCAAAGCCGGCCCGTAGGTGACGGGGTCTGCAGCGGCGCGTTGTTCGTCCACGGCAACTTGGGCCTGCGTGGCGGCGAGCGCGATCGGGTGCAGCGGCACTTCGATGACATCTTTGTACCCCAACAGCGCGTAGACGCTTGCTGCAACGCCGTCTTGGTGCCGTATCGCGGCGTTTACGGCTTCGATGAGCGTGCCGGCGGCGGCGAGCGCTGGTGCCGCTTTGCCCGGCGGCAGGCGGCGGCGGTCGGCATTGAGCTGGGCCAGCCGCATCAGGCGGGCGTGCAGCACGGGGGCCGGCGGCGCATCGCCGTTCAGCACCGCCCACAGCCAGGGCGCGGCGGTTTCCGGCTGCGGCGCGCGTTCACGCAGAATGAGGTGCAGGAAGACGGCGGCGAGGCGGTCCGGCGCCAAGCCGCGCAGGGTTGCATCGCGCCACAGCGGCGTGCGTTGCAGGGCCAGGGCGCTGGGCATGACCAAGCCGGCTTGGGCGATGACGGTGGCCAGATAATCAACCGCCGCCGCCGGCAGCGCGCCGGGGATGGCGGCCAGGGCTTTCAATAACAGTGCGGCTTCGGCTTGCACGCCGTGTTCTTCGGCTTCGCGGCGCAGGCGGGTGCGTTCGCGCTGCGCGAGGCGGATCAGGATATCGGTGGCGCCGAGTTCGGTGGCGGTGGGATCGTCCAGCAGATTCAACGCGTAGGCGAGGATGATCAAGGGCTGGGCGTGGGCGTTGTCTTGCGCCAGCCAGCGCGCGAACACCGCTGGCGCCGGCGGCGCGCTGGCGGTTTGTTGGCGCAGCGCGGCGATATCCCGGTGCGCGTCTTGAAATAGATCCCAGGCAATGGCTTGAATCGCTGGGGCTTGCAGGGCCAGGGATTCGCTGCGCAGGCCGGCGGCGTATTCGTCGATCCGCGCTTCGATGACATCGGCGTTGCGGCACAGCAGCAGAACGCGCAGGCGCAGATCCGGCAGCGCGCAGGCGGCGATGGCGCGGAGCAGCTGTTCCAGCGCTTCGGGGTAAAGCTCGGGTTCGTCGAGTATCAATAGCGCGCCGGCTTCGGCGTACGGGAACTGCAGCGCGCTACCGGGGTTGAGCTGGCCGGCTTGCCAGCCTTCGTGCTGGAGCTTTTCCGCGAGTTCAAACGCGAGCCGGCTTTTGCCGGCGCCGCCCTCACCGTGGATCACGCAGATGCGGCGGCTGAGCGCGGGATCGAGAGCCCAGCGGTACAGCGTGTTCAGTTCGGCATCCCGGCCGTGGAGCTTGCGCGGGATGCGGCTGCGCCAGGTGAGTGCGCTTTCGATATTGCCGGGGACGGGGTTGAGTTCCCACGGAATCTTCAGCGACGGTGGCGCGGCTGCTTGAATACTGACGATGGTGATGTACTGATCGCCGGTATGCACCGTGCCGTAATTGTCACCCTGTATGACAACGGCGCGTCCGCTGGCCCGCGTGCCGCCGAACAGGTTCACGCCGGCACCCTAGGTTGCGGCCGCGCGCGGCCGGCGAAGCCAGGGGCAATAGGGCGTGGTTGCACAAGCGCGAAGATCGTCGGCATGGTCCATCCGTGGCAGCTGCGGGATGGCGCCATTATGCCGAGCGCGGCGCGCACGGCGCTGCGCAATGGCTATTTTCGCTGCGCTGATGCGTGATTGCGTAGCGGGGCCGCGCATTGAACAACCGCAACCACTGAGTCCTGCTGGCGATGTGTCGGCAATTTCGATTTCTTGCCGCGGACGTTCGATGGCGTGGTAATTGAACCACGCTCGGCATCAGCGGGCAGGCGGCTTCAAGATGCTATGCGCTGAAAGGGGGAATTTGCGCCGCCAATGCCTGTTTCCCCCGTCAGGCGTCAGATGATGGCCTGCAGGCCTTTGTCGGCGATAACGTTGAGCAGCTTGAGGGCCGGCCCGGTGGGATGGGATTCGCCTTGCTCCCACTTGCGGATGGTTGAGGCCGAGGTGTGCAAATGAAGCGCGAACACCGGCTGGCTGAACTTCAGCGCTTCGCGCAGGTTTTTGATGTCGGCAGCGCTGAACGCCCGCACCGGCGGCGGGCAGATGGCGTCGAATTCGCGCATCGTCACCTTGTTGATCGCGCCCGCTTCGTGAAGCGCAGCTAGGTCGCCACGCAGGGATTCAATGATCTTGCTCACAACACACCTCCCGTAACACGCCCGACTGCAATGCCTTCGCCAAAGCCTCGGCGGATAGTTCCAAGAACACCTTGCCGGCGAACTGCAGTGCCTTTTTCTCGTCCGGTGTGATGTTTGCCTTGTCGCGCTTGGGGAACCCATAAAGGAACACGTAGCGGCTGCCAATCCGGGCTGATAGCAGCGTGCGGTAGCCGCCACTCTTACCGCCGCCGGGGCGGGCGACCCAATTCTCTCCAGCAGTTTCCGCGATATGCGCGAAGACGGCAAAGCGGACTGATGGCCACGGGTTCCGGGGTCACCTCTTTCGGTACTTAGCGCATTCTGACAACCGACTTGCGCCGATTTGCCACTCGTTCGCTGGCGTCATGGTGAAACAAAAAAGCCCGCGATGCGGGCTTTTTTTGATGCGGCGGCCGGCGGTTAGGCGACGCGCTTTTCGTCGGCGAACGGATCGTCCACACCCAGGCGTTTGTGC
Source organism: Nevskia sp. (assembly GCA_023229645.1). Classification (GTDB taxonomy): domain Bacteria; phylum Pseudomonadota; class Gammaproteobacteria; order Nevskiales; family Nevskiaceae; genus Nevskia. The sequence goes on along the minus strand of JALNYU010000002.1, from coordinate 251,112 downwards.
ATGACCGGGCTGGTGGTGGTGTATTGCAAGTGCACTTTCTCGCCGGGGTTCAGGCGGGCTTTGATCGCAAACGCTGCCAGCGCTGCTTCGTGGAAGCCGGACAAAATCAGCTTCTTTTTGCCCGGATACCAGTTGATATCGCCGACGGCGTAAATGCCGGGCGTCGAGGTTTCGAACTTCTCGGTATCAACCGGGATTTGGTTCTTGTGCAGGTTCAGGCCCCATTCGGCGATTGGGCCGAGTTTCGGATGCAGGCCGAAGAACACCAGCAGGTGGTCGAGTTCCAAACGGCGGGCGACGCCATCGGTGCCGGTGACTTGGATTTCGCGCAGCGCGCCGTCTTCGCCGCTGCGCAGTTCGGTGACCGAGCCGACGATGAACTGCATTTCCAAGTCTTCGCAGAGCTGGTGCATTTTCGCCACCGAGGCCGGCGCGGCTTTGAATTTATCCGAGCGGTGGATGACGACCACGCTCTCGGCTTTGCCGTGCAGATTCAGCGCCCAGTCGAGCGAGGAATCGCCGCCGCCGAGCACGACGATGTTCTTGCCGCGATGGATTTCGGGATCACGTACTTTGTAGAACACGTCGCGATCAACCCGCTCGGCCACGCCCGGCACCTGCAGTTCCACCGGCTGGAACGCACCGACGCCGCCGGCGATGATGATCGTTTTGGTGTGGAACTCGGTGTCTTTGCTGGTTTTGACATAGAACGTGCCGTCTTCGAGCTTACGCACCTCGGTGGCCTGCTGGCCGAGGTGGAACGTCGGCCCGAACGGTTGGATCTGCTCCAGCAAGCGCTCAATCAGCTCGCGCGCGCCGCAAATCGGCAGCGCCGGGATGTCGTAAATCGGTTTGTCGGGATACAGCTCGGTGCACTGGCCGCCGGGCTGCGGCAGGGTATCGATTAAATGCGCCTTGATGCCGAGCAAGCCCAGTTCAAATACCTGGAACAGCCCGCAGGGACCCGCACCAATGATTACGGTATCCGTTTCTATCGTCACGTTTGTATCCTCAGCAAACCCGTCCGCACGGGAAAAAGGGCTGAACCTTAACATTCAGGCCTCGGCCGTCATAGCCTGATCAGGTTATAGGCTTAGCATTTTTTGTAATAAAGCCTGCCGATATCCGGCTTGATTCGCGTGCTCGCTAGACCCTAGCGCAGGGGTTGCGGGGCAATCAAGGGGCTCGATCCTCAGGAAATGTCTTCTAGGCCCGGTAAATTTCAGCGCCGCGCACTTTTGTCGCCCGCTTGAACAAAGACTTCAGACCGCTCTGATACACGGCGATGGTGAGGGTATCGGCCAATTCCAACTTGGTGCGGGCTTCGGCGATCAGCCGCTTGGCGTTGGTCCATTGGTACCAGTGGCCTTTGATCAACATCAGATAGGCCGGGTGTTCGGGGAAATGTTGGACTTTTTTCCGCACCAGCCAAATCCGCGCAACACCTTTTAAGCCGCGTGCCCGTTCTTGCATGCGGGCCAGCGCTTCGGCGTCCAGTTGATGTTCGAGGTAGTTGTCGCTGGCGGTAAAATGCGCGCGCTCGGCTTGGGCCAGCAGTTCCAGATCGTTGCGCGCCGTCCAGGCCGCGCGATACGGCTGCGCTTCGTCGTCGCGGTTACGCTCAGTTAAGTAACGAAACGCCAGTTCGGCGCCGGGTTTGATCGCGGCGCCATCGACCCGCATCGCGGCATCAATAAACGGCAGCCCGGCTTCGTCGCCACGCTGCAGCAGAATGCGGCCGACGGCGTAAGTGGCTTCGAACGCTTCGGGGAATTGCGCCCGATGCGCCTCATACAGCGGCAGCGCGGTTTCAGCGTCTTGCAGCGCTTCAGTGAGCTCGGCGCGCTGCCAGTCTTCGGCGCGCGTCAACGGCGCTTCGGCAGCCTTCGCTTCCAATGCGCGCAAGGTTTCCTGCTGCACTTGGAGTTGTTGATGCCGTTCGCGCCACTGGACCCCGACATCCCGCTGCCAGGTTTCGTCCAGCTCACGTGCCAAAATTTCGGCTAACGGCCCGAGAAAAACCACCGCTGCCGAAGGCCCCTGCACCGCCGGCACGCGCGCGGTTTGCCCGAGCGCCGTCAAACGATCTTTCAATGCCGGGTGGGTATCGGCCCAGTCAGTTTTGCGCTGCAGGGCCTTTTCTAAGCGCCCGTCGGCATCGCCCCATTCGCTGATGGCGCGCCCGAGTTGCAGTAGCTGCGCGTAGGGCTGAACGCCCGGCTGTTCTTCGTGTTTAATCCGCGCCCAAAGCGGCCGCCATATCGTTTCGTTCTGGTAGTCGTTGCCGATATTGGCCAGAACCAGGGCTTCGCCGACCGGCCCAGCGCCGGCGAGGCGCGTCGAGGCCTGATCGGCCGCGTATTCCTGGCTACGCGCCAGAACAAACGAATAGGCGTTGAAATACGGCCCGAACCAAGCGAAAAAACGCCGGAAAAAGACGCCGCCACGCTGCGCGAATTCTTGCTGCAAGCGCGCCCAGGTCTGCCGCATGTGGTAGATGCGGCCGGTCATGCGCGAGTCACCGGCGCCGAGATGGCCGAACTCGTGCGCAATCACCGCGCGCAGTTGGTCCGGCGAAAGCGTCGACATCAACGGCAGCCCCAGAATCAAATAATTTTCCGACCAACCGAGCGGCCCTAAGCGCGGCCGCTGCATCACGGCGGCGTTGTAGTCATCAGTGATCAACACCTTATGCGGCTTGGGGCCACGAATTTCGGCGCGAACGCGTTCGATTTCGGCAAATAATTGCGGCGCCTCGCGTGGCTGTAATAGCCGACCCTTGGGTGGATCAAACCGCACCCAGAGCGCCCGCAGCACCGACCACGAAAACCAGATCGGCAACCAGACAATCTTCGCCAGTTTCAGCAGCAAAATCGGTTTGAGCAGGCTGATGACGATGAACACCGCACTCACGGCTAGCGCGGCGATCAACATCATAAAAATATAGAGATAGCCGAGTGCGGCAAGCGCCAGCACTTCCAACCGATATAAGCCAGGGTGCGCCTTTGCGCGCAGACTCAGACGCTCGACGAGCGCGATAAATTTCTCTTCGGTCATCTGCTCGTAGGCGTGCGCCAGTCCGGTGGGGTTGGAAGTTCTGCGATGCTAGGCCCTGACGAGTTTAAAGCGTCGATCAGCCGTTGCCACGGAACTACCGCACATTTTCTGACACACTTTCGGCCGCGCTGCAGGTCACGCCGCCAGCCGCGGCTTTGGCTTAAAGTGTTGGTCTGAAAACTTCTTGCCGAGCATCCGTGGATCCAATTGAAACCGCAGTAAGGCAGTGGCTCGATACCGTTGTGATCGGCCTGAATCTGTGCCCGTTTGCGGCAAAACCCACGCGCGCCGGACGCGTGCGCATCTGCGTGAGCACCGCGCGTAGCGAGCTGGAAGTCTTGACTGAACTGCAGTTGGAGCTGACGCGGCTCGATGAAACGCCGGCTACCGAGCTGGAAACCACGCTGATCGCGATCCCGCATGTGCTTGCAGATTTTCTCGATTACAACGATTTCCTCGATCAAGTTGATGGCTTGCTCGACCAATTTGAATGGTCTGGCGCTTATCAAGTTGCGAGCTTCCACCCGCACTACCAATTTGCCGATACCGAAGCCGACGACGCCGAGAATTTGATCGGCCGCGCGCCGTATCCGCTGCTGCATTTGCTGCGTGAGGATAGCGTTGAAGCGGCCGTCGCCAATCATCCGGATCCGGATGCCATCCCGCGCGACAATATTCTGAAGATGCAGGCGTTAACGCCGACACAGCGGCAGCAATTATTCGGCGCATGACCACACCGATCGAAATTCCGATTTTCCCGCTCGGGGGCGTGCTCTACCCGGCGGGCCGGCTGCCGTTGCGGATTTTCGAGCCGCGCTATGTCGAAATGGCGCAGTCGTGCATCCGCCAAAGCAAAGTATTTGGCGTCACGCTGATCCGCGCCGGATATGAAGTCGGCAAACCAGCCATCCCCTGCGATGTTGGCTGCACGGCGCGCATCAGCGAATGGCAATTGCTGCCGTCTGGTCAGTATGTGTTGCTGACGCAGGGCGAGTCGGTGTTCCGCATCATTGAGCATTGGAGCACGCCAAGCGGCTTGATCGTCGCGCGCGTGGAATTTGCTGAGCCGCCCGACCCGATCTCGGTTCCTGAGCGCTATCACGATCTGGTGACACTGCTGCGGGAATTGATCGAAGGCATCGGCCCGGAGAGTTTCCCGAAGGTGCATCGTCTGGGCGACGCTGCGTGGGTCGGCAACCGCCTCGCGGAACTGCTGCCGATCAAGCCAGAGCGCAAGCAAAAGCTGCTCGAAAGCAGCGACGATCCGCTCGCCGTTCTCGCCGAACTTGAGCAGATGATCCGGGAACTGCGAGAGTAGCCGTAGCGGCGGCGCGCCAGTCCCGACGACGTAAGCACGACCGCGCAGCAAATCGGTCAACGTGGGTGCATCATGGTCAAATTGAACCTTACCGGAGCAGCCGGCATGCAAAGCCTCGACCGTTACCTCGCCGAATATGCGCAAAGCCATCGTAACGCGGTGAATCAGGCGATCCACGTGGTCTGCGTGCCGCTGATCTATTTCTCAAGCCTCGGTCTTGCCTGGTGCGTACCGGTTGGACATTGGTTGCCGGGGCTGCCGCTAGCATGGCAAGACGGCCTAAATTTGGCGACGTTGAGCCTGATTCCACAGCTACTGTTTTATTTTCGCCTATCGCCCGGCAGCGCATTGACCGGGCTGCTGTGGATGGCGTTGAGCCTTGCTGCAATTCTTGCAATCGAGTACGCACAACTGCCGCTGCTTTGGATCTGCGCCAGTGTTTGGATCGCCGCGTGGATCGGGCAGTTTTACGGCCACAAGGTGGAAGGTGCCAAGCCCTCGTTCGCGAAGGATCTCGTCTTTTTATTGATCGGCCCGTTGTTCGTCAGCAACAAGATCATGCGCATGTTGGGCGCGACGGCGAGCCGACCCATACAAAACTAAAACCTGCTCGCACGCCCAGTACCGGCGTGCAGGCCGGCCTTATTTCATCGTCGGCATAACGAATTCGGCGCCAGCGCGCAGGCCGGTCGGCCAGCGCGTGGTGACCGTCTTCAGGCGCGTGTAAAACCGTACCCCTTCTGGGCCGTGCATGTAGTGATCGCCGAAGAGCGAGCGCTTCCAACCACCAAAGCTATGAAACGCCATCGGCACTGGGATCGGTACGTTGATACCGACCATGCCGACTTGGATCTCGTGCGCAAACGTCCGTGCGGTATCACCATCGCGGGTGAAGATGGCGGTGCCGTTGCCGAATTCGTGGGCGTTGATTAGTGCTACCGCTTCTTTGTAGCTTTTTACGCGGGCGATGCCGAGCACCGGCCCGAAAATTTCTTCGCGGTAGATCCGCATTTCCGGCGTCACGCCGTCGAATAAGGTGCCGCCGACGTAATAACCATCAGCGGTGGCGCCGTCGAGTAGCTGCGGTTGCCGGCCATCGACGATGAGCTTCGCACCTTCGGCGACGCCGAGGTCGATATAGCCTTTGACTTTGTCCCGGTGCTGGGCAGTGACTAGCGGCCCCATTTCAGCGCGTTTATCGGTGCCCGGACCGATACGCAGCGTTTGAATTTTCGCCGTTAGGCGCTCGATCAAGGCGTCAGCAACGGCATCGGAGACCGCAACGGCGATTGAGATCGCCATGCAGCGCTCGCCGGCTGAACCAAACGCGGCGCCCATCAAGGCGTCTACCGCTTGATCGAGATCGGCATCGGGCATCACAACCATGTGGTTCTTGGCGCCGCCGAGCGCTTGCACGCGCTTACCGCGGCGGCAACCTTCGCTATAGATGTATTCAGCGATTGGCGTAGAGCCGACAAAGCTCAGTGCCTGCACGTCGGGGTGCGTCAGCAGCGCGTCCACCGCTTCCTTATCGCCGTGCACGACGTTGAATACACCGGCCGGCAAACCGGCTTCGGCAAGGAGTTCTGCCAATATCAGCGAAGCGGAAGGATCACGCTCGGACGGCTTCAGGATGAAGCAATTTCCGCAGGCTAGCGCGACCGGGAACATCCACATCGGGACCATCGCCGGAAAATTGAACGGCGTAATGCCAGCAACCACGCCAAGCGGCTGGCGTAGCGAGTGAGAATCGACCTGCGTGCCGACGTTTTCGGTGAACTCGCCCTTCAACAACTGCGGAATGCCGCAGGCAAACTCAACGACTTCGAGACCACGGGTGAGTTCACCAAGCGCGTCATCGTGCACTTTGCCGTGTTCGGCGACAACGGCGGCGGCGATGCGATCAGCATTGGCCTCAATCAGCGCCTTAAATTTGAACATTACGCGCGCGCGCCGCAGCGGCGGTGTCGCAGCCCAAGCCGGAAACGCGGCTTTTGCGACCGCAACAACCTCACTGACTTTCGCCGCACTCGCCATCGGCAATTCCGCCGCAATGGTGGCGGTGGCGGGATCGAACACCGGCACGTAGCGCTCGGCTTCGTCGTGCTTGCTACCGCCAAACCAGTGGGGAATGCGCCGCATAAAGCTCTCCTTATTGTTGAAGATTGGAACCATCAATCCTGCTGTCGTCGCGATAGGGCCAACGCCGCGTTATTTCCCTTCGTGTACCGCGCGCGCCGCTGGATAACCCTGGTGCGACACCGTAGCCAGCGCTTGCCTGGCAGCGGCCTCGTTGTCGTAACGCCCTAAGCGTACCCGATACAAAGTTTGCCCCTGCGCAGTGACAACGGTCGAGACTTCGCCCTTGTGCCCAACGTTGCTCAGCAGGCCAAGGATCGTTTGTGCCCGGCCGGCGTCGGAAAAGCTGCCGACCTGCACATACCAACCGGGTGCTGCAGCGCTAGCGACAGCCGAAGGCGCTTTGGCTGGCGCCGGGACATTCGTTGGCTTCGCGGCGGGCGCTGCCACCGGTGCCGGTGCAGCAGGCGCTGGGGCAACGGGCGGGGTCTCGTGCTTGGGCTTCTCAGGCGCTGGCGGCTTGGCCACAACGACCGGAGCCGGTGTGGGTTTAGTCGGCGCAGGGATCGGCGCCGCCGCGGGCTTCGGCTCCGGCGCTTTAGCGATGGGCGCCGGCGCAGCAGGTGACGGCGCAACCGGGTGCGGCGCAGGCGTCGGTACAGCCGCCGGTGGCGCGGGTGCCGGCACAGCCTGCGGTTCTACCGCGGCCGGCGTCGCGGCGGCGACATCTGTCGATCCGGCAGCTTCGGCGGCCGTTGGGCTGGGTTCAGGCACCGTTTCAGGCGGCGCAGTGGGCAGCGGTGGCAACGGCAGACCCGTTAATGTAACCGTGGTTGTCGCAACCGGGGTTTTGTTTGACTGCTCAGCATCCCGCGGCAACAGCAGCGACAACGCAAAAACAAACGCCAGCAGCATCGCCAAGCCGATCAGGCGACGTCGGAACACCTCATTCATCAAGCAACCTCGCAACCGCCGCAACCGTTAAGAAAGAACCACAGACTAAAATCGACGCGTCGGCCGCTGCTTGCACCTTGGCTAAGCGAAACCCTTGTTCGGCGCTCTCGGCGGTAATGCCGTTCATGCCAACCGTGGCCGCACGCTCGGCAAGCGCCGATGCCGAGAGCCCCCGCGGCCCAGGCAAGCTAACGAATATCACACTGCTGACGCACGGCAATAACGCGCTGCAAACGGCCTCGACCGGTTTATCCGCCAACATGCCGAGCACCAAGCAAGGCTTGCCAGCGCTAGGATCAGCGCTCAAGTTTTGCGCGAGTACCTGCGCCGCCTCGGCATTATGTGCAACGTCAAGAATCACCTGCCCTTGCCGTTCATAGCGACCGCGCAAACGGAGATTCGTCAGCGCGGAGCGAATCGCGGTTTCCGGCACCGGCAAGCGTTCGCGCAAAGTCTCGACCGCTGCGAGCACGCCAGCGGCATTTGCGTACTGCATTGCGCCGGCCAAGCCCGGCGCCGGCAAGGCGTGATATTGCTGCGCTTCCGAGCGCCAAAACCATTGATTGGCACCGTGCAACTCGCTGAAATCCCGACCGCGAATCAGCAGCGGTGCACCGATCTCAGCCGCGTGCGCCAGCAACCGCGGCGGCGGATTCGGCTCGACATAAATCGCCGGCTGGCCACCGCGCATAATGCCCGCCTTCTCGAAACTGATGCTGTCGCGGTCGTCGCCGAGCCAGTCGGTATGATCAAGCCCGATATTGGTGATCAGCGCGCAATCGGTGTCGACAATATTGACCGCATCGAGCCGACCACCCAGGCCCACTTCGAGCACCTGAACTTCGCAGCACGATTTGCGGAACAGCCACAGCGCGGCAAGCGTGCCGTATTCAAAATAGGTGAGCGGAACATCGCCGCGGGCGGCTTCAATCGCAGTAAACGCGGCGCATAAGGCCTCGTCGCTGGCATCAACGCCGTCGATTGCAATCCGCTCGTTGTAGCGCAGCAGATGTGGCGAGGTATAGCGGCCTACTTTGTAGCCGGCCGCTCGATAAATGCCGGCCGCCAGCGTGACGCTGGAGCCCTTGCCGTTGGTTCCGGCGACGGTCAGCGTGAGCGCCTGCGGTGGCAGCAATCCGAGGCGGTCCGCAACCGCCTTGACGCGCTCTAAGCCGAGGTCGATCGCCTTCGGGTGTACTTGCTCCTGATACGCCAGCCAGTCCGCTAGCCGCATTGGCGATGCGGCAGCGCGTTGCGGCTTAATGCCCGGCAATGGCGGCATGCGGCGACGCTGCCGCAGGCGCCCCAACGGCCGGCGAGAAATGCGTCAGCATCGCCAGCAGTCGATAGATTTTGTCGCGCATTTCACGGCGGTCGACGATCATGTCGATCGCGCCTTTTTCGAGCAAGAATTCGGCGCGTTGGAAACCTTCCGGCAATTTCTGCCGTACGGTTTGTTCAATGACGCGCGGCCCGGCGAAGCCGATCAGCGCTTTCGGCTCGGCGATGTGAATATCGCCCAGCATCGCAAGGCTGGCCGAAACGCCACCCATCGTCGGGTGCGTCAACACTGAAATAAAGGGCAGGCAACGTTCCGAAAGCTTCGCCAATGCCGCGCTGGTTTTTGCCATCTGCATCAGCGAGAACAGTGATTCCTGCATGCGTGCGCCGCCGCTGGCCGAGAAACAGACCATCGGTACACCGTGCTCCAGCGCGGCGTTCACGCCACGGACAAACTTCTCGCCAACGACGCTGCCCATTGAGCCGCCCATGAAGCCGAACTCGAACGCCGCGGTGACCAGCGGTAAACCCATCAGCTGGCCGCGCATGACGATCAGTGCGTCTTCTTCATCGGTATCTTCACGCGCTTCCGCCAAGCGCTCGGTGTAGCGCCTTGAGTCTTTGAATTTCAGCGGATCGGTGGAGCGGATCTTCGCCGCGATCTCAATCCGCGGTTCGGCGTCAAGAAAGTGATTTAACCGCGCCCGCGCCGAGATTGCGCGGTGCGCGCTGCACTTCGGACAGACTTCCAGCGTGCGCTCCAACTCAGCCCGATACAGCACCGATTGGCAGGCATCGCACTTCATCCATAGGCCTTCGGGTACGCTCTTCTTGCGTACGCCGCCCGTTAGCAGTTTCGATCCGGAAATTTTTTCGAGCCAGCTCATAGGTTCACTCCGCCTCGTTTCATTTCAACGCGTTGAGCGCGCCGCGCATTGCTGCTAATTGGTCCGTCAATAGTGCCGGCAACCGTTCCGGCGCCAGTTGGTTTTGCTCAATCTGCTGTACCAGGGCACTGCCGACGATCACGCCGTCTGCCACGCGCCCGACATTTGCCGCCGACTGCGCATCGCGAATGCCAAAACCTACCGCGATTGGCAGCTTCGTGTGTTGGCGAATCTGCGTCAACTTTTCGGTGACGCTGGCGATATCCAACGTCGCCGCACCGGTCACGCCTTTCAACGATACATAGTACAGATAACCGCTGGCTTCGCGCGCCACCGCCGCAACGCGGTCGGCGGAGCTGGTTGGCGCCAGCAGGAAGATGCAGTCGAGTCCGTGCGCACGCAGGGTCGGCAGCATCGCTGGCGCTTCTTCGACCGATAAATCGACGATCAACACACCATCAACGCCAGCAGCTTGGGCTTTGGCGGCAAAGCTTTCCAAACCGCGCGCTTCGATCGGGTTCAGATAACCCATCAATACAATCGGCGTGGTGGTATTGGTCTTCCGAAATTCGGCAACAAAATCAATGACTTGCCAGAGGCTCGTGTTGTGCACCAAGGCACGTTCGCAGGCAAGCTGGATCGTCGGGCCATCGGCCATCGGGTCAGAAAACGGCACGCCGAGTTCGATGATGTCGGCCCCGCCAGCGACCAGCGCGTGCATCAGGCCAACGGTGTATTGCGGCGCCGGATCGCCAGCGGTGATATAGGGAATCAATGCCTTGCCGCCACGCGCTTGCAGCGCGGCGAATACGTCTTGAATACGGCTCATATCTGAATTTTCGACCGATTAGAGCAGCTGAATGCCATCGCGTTTGGCGATTGTGAAAATGTCTTTGTCACCGCGCCCTGACAGATTGACGACGATGACATCGTCCCGTTTCATTTCCCGGCTGAGCTTCTTTGCGTAGGCAATGGCGTGCGCCGACTCCAAGGCCGGAATGATGCCTTCGGTACGGGTGCATTCGTAAAATGCAGCGAGCGCCTCGTCATCGGTGATCGAGGTGTAATTCACCCGGCCGATGTCTTTCAACCAGGCGTGCTCGGGCCCGACACCGGGATAGTCGAGGCCAGCCGAAATTGAGTGCGTGCCCTGAATCTGACCATTTTCATCGGCCATGATGTAAGTTCGATTGCCGTGCAGCACGCCGGGTTTTCCAGCCGATAGCGGCGCGGCATGGCGGCCGGTGGCGATGCCATCACCGCCGGCTTCGACGCCGTACATTTTAACGCTGTCATGCGGAATGAACGGATAAAACAGGCCGATGGCGTTCGAGCCGCCGCCGACACAGGCAACCAACGCATCAGGCAAGCGGCCCAGCATCTGCTGCGATTGCTGCAGCACTTCACGGCCGACGACGGCGTTGAAGTCGCGGACCAGCATCGGATACGGGTGTGGACCGGCGACGGTGCCGATGACATAGAACGTGTCGTCAACATTTGTCACCCAGTCGCGCAGTGCCTCGTTCAGCGCGTCTTTCAGGGTTTTCGTGCCGCTGTGCACCGGCACCACTTCGGCGCCCAGCAGCTTCATGCGATATACGTTTGGCGACTGCCGCTCAACATCGTCGGCGCCCATGTAGACCACGCATTTCAGGCCAAGCCGCGCCGCGATTGTCGCCGATGCCACACCGTGTTGCCCGGCGCCGGTTTCAGCAATGATGCGGGTCTTGCCCAAGTGCTTCGCCAACAGCGCCTGACCAATGGTGTTATTGATCTTGTGCGCGCCGGTGTGATTCAGATCTTCACGTTTGAGATAGATCTGCGCCCCGCCCCAATTCTTCGTCAACCGCTCCGCCGGATACAACGGGCTTGGGCGCCCAACGTAAAGTGCGAGGTCCCGGTCGAGCTCGGCGCAAAACGCCGGATCGCCTTTCAATTTGTTGTACGCGATTTCCAGCTCGCGCAGCGGCTCCATCAGCGTTTCGGCGACGAAGCGGCCGCCGTAAGGGCCAAAATGGCCGCGGGCGTCAGGCAGGTTTTCGTAGATCATCCGGTGCGTATTTGATTGCGTGTTCGGTATCGGCACGAAGGACTTCGCGCACGAAAGTCCGCATTTTGCCTGAATCCTTGACGCCAGGTGCGGCTTCGATGCCGCTGCTGACATCGACGGCATACGGCGCTGCGGCAGCGATTGCAGCCGCAACATTTTCCGGCCGCAAGCCACCGGCCAACATGATCGGCATCGGCAAATTTTCAGTCGCACGCTGCCAATCGAATGCCTGCCCCTGACCGCCGAGGCCGCCAGCGGCGTGACCATCCAACAGCAATGCTGTTGCGCTGCCGTATTCGGTGGCGATCTCGGCAAGCGTACGCGTTTGGTTTTGCATCGCAACCGCTTTGATGTATGGATGGCCAAAACTGGCACAGAACTCAGCCGACTCCTCGCCGTGAAACTGCAAGAAGTCCGGCTTAAGCGCGCGTAAAACGGCCTCAACCTGCCCTCCTTCCGGATTTCGCAATAGCGCAACCGCATGGACGAATGGCGGTAGTTGCCGACGCAGCATTCGCGCGTTATCGACGGTGATAAAGCGCGGACTTTCGGGCACAAAAATAAAGCCGAGCGCGTCGACGCCCAATGCAATGGCGGCCAGCGCGTCTTCAGCGCGGGTCATGCCGCAGAACTTAATCCGTGTTCGTTGTTGGCGCATGGGGTCGGAACGTGGCTTTATTCAGGCCGGAAACCAGGCATGCGCCGGCCCCGGCAAATCGAAATGCGCAGGATACTGAGGGCCACAAAAATACAGCCCTTGCGCGGGTGCGGTAACACTCGCCTTGCTGCGATCGCGGCCACGCAGGAGTTCGCCGGCCCAGTTTTCGTCGCGTCTTCCATCGCCGATTTCGATCAGCACGCCGATGATGTTGCGCACCATGTGATGCAAAAACGCGTTGGCCCGGACATCCATAACCACGAACTCGCCGATGCGAAACACCGTAACCGCCTGAACATTGCGCATTGGCGTTGTCGACTGACATTCGGCGGCGCGGTACGCCGAAAAATCATGCTCGCCGATCAGGGCCTGTGCGGCACGATGCATACGGCTTTCATCGAGCGGCTGGGCAATCCGCGTTACACGCCCGTGCAGCAAGGCCGAGCGGCCCCGAATATTGTGGATGACGTAACGATAGAGCCGGCTGAACGCACTCCGCCGGGCATCGAAGCCGTTATCGACCGGCTGTACCCAATGCAGGCTGATGTCCGGCGGCAATAGCGAATTCGTACCGAGCAACCACGCGTAAGGCGAGCGCGCTGCAGGCGTATCGAAATGCACCACTTGGCCCCAGGCGTGTACGCCAGCATCGGTACGGCCGGCGCAAATCGTTTTCACCGTATGATCGGCAATCGACGATAACGCCTGCTCTAACGCGGACTGAACACTGGCCCGCTCGCGTTGCGTCTGCCAGCCGCCATACGCCGTACCGAGATATTCAACCGCAGCGGCCCAACGCCTCATACCGCCCAGCGTAAAAGCCCTCGCTTCACGCCGAGGTCAGCCGCTGATTCAAGCCTTCAGCCTCTTTCTTCTGCATTTCGTTGCCGCCTTCGATAACTTCGGCCAGCAAATTCCGCGCTGCATCGTTATCGCCCATATCGGCATAGGCGCGCGCAAGATCGAGTTTAGTGTCGATTTCGTCGCCCAAGGTCAGCGCTGCATCGGATTCTTCGCTATGCCCGAGATCCAGCTCTTCGAGGTCGAAATCGACTTTGCCATCTTGCAAATCGCTGGCCTGTACCGGCGAATCGCCGCCTAGATCGAAGCTGCTGAGATCGAGGTCAACCATATTCGTCGCAGCCGGCGCTGGCGTTTCTGGCTGAAGGCGCATCGGCTCGCCGAGGTCTTTGTCAAGATCAAAGTCGACGATATTGAGCGCTTCGGTCTCCGGCACGGATGGCGCCGAAATCGGGCTGTCAAAACCTGCGAACGAAAGCGACTGCTCACTTTCGTTCTTGAACAAGTTGGCGTCCGGGCAAAGCTGGCGGCCCATCGTTGCGATTTTCTGCCATTCGCTGGCGCTGAGCTGCCCGTGTAGGGTCTCCGCGAGATCCTGGAATTCCATCGCCTTGCTCGACGCGAAATACGTTTCCGCCAGCTTCGTGCGCAGTTCGGTGCGCTCTGGATCTTGCGCTGCTGCCTGTTTCAAGAGCTGAATGGCTTCGTCATAAAGGCCGTAGGCAATATGGAAGTCGGCTTCGGTCAGCGGGTCGTTCGCGTCAAGATTGAAATCAGTCGTCCCACTTTCGTTGATTCCAGCGTCGAACGGCATCTCGGTAGCGGCCGGACTCATCATCGGCGGTGCTACCGGCTCAGCCAACATCGGCGGCTCTTCCTCAGCCGGCATTTCGTCAGCCATCGTATCCGCGTGTGCAGCATCCTCGCCGTATTTATCGTCGGCATGGCCCATCGTAAAGTCGGGCATCGGCGGCAGCGTCGGCTCCATCGGGCTGGCCAGCGTCGAGCGCGTGGGCTTCATGCTTCTATTCCGACGTGAGCGGATAACCGCCAGCGCGATAAGCCCGATCAGCAACACGCCGATCAGACCAATTAACTGCAATTGGTAGTCTTCAAGCAGACCACTGCTTGCAGCCGGTGCCGGCGCTGCGGCGGGCGCCTCAATCGCTGGTGCTGGGGTTTCCGTCGTCGGCTGAGCCGCCGCTGTCTCAGGATTTACCGCCTCAGCAGTGGGTGCGCCTTCGGGCGCGGCAGCCGGGGCCGCAGCGTCTTCAGGCTTGGTCTCAGCCGCTGGCGGTGCTGCCGGCGCAGGCGCCTCAACCACTGCAGGCGCGGCCGGTGCAGCGGGTGGCGGTGTAGCGGCCACCGGCGGCGCTTTCGCGACAACGGGTGCCGGAGCCGCTGGTTCAACTTTGGCTTCGATTTTAGGCTCTGCTTTTGGTTCTGCAGCTGGCGCCTTCAAGCCGCGGAGTTCGAGCACGCGGGCTTTCGCGGTTGCGGCGTCGACTTCTTTGATTTGAGCCAGCGTCGGCACAGTCAGGCGACCGCCTTTCAGCAAGCCGTTAATCCCGCCTTCGAAAGACTTAGGGTTCCCTTCATAGATCGACAACAGCATTTGGTCGATCGACACTTCGGTGCCCGGGCGCAGCTTATTGGCGATGCTCCACAGCGTGTCAGTGCCGTTAACGGGGCCGTAGCTGCCAACTTCGTTACCAGCCGGAGTTACCGCGGCCTCAGGCGCCTTTTCGGCGGTCTTTTCGGGCGTCTTTTCTGGCGTCTTTTCTGGCGCTTTGACCACAGGCGCGGGTTTCGGTGCCGGTGCGGGCTTCTCAACGGGTGCCGGCGCCTTGATCACCGGCGCTGGGCTCGCTGCTGGTGCCGGGCTCGGCGCCGCAACAACCGGTTTTGCCGGCGCGGGCGCCGGAACAGCAGCCGGTGCCTCACTTGCGCTCGGCGGTGGATCCAGCAATACCGTGTATTCGCGCAGCAGCTTTCCGCCGTTCCAGGTGGCTTCGATAATGAAGGTCAAGAACGGATCGCGCGCGATCTGGGAGCTGGATACGCGCACCTGATTACTGCCAGCGCCCGGCGCCAGCGAAAAATCGATCGTCGATAAATAATCCGAGCGTTCGATGCCGGCACGGGCAAATTCTTCCGGCTTGGCCAGCCGCAGGGTCAGACTACTCAGCTCTTCCGGCGATGCCGAAAGCACTGGGATCGTCGCCGTAAAGCGTTGATTCAGCTTAGAACGTACGTCAATTTCACCGAGGCCTAAAGCCTGCGCTGAAGCCAGCCAAAAAGCCGGAAGCAGCGCCAGTGAATAAGCTAGTTTTCGCAGCATGAATCGTCCCCTACAAGGCTGTCGCTGTCGCCGTTCTTAAAGTAAGCCCGTGCCGCAGCGTTAAATATTTGCTCTAACCTCCTTTATACCTTAGAAAACCAGCTGTTCCAAGACGCCAGCCGCGAGCCGTAGCGCCCTACAGGTACGAACGGATCAAGACCTCGGCGATTTGCACGCTGTTCAGGGCCGCGCCTTTGCGAATGTTGTCGGACACAACCCAAAGATTTAGCCCGCGCGGGTGCGAGATATCCTCGCGAATACGGCCGACGAACGTCGCGTCTTTCCCCGAAGCATCGGATACCGCGGTTGGGTAGCCGCCGTCCTTGTGCTCATCGATGACAGTCACGCCGGGTGCTTTTTCCAGTAGCGCGCGCGCTTCCGCCGCGGTGATTTTTTTCCGTGTTTCGATATGCACCGCCTCGGAGTGACCGTAGAACACCGGCACCCGTACCGCGGTTGCATTAACCAAAATGTTCTTGTCACCCATGATTTTTTGGGTTTCCCAGACCATTTTCATTTCTTCCTTGGTGTAGCCGTTTTCTTGGAAGACATCGATATGCGGGATGACGTTAAACGCGATCTGCTTTGGATAAATCTTGGGCTCGGCGTCGCGGAAGTTCAGCAGCGCCGCAGTCTGGCGGCCTAACTCTTCAATCGCCTCTTTGCCGGTGCCGGAGACCGACTGATAGGTTGAAACATTAATGCGCTCGATGCCAACGGCGTCGTGAATCGGCTTCAGCGCCACCAGCATCTGGATTGTCGAGCAGTTTGGATTGGCGATGATGCCGCGGTTTTTATACAGCGCGATGTCTTGCGGATTCACTTCCGGCACGACCAACGGGATGTCGTCGTCGTAACGGAATTGCGAGGTATTATCGATGACTACGCAACCGGCGGCGGCGGCTTTCGGCGCGTACACGGCGGAAACACTGGCGCCAGGCGAAAACAAGCCGATCTGGACCTTGCTGAAATCAAACGTCGCCAAGTCTTCGACAACGATGTCGCGATTGCCGAACAACACCGTCGAGCCGGCGCTACGCTCAGACGCCAACGCGTAAATTTTGCCGATCGGGAATTCGCGCTCCTTCAGAATCGACAACATAACTTCGCCGACCGCGCCGGTGGCGCCGACCACGGCAACA
The DNA here is from genome assembly GCA_023229645.1 of Nevskia sp. Lineage (GTDB taxonomy): Bacteria > Pseudomonadota > Gammaproteobacteria > Nevskiales > Nevskiaceae > Nevskia. The sequence continues at coordinate 234,544 of JALNYU010000002.1, read as the reverse complement.
TCGAATTTCCTGCTCATGACAAATGCCTCTCGTTATTGCGCTGCTCAAGATAGAAAACGGGGAAATCCAGCTCTGGTGTCGGCTGCCCCATTTGTGTCAACGCGGTCGTGACCTGGCCGCGATGATGTGCGCCGTGGGTAAACATCGTGTGGACGATCGCCGAGCGCGGAAGCGCGTAGGTGTCGCCTTTCAAATTGCGATAGGTGAAATCGGCAAACAGACCGTCATCCGGAAATTGCTGCATGTACGGCAACCACGCGTCGGCCGATTCCAATAGCCTTAACTTTAAGGCTGCGCGGTCGGTCTCTAGCTCTTGATCGAGCCCGGTGATCGCCAGTGGCGCGCCGTTGAGACGCGCGCGCCATAGCTGCTCGACCAATAACATGTGGTTCAGGCTGCCGTGGACGCTTTTGAAAAACAGACCGCTATCACCGCGATAGTCAGTGTCGGTTAAATGATCAACGCAGCTGTACAAACGGCGATAACACCAGCTGTTCCAGCCGGCCATCAAATATAGGTGTTGACGAAAATCCATCGTCGGTCCTCAGGCTAACGCGGCGACAACGGCGTCGCCCATCGCTGGTGTGCCGACGGTCGCCTCGCCCGCTCTGGCGATATCGCCGGTCCGCAAACCATCTGCCAACACATGCCGCACCGCGGTCTCGACTTTAAGTGCCAGATCTGCGCGCTGCAGGGAGTAACGCAGCATCATCGCCAACGACAAAATCATCGCCAACGGATTGGCAACGCCTTTGCCGGCGATATCCGGTGCGCTGCCGTGAATCGGCTCATATAAGCCCTGTCGCCGTTCATTGAGCGACGCCGACGGCAGCATGCCGATAGAGCCGGTCAGCTGTGCGGCGATGTCGGACAAAATATCGCCGAACAAATTACTGGTGACGATGACATCGAACTGCTTTGGCGCCCGGACCAACTGCATGGCCGCGTTATCGACGTACTGATGGGTTAGCGCAACATCGGAATACTCGGCGCCGACGCGGATAACCGTTTCGCGCCACAGCTCCGAGGATTCCAACACGTTGGCCTTATCAACCGAGCACAAACGTTTACCGCGCAGCCGCGCAGCCTCAAATGCGCTGCGGGCGATGCGTTCGATCTCGCTTTCGCTGTAGACCTCGGTGTTGTAGCCGACGCGCTGGCCGTGCTCTTCGCGGATGCCACGCGGCTGGCCGAAATAGATACCGCCGGTCAATTCGCGAACGATCAGAATATCGAGATCCGCCACCAGCTCCGGCTTTAGCGACGACGCCTGCGCTAATTCCGGGTACAGCAGCGCCGGCCTTAGATTTGCGTACAGCCCCATGCCGGCGCGGATTGCCAGCAGGCCGCGTTCTGGCCGCTGCGGACGCGGCAGTGTGTCGTACTTCGGGCCGCCGACTGCGGCGAGCAGCACTGCGTCCGCCGCTTTAGCCGCCGTCAGGGTTGCCGCAGGCAACGGCTCGCCAGTGGCATCAAATGCGGCGCCACCGATCAAACCGTGCGACCAGCTCGCGTCGAAACCGTGCTGGCGACGCAGCGCAGTCAGCACTTTTTCGGCTTCGGCGGTGATTTCGGGGCCGATCCCGTCACCGGGGAGAATCAGAATGGTTTGTGTCATGTTGTTTTAATGAAAGGGTTAGATAGAACCAAGCACCGTGAATTGCTGCGCTAATTAGCAGGCTTTACGGCGACAAAACGTAAGCGGATGTAGTCGGCAATCCAGATGCCGTCGCGCACCAGCACTGGCCGCACGGCTTCGCGCACTTCGGCGATTAAATCCGCGTGGTCGGACTCTGGAAGTGCCGACAAAAACTGCTTGGCGAACGTCGTCAGCCAACCATCGACCGCACCCGGCAGGGGCGTTGGCCGGGCGTAGCTTTCGATCCGCAGCACGTCGAAACCAGCGTTTTGCAGACGCTCGCGATAGTCGGTGAGTGTCGGGAAATACCACGGGTCGACGGTCGTTGCGGCGACACCGCGCTGAACCAGCGCTTCGTGCAACGCGCCGCGGATCGATGCGACATTACCTGCGCCGCCCATTTCGGCGACGAAGCGTCCGCCCGGCTTCAGCGCCTGGGCTACACCGCGCAGCACCGCGTCGGGGTCGCGCTTCATCCAGTGCAAAGCGGCGTTCGAGAAGACCGCGTCAAACTCAGCCGAAAACGGCAGCGCGTGGCCATCGCCGAGTCGGGCGTCGATGCCGCGTGCACGGGCCGCGGTTACCAATTCCTGACTGGCGTCGAAGCCGATAATCGCGCAGCCGCTTTCGGCAACGTGCTCGGTTAACGCGCCATCGCCGCAACCGAGGTCCAGCACGCGCTCACCCACAACCGGCAGCAACCAGTCGATTAGCGATGCACCAAATTCGGCGACGAAGCGGCCGTTACGGGCGTAATGCTCCGCGCTCCAAACTTGGCCCGCTGCGGGCTTCGTCGGCGACGCATTCACGATGCGAATAACCAGGGTGCTTCGGCTGCGCGCCGCGCTTCATAGTCACGAATAGCATCGGCGTGTTGCAGGGTCAGACCGATCTCGTCGAGCCCGCGCACGAGACAATCTTTGCGGAACGGGTCGATCTCAAAATTAAACGGCTGGCCATCCGGCGTCGTGACCGTTTGCGCCGGCAGGTCGATGCTCAGCGTGTAGCCGTCTTGCGCCGCTAGCGCTTCGAACAAACCCTGAACGACGTCCGCTGGCAATACGATCGGCAAAAATCCGTTCTTGAAGCTGTTGTTGTAGAAGATATCGGCGTAACTCGGTGCGATTACGGCACGGAAACCGAAATCAGCGAGTGCCCAAACCGCGTGTTCACGCGATGAGCCACAGCCAAAATTCTCCCGCGCCAGCAAAATCGAAGCGCCGACGTAGCGGGCCTGATTCAACGCAAAATCGGGGTTCAGACGCCGCGTTGCGACGTCGATATCGAGATCGCCGCGGTCCAAGTACCGCGCGTCGTCGAAGAGATAGACGCCAAACCCAGTGCGCTTAATCGACTTCAGATACTGCTTCGGAATGATCGCATCGGTATCGACGTTGGCGCGGTCCAACGGCGCCACGGTTCCGCTTACTTGGGTAAAAGCTTGCATGCTAAAAACTCCGGATATCGACAAAGTGCCCAGCAACCGCGGCGGCGGCGGCCATCGCCGGGCTGACCAAATGCGTGCGACCGCCAGCGCCTTGCCGACCCTCGAAATTGCGGTTGGACGTGGAGGCGCAGCGCTCGCCCGGCGAGAGCTGATCGGCGTTCATGCCGAGGCACATCGAACAGCCCGGCTCGCGCCATTCAAAACCGGCGGCGCGAAAGATTTGGTCTAAACCTTCCTGCTCGGCTTGGCGTTTCACCAATCCCGAGCCCGGCACGATCATCGCGAGTTTGACGTTGCCGGCGACGCGCTTGCCCGCCACCACCTTTGCCGCTGCGCGCATGTCCTCAATACGGGCGTTGGTGCAGGAGCCGATGAAGACTTTATCGATCACGATGTCTGTCACCGGCATATTCGCGGTTAACCCCATGTACTGCAGTGCCCGTTCGATGCCCTGGCGCCGCGTCGGGTCCGCTTCCCGTGCCGGATCCGGCACGTGACCATCAACCGGCAACACCATTTCCGGCGACGTGCCCCAAGTGACCTGCGGCTTGATGGTGCTGCCGTCGATCATCACTTCGGTATCGAAAACCGCCATCGCGTCGCTATGCAAGCTTTGCCAATAGGGAATCGCCTTCGCCAACGCCTCGCCTTTCGGTGAAAACGGTCGGCCCCGCACGTAGTCGATCGTGGTTTGATCGACCGCGATCAGGCCCGCTCGGGCGCCAGCTTCGATCGCCATATTGCAGACGGTCATGCGCCCTTCCATCGACAGCGCCGTGATCGCCTCGCCAGCGAATTCAATCGCATGGCCGGTACCGCCGGCGGTGCCGATCTGGCCGATGATCGCCAGCACGATATCTTTTGCCGTAATGCCCGGCGCAACCTGCCCGCGCACGGCTACGCGCATGTTTTTGGCTTTTTTCAGCACCAGGGTCTGCGTGGCCAGCGCGTGCTCTACTTCCGACGTGCCAATGCCAAACGCCAACGCGCCAAAGGCGCCATGGGTCGAAGTATGGGAATCACCGCAGACGACGGTCATGCCGGGTAGCGTCGCGCCTTGTTCCGGACCGATGACATGGACGATGCCCTGGCGTGCATCATTCATCTGAAATTCGGTAATGCCGTACTCGGCGCAGTTGCTGTCGAGCGCCTCGACTTGCGTGCGCGAAATTGGATCAGCGATGCCAAGGCTGCGATCAGTCGTCGGCACGTTATGATCGGCTACCGCCAAATTCGCCGCTAATCGCCACGGCAGCCGCGCGTTCAGACGCAGGCCGTCAAAAGCCTGGGGGCTCGTAACCTCGTGCAGTAAATGGCGGTCGATGTAAATCAGGGCCGAGCCATCGCCGTTATCGCGGACAACGTGGGCCTGCCATAACTTGTCGTAGAGCGTCTGCGTCGTCATTTGCTTACATCCATGAACTATAACGGTGCGGATTCTAGCCCCTGTTATTTAATTCCCATAATGAATGCTTTTTATAATTTGTATTCTTTTTTAGAATTTATGGTTTTACCTTACGCGTTGTCGGTATTTCAAAAGCCGTCGCGCCGGGGTTATTGAGTCGGCATCAAGACCAAGACATTGAACCGCACGTGCGCCATTGAAGCCTATTGCGTCCTGGCGGACGTGGTGGATGATGCCGACCCAATAACCAAAATACATTGATTTTGTTATTGATCCGGCTGCCGCTACAGGCCCCGACCCGATTCTTGCCGAAACGATCAGCCTGTCAGCCGATCAATGTCAAACAGCCGGATCAATAATGCGTCGAGCAAACTCGGCTAAGGCATTTCGTGTGCCGATGGGCAGCAGCCGACGCCGACAACACATGCCGTCGGATTTTCGGTAAAACAATTTGATTTTGTTATTATTTTTAATTCGATACGGCTTTAAGCTGCTTGCGTCCCAAGTAGGCCACGGCTGCTTCGCAGCGGCTCCCCTTTCAATCTCAAGCCATCACATTAATAATCACCGACATCAAGCCATTACCGTGTGTGTCGGTACACAAGCGGAAATTGGCTCGGGTTTCGATCACAGGCAGTAGCGCGATCGAAATGGGGCGCCGCCGTTCGCGCCCTTACGGCACAGGGACGTTCGTTCATGGCGATCTTTCCGAGTTCGGCGATGCTGAACGATTTATCGATAGCGTTCGATGCTGAAACGCCTACTGTTGCGGCTCCAGCGCTACGGGGTCTGCGGCTGCTTTTGCTTGTGGTCGGCGTTACTACCGTAATTATCGGCATCGTCGCCACCGCCTCGGAGTCACCAGCGCTTATGCGGCTCGGTTTCGGCCGTTATTCGATCCTTGAAGGCGTATTCGATGTTGCACTCGCCCACTTTACGCGGCGCCATGCGCGCACGGCGCTACTCGCTGCCGCGGCACTGCAACTGCTTGATCTGACATTAATGCTGTATATCGCACCGACATTTGACGGTGGCGTCGCAGTGCTGGCTGGCGCCCGTATCGTGATCAGCGCACTTCTGGTGCGCGGCTGGCTTTACGCACGCGCCTGGGCCGACACCCGCGGCACGGATGACCCCGCTTTCCGCCTTAACGCCGTTTTGTTATCACCGGATAACCTCATGCCCCATTGGCTCAGTGGACTAGCCGAACCCGAGGTAGCCGCGCCGAACCAGGCTGCTCAGCCGGCACTAAAGACCTGCCCAAAGTGTGGATCGCGACAACAAAACGGCCCCGAATACGGCCCTGAATGCGGCACCTGCGGCGTCGACATCGCAAAATTTCTCCAGGCGCGTGCGCGTGTTGAAGTTTTAGAAGCAACGCTAGGCCGCAGTTGGTCGCGGCCTCGGCCTCGGCCTTGATCCCGTCTCCTGCTATCCCGCGCCCCATTGCTGGCGGCCGCGCAGAAACGCCAACCAGCCCCAAGCAGCGCCGGTATGGCGCATTAATTGGAAGCTAAAGGGCTCGGCCAGCGCCGCCAGCGCCGCCAACCCAAGACTCGCACCGCTTGTGGGGCGCTTCAGCCAATGCGCATAAAGCCGGACCGACCACAGATGAAACGCCAGATCGATGACGATCTTCAGGCCAATTACGCCAAGTACCGGCAGCAATACCGGCCGCCCGGTCACGATAAAGGTCACCAGCAGGCCGAATGCGGTCAAACCGTAAATCGGCTGCAAGGTATCGATCGCTTTGATCGGCAGCATGAAGGTCCCGAGGCTGCCGTACTGGGCATTACCGGTCATATCGCGGTTCCACCACTGGGTTTGCAGAAACCCGGCAAACCACCGTCGGCGTTGACGCAGGAAGTTAAACAGGCTGGCCGGTGCGTCAGTCGTTCCCTGCGCCGTATTCAGAACCCCGACTTTCCAAGCAAGATCATGGTCGTAAGACCAGCGATGCAGGCGGTGAATCAATTCATAATCTTCGACAAGACAATCGGGGTCGAAACCGCCGACTTTTTGGACCGCATCGCGCCGAAAACCAGCGAAGGCGCCGGAAACCAGCAGCAGCGCCCCAGCCCGCATCCATGCAATTCGAGAAATGAAGGCGCGCAGATATTCGTACGTTTGAAACCATTGAAAAAAGGCAGCTTGCGCGCCGCCGCTGCAAATCGGCGTCAGCACGCCGCCGGCTGCCACCAGTTTCGGATCGGCCGCAAACGCCGCGCGCATGCCGGCGATGGCGTCAGGCTCCAGCAGCGTATCGGCGTCGACCGTCAATACCAGATCGGTATTCAACGTCGCGAGGGCTGCGTTCAGCGCGCGTGCCTTGCCACCGTGCAGCTGTTTCAATACCTGCAGGTTGTGATGCATGCTGGATCGACCCAGACGATCGCCCGGCAGCCACTGCACCGCGTAGTCGCGTTCGAGCATGGCGCAGGTGGCATCGTCAGAGCCGTCATCGACAACCAGAATCGCGTCCGGTGCGTCGTTTTGCCGGAACAAGGCGTTCAGGGTTCGCGGCAGCGCCTCGGCCTCGTTCCGCGCGGCGACGATTACGCCCAGCGTCGGTCGTGGCGCATTGGTAGCGTGGGCGGTATCGACGTTAGTCGAAATTGTTGCCTTATCGAGGATAAAACGTGTCTTTGCAGCAACATACGCCAGTAGAATCGTATCGTAAGCGGCGTAGAGCAGCCCGACGGACCACGCCAGTACACCGCTGAAATGGAAAGCGCCGGCAAAAACCAGCAGCCAGAGGCCGGGAACCGCGCTGTAAATCAGCAGGCTGCGCAGGGGCACAGCACGCGGGGTAAGCCGCGGCGAGGCGCGCAGCAGAGTTTGACTGATGTCGCTCATTGTCTCGTTCGGGAGTTTGTTGAAGATTTAAAGAACACGGAAGTAAGACCGCGTTCCGGTGCCGAGTTCACTACGTATACGGATAAATGATGGCACGCAAAGCCTATGCCTTTATGACAGCCGATACAGGAATGATGAAATGGGGTTGCCTAAGGCATTCGGTCAAAATCTCAACATTGCATGTAAAGTGGCACACGAAAAGGAGAATTTTTTAGTATGGATACTCAAAGCCTGAGCGCTTTCTTGGAAGTTGCAGAAACACGGTCGTTCTCGAAAGCAGGCATAAGGCTACACCTGTCCCAGCCGGCGATCAGTAAACGTATCGCCGCGCTCGAAATGGTACTTGGCACGCCACTGTTCGACCGCGTTGGCCGGCAAATCGGACTTACCGACGCAGGTCACACGCTGCTGCCCTACGCCCGCGAAGTCCTGCAGCAGATTGAAGACGGCCGGCGTGCGCTCTCGCAATTATCGGGTGCTGTTTCGGGGCGCTTGATGATCGGCACCAGCCATCACATCGGCCTGCATCGCTTGCCGCCGGTGCTGCGTAACTTCACTCAAACGTATCCGGACGTTGATCTCGACATCCATTTTCTCGACTCCGAAGACGCGTGCACGGCGGTATTGCAGGGCAAACTGGAACTCGGCATCGTCACGTTGCCATCGCAACCGATCCCGAACCTACGCAGCCAGGTCGTCTGGCAGGACCCGCTGGTTGTTGTTGTCGCCCCAGGGCATCCGCTCGCCGCAAACCCGGCGCAGCCGCCGAAATTGCTAGATCTCGCGCAACATCCAGCGGTGCTACCGGATGAACACACGTACACCCACCGGATCGTCACCGCAGCGCTGGAAGCCCACGGCGTGGCGCCGCGCATTCGCCTATCGACGAACTACCTTGAAACGCTGAAAATGCTGGTCGCGATTGGTCTGGGCTGGAGCGTGCTACCGCGCTCGATGCTCGATGACAGCATCGTCGCACTTGATCTACCGGAATTGGCGATGAAGCGCGAACTCGGCACTGTTTGGCATCGCAGCCGGGCGCAGTCTGGCGCTGCACGCGCCCTACTGAAGCTGCTCGGCGTCGAGCCATAAACCGAGCCCAGGAATACCTACACCGGTATAATCGCCGCGCGCCAACGCTGTTGGCCGCCTGGTGGTAAAAAAACAACAACTCAAGGACGTGCCATGAGCAGCCTCATTTTGCACCATTACCCGGCTTCGCCGTTTTCGGAGAAGATTCGCGCCATCCTCGGTTACAAGGGTCTGGCCTGGAAATCGGTACTGGTGCCGCCAATGGCGCCTAAGCCTGACTTGATCCCGTTAACCGGCGGCTACCGAAAAACCCCGGTGCTGCAAATCGGCCGCGATATTTATTGCGATACCGCGCTGATCGCGCGCGTCCTCGACCGCGTGCACCCGAAACCAGCGTTGGTACCGACCCGTTATAAAGCCAGTTGCGCGGCGTTTGCCCAGCTCGAACAAACGCTGTTTTTCGCGACGATCCCAACGCTGTTTCAGCCGTCCGGCATTAAAGCGATGTTGGCCGAAGTTGGCGCCGAATTTCTCGAACGCTTTTCCAAAGATCGCGCCGCACTGTTCGCAGGCGGCAGTGCGAAACGCCCCGGTCCGGAATTCGGCAAAACGCACTTCCTGCCGCTGATGCACGCGCTCGATCAACAGCTCGAAGCAACGCCGTTTCTGCTCGGCGATGTGCCGACACTCGCTGATTTCTCGTCTTACCATCCGGTCTGGTTCGTACTGAACAACGCTGGCGTCGCCAGCCAGCTTGATGCGTTCAAAAACCTGCTCGCCTGGGTCGCACGCATGCGCGCCTTAGGCCACGGCCATATGACCGAATTCACCGCGCACGAGGCGCTCGACACCGCCCTGACTACGCCGTCGATTCAGGGTTTTGACGGCCCGATGTTGGAGCCGGAAGGCGTGCGGCTTGGCCAACGTGTTCACGTCCAAGCCACCGATTACGGCACTGATCCTGTTGCCGGTGTGCTGATGCACGCCTCAGTGTTTGAAGTTGCAATTAAACGTATCGACGAACGCGCAGGCGAAATCGTCGTCCATTTTCCACGCGCAGGTTTCAGCGTAACCCCAGCCTCCGCCGAAGTTTAAGAACTCATGAACATCCCGCAATTTCTGCCGCTGACGACGTATCAAGAATATCCGCAGGACGAGATGCAGCGCCGTGCGCATGCCTTCGCCGAGGAAATGCAGCGCCGCCGCACCGTGCGCGAGTATTCCGACCGCCAGGTTCCGCGCGAAATCATCACCGAAGCCGTCCGGGCCGCGGCATCAGCACCGTCGGGCGCCAATCTGCAGCCCTGGCATTTCGTCATCGTCGAAGACTTAGCCGTGCGTAAGCAGATTCGCGAAGGCGCGGAGGTTGAAGAACGCGAGTTCTACTCGCGCCGTGCAACGCCGGAATGGCTCGCCGCACTCGCACCGCTCGGCACTGACGAAAACAAGCCGTTTCTGGAAACCGCGCCGTACTTGATCGCGGTGTTCTACCAGCGCTACGGGCTTGATGCTGCCGGCCAAAAATTCAAAACCTACTACGCGCCAGAATCAGTCGGCATCGCCACCGGGCTGCTAATCGGCGCGCTGCATCACGCTGGCCTAGCAACACTCACGCACACGCCGAGCCCGATGGGTTTCTTGCGCGAAATGCTGCATCGCCCGATCAACGAATCGCCGTTCTTGCTACTCGTCACCGGCTACCCAGCGGAAAATGTTCAAGTACCGAACATTCAGCGCAAACCGGCGGCAGAAATCATGACCGTGGTGTAGTTTGCCTCGCCGTCAGGCGGGGCGGTTATAGCGCACGATCAGGACAACGCCAATCAGTACCATGCCGATTGCAATAAATTCGGTGATAACAAAGTGCTCGCTACCGAGCGTTGCGCCGAGTGCCAACGCCACCACCGGGTTGACATACGCGTAGCTCGTCGCCAACGCCGGGCTCACGCTTTGCACAAGATAAATATAGGCCGTAAACGCGAACAGGCTGCCGAAAAGAATCAGGTACAGCACCGCGCCTACCGCCTGCGGGTTCGGGAACAACTGCCAGGATTCGCCGATCGCGGCGCTGCCGAGCAGGAACACCGCGCCGCCGCCGATCATCTGGCAGGCGCTGCTCATCAAGCCTTTCGGCAGATCGATCCGCCGGCTCAGCACCGAGCCAAACGCCCAGCTCAACGAGGCCAAAATCAGTAAGGCAGCGGATACCGGATTCGCCGCAAAATCGCCGCCGAGATTCAATACGACAATCCCAACAAAGCCGACGATTAAACCCAGCCACTGCATACGCTGCGGCCACACGCCCCAGAAGCCGGCAAATAGACTGGCCCAGATCGGCACCGTTGCCACCGCCGTCGCCGCCAGTGCGGACCCAACATTGCGCTCCGCCAGCACCACCGCACCGTTGCCGAGATTCAGCAACAGAATGCCAATCAACGCCGCGTTGCCCCACTGTTTCAGCGTCGGCCGCGGATAGCCGCGCAAGCGCAGAAACGCGTACAGCGCGACACCGGCGATCGAAAAACGTAAGCCGGGAAAGAATAACGGCGGGTAGCCGTGCAGCGCGAAGCGGATCGCCAGATACGTCGAACCCCAAATCAGATAAACCGCCGCCAGCGCTAACAACACCAGCAGCGGCAGTTTCACGGGACCAACAGCGGGGCTACTCACGGCGAACTCCAACGAGGGGGCGAAAGCCGCGCATCTTAACGGCTGGCCACGGTGTCCGCTCGCCGTTTTAGGACCTCTTTATAAATCCCTCAGCATCTCCAATGCGCAGTTGCGACCTGGGGCACCGGTGACGCCACCGCCCGGATGCGCGGCGGCGCCGCACAAATAGAGCCCGGAAATCGGCGTCCGGTAGTCTGCCCAACCGGGCAACGGCCGCATCGAGAACAGCTGGTGTAGCGACATCGCGCCCTGAAAAATATTGCCGCCGGTCAAGGCAAACCGGCGTTCAATATCAAGCGGGGTCAAGATCTGCCGATGCAGTATCGACGCGGCAAAGTTCGGCGCGTAGTCATTTACGGCGGCGATGCAGCGGTCGGCAAAGCCCTCGCGCAACGCGTCCCAATGCAGGCCCGTGGCGAGCCGATACGGCGCGTATTGCACAAACATCTGCACGATGTGGTGGCCGGCGGGCGCCAGGGTTTTATCGACCGACGTCGGAATAGTCAGCTCGAGTATCGGCGCCTGCGAAGGCCGACCGGCGTTGGCATCGTCATAAGCCCGTTCGATGTATTGCAGCGTTGGGCTGATATGAATCGTGCCGCGGTGCTGCGGCCCAACTTCGGCCTTGCCGGGCAGACAAGTGAAATCCGGCAGTTCCGAGACCGCGAGATTGATCTTCATCGATGCACTGCTGTAATCGATGCACTGCACCGCGGCGGTAAATGAGGCCGGCAATGCGCCAGCCGGCAACAAGCGGCTGAAGGTCACCGCAGCGGTGGCATTCGAGGCCAGCGCCTTTGCCTGCAACACGTCCCCATTCATTAACCGCACACCGCTCGCGCGGCCGTTGGCGGTGAGAATTTCAGCGACTTCGGCGTTACAGCGAATTTCCACGCCGAAACCGACGGCGGCACGCGCCATCGCCTGCGTCACCGCGCCCATGCCGCCTTCAACATAGCCCCAAACGCCACGCGCGCCACCAGCCAGTCCCATCACGTGGTGCAATAACACGTAGCCGGTGCCGGGCGCGGAGATTGGTTGCTGGGCGCCGATAATTGCGTCAGTGGCGAGTGTGGCTTTCAGCGCGTCGGACTCAAACCAGCGGTCCAAGATCGGCCGCGCGGCGCCGGTCAGCAGTTCGATCGTCTGCGGTAATTCATCGCCCATGCCGCGCAGCGCTTGGTACAGACGCCGACCGCGCAGCAACTCACGCAGCTTCTGCACCCAGGTGCGGCGGCGCCAATGCGCTGGCAACGGAATGAGATCGGCCGGCGGCTCAAGCAGCAGCGGCTCGATGCACTCGGCAACACGCGTCAACCACGCCTCGTACTGCGGATAAGCCGTGGCGTCGCGCTGCGAAAATTTCGCGATCTCCGCATGCGTCAGCGCCGCGTCCGGCCCCATCAACAGGCTGCGGCCGTCCGGCAGCGGCGTAAATGAGGATGGATTGCGGCCGAGCACTTTGTAGCCGTGACGCGGCAGGTCGAGATCGTTCACCACTTCCGGCAATAACAGGCTGATCAAATACGAGGCCACCGAAACCCGGTAGCCCGGCGCAATTTCTTCGGTGACCGCGGCGCCGCCAACTTCCGCATTGCGCTCCAATACCAAGACTTTTTTGCCTGCACGCGCCAAGTACGCCGCACAGACCAAGCCGTTGTGTCCGCCACCGACGATGATGATGTCGTAATTCGTATTCATGAGGAGAGATAGAAAATAGATAACTCTGCCGATCAGGCAGGCTGCGCCGCAGGTATCGGCGGTTCGCTAATCGCGAGCACGACGCCGGCAACCAGAATCACGGCCCCCGCCAGCACCGCCGTTTCCGGCAGCGCCCGACTCCAAACTGCGCCGTACGCGATGCCGGCAATTGTCTCAAAGACGATCATTTGACCGAGCAGCGATGGCGGTAACTGCGTGCTGGCGATATTCCACAACGCGTTTGCCACCCAAGACGTCACCAGCCCCAAAATTAGGCTGACCACGACAAACAAACCCCAGTCCGCTGCGGCATGCGGTAAACGCGGCGTCGCGACGAATAACAACAACGCAAATGGCAGCGCCGCTGCGCCTTGTAAGGACGACCACTGCACGCCATCAATACCCGGGCTCGCTTTTAGGCGCTCGGTGTTGACGACGCCGTAAATCGTCCACAACAGCAACGAAGCCAGCGCGCAACCCACGCCGAGCGCGTAGTCCGCGGCCGATGGCGCCGGATGTTCGAGCGACTGCGGCGGTGGCGCGTGCGCGAGCCAGAGTCCGCCGAGAATCAACAGCAGCGCGCCAACGTAACGCACCGATGGCGCGCGCCGCGTGCGTACCCGCCCAAGCAGCGACACCGTCACCGGCAGCAAACCGATGATCAAAGTCGGCATGACATAGCCAGCTTTTTGCACAGCGATGCTCAAAAACGCGTAGTACAGCAGGTTGCCAGACAACGTCAGCAGCGTGGCATCGCGCCAAACGCGCGGCGTGCGCAGCGATGCAGAACCGCGTCGTGCAAACTGCAGCATCACCAGGGACACCAAACCATACGCGACGTAGCGGCCGGCAGCGACGACCAACCCCGGCCAATCGCCGAGAATCAGCGGCCCGACAAACGCGAAGCCCCAGCCGCAGCATGCGAGAACAACATAGAGCAAGCCCAACCGCATACCCTGACGCAACTAACGCAGCGTTGCCAATTCAACGGCGACAGTCCGCTCGCCATCGCCGAGCCAAACCTGCCCGTCTTGTATCGTGCAGTGCAGTTGCATCGTCCGCTGCGCCAGTGCCGCCAGCGCGGTATCGCCGCTGATAGTGATCCGACGTACGCGGAGATTTTTCGCCCGCGCGAGCTTGGCTTCCGCCAACTGCCACCACGGTTCCGCCGCGCGATTGAAGCCGTAGACAAACACTTGTCCGGCGCGACCACAGGCGCGGATGACATTTTTCTCATCCGGCTGGCCGAGTTCGATCCATTCTTCGATCAAACCGGTCAGATCTTTGCGCCAGAGATCGGGCTCGTCCGGGTCGCTTAACCCCTTACCCAGTTCCAAGCGTTCGTGCGCGTGCAGCGCAAACACCAGCACGCGCACCATCATGCGCTCGTCGGTTTCCGAGGGGTGCCGGGCGATCGTCAGCGCGTGTTCCGCGTAATAGTTGCGGTCCATGTCGGCGATCTGCAGCTGAACTTTGAAGATGGTGGCCTTGAGCGCCATGGTTCTGATTTTTTCTTGTCGAGCGACATTCTAGAGCCTGTTGGCCCTATCTGACGGGTGTACTGGCCCGCTGCGTCGTTTCCGCAGCCACCAATAGCGCAGCGGCGCCCCCCATAACAATGTGCGATTGCCCCTTACGCCGACAACCTAAACAACACGATTTTGCCATCTCGATAATTTAGTTCTGACCATATGCCAACGCCGCGTATGTCTTCAGAACAAATCGGTTTTTCCATAAAAGCCAGCTGCGTTATACCGTTTTCGAACAGTCGGCCTCGCGCCGCCCTTACTCGGTCAGGAAACGGATGCCAATGTTCCATATCGCCACGTTGTCCGGCAGCCCTGCGGAATCGTCCCGCAGCGGTTTTTTATTGCAGAGCGCGGAAGCGCAACTCAATCGCATCGGCATCGCCACGCACGCCATTGCGATTAATCGCTTGCCGCCCGCGCAGCTGCTGCAATTCGAAACGGCCGGCATCGAACTGAAAAACGCGTTGAGCATCATCGCAGCTGCCGATGCGCTAATTATCGCAACGCCGATTTATAAAGCAGCTTACAGCGGCGTTCTGAAAACCTTCCTCGATTTATTGCCGCAAGACGGCTTAAGCGGCAAGCCCATTCTACCGATCGCAACCGCTGGCAGTGCCGCCCATTTACTCGCGTTGGACTACACGCTGAAGCCGCTGCTGACAGCGCTCGGCGCGCGCCACTTGCTCGCTAGTGTATTGGCAACTGACGCGGAGCTGCGCAAAGACGGCGTGCGTTATGCCGCCGAACCTACTCTGGTCGCGCGTCTAACGGCGGGCGTTGCCGAATTGGCCGCAGTACTGCCGCGTCGGGCACCTACGTTTTCAACCCGTGCCGCATCGCGCTTACAGACAGCAGCACACTCATGAACGAAATCAGCAAGCACCGGTGGTTACGCTGGCTGCGCCGCCTCGCCGTGTTTGGCGCTGCGCTCGGTTTGATCGGGCGCGCCGTGGCGGCAGCACCTATGGAAATCCGCATTGGCTACCAGAAAAGCTCGGTGAACCTCGCAATTCTTAAATCGCAGGCGCAACTCGAAACGCGATTTAAACGCAGCCACGTTGTGTGGAGCGAATTCCCAGCCGGACCGCAATTGCTTGAGGCCTTGAACGTCGGCAGCCTCGACTTCGGCATGACCGGCGATACGCCGCCGGTATTTGCGCAAGCCGCGGGCAGCAGTTTGGTCTATGTTGGCGTCGAGCCGCCGAAGCCAGAAAGCTCGGCAATATTGCTGCCGAAAGATTCGCCGCTACGAACACTGCATGACTTAAAAGGCAAGCGCATCGCATTTCAGAAAGGCTCAAGCGCGCATTTCGTCGTGCTTCGTGCCTTAGAAAAAGCGGGTTTGAAATATAGCGATATTCAGCCGGTCTATCTCGCCCCTGCGGACGCGCGCGCTGCATTCGAGCACGGCAGCATCGATGCTTGGTCGATCTGGGACCCGTATTGGGCAGCAGCCGAGCAAGGTGGCCCGCTCCGGGTGCTGAGTACCGGCAAAGATCTGACCGACAACAACACGTTCTATCTAGCGGCGCGGGCCTTTGCGCTGAACCATGCCGATGTTGTCTCGACTTTGCTCAACGCACTCACGCAAGCCGATGACTACGCCCGCGATCACCCCTCTGAAACGGTCACGCTGGTGGCGACCTCGACCGGCATATCAACCGACGCCGCGCGACGTTTTCTAGACCGCCGGCCGCGTTCGCCGGTTGTGCCGCTCAACCCTACCGTTGTCGCCAGCCAGCAGCAGCTCGCCGACACATTTTTCCAAGCCGGACTCATTCCCAAACCGCTAAAGGTTGCCGATGCAGTCTGGCAGCCGGCGGCGCTCGCCGCCGCACCCTGACGCTGTACTTGGAGCATTTATGAATATTTTCTGGTTTCTACCCACGCACGGCGATAGCCGTTATCTCGGCACATCCGAAGGCGCGCGTGCGGTCGACTACCCGTATTTGCGGCAAATCGCCCAAGCTGCCGATGCGCTTGGCTACGACGGCGTGCTACTACCAACCGGCCGCTCCTGCGAGGATGCCTGGGTAACCGCAGCGAGTTTGATCGGCGTCACCGAAAAACTGAAATTTCTAGTTGCGGTGCGGCCCGGTCTTGCCTCGCCCGGCCTCGCGGCCCGGCAAGCGGCGACGTTTGATCGGCTCTCGAACGGACGCTTATTGATCAATGTCGTCACCGGCGGCGACGCCGCCGAATTGGAAGGCGACGGCGTGTTTGTCGACCACGAAACGCGCTACGAGATCACCGACGATTTCTTACGCATCTGGCGCGGGATTCTGGAGAGCTCGCACGACAACGGCAGTATCGATTTCGACGGCAAGCATCTGCGGTCGAAAGGCGGCAGGGCGCTCTATCCGCCGCTACAAAAACCCTATCCGCCCCTGTACTTCGGCGGCTCGTCGCCAGCAGCTCACGTGTTGGCGGCGGAACAAGTTGATGTCTACCTGACCTGGGGCGAGCCGCCGGCGGCGGTCGCCGAAAAAATCGCCGACCTTCGCGCCCGCGCCGCCGCCGTCGGCCGCAGCTTGCGTTTCGGCATACGGCTGCACGTGATTGTGCGTGAAACCAACGACCAAGCGTGGCGCGCGGCGGAAGAATTAATCAGCCGTTTGGACGACGACACCATCAACCGCGCACAACAAGCATTCGCAAAAATGGACTCAGAAGGTCAACGCCGGATGAGCGCCCTGCACGGTGGCCGCCGCGACAAACTCGAAGTATCGCCCAATCTTTGGGCCGGGGTCGGTTTGGTCCGCGGGGGTGCCGGCACGGCGCTGGTCGGCGATCCCCAAACCGTCGCCGCTCGGATGCAGGAATACGCCGATCTCGGCATCGAAACATTCATCTTGTCGGGTTATCCGCATCTGGAGGAAGCTTACCGCTTCGCTGAGCTTGCCTTCCCGCTGCTGCCGCGCGCGCAAGCGGCGAAGCCACGGCAATACGCGCTGACCGGTCCGTTTGGTGAAGTAGTCGGCAATACTTACGCGCCGAAGGTCGCTCAAAGTTGAACGCTGTCGTGTTGAATCCTCGACCGTCGCTGGTGCCCGGCATGGCTCAGTTTATCGACGCAGCGAACACCACCAACAACACGCTGGAGGTCTTGATCGGCGGTAAAAAATGGCCTAACGGTGGCCAGCTTGCGCCGCTGAGTTTCTCGGCTGCCAGCGGCGAAATCGTCGTGCTCAGTGGCCCGCCAGGCAGCGGTAAAAATTCGGTGCTACGGATGATCGCCGGCTGGGATCGAGACTACCTCGGCTCCATTTGGTATCGCGGCCGCTTGTTGCAGGGGGCGAGCCGCGAAGTCGGCTTCGTTACTGCCGCCACACCGCTCCTGCCCTGGCTCAACATCGCCGACAACGTTGCCTTCGGCACTGAAGCCAACGCTCGCAATACCGAGCGCTACGCCCGCGCCATTGATGCTTTACGCACCGTCGGCCTCGCTGATCGCGAAGCGGCATTGCCATCAGCTATTCCGCCCGATGAAGTTCAGCGCATTGGGATCGCCCGCGCTTTGTACGCAAACCCTGGCGTATTGTTGCTCGACGACCCATTTTCAGCGACACCGTCTGATCTCCGCCTCGCACCGTTGCTGCGCCGTCTCGCTGACGAGCACCGCCTCGCCATCGTTCTCAGCACGCGCAACGAAACCGATGCCGCGCGTGTTGCAGGGCGGCTGGTGACCTTGCCCGCCATCGCGCCGCCCGCAGGCATCGCGTCGCTAGCGCCCCAGCTTTATCGAGATCGCCAATGAACCACAACGCCGTTGCGCTTGCCTCGCCTAGCCCGCGCCAATCAGAGTTGAACGCACCATTGGCGCCACCCTCGGTGCCGCAATCGCACAGCTCGGCAAATCTCTTTCCGGATCAATTTGGCCCGTATACGGCGGCGGTAAATACGCTCTGTGTAGCGTTCGAGAAAGATATCGTCGAGCGTGAACGAAACGGCGGCAGCGCGCTAGAACAACGCCTACAGCTTCGCGGTAGCGGCTTGCTAAAGCTCGCCATTCCTACCCGTTACGGCGGGCTCGGCGAGCGCTGGCCGTTGATTTATCGAATGATCCGCAGGCTTTCAGAAGCCGATAGTTCGCTCGGTCATTTATTCGGATTCCAACACCTGCAGATCGCAAGCCTGCTGCTGTTTGCGAATGCTGACCAGCAACAGCACTACCTCAGCCGCAGCGCCGCGCAGAATTGGTTTTGGGGCAACGCCACTAATATCCTCGGGCCGCAGGTCAGCCTGACGGATGCCGGCGACCATTACGTGCTAAACGGGTTGAAGACCTTTTGCTCAGGATCTATCGATGCCGACGCATTGAATGTCTCAGCGCCAGATCCGAGAAATCCCGGTGTCCGCCTGATTATTGCATTGCCGACCCATCGCACCGGCATCACCGTGCTCGACGACTGGGACGCGTTCGGCCAACGTCAGAGCGACAGCGGCTCGGTGCAGTTTACCCATGTGCGGGTGAATTATGACGAAGTACTCGGCCCGCCTGGCGCCTCCGGCACGCCGCGCGCAACATTGCGACCCTGCGTTTCACAGTTGATCTTGACCGAAATCTATCTCGGCAACGCCCAAGGCGCGCTGCGTTCGGCATGGCATTACACCCGCACCGTTGCCCGTGCCTGGGTTCATTCCGGCGTGTCCCAGGCCACCGATGATCCCTTTATTCAACAACGCTACGGCACGCTGTGGCTACAGTTTAAAGCAGCCGTCGGCCTCGCCGAAGCCGCCGCCCAAACGTTACAAAAAATCTGGGATCTCGGCGACGCCGTGACCGCCGCCGATCGCGGCGAGGCGGCGCTGGCGATTGCCGAAGCCCGCGTTTTTGCCGCACGTACCGCGCTCAACATCACATCGCAGATTTTTGAAACGATGGGTGCCCGCGCTGCAGCTTCCCGTTACGGTTTTGATCGCTATTGGCGCAACGTCCGCACCCATACCTTGCACGATCCGCTGGACTACAAGCTGCGTGATCTCGGTCATTGGGTTCTGAGCGGTGAGCCGCCCGTGCCTTCCATCTACGCCTGATGCGCCTGCCCGCAAACACTGCAAGCGCCGCCATGGCCGTTTTACTGCCGTGGTGCGTGCCGGTATTGATTCTCGCCACGTGGCAATTCGCGAGCAACCAAGGCTGGCTATCAACTCGTATTTTGCCTGAGCCGCTGGCGGTATTACGGGCCGCATGGACACTCGCCGCCTCTGGCGAGTTATGGAAACACACGCAAGTCAGCGCGCTACGAGCTTTATCTGGGCTCGTCGTCGGCGGCGGTCTCGGGCTGCTCGCTGGGCTCCTCACCGGGCTATTTCGGCCGCTCGAGATTTTGCTCGATTCGACCTTGCAAATGGTCCGCAATATTCCACCACTGGCGCTGATTCCATTGGTGATTCTATGGTTTGGTATCGAAGAAGGCGCCAAGCTCTTTCTTGTCGCCAGCGGCGTGTTTTTCCCGATTTACATCAACACCTATCACGGCATTCGCTCAGTCGACGCCGGTTTGATCGAGATGGCGTGCAGCTACGGCCTGCGCGGCTGGCCCCTGTATCGAGACGTGATATTGCCAGGTGCGCTGCCGTCCATTCTCGTCGGCCTGCGCTACGCGCTGGGTTTGATGTGGGTGATCTTGATCGTCGCCGAAACCATCTCAGCGCAATCCGGGATTGGCTATATGACGATGAATGCACGCGAATTTCTACAAACCGATGTCATGCTCGTCGGCATCCTGTTGTATGCCCTGCTCGGTAAGCTCGCCGATCTTGCCGCAAAAGGCCTGGAACGGCGTTGGCTGCGTTGGCATCCGTCTTATCAAGCACCATGAACGCTCGCTTAAAATTGATTGGAATTGAAACTGCTGCGCAGTCACCCATTGCTGGCGCCGCGGTGGCGATTGTCGGCATCCGCAAGCGCTTCGGCACACGTCAGGTCTTGCGCGGGCTCACGCTGGAAATCACCGCCGGCAGCTTTGTCGCCGTCGTCGGTCGCAGCGGCTGCGGTAAAAGCACGTTGCTGCGCCTGATCAGCGGGCTGGAAGTCGCTGATGCCGGCTTGATCGAAGTTCAAGCATCAGGAAAGCCCGCCCCCCAAACGCGGGTGATGTTTCAAGACGCGCGACTACTGCCGTGGAAAAGCGTATTCAACAACGTGGCGCTAGGGCTCAAACCCAGCGCCCGCGAACGGGCGCGGATGATGCTCGCAGAAGTCGGCCTCGCCGACCGCGCAACCGACTGGCCGGCGCAGCTATCCGGCGGCCAGCGACAGCGCGTCGCGCTCGCCCGAGCACTGGCACAACAGCCGGATTTGCTGCTGCTCGACGAACCGCTCGGCGCGCTGGACGCGTTAACGCGTATTGAAATGCACGCGTTGATCGAACGGCTCTGGCACACGCATGGCTTCACCGCGCTACTGGTAACACACGACGTCACCGAAGCCATCGCCCTCGCCGACCGCGTCATCGTCATCGAAGACGGCACAATCGCGCTGGATATCGCCGTTCACCTCCCGCGCCCACGTAAACGCGATGTAACGTTTAGCGCTTTGGAGCAGTCGATATTGACGCAAATCCTAAACCCAAATTCCCAGGCATTGGCTTAAACCAAGCCCACGCTGCGGCCCGCCACTAACCCCAACGCCGGGGCCTCAAGAACCTGCGGCACAACGCGCGCAAATACAGCTGACGCCAATCTGCTCAGGGGGAATCTGCGACAGCACGTCTGCTGAGATCACCGCATTCGTGCACCAGCACTGTGACTTATCGCCTGCGCATTGTGTGCTAACGCACGCATTCGGCCCGCCGCATAACGGGCATTGCGCGGGTGACGACGCGTACTGTGGGATCGGAGTATTCATTCGTATTCGGGGATCAACAGCATCCATGATTTCAATGCAGATCTTGCGCAGTATGCACCTCGGCTGAGGTCAACTCACTGATTGGCTTACGCCTGCAAATGCTTAAAGCTCGGCCGACGACGCCGGCAACAGCCCAGCACATCGATATTTTCTGGCAACGACGCGCGCCTCAGCTGATCCACACCGATTCCCAGTAGAGCTTGTGAACGAAACCCGGAAGCCACAGCATAACCTCGACCGCACCGCTGCCGCAGAGCGAGCCACAGGTCGCGCCGTAATCTAAGCGAAGAGCAAATGGCGCGACCACTGAGCCCTCGCAGTAATAGATTCCCGACCCAATTTTCGCCAGTCATCTCGGGAAACGCGCCGATACTCGCCCGGCGATTTGGAGGGCGCAGCAATGACGCTGCAGGCTTCTTCCACGCCATAAGTCCGTGTTGCGATCCACGATAGTGATAGAACAAAGATCAACCCAACAAAAACAAAAAGCTCCTTTTTTTAGAGCGTGTTATGCACTTTTGGAAGTAATGGTTAATGTAGCGGGATGCGAAGCAGAAAACCGTATCCGACTGATGTATCGGACGAAGAATGGGGCTTTGCTGCCCCCTATCTGACGTTGATGAACGAACAAGCGCCGCAACGGAAATACGATCTGCGCGCGTTGTTCAATGCGCTGCGCTGGTTGGCACGCGCAGATGCAGCATGGCGGATGTTGCCGAATGACCTGCCGCCGTGGGAGGCGGTCTATCAGCAGACGCAGCGTTGGCTCAAGGCGGGCTGCTTCGAGGCACTGGTCAGCGACTTGCGGTGCATTCTGCGCACCGCCCAAGGTCGGAATGGGCAACCCAGTGCCGTGGTTCTGGACGGACGTACTTTGCAGTCGACGTGTGAGCGCGGTCCCCGTGCCGGTTATGACGGCTACAAGCGCAAGCGGGGAAGCAAGGTTCATATCGCCGTGGATACGCTGGGCCATTTGCTCGCCGCACAGGTCACGCCGGCCGACGAACAGGAACGGGCGCAGGTACAGTCGCTGGCGCAGGCGGTTCAACGCGAGACCGGCGGAACGGTGCGCGTGGCTTTTGTCGATCAAGGCTACACGGGCGAAGCGCCGGCACAGGCTGCCCAAGCTGAAGGCCCGGCACAGGCTGCCCAAGCTGAAGGCATCGCGTTGCACGTCATCAAGCTACCGGAAGCAAAGAAAGGCTTTGTCCTGCTGCCTCGCCGCTGGGGGGTCGAACGCAGCTTCGGTTGGTTCAACCGCTTCCGCCGCTTGGTGCGCGACTACGAGCGTCTCCCAGAAACCCTGGCTGGATTGCATTTCGTCATCTTTGCCATGCTCATGCTCACTCATATCCAGCCTCTATTGAAAAGCGCCGTAGTGCATTACACGCTCTAAGCTAAACCGCCGCCGCGCCCCGTATCGTGCTGGCGTCTTGGCCAAACAGCACGCGCTTGGCTTCTTCGCTGACAGTCGGGGCAGTGTTGATTTCTTTTGCCTTCTCGTAAGCGCGAACCGTCGCCGGCCGGGCTTGGATGGTGTGGAACCAGCGTTTCAGGTTCGGGAAATCGTCGAGGTTTTGTTTTTGCCGTTCGTGCGGCACGATCCACGGATAGCAGGCCATGTCGGCAATGGAATAATCGCCGTGAATGAAATCGCGGCCGCTGAGGCGCTTGTCGAGTACGGCATACAGGCGTGCGGTTTCTTTCACGTAGCGTTGAATTGCGTACGGAATTTGTTCCGGCGCGTATTGCGTGAAATGGTGGTTCTGGCCGGCCATCGGCCCCAAGCCGCCCATTTGCCAGAACAACCACTCCAGTACCGCATTACGGCCACGTAAGTCGCGCGGAATGTAGCGGCCGGTTTTATCGGCGAGGTACAGCAGTATTGCGCCGGACTCAAACAGACTGAGCGGCTCGCCACCGTCCGCCGGGGCGTGATCGACAATCGCCGGAATGCGGTTGTTCGGCGCGATCTTCAGGAACTCACTTTGAAACTGCTCGCCTTTGCTGATGTTCACCGGCACGATTCGATACGGCAGCGCCGCTTCTTCCAGAAACATTGTGATCTTGTGACCATTCGGCGTGGTCCAGTAATACAGATCAATCATCATCTTCTCCTTGATTAGAATTTCAGCGCTGTAGTGTCGCCGTAGCGTTAGCAGCTTCAGCGTTGCTCTGGGTCGAAACCGGCGTTACCGGCGCTGGCTGCGGTGGCGTGGCGTTGTCGAGCGCGGCGTCGGCGCGGTCTCGCTGTGCGTCCACCTTGCCGTGCAGTGCGTCGAGTGCAGGCGCGGCATCGGCGTGATTGGGTTTGACGTCTAAACTCTTATTTACCGCATCGCGTAGCACCTCGCCGCTATTCGCCGCGATGCCGGTGACACTATGTGCAGCATCAACGCGGGCATTGGCGCGCAAGGCATCAACCACCAAGTTATCGCGCTGTACCGCCGCTTCTGCAGTGCGGGTATCGGTTGCAGCTTGCAGCGTCGAAAGCGTGGTGTTGATGACGCTGGCGCAGGTCACGCAACGGGTTTTTGCGATCAGCTTTTTCAATTCACTGGCGGCTTTTTCGGGGTTGTCTTGGCTGTGCGTAATGCGCAGCACTTCGGCGCGGTAGTAGCGCTCCAGTAAGCTCGAAGCCGTACTCGCGCCGGACACCAGATAAGCGTGCGATTCCGGGTCGATACCCGGCGTAGCGCCCGCGCTTTGCAACTGCTGCAGCCGGTTTTCCAGCATCGTTAATTGCGAGGTATCGGGCGGCAGCGCATCGCCATAAATCTGCGCTGCGGCTTCAACCTCATCAATGCTGCGGAAGCCATTCAATAACGCCGGCCAGATCCGCTGCGCAGTGATTGAGGTCGTCGCAACCGTTGTGCTGATGCACTCATCCAGTCGTGCCGCGCGCGGTGCGAAATAACGCTGCCAATAGCCGTAGCGTGGGCTGTCCGGCAACGGCGAGCTTAGCCGTTGGAAATGCCAGGCGGCGCGCGATAAACGATCCATCGAACCACCGGACTCGCGAATTTCGGCCAAAACCTGACGCCGCCGCAGGATCAAATCTTCGAGCAGTGCTTGGCGATTGCTCAGAGCGCCAGCGCTGATCGCCTCGCCAATTTTGCCGAGCACCGCGCGGTCGGTACTGCAGGGGCCGCCGGTACGGAGCAAGTCATCGAGCGGCCGGTATTCCGCGAGTTGTAGCTGGAAAATGACGTACGGCGTTTTCAGCGTCTGCTGCTTGCCGGCCGCACCGGTACAGAGCCGCGGCGCGTCGCCGGTTCGTGCGCAGAGGTCAACTTTCGGCAGCTCGCGGGCGTTATCGGTCAACAATAGAAACGCGATCGACTTGCCGTCGAGTTCCGATAAATTGCCGTTGATCTGAAACGTGTGCTCCTTCTTCCGCTCCCACTTGTGCTGCGAGCCCTCAACCGACTGCTCAAGCACCGGCACGATGAACGCCTGAAACGCAGTGCCGGGCAAGCCGCCGACCAAGGCCGAGGCACCGGTTAAAAACGCCGGGTATTTCTTCGCCGAGTTCAGCAGCGGCGCCAAGGTTGCCGCGCCGCTGGCGGAAATCCCGCGAACGATTAGCTGCAGCGTTGCAGCACCGGCGAGCGAGCGTTCATTGATTACCAAGCCGCTGGCGAGATTCTTCGCGGTGAGATCTTCGCTATGCGCCTGCTCGACGTCGTAAGTCAGCACCGGTACTTCCGGCGCCGCAGCGTCAGCGCCGAGCCCGGCGTTCGGCTGCAGCTTGGCGGTGACGACGATCAACTTCGGCGCGCCGGAACCGGAGCCGAGATCGATCTTATCGGCGTTATCGCCGAGATTACTGCTGACCTGGACCTGCAGATAGGCCTCGTCGACCAAGTTGCCGGTCGGCGCGCGGCCCTGCAGCTCAACTTCGCGTGGTTCAATGAAATGCGTGGCGCAGGCGCTGCTGGACGCAGCCGCCATCAACAGTAGAAAACGGAACAGAGGGCGCTGCACATCAATCTCCGGGCGTGGCGGAACGTATCAACCGAACTCAGACCGCGTATACGCCGCAGCGTTTCCGGGTCGGCGGTTAAATTCTACGCGCCTTGCCTTGCCCGCCGCGCGGCATAATGGGCGTTCGCTGGCATAGGCTTTGCGGAATTGCCGGAGCCGTACAACATAACGCCTAGAAAAAAATGGGAAAGCTAACAACACACGTGCTGGACACCGCAAATGGCCGGCCCGCCGCAAATATGGCGCTGGCGCTGTATCGCTGCGGCCCGCAGCCGGAAAAACTCAGCGCGCGCGCAACCAATGCCGACGGCCGCTGCGATCAGCCGCTGCTCGAAGGTGCCGCTCTTGAAGTCGGCCAGTACGAGTTGGTATTCGACGTTGCCGGTTATTTCCGCGCGCTCGGCACTGCGCTGCCGGAACCGCCGTTTTTAAACGATGTAACGCTGCGCTTCGGCATCGCCGACCCCAGCCAGAATTATCACGTACCGCTGCTGGTATCGCCGTGGAGCTACTCCACGTATCGCGGCAGCTGAGATGACGAACAACGCTGCCGCCGCCATCCGCTTCGTGCTCGATGGCCAAGTCGTGACCGTCACCGACGCCAAGCCGACCACCACGCTGCTCGATTACCTGCGCGAACAGGGCCGCTGCGGCACCAAAGAAGGTTGCGCCGAGGGCGATTGCGGCGCCTGCACCGTTGTGCTCGGCGAGCTAAACGGCGAGCACATCGACTATCGCGCGGTAAACAGCTGCATTCGCTTTCTGCCAACCGTCGCTGGCAAGGCGCTGGTGACGGTCGAAAGCCTGCAGGCAGCAGACGGTACGCTGCATCCGGTGCAACAGGCGATGGTCGACTGCCACGCCTCACAATGTGGCTTCTGCACGCCGGGCTTTGTGATGTCCTTATTCGCGCTGTATTTGCGCAACGCGGCGCCGACGCGCGAAACGGTGGTCGAAGCACTGGCCGGCAATCTCTGCCGCTGCACCGGTTATCGGCCGATCATCGACGCCGGCTGCAAAGCCAGCCAATACGCCGAGCCCAGCCATTGGAGCCGCGTTGCCGCGCAGGCACCGGCGCTGATCACCGCATTGCGTGCCGTGCAAAATGACGAAGCCGCCGCCCTGCCCGGTTTCCAAGCACCGCGCAGTATCGAAGCGCTCGCAACTGCGTATGCGGCAACACCGAACGCGCTGCTGCTCGCAGGCGGCACCGACATTGGCCTCTGGGTCACGAAACAACTGCGCGCGCTGCCGCCGATCATTTATCTCGGCGACATCGCCGAATTAAAAACCATCTCCGATGATACCGAGGCACTGACGATTGGCGCCGCCGCCTCGCTTACCGACGCTTGGGCGGCGCTCATCGCGCATTACCCCAGCTTGGCCGAAGTGGCGCAGCGCTTCGCGTCACCGCCGGTGCGCAACAGCGGCACCTTGGGCGGCAACGTGGCGAATGGCTCGCCGATCGGCGATTCAATGCCGCCATTGCTGGCGCTGAATGCCGAGGTGCTGCTACGACACGCTGCCAGCACGCGCCGGCTGCCGTTGCACGCGTTTTACCTCGGCTATCAGCAGAAAGATTTGGCGCCGGGTGAATTCGTTGCCGGTATTCGCATTCCGCACGCCGCCATCGACACGAAATTCGCCTGCTACAAGCTCTCGAAGCGGATCGATCAAGACATCTCCGCCGTCTGTGCGGCGTTCGCATTACGAATTGTCGATGGCATCATTGTCGATGCAAAACTCGCGTTCGGCGGCATGGCCGCGGTGCCGGCGCGAGCAGTGCAGGCCGAAGCCGCGTTGATTGGCCAAGCTTGGACTGAAGCCGCTTTCACGCGTGCCGCGGCCGCACTCGCGGCGGACTTCCAGCCGCTCAGCGACCTGCGCGCGAGCAGCGCTTACCGCCTGCGCGCAGCCGGTAATTTGCTCCAGCGTTTTTATCTCGAACACAGCGACGCCGCGCCTGGTCTGCCGCTGCCGGTTTTGCGTACGCACGCGGTGGCGGTGCCATGAGCGGCGCCGAAGCAACGCTGCCTGATACCGCTGGCGTTGGCGCGTCGCAGGCGCACGAAAGCGCCGCGCTGCACGTCACCGGCCGCGCCGCTTATACCGATGACATCCCGTTACCGGCCAGCACGCTGCACGCCGCGTTCGGTATCAGCACCATCGCCCACGGCCGCGTGTTGGCGCTGGACCTAACGCCGGTGCTGGCGATGCCGGGCGTGGTTGCGGTCGCGACCGCTGCCGATATTCCCGGCGAAAATAATTACGGTGGCATCGTCAAAGACGATCCAATCTTCGCCGAAGGCCTCGTGCAATACGCCGGGCAGCCGCTGTTCGCGGTCGCCGCAACGAGCTTTGAAGCGGCGCGCAAAGCGGCGCTGGCGGCGAAAATTGAATACGCGCCGCTGCCAGCGATCCTCGACATCCGCGCGGCGTTGGCCGCCGATAGCGATGTCATTCCGCGCCAGCACCTTGTCCACGGCACACCGGACGCCGCGCTCGCCGCCGCGCCGCGGCAGCTCAGCGGCACCGTTACCATCGGCGGCCAAGATCAGTTTTATCTCGAAGGCCAAATTGCCGCGGCGCTGCCACAGGACGATGGCGCACTGCTGATTTACAGCTCGACCCAACACCCGACCGAGGTTCAGCACGTCGTTGCCCACGCGCTGGCGCTGCATTCGCATGCGGTGACGGTGCAATGCCGGCGTATGGGCGGCGGCTTCGGCGGCAAAGAAAGTCAACCGGCGCTGATCGCGGCGGCGGCGGCGGTGCTGGCGCGCAAAACCGGGCGGCCGGTGAAGCTGCGCCTGGAGCGCGACGCCGATATGTTGATCACCGGCAAGCGCCACGACTTCCTCGCCGACTACACCGTCGGCTTTGATGACGATGGCGGCATACGCGCGCTGAAAGTCATGCTCGCGTCGCGCTGCGGTTATTCGGCAGATTTATCCGGGCCGGTAAACGACCGCGCGATCTGCCATCTCGACAACGCCTACTTTCTCGAACACGTTGAAGTCGTCTCGCGCCGGCTAAAAACCCATACCGTCTCGAACACCGCGTTTCGCGGCTTCGGCGGGCCGCAGGGCATGATGGTGATCGAACAGATTGTCGAAGACATCGCACGGACACTGGGCCGCGATGCGCTCGAAATCCGTCGGCGCAATTTTTACGGGATTGCGCAGCGCAATCAAACTCATTACGGCCAGATCGTCGAAGACAATGTCTTGCACATCTTGGCCGACCAACTCGAAGCCAGCAGCGGCTACCGTCAGCGTCGAGCGGAAATTACCGCATGGAACGCCGCGAATCCGATTATCAAACGCGGGCTTGCGCTGACGCCGGTGAAGTTTGGTATTTCGTTCAACGCCACGTTTTTCAACCAAGCCGGTGCGCTGCTCCATATCTACAACGATGGTTCAGTGCTGGTGAATCACGGCGGCACCGAAATGGGCCAGGGCCTGCATACGAAGATTGCGCAGATCGTCGCGACCGAGCTCGGGCTGCCGGCGTCGCATATTCGCGTTAGCGCGACGGATACCGCAAAAGTCCCGAATACCTCGGCAACGGCAGCGTCGTCGGGCTCTGATCTCAACGGCAAGGCGGCGCAAGCGGCGGCGCACACGTTGCGGCAGCGCCTCGTGGACTACGCTTGCGAGACCTATCAGGTCACCGCAGACGCCATCAAAATCGAAAATGGAATCGTCCAAATCGGCAAGCATATGATTCCATTCGCCGACTTTGCTCGGCAAGCCTATTTAGCGCGTGTGTCTTTATCGGCAACGGGGTTTTATCGAACGCCGAAAATCCACTGGGACCGTACTACCCTTAGTGGCCGGCCGTTTTTCTATTTCGCGTATGGCGCGGCGGTATCGGAAGTCGCCATCGATACGCTGACCGGCGAAACACAGTTGCTCGCTGTAGACATCCTGCACGACGTCGGCACCTCACTAAATCCTGCCATCGATCTCGGCCAAATCGAAGGCGCATTCTTGCAAGGCGCGGGCTGGCTGACGACAGAAGAACTGTACTGGAATGCCCGTGGCGAGCTGAAAACCCACGCGCCCTCGACCTATAAAATTCCAACGGCGCGGGACTGGCCGGCGCGCGCCACAGTGCGCTTACTCGAACATGCACCGAACCCGGAAGATACGATTTATCGCTCGAAGGCCGTCGGCGAGCCGCCGCTGATGTTGGCGATCTCGGTATTCCACGCGATTCGCGATGCGGTTGCCGCCTGCGGCCCGGCCGGCGCCTTGCCGGATTTGCCAGCACCGGCGACGCCGGAAGCGGTGCTGAACGCAATTGATGCGATTCGCCTGACATGAGCGCCCGCGGCATTCCATTAGCACTTGAACTCGGCGCTTCGTTAGAGCAGCCGTTGCCGCCACTGCGCAACTGGCCGCAGCAAGCGCTGGAACTATTGACGTCGGAAGATGCGTTGGTGCGCGTGGTTATCGCCGATGTTCGCGGCTCGGCGCCGCGCGAAGCCGGCGCCTGCATGCTGGTCAGCAGCGCGCGCATGATCGGCACCATAGGCGGTGGGAATCTGGAATGGCAGGCGTTGCAGGCAGCGCACGCATTGCTGCAATCGCAAGCCGGCGGGCGCACGGTACGGTTGGTACTCGGTACCGAACTCGGCCAATGCTGCGGCGGGGTGGTAACGGTCTGGCTGAACCGCTTTAGCACGGACGATCTGCCATTGCTGCGCGCTGTCCATAAAGCGCAGCGCAGCCGGCATGCGCAGCGTTTGGAAAGCCGGCTCGATGATGGCCAAATTCACTACACGCTACGACCCGCCGCCGCGCAGGAAACCGCATTCGCATTTGACGACGCAGCACAAACGCTAACCGAAGCGCCCGGCCCCGCTCATCCACCGCTATGGGTATTCGGCGCCGGCCATGTCGGCCAAGCGTTGGTGCGGATCGTCGTCGATTTGCCGTTCGCAATCACCTGGATCGATAGCCGCGCGGGGCTCTTCCCTGCCGACTTACCCGTTTCACTGAGCGTGCTCGCGCTCGTCGATCCGGTCGCCGCCGTTGCCCGCGCGCCGAGCCAGACCCGCTTCCTGGTGCTCACACACAGCCATCAGCTGGACTATGAACTCTGCCGCGCGATCTTGGAACGGAACGATTTCGCCAGCCTCGGCTTAATCGGCTCAACGAGTAAGGCGGCGCGGTTCCGGTCACGTCTCTTTCGCGATGGCATCACACCACAAGCGCTAACCCGCTTAAATTGCCCGGTCGGCGCCGGTAATGCCACAAGCAAATGGCCGGCTGCAATCGCCGTATCGATTGCTGCCCAGCTCCTGCAAGGCAACGCCGCCAAACGTGCCGGGCTGGCGCTGCGCCGCCCGCATCACGAAGTGAGCTGCAGCCTCAATAATTGCGCCGAATGCGGCCAAGCATCGCGGCCTGTTCCCGCCGGCAAAAACAACAACGAGAAGAACATCTGACGATGGGTGCGTATTGGATCGATTGGCTCAGCCTACTTGGGCGCTGGACACATGTGGTGGTCGGCATCGCCTGGATCGGCGCTTCGTTTTACTTCGTCTGGCTCGACAACCACCTGTTAGTACCAAACGACAAAACGCTGACCGATAAAGGCGTCGGCGGCGAGCTCTGGGCGGTACACGGCGGCGGTTTTTACAATCCGCAGAAATACAAACTAGCCCCGGCGCAACTGCCAAGCACGTTGCACTGGTTTTATTGGGAAGCGTATAGCACCTGGCTGAGTGGCTTTTTCCTGCTTTGCCTGCTGTATTACCGCGCGCCAGAACTGTATCTGATCGACCCGCGGGTGTACGCGCTCATGCCATCGGCGGCAATCGCGATCGGCCTCGCGAGCTTATTCGGTGGCTGGGGGATTTATCACGCGCTGTGCCAATCACCGCTGGCGCGGAATAACGGCGCACTGAGCACCGTGCTCGGCATTTTGCTGGCCGCTGCGGCCTGGGGTTTGTGCCAGGTCTTTAGCGGTCGCGGGGCCTTTCTACACTTCGGCGCCTTGCTCGGCACCATCATGGCTGCGAACGTGTTTTTTGTGATCATCCCTGGGCAGCGGCAAATGGTGGCCGACATCAAGGCCGGCCGCGTTCCGAGCCCGATTCACG
Source organism: Nevskia sp. (assembly GCA_023229645.1). Classification (GTDB taxonomy): domain Bacteria; phylum Pseudomonadota; class Gammaproteobacteria; order Nevskiales; family Nevskiaceae; genus Nevskia. The sequence goes on along the minus strand of JALNYU010000002.1, from coordinate 203,313 downwards.
GCCAACGCGGCAAGCAGCGCTCGGTGCACAACACCTATTTCACGCTGCCGGTGCTGTTCGTGATGATCAGCAACCATTACGCGATGACCTACGGCAGCGGCTATAACTGGCTGGCGTTGATCGGTTTGACCATCGCTGGCGCGACGATCCGCGTTTGGTTCGTCAATCGCCACAAAGCCCACGAGCGTGGCGGCCGTACCGCGCCGACGCCGTTGCTGATCGGGCTTATCGCGCTGGCGCTGGTGGCTTGGCTGCTGAAGCCGGCATCGGCGGTCGCAACATCCTCAGCAACCCAGCCGCCCGCAGCGCAGTTTCAGCAGGTGCTCGCCATCGTCGCCGAACGCTGCGCGGTCTGCCACGCCGAACATCCCCGCTTCGCCGGCTTCAGCGCACCGCCGAAAGGTGTGATGCTGGACACCCCGGAACGCGTGCTCGAACACGCAGCGGCCATGCAAGTCCAACTCGCAAGCGGCGCGATGCCGGTCGGCAATTTGACTCAGATGAGCGACGCCGAGCGCAGCCAGATGCTAGCGTGGATCGCTGCCGGCGCACCGCACTGACCGCCATAACAATGTGCTTGGATCGTTAGCCTCCAATTCGCTGTCCATGCGCCGGTAATCCCCACTCAACCGCCTAGTATCTTTCCATGTCTTCATCCGCACCTTACCCTCGCGATCTCCTCGGCTACGGCCGCAACCCGCCGCATCCGCACTGGCCGAACGGCGCACGCGTAGCGCTGCAGTTCGTGCTGAACATCGAGGAAGGCGGCGAGAACAATGTGCTGCACGGCGATGCTGCGTCGGAGACCTTTCTCTCCGAGATCATTAACGCGCCGTCGTTTCCGATGCGCCACATGAGCATGGAATCCTTGTTCGAATACGGCTCGCGTGCCGGCTTTTGGCGCGTGCTGCGGGCCTTCGAGCAGCGTGGTTTGCCGCTAACCATTTTCGGTGTGGCGATGGCCTTACAACGTCAGCCAGAGGCGGTAGCGGCGTGTTTGGAACTCGGCCATGAAATCGCCGGGCACGGCCTGCGTTGGATCAGCTATCAGCAGATGGACATCGCCACCGAGCGCGCGCATCTGATCGAAGCGGTACAGATCATCCGCGAGCTGACTGGCAGCGCGCCGCTCGGCTGGTATACCGGGCGCGATAGTCCGAATACGCGACGCTTAGTCGTCGAACACGGCGGCTTTGCCTACGATGCCGACTCTTATGCCGACGATCTACCGTATTGGACGCAAGTCGAAACCAACACCGGGACCCAACCGCATCTGGTGGTGCCGTATACGCTCGATACCAACGACATGCGCTTCGCCGCCGTGCAGGGTTTTAACTCCGGCACCCAGTTTTACGACTATCTGCGCGACGCCTTCGACAGCCTCTACGCCGAAGGTGATCCGAACGGTTTGAACGCACCGAAGATGTTGTCGATCGGCCTGCATTGCCGGTTGATTGGCCGGCCGGCGCGTATCGCGGCGTTGCAACGTTTCCTCGACTACGTGCAGTCGTTCCCGGACGTTTGGATTTGCCGGCGGATCGACATCGCGCAGCATTGGCATGCGAACTTCCCGCTAGTGCAGGCGCCAACGCCATGATCACTCTGCAAGCGCTAAATGCGGCGAGCGTCGCCGAATTCGTTACTTTGCTCGATGGCATCTTCGAGCACTCACCCTGGGTTGCCGAACACGCGGCCGAAATGCGGCCGTTCGCGAACCGCTACGCCTTGCACGAGGCGCTGACTCACGCGGCGCTCAGCGCCTCGCATGAATTGCAATTGGCGCTATTGCGCGCGCATCCCGAACTCGCGGGCAAAGCCGCAATTCGTGGCGAATTGACGCCAGATTCGACGCGCGAGCAAGCCGGCGCAGGCCTGGCCGCCTGCTCGCCGGAGGAATACGCCCGACTGCAGCAATTGAATGCCGACTACAACGCCCGTTTCGGCTTCCCGTTCATCATCGCGGTAAAAGGCCATGACCGTGCCGCGATCTTGCGCGCGTTTGAGCAGCGCCTACATCACCCAGTGGAAACCGAGCTGCGCGCGGCTTTGCACGAAGTCGGGCGGATTGCCGCATTCCGCCTTGCGGATCGCGTGATTGAGCCGTACGGCGATGAAATTTTTGCGATGACCGAGCGCCTCGCGCGGCACAGCGAGCACGGCGAAGAGCTCACCTGCACGTATCTCTCGCCGGCACATCAAGCCAGCGCAAAATTGTTGCGCGACTGGATGCTGCAAGCCGGCATGACGGCAGAAATCGACGCCATTGGCAATGTCGTTGGCCGCCTCCGCGGCAGCGCGCCAGACGCCAAAACGCTGCTGACCGGCTCGCACTACGACACTGTGATCAACGGCGGCCGGTATGACGGTCGCCTCGGCATCCTGCTGCCAATAGTCGTGCTACGCCAGCTGCGGCTGCGCGGAATACGCCTGCCGTTCGATGTCGAAGTTATCGCGTTCAGCGAAGAAGAAGGCGTGCGGTTTAAATCGACCTTTCTCGGTAGCAGCGCCATCGCAGGCGACTTCGACTTAGCGCTGCTCGATAAATGCGATGCCGACGGCATTAGCCTGCGCGAAGCACTGCGTCTCGCCGGCCTGGACGCGGAAGCGATCCCAACCGCCGCACGCGACCCGAAGCAACTGCTCGGCTACGTTGAAGTCCATATCGAACAAGGCCCGGTGTTGCTCGAAGAAAACCTAGCGCTGGGCGTGGTCACCGCAATCGCCGGCAGCCTGCGTTATTTAGTGACGTTAACCGGTGTTGCTGGCCACGCCGGAACAGTGCCGATGCACCTGCGCCGGGATGCTGCCGCAGCGGCTGCCGAAATCGTGCTGTACGTCGAGCGCCGTTGCACGCAGGCGCCGGGCTTGGTCGGCACGGTCGGGAAACTCGACGTGCCGCACGGCGCCGTGAATGTCATCCCCGGGCGCTGCGAATTCTCGCTCGATATCCGCGCGCCGGACGACGCCAGCCGCGATGCCGCGGCAGCCGATGTGCTAGCGGCGATTGCGGAAATCAGCGCTCGGCGCAATGTTCGTGCGGGCATTGTTAAGATCGTCCACGCGGACGCCACGCCGTGCGCACCGCTGCTGCAGCAGCGGCTTGATCGTGCGATTCGCGCCGTAACCGGCGCTACGCAAAGCCGCTACCTGCCGAGCGGCGCCGGCCATGATGCAATGAAGCTCGCCAGCATCACCGATGTCGGCATGCTGTTCGTCCGTTGCGGCGCGGGCGGGATCAGTCACAATCCTGCTGAAACGATGGACGTTGCCGACGCCGATCTGGCCGCGCACGTCTTTGCCGACTTCCTTGAAAATTATTCCCAAGCACTATGACCATCGCTGAGCATGACGCCGAAATTCAACACGTTGTCGACAACCAATTCGCCACCGCCTGCGCCTTCCTCGCCGAGTTGGTGAAAGTACCAACGGATAACCCGCCCGGTGACTGCGCCGCGCACGCAGAAAAAGCCCGAGTATTGCTAACCGCGCTCGGCCACACCGTTGAAGTTCACTCGGTGCCCGAAGCAACGGTACGCGCCGCCGGGATGATTTCGGCGACGAATTTGATCGTGCGGCAGCAGTTCGGTGTTGGCGGCCCGTGCATCGCGCTGAACGCGCATGGCGATGTGGTGCCGCCCGGACAAGGCTGGACGCACGACCCGTACGGCGCCGAGGTGGTCGAAGACCCCGAATTTGGCCCGGTGATGTACGGTCGGGGCGTCGCGGTCAGCAAATCCGATTTCGCGACTTACACTTTTGCCTTGCGTGCGCTGCAGGAACTACAAAATAACGGCGCGAAGTTAAACGGCAGCGTGGAACTGCATTTCACTTACGACGAAGAAGTGGGCGGCGATATCGGCCCGTTGTGGCTGCTGCAGCAAGGCCTGAGCAAGCCGGACTACGCGCTCAGCGCAGGGTTTTCATACGCCGTAACCACCGCGCATAACGGCTGCCTGCATTTGGAAGTAACAGTACACGGCCGCCAAGGCCATGCAGCCATGCCGCAGTCGGGCATCGATGCGCTAGAGGCCACGAATGGCATCTTGAGCGCGCTGTACGCCTCGCGCGCGACGTTGAAACAGATGAAATCAAGCACCAATGGCATCGACAGCCCAACGCTTAACGTCGGCCTAATCGCGGGCGGTATCAACACGAATGTCGTCCCGGATCGCGTTAGCTTTCGGATCGACCGCCGCATGATTCCGGAGGAATCAACCGAGCAAGCCGAAGCCGCACTGCGGCAGCTGATCGAAGACACTGCCAGCACCTACCCCGGCATTCGCGTCGAAATTCGCCGTTTGTTGTTCGCCCAGCCGCTGAAAAAACTACCCGGCGCCGAGCGGATGACGCAGTCTCTGCAAAAACACGGCGCAGCGTTCTTCGGCAGTGAGATCGCTGAGCACGGCGTGCCGCTGTACACCGACGCCCGTCATTACGCCGCAGCGGGTATTCCAACCGTGTTGTACGGCGCCGGCCCGCGCACCTTGCGCGAAGCCAATGGCCACGCCGCCGATGAATGCCTGCGCTTAAACGACCTCCGCCGCGCCACCGCTACAGTTGCGGCGATGTTGGCCGATCTTCTAATCGAGCACTAAGTCATCGCCGAACGGTACGCCGGATCAAGCTGCCAACGCGAGATAGCGGCGTTTATCGCGCCGCAGGTGCACGCTTTTTGCATCATTTTTCATCACAATACTTCTAGCGGCCGCAAAGGCCGATCGATCAATTCAGGGATAGCACGATGCAAAAAAATACTCTGCGGCGCGCCGCACGTTCTCCGTTGCAGACGGCAATTTGGCTGACGTTCGTCGGTACGGCCTCCGTTTCGCAGGCGCAGGAAGCCACGCCAGCCGCCGTCACTTCTGAAGAACTGGCGCCGGTTACGGTTACCGCCGAACGGCGCAATGAAAACATCAAGGACGTGCCGATCTCGATTTCGACGTTGAAAGACGAAGCGCTCGACGTACTGACTTCCGGCGGCCAAGACGTGCGTCTGCTCGCCGCGCGCGTGCCAAGTTTGAACATCGAGTCGTCATTCGGTCGTGCCTTTCCGCGTTTTTACATCCGCGGTTATGGCAATACTGATTTCGACTTGAACGCTTCGCAGCCGGTTTCGCTGATTTACGACGAAGTCGTGCAAGAGAATCCGATTCTGAAAGGCTTCCCGATTTTTGACGTCGATCAAGTCGAAGTTTTGCGCGGCCCGCAGGGCACCCTATTCGGCCGCAACACGCCGGCTGGCGTCGTTAAGTTTGACTCCGTAAAGCCAGGACAAACACGCGAAGGCTACTTAAACGTTTCCGACGCCACCTATAACACCGCCAATATCGACGGCGCGATCAATATCCCGCTCAGCAGCGCGTGGTCAGCGCGCGTTTCGGCGCTGTATCAGCATCGGGATGACTACGTAAACAACACCTTCAGCAACACCAAAGATTCGTTGGAAGGCTATAACGAAGGCGCGGCACGCGCGCAGCTGTTATTCCAGCCGAGCAAAGATTTCAGCGCTTTGTTCAACGTCCATACGCGGCAACTTGAAGGCACCGCGCGTCTGTTCCGCGCCAATATCATCAAGCCGGGCACGAATGATTTGGTCGACGATTTCGAGCGCCGCAATGTTGCAATCGACGGCCAGAATCAACAGAAGCTAAACGCCACCGGCGGCAACATCCGCCTGCGTTGGAACATCGGCGATTACGCACTGCATTCGATCTCCGGTTTCGAACACGCGCAAACATTTAGCCGTGGCGATATTGATGGCGGCTTCGGCGCCGTGTTCGCGCCACCGTCCGGCCCAGGCTTTATTCCGTTCCCGGCTGAGTCTGCCGACGGCCTACCCGGCCACAAGCAAATCACGCAGGAATTCCGCGTTGAGTCGCACTACAACGGGCCTTTGAACTGGCAGAGCGGGCTCTACTATTTCTTCGAAGACATCAAAATCAATAGCTTCGACTACGCCACGCTCGCCGGCGGCAGCGTTGATGGCTTTGCCCGCCAGCGGCAGCTGAACAACGCGCTGGCGGTATTCGCTTCGGCCGATTACGAGGTCACAAAAGATTTCACGCTGAAAGGCGGCGTGCGCTATACCGAAGACCGCAAGGATTTCTCGGCCGAGCGCTTGATCTCGCCGTTCGGCGCACCGCCCACCGGCGTTTTGACCGCGCACCCGAACGCCTATGACGTCAGCTGGGATTTGAGCGGCGTTTACACGTTGAATAAAGACGTGAACTTCTACGCCCGCGTGGCGCGCGGCTTCCGTGCGCCGAGTATTCAAGGCCGCCTGGTGTTCGGCGACACCCTATCGGTCGCCGATACCGAATCTGTGTTGTCCTACGAAACCGGCGTTAAAGCCGACTTCTTCCACCGCCGCGCACGCCTGTCGTTCGACATTTTCCGGTCTGACGTCAACAATCAGCAGCTCACCGCAGTCGGCGGCGGCAGCAACTTTAACCGTCTGTTGAACGCCGACAAGAGCGTGCTGCAGGGTGCCGAGTTGGATTTCAAAGCCTACCTCGCCGAGCGCTTGCTGCTGACATTAGGTGGCAGCTACAACTTCACCGAAATCAAGGATCCGAATCTGTTCGTCGCGCCGTGCGGCAGCGGCTGCACCGTGCTCGATCCGGCCGGTCCGGCCGCGGGCACCGTCTCGATCAATGGCAATTCGCTGCCGCAGGCGCCGCGCGTCACCGGCAACTTCACACTGCGTTATGCGATTCCGGTCACCGGCAGCTCCGAGTTCTTCGCGTTAACCGATTGGTCGTACCGCAGCGCGGTGAACTTCTTCCTGTACGAGTCCACGGAGTATCGCGGCAAGCCCTTGCTCGAAGGCGGCCTGCGCCTCGGCTATAACTGGGACAACGGACGCTACGAACTCGCGGCGTTCTCGCGCAATATCACCGGCACCACGCGGGTCGTCGGCGGGATCGACTTCAACAACCTGACCGGCTTCATCAACGAGCCGCGCATCTTCGGCGTGCAGTTCAAAACCCGCCTGTAAACGCGACACACAAAGCTGCGCTCTGCGGGCCGCTGCTGCTAGCGGCCCGCAACTCGGCGACAATACGCCGAACCCATTGCCGAGTCGGTCATCATGCGCCCAGCTCTACTCTTGCTTGCAGCCGCGACACTGCCGCTTTCCGCCTGCGCTCAACAGCCCGCCGCCCCTGCTAGACCTGCGCCGAACGCGGCGGTCTCGCTCGAAACAATTGCCGCCACGGTGCAACCAGAAGCACTGCACACGACGATCGAAAAACTGGTTAGCTTCGGCACCCGGCATACGTTGTCCGATACCACCTCCGATACCCGCGGCATCGGCGCGGCGCGGCGTTGGGTTGCGTCACGGTTTGCCGAGATCAGCAAAGACTGCAACGGCTGCCTGGAAGTCGTCACGCCAGCGCAAACCGTCACCGGCAAGCGCGTTCCGCAGCCGACCGAGGTGGTCGATGTGGTGGCGATTCAGCGCGGTGTTGAGGAGCCCAATCGGGTCATCCTGATCGCCGGGCATTTGGACTCACGCGTTACCGACGTCATGAATATCATCAGCGATGCGCCCGGTGCCAACGACGATGCCTCCGGTGTTGCCGCCGCAATCGAAGCCGCACGGGTGCTTTCCAAGTATAAATTCCGCGCGACCTTGGTTTACGCCGCGCTCTCCGGCGAAGAACAAGGCTTGTACGGCGGCAAAGTGCTGGCTGACTACGCGAAAGCGCAGGGCTGGCAAGTCGAAGCCGATTTAAACAACGACATCATCGGCAACACGCACGGCCAAGATGGCGTCGTCGATAACACGCACGTTCGAATTCTCAGCGAAGGCACGCGCTCAACCGAAACGCCGGAGCAAGCCAAGTACCGCGGCTACCACGGCGGCGAAGTCGACTCGCCTTCGCGCAACATCGCCCGCTACATGAGCACGCTCGCGGAAACAACGCTGACTAACTTCCAAGTTCGCATGATTTATCGCACCGACCGCTACGGTCGCGGTGGCGATCAAGTGCCGTTCCTCGAAGCCGGCTATCCGGCGGTCCGCGTCTCGGAAGCCCACGAAAACTACACACGGCAGCATCAAGATCTGCGCACCGAAAACGGCATTAAATTTGGCGATACCATCGAAGGCGTCGACTTCCCCTACCTCGCGCAAGTCACCCGCCTGAACGCGATCACGATGGCGGCCCTGGCTGCCGCGCCGCAGCCGCCGACCGGCGTGGCGATCGAAGGCGCGGTCACGCCGGACACCGTGATTAAATGGAACGCCGTTCCCGGTGCAGCCGGCTACCGCGTCTGGTGGCGGGATACCACCGCACCGCTATGGCAATACTCAAAGCGGATCGACAACGCAACGGCGCTGACGCTGAAAAATGTCGTCATCGACGACTGGTTCTTCGGCGTCTCCAGCATCGCTGCCGATGGCTTCGAGAGCCCAGCGGTGTTCCCAGGCTTCGTCGGCAGCTTTGAAAACCCACCGCCGACAGCAAACAACTAAGCCTCAAACGGGGGCAACCATTGATATCACATGGGGTTTTTGAGGCCAACCCTGTCGCCCCAACAGAAGCCAGTAAAAACGCTTTTCACGGCCGACGGAAGTCAGTTATAATGCGAGACCATGGTGGGCGTAGCTCAGTTGGTTAGAGCTCCGGATTGTGATTCCGGAGGTCGTGGGTTCGAGTCCCATCGTCCACCCCAATTTTTGTTCTGTAGTGCGGGCTGCTAGCTCAATGGTAGAGCAGCTGACTCTTAATCAGTAGGTTCCCAGTTCGAGTCTGGGGCAGCCCACCAAACAGATCAGAAGCGTAAGCATCAAACAATGAGGCAGCGGGTAACTCCGCTGCCTCATTTTTTTTGCCCAGTTTTATTGGCGCTCATTCGACGCCGCTTATGCAAGTACGGCGCTCAAGCACCCGTCTTCACCGGCACAACTGACCACGTCGCCGTGATTGCGGGTAACGCGCCTTTTTATATTCGCCCGCCAAATTATTTGGGATTTCGACCTCCCTCCGCCTTGGGTGGCGGTTGTTTTTGGAGTCGGGGTTGATGCGCTCCATATCGGACGGCGTCACCCACTTGGCCGTCGGCGAACGCTTACACAGTCATCAACCTCACCAACGTGGCGCGGCCGACTCGGCCTTCCGGCGGATGCAGGAATATTATTTTACTTGGCACTCTAGCAACTCGTCCTCGGGTTTAATCTGCTGCTGTCGCCGCAGAGACTCCAGCAACTGCGCGACGCACCGATGCGCATCTTGCGTAAACCTCGCGTTCATCAACGGCCGGGGCAAGGCGTGGGTATAAAAATGCGGACCTTCAACCGGGAAGCCGATTGCCCACAGATTTGCGTACGGCTTGCCGACTGCACTAATGACTTGCATGTCTTGGTTAATGTCGAGACCACCAGGATGGAAGTCGCCGTTTAGGTGCGGCCGCACGATGCCCCTACGGACCATATTCCGGGTGAGCGTCGAAGAATCAGTATTTGGTGAATAGGGATCCAATCTTGCGATCACCAGCACATCCGCCGCGTGCCTGACTTCCTCGCCACCAAATTGATTTATGATGCAGAATTGCCCGCCGCTGGGATCGGTGACGACCCGATTACCCGGCCCGCCAACGATATCGAGCAGACCAGCGTCCATCAGCGCGAGTAGTTCGGCATTTCTCCGCCGAGGTGGCCCGAAAGAAATCCGATTCGTCGTGGCAACAAAATCTTCCATATAGACCTTATGGGACGACGGCGTTAGGCCCGCAAACTCCACTGCAGCACGCAAAGCTTCGCGGACGTCGCGCAATACGTCCGTCGCCGCCTTTACCGGGCTCGTCAAATTTCCCTTATGCGCTTCAGCAAGGTCAGCCTCCACCAGTGCACGAAAAAATTTCTTGAAGCACTCGAATGACAAAAATGTTTTGTCCTTCAGCGGATTCAGCAACTGCGAAATGGCCTGCTGTTCTTCTGCCGTCGGCTGGAACGACGCAGCGTCTGGATCACGCCCCGTCTGCGTGGCGCGGTACGCATAAGCCATTTCTTTTTCGATTAACGGCAATACCGCCTCGATAAAATCGAGTTGACGTTTGCCGGTACGGCTAGCAGCGTGTTCCTGCAGCGCTTTGACCGCATTGACGGTAAAGAAGCGCGCCTGATGGCGGCCGGCAATCCCCTTTTGATTGGCACCACGCGCGGCAAACGGCAAACAATTCCGCGAGAACAGCAAAATCTTCGGTTCGCGACCGCTAGCCTGATAACGGAACTGGCCATTGTCCTCGATAAACTGGCCCCCACGCCCCGTCGTCAAGGCTGAAATAACGTCGTATGCCGTCAAGCCTAACCCTTGCACCGCGACGGTAGAGGCAGCCGGTATTGTGCCGAGTCTATGAACGGGATATGGGCTGGCAAAAAAATCGAGCTTGGGATTTTTCACGCCCGCCGACTTAACGAATGATTCAAACGCGAGGTCGCTTTGCGACGGCGCGCGCGTACCGTGGCCGGTTGCAATAAACACATAATCCGCCCAGTACTGGAAGCCGTTGTCGAGACAGACAGTAAATCCGCCCTTCCTCAACTCGATCAAATCCACGACACGCCGCCGGTGATGTTCAATGCGCACGTTCTTCGGCAACACCTGAATAATTCGGTCAAACGCCCAGGTTAAATATTCACCCAACATATTCCGCGGCAGATGGTCATGGTCAGTGATCTCCCGACCTGCGTCATTTTTTACCGGAAAAAAGCGATTGCCAAATGCGCGATAGCCCGCTAACCGTGCCCATTGAGTTAACGATATACCGTCTTTCCCGGCAACCACGCTATCTTGCGCAAAGATACTGACTTGTGACGCCACCGTGTTGGTTAATAGATGATCCGGCTGATGTGAAGGGTGCGCGCCTTGACCACATTCGGCCGGCTCCACAATATCGATCTTGATGTTGGCCGATAACGGATTGGCATGTAATAACTCTACCAAGCGTTCAAGTATGCTCAGGCCCCGCGGGCCCATTCCAATAATCGTGACGCGTGTTGTTTCCATTTTGATTTATTGAGACGTAGTGGCGAGTTGCTGTGACGTGACGTTTTGGATATTTCCCTGATTTGGGAACACCGGCTGCACATGAAGCAAAGCGATATTGTTGTTGCCCGGCAGTTTCGGGAAGACCTCTAAGATCTTAGGATCGTGGCCGGGAATAATGTGATACGGGCCATCGGCAAGCGCTTCTATTTTTTCGTGTGCTTCCAGCATGCCTTCGACATCGACTACGATCGGAAAAGGGCTGCGCTCACGAATGTTGTCCCAATAGTGCGCGGCGTCGCTTGCGAGAACGATTTCGCCGCGCACTGTTGGCACCGTCACAACTTGCAGGCCTTTGGTATGTCCACCAAGCTGATGCAAGAAAATGCCGTCCACAAGCTTGCTGTTGCCTTTATGGAACACCAGCCGCCCTTCAAATAAGCACTGGATAGCATTGATTACGTCCTTAACCTCAAACGGCTTCCGCAACGCTTCGTGGCCCATGCAACGACCAGTGCAGTAGGCCATCTCGTCGTCTTGGATGTGAAATCGTGCATTCGGAAACGCCATCAGATTGCCGCAATGATCGTAATGCATATGCGTGATAACGACGTTAGTTACGTCGTCTGCGTTGATACCGATCTCACGCAGCATCTCAACGGGGCTTTGCAGATAAGTACGTTGCCGTTTCTTTGCGGTTTCCGCATCGAATCCGGTGTCCACTATAATCACCTGATCTCTACCCTTGATCGCCCACATAAAAAAATCGAGTGGCATCAGCACGTCATCATGAAAATCGGAAAAGATGAAGTTCTCCGACGCATGCCGACCGGCGTGCGTTGCATAGCGCAGCGCGTACACCTCATAGACAATTTTACTCATGACCGCACCTCAAGACACGCCAAGATACGAGCCGGCTGGCCCCTTAGGCATGCGGCTTAAGGCCGCCAGAGGAATAGGCGACTCAAACGCGTCGTCCTTGTGTGGAGACGTAACGCCCTCTTGAAAGAAGAACTTCTTCTCGCCAAATGCCGGAACGAGCTGATCAAACCACGTGGCCTTGCTATCGAATTTTGCATAAAACGGCTTACGTACCCAATCCGCGTTTCGCGCCTGGAGAAACTGCAGCGCGAAAACCTTTTCGCCGCCTAGCGTCACGATGCCGTCGACAACCACCTTGCCTGGATGTGCACTCATCGAGGGGCCTCGAACGGTCCTCGCCAAGCCAGAAACTTGTTTGTATGCTTCCTGAAACACGGCATACGCCCTAGCCAAAGGCATCTCAAAGTAACGGCTAGGGCCGGTATCTCGCTCAACAAACATGTAATACGGAATAGCGCCAAGCCGTGTTCCTGTGGTCCACAGTTCTGCCCAACCGGCTGGATCCTCGTTGATGTGCCTGATTAAAGGCGCTTGCATGCGCACCGTCGCACCGGTCGAAACAATCCGCTTTATCGCTTGCTGCGCAACACGCGTGCGTAATTCCGCAGGGTGATTGTAGTGCCCCATCAGCGCAAGATTTTTGCCGGATGCAACAACCCTTTCAAACAATCGCAGTACGTCATCTGCATCCTTATCACTAACGAAACGATGCGGCCAGTAGGCGACAGACTTGGTGCCAATGCGAATGTTTTGAATATGCGACAACTCCGGCACGAGCAACGGCTCAATGTAGTTACCTAACGAACGCGCGTTCATTACCATAGGATCACCGCCGGTAATAAGAATGTCAGTGACATCTCGGTGCCGCTTCAGATACTCAACTAACTCTGACGCGTCTTTGGCGTCGAACTTAAGTTCTTCCATACCGACAAATTGCGGCCAACGAAAGCAGAATGTGCAGTAGGCATGGCAGGTCTGCCCAGCTTTGGGGAAGAACAACACCGTTTCCCGGTACTTGTGTTGTAACCCGTTTAATGATCGCCCATCCATAATCGGCACGTTGTGCGTCATCTGCCCAGCCGGATGTGGGTTCATACGCATCCTGATTTGGCGCACCATCTGCTCAATTTTGTGTTCATCCTTGTCGACAAGCACCAAATTCCGCAACGTCTCGTATTCGGAAGGCAGCAGCATGTCGCGATGTGAGAACGTGAGCCTATAGATTGAGTCATCAGGTACGTTGTCCCAGTCGATCAACTCATCCATAACATACGAATTGACCCGAAATGGCAGCACCCGCGATACGACAGCCACCGCCTCGCGCTGATCCTCCGTAAGCTTCTTCCACTGCGGCGCATCCCGTATGGTATGGCGGGTATACGGTTTGAATTTAATTATAGTGTCATGACTTGTAGTCATATCTCTCCTTCCTTAGCGATTATTGTTTTAGCTTCCAATGCGGCAAATACTTTTTGCAACGTCAATCTAGGCAACCAACTACATCTACGCGGCTTTACCCTCTTACTGTTCATTTCGGCTAAGCACGACCGAACCTGCGCGAGCCGTACTGCGCAATGAGTATTAGGGGATCTATCTTGCTCGTATGGGTGCGGCTGTGATCCAACCTCGGCGCACACCAACACCCGCCCAACTCTGCAATGCCTACTCCCGACCGCTAAACACCCGTGACGTAACGGGCGCGCGGAAGCTAAGAACCTGAGGCAGGCCGATGTCTTGTATTAGTTTCGAGCCGGCAGCGAACGCATCCGACTCAGCACATCGCTTGGCGGGCGAACGAATGTCGGCAGTCAGGGATTCTGCGTAAAGCGCTTTGCGCCTTCGACCGGTGAGAGCCACTTCACCGCATGTTCGGTATTTATTTCCGCCTGCGGCTGCAACCCTTCCATGCTATCTAGCGAACCAGCTTTTAGTACAATTTTCCCCGGTGCCGCAGAAATCTTAGCGAAGATATGAGATCCGCAGGCGCCGCAAAAATGGCGGTATACCGGCTGCCCACTATCGCCTTTATCCACGTAGATCTTGGTCTCCCCCTTCTGCTCATAGTCAGATTCCTTTACAACAAGGTTAAAGGAAAACGTACCGCCACTTTGCTTCTGGCAATGCGTACAGTGACAAACTGCAATCGACCTGGGCTCGCCTTTCAACGTGTACCGTACCGCTCCACATAGGCAGCCACCCATACGTTCCTGCATGATGTCCTCGTCAAAATAATTAATATAAACGGAGCCGTCGCTGCCCAAATAAACGGCGCGGCGGCATTACAGAATAACGACACTAATATTCACGTGTAAAGCAACAACTGGCCCTGCAACTAGGTATGCATTATAAATTTCAAATTCACAATTAATAGAATTACTATTTGACCTACGCTATAACATAAGTTCTTTCGTTGTCCAACATTCTGCGAATGGGATTGAGCGAGATTTAGATGTCACCTACAATGCCCATAGATTCTGACTGCGGCGACAATCTATTTCCTTACAAGAATTCACAATGTCACGACAAACCAAGGAAACATTAGGCAGCAGCGAGGTATCAGCTAATTCGGCGCGATGCCACAATAATATTATTTTATTACAACGAACTAGATTAACTTCTGTAGTCACCAAGGCTTCGTCTTCTTCGACTCTCGACCGTCGATATCATCTGCTAGTTCCTTTAACATCGATGAATATTTAGATAAATGACGACATAACAACCAGCGTTGTTAACAATAACAATAACGGCACTCTTATTTGCAATTTAGAATTTTTTGAAACGTCATACTGTGTTTTAGCGTGTGGAATTTAATGACTTCTGCTTAAGCGAATCAGGTAAAAATAATGTGGATGAGCCAGAGCGCAAAATTTTGATTTATGTCTATAGCTGCTTGACTTCAAAATTTGACTACATTAAGTTCAGCTTTCTGATAGCGAAATAATGTAGTTCTACGTTTTGTGCAGACTTTGTAAAGGAAGCTATTTTTTATTCTAAGGGCAGAGAGAGAGAACAACATGCAAGCCGTAAAGTTGGATCCTGAAGCGCAAGCCGCGTTGACCGCCGCAGTCGGCACATCCTATGTTCAGGGAGGCATCAAGCGCACGGTACTGCAAAAGACCGAGTTTCCCGATGGGTTTACAGTCAACTTCAATCTTGTTGAAGTTCCGAACGGCACGAGCGCATTTCCACACACCCACCCAGGTTTAGAAGTTACCTACGTTCTCGAAGGTGAGCTCGATTTAGTCACCGCAGGCAAGCCTGACCAGCGTTTTAAACCAGGCATGTCCTACATGGTGACAGACAGCGATGTACACTTTGCGCGAGTTCTTGGCGACAAGCCGATGAAGCTGCTCTGCGTCTTTATTAACGAAAAGACGAAGCCGGTGGCAACGGTGGTGGGGCCCCCAGAAGCTCGATAACCTCAATGACTGCTGTGCGGGGACGGATCAGCACGTGGACCAGGCATGAAAGATCGCTACAACGTATTCGGGCCTCGTAAACGGCGTTTAATGCTTGTTTATTGATCCGGCCATTAAGTACCTGAATAAAGACAGTGCAATGCCAAACCGGAAGCCGCACTTCCGAGAAAGCGAGAAATGGCCGGATCAATAACAAAGCAATTTGATTTTATTATTAATTCGGCCACTCACGCCGCCTCGAAAAAGTGCGATCTCAAATTGCCGCGTAGCACCTCGTTCAACTATTTTGTGGCCGAATCAATAATTAAGAAGCGTGATCCGTCGCCGCACACTGCTTAAGAATGACGCGGATGTCGGCGGCGGCGAAAAATTTTATCTTGAGCGAGGCTACTTCGTGGCCCAAAAAGTGCCCAGCATTGCGCCCTGTCGCGAGCTGGAAAGGCCCTGCGCCGTGCGTCACGGTTGACTGAACATCTAAGTCTCCCGGCATCAAGCTGATGTAAGAAAATATTTTTGCCGACTGCGACTGGCTGGCAATTAGGTAAAGGCTGAACTGACTCAAGTCTGACGGACACTGAAATCAGGCTACATCCATCAAGGCCTCGAATGCCACTGGGGAGCGGTAATCGAGTGTTTGATGGCTGCGTTGCCGGTTATAGAAGACCTCGATGTATTCGAAGATTTCCTGTCGGGCCTGTTCGCGGGTTTTGAAATCTCGGTCCCAGATCAGTTCGTGCTTGATCGTTGCGAAGAAGCTTTCCGCTACCGCGGTGTCCCAGCAGTCCCGCTTGCGGCTCATGCTTGGTACCATGCCGTGGCCGGTCATCAGGCGTGATTTATTATTTTTCGTTCGACAATCTTTAAAAAATAGAATATGCCTTACTTAGTAGCGCTGTAGCCTTTTAAGAGATAACGCTTACGACAGTAGCGCGCCCATTTCTTTAAGTTCAAGAACGCCACGCTGAACTTCATTTATGATCCAATTTCGAAACTCCTGAACTTCACGACGCGGCGATGGTGATTCGTCAATCAGCCAGTATGCGTAGTCACTTTCGCCGAATCCGTTGTCCGCCATCGCGACGAGGCGGCCGTCTTTCAGCATCGGAAATACCAGCGCTACACGGCCAAGCGCAACGCCGTGGCCTTCAATGGCAGCTTGTATTACCTGATCATATTGATTGAGGTGTAGGTAAGCTTTCGGCTTTGCACTCGGCAAGCCGATGGCCGTTAGCCAGTCTGACCACCTCAACCATGGGCGCGCACTTTCGTCAAATTCAAGCAAGATTTCGTCTAAAAGTGCAGTAGGCGTTTGAAAGGCCCGGGCAGCAACTTTCTTGCTGGCCATCGGCAGTACCTTTTCACCAAAAAGGCGGACGGCACCTGCGGGAACGCTACCCTCGCGCGCGTAACAAATCGCGAGATCGATGCTTTCCTGCTTGAGATTTAGCCTGCGATTATTAGCGGATACCCGTACATCGATATTCGGATGGGCATCTTGAAACGCACCGAGCCGAGGGAGTATCCATAGCGACGTCACGCTGATTGAAGCCGTAATCGTAACGGCCCGTAGACGACTCCGTTGCTGTATTGACTCCCCATACTCTGACAAGCGGTCCAGCCAGGGCGACGCGAGACGCAGTAGTTGTTCTCCGTCGGCAGTTAGGGCAATCGCGCGATGCTTTCGTATCAATAATGGTGCGCCGAGATGTTCTTCTAAATTCTGAATTTGCCGGCTAACCGCTGACTGTGTCAAACACAAATCCTTGGCCGCGAGCGTGATACTCATGCGGCGTGCAACCGCGACAAAGCCTCGAATGGCGTCTAGCGGTGGCAGAGTTAAGAGTTTATTACTCATGCAAAAAACGCATGCAACGCATGCATAAATTGCGCTTTGTACATTCTTACTCCATCTATAATATTCAAAACGTAAGACCATTTTTTACATGAACTGAATACATGTTATCAGATGGGTAGATCATTACATGGAGTAATAAATGAACAGCGCTTGGAAAACACAGACTGACATTGCAGACGACGACACGATGCCTTCTAGTCTACGAACACTTGCTGAGCGGCGGCCGTTCTTAACGGCATTTGCACTGTCGTTGGGTGCGGCGATTGCACTTGGTCTGTCGCGTTTTTCCTATGCATTATTGTTGCCTTCGATGCGCGCCGATCTCGGTTGGACATACTTGTTAGCGGGCTCGATGAATACCGGAAATGCATTCGGTTACTTTGTCGGCGCGCTCGTTACACCCGCGCTCATGCGACGCTGCGGCGCACAAACTGCACTGGTTGGAGGTGCGCTGTTTGCTGGCGTGTTCATGATGCTTTCTGGTCTCGTTGTAAATGCGAATCTATTGATTTTGCAGCGAGTGCTTGCTGGCATTGCCAGTGCTTTTATTTTCATTTCTGGTGGTGTGCTGGCGGCGCGTTTAAGTTCCTTGCATCCACGCCGCGCCGGTCTGCTGATCGGCATCTATTACGGCGGCACCGGCTTTGGCATTACAGTTTCGGCATTATTGGTGCCGATCGTAATGGCAGAAGCTGCCGGCCATCACGCGGCGCATGCTTGGCAGTGGGCATGGGTGGCGCTTGGCGGCGTTTGCCTATTGGCGACGCTGGTGATGGCATCGCAGTCCCGGCACATCGATGGAACGCCTGCAGCCCCTAGTGTCCATGGAAATTTTCAGCTCAAGCCATTTGCATTCGGCTTGGCCGGATATTTGATGTTTGGTGTTGGCTATATCGGTTATATGACCTTCGTAATTGCCTTGTTAAAAGAGCAAGGAATGTCCCCCGGCACAATCACAATGTTCTACGCGGTTTTAGGGCTGGCGGTAATGGTGTCGTCGCGGATATGGGCACGTATGCTAGATCGCTTCAAAGGCGGTCAGTCAATGGCAATTCTTAATGGTTTGCTCTGCTTAGCCACAATTTTGCCCGCAATCACTGGCGCCCCGTTATTATTGTTCATATCGGGTTTGATGTTTGGTGGGATTTTTCTTTCGGTGGTTGCAGCAACCACGGCGCTGGTCCGACACAATTTGCCACCTCATGCTTGGTCTTCGGGGATTAGCGCGTTTACAACGGCTTTCGCCTTCGGTCAAATCATCGGGCCATCGATAATTGGATGGATTGCCGACGGTACAGGCGGGTTGCAACGTGGATTGCTATTTTCAGCGATGGCGCTACTTATTGCGGCTATCCTTTCGACACGGCAACGAGCGTTGTAACGGGAGATCAAGCTGCAGTGCCTAATTTTCTCTAGTCGAAATACTACAATCAATACATGTAGAAAATTTACGGCGTTGTTATTGAAGAAGATAAAACAGGCTTGATGCGAATGGCTGTCTTAATAGAATACTCCCGACCTCGTTAGAAGTTGGGAGTATTGTTTCCTATTATTTACACAGGGAACGCACAGCTATTAAGCGCTGGTGTACTGAGCGCCGTTGACCGGCAAGTTGGCGCCATTAATAAACGCCGCATGCTCTGAACACAGAAAGGTCACCGCGGCAGCGATGTCTTGCGGTTGGCCAAATCTCGCGGCGGGGATTGATTCCAGAATTTTCGTGCGAATGTTTTCTGGTACTGCACGTATCATCGGGCTATCAATATAGCCCGGCGAAACGGTGTTTACGGTGACGCCTTTGCGCGCAACTTCTTGTGCCAGCGCCATTGTGAAACCGTGCATACCGGCTTTGGCTGCGGAGTAATTTGTCTGCCCGAATTGTCCCTTCTGACCGTTGACTGATGAGATATTAACGATACGGCCCCAGCCGCGCGCCAGCATGCCTTCAATTGCTGGCCGCGTGGTATTGAATACGCTATCCAGATTGACTCGCAGCACCTGCTGCCACTGCATTGCAGTCATCGATTTTAATGAGGAATCACGCGTGATGCCGGCACCGTTAACGATGATATCCACCGGCGCATAGCGGCTTTCAATATCGCCGATGGCTGCAGCGCAAGCCTCGGTATCGGCGACGTCGACCACTGCCAATTCCAAATTCAAACCTTCACTGCGCAGTGCATTTTGCAGTGCTTCTGCAGCTGCTTGATCCGGGCTAGCGTACGCGGCGACGACTTTGGCGCCAGCGCGTGCGAGATACGTACAGATTGCAGTGCCGAGTGCACCACTACCACCGGTGACCAGTGCTAGACGATTTTCAAGCTTAATTTGCATGAATTACAAACACTCCCAAACGCGATAAGTAAGAATGACCAAAAGTGATTACGGCAGCTCGACGGCTAACGCCACGCCTTGGCCGCCTCCAATGCACAATGTCGCTAGGCCACGCCGCGCTTTACGCCGTATCATCGAATGCACCAATGTTACAAGCACGCGAGCGCCGGAGGCACCAAGCGGATGACCGAGTGCAATCGCCCCACCCTGTACGTTTACCCGCGCTAGGTCCCATTCCAGCTCCCGGGCGATCGCCAACGATTGAACGGCGTAGGCTTCGTTGGCTTCGATCAAGTCGAGATCCTGTAGCGTCCAACCTGCGCGCTGCAGGCATTTTCGCGTGGAAGATACCGGCCCGAGCCCCATGTAAGCTGGATCGACCCCGGTGGTCGCATGGCCGCGAATAATCGCGAGCACCGGCAAACTGAGCTCCCGCGCCCGGCTAGCGGATGCGAGGACCAAACCCGCGGCGCCGTCATTAAGGCTCGATGCGTTGCCGGCGGTGATCGTACCCGAACCAAATGCCGGTTTTAGTTTCGCCAAGGTGGCTTCGGTGGTGCCGGCACGCGGCTGCTCGTCAACCAGGAAATCAGTCGCAACGCCTCGTTCACTCTGTAATTTAATCGGAACGATTTCGGCGGCAAACAAACCTTCCGCCTGCGCTTTTTCGACCCGTTGTTGCGAGCGCGCTGAATAAGCATCTTGCTGTTCGCGCGTGATGCTGTAGCGTTCGGCAAGGTTCTCAGCCGTCTGGCTCATATGGTAGTCGTTGAAGGCATCCCAAAGACCGTCAACGACCATGCTGTCACGCAACGTCCAATCGCCAATCTTTTTGCCCTTGCGCGTGTCCGGCAATATGTGTGGCGCCGAGCTCATATTTTCCTGACCACCCGCGATCACCAAACTCGCTTCGCCGGAGCGAATGGCTTGTGCCGCGAGCATTACGGCGCGCAAGCCACTGCCGCAGACTTGATTGATCGTCGCGGCCGGAACTTCGTGCGGCAAGCCGGCGAACAACGCCGACTGCCGCGCTGGGTTTTGACCGCTACCGGCGGTCAGCACTTGCCCCATCAACACTTCATCGACGGCCGTCGCTGGCAGATTAGTGCGCGCCAATAATGCACGGATGACCTCGGCGCCGAGTTGCGGCGCTGGAATTTCCGATAAGGCACCGCGAAATTTGCCGATGGCACTGCGCGCGGCAGCAACAATGACTACGTCTTCCATTGTGTAAATACCTTCAGTTTAGGAGCGAAATGCTGACCGCATCGCCGCCGATCAGGGCGGCAAAATCACGGTGTTGTTTTGGAACACGATGCGATCGCCCGCTGCAGGCTGCGCCGAGAACGTCGGCACATTCGCCGCAGTAATGGCGGGCGCAGCGCCTGGCGTGCCGCCACGCGGAACCGTGTGCACCAACTGCGATGGCGGCAGCGTGGCATTGGTCTTCAAACGGGCGTACATCGCGTCAAGCGCACGAATGAAGTAGACATGCAGTGGCACGAGCATTGAGTCGTAGCCGGGCAGCGCGGCATTGTCGATAAACGCGTCGAAGTGATTGGCGTTTTCAACTTCGATCAACCGGAGTTGACTGGCCGAACCTTCGAGCAAGTTGTTGACGCCAAAATACGGCCGAGACGTGTTCCACGGCGGCACCAGCGTATCCGCGCGGCCATGAACGATAATGCCCGGCTTGCCGTTCAAGCGGCCATCATGACGAACTTCGTTGACACCGGCCTGCGTGGCCAATGCCGCCGCGCTGGTACCGGTGAACAAATTACGCAGACAAATTGCACCGTCGGCGTTGTAGTCCGGCAAACCGGTTTCAGGCGAAAGCGACAAGCTATCTAATACCGGCCCGCTTGGGTTCAGCTCGTTGACGATGTTGATGCCGGATGTCGGCGGCACGCCATTACCAGTTCCAAAAATTCGCGCCAATGACGTTGCCGCGTACGGCACAATAACGCCACCGGCACCGGTGGCCGCGAAGCTAAAACCGCAGAGACGATCGGTGACGCTAGCGCGGGCGTGGGCGTTTGCGTACGTCACCGTAACTGCCGGCACTGCAAACGCGTAATGCGAGGCTTGCAAACGATCAGACTCAGCGTCCCAACCGGTGTCGTGCAGAACTTGCAGCGACTCGTCGGCTTGGCCAGCCAGCGTTGTTGCCGTCAATAAGCCGTTGGCCGCTAACGCCGCACAACGATTGCTCGCGTTCGTCGCACTCACAAACGCAAGGCCCGGAGACCCGACCGCCGCAGCCGATAAGCTTGCGCAGGGCTGATAAAGATTGGCGATGGTGAAGTAGTCGTACAACGTGCGGCCAGTTCCAACCCGCACTAACGCGCCACGCTGCACACTGATTCCGGCATTCGGCTTGAGCTGAATTTGCGGCTCGGCAACGGCGACGCCATCGATCAAGCCATCAGTGTCTTGCTCCGCAGCTGCCAATGCTGCGCCGCCACCATTCGAAACACCCGCAGCGATCACCAGGGTGTTTTCGGGTCGGAACCGGCGTAGATGCGTTTGACCATCCGGCAAGGCAGCGCCGAATTGTTGGTTTAGCGCATAGAATGCAAAACTAATTGCATGCAGGGTGTCGGTGCCCCAATCTTTTTCTGGGTTCTGCTGCGAGTGTGCGTGCTTAACCGCAAAACGATTCGGCGCGATGGCATTAAACGCCGCCAGCGCGGAGGCCGATAACGCCGCCGTGAAATTAGAAGCATCGCCTGCCGTAGCGGCCGGCGCACGGCGGCCATCGATCAAGTTAACGGTATCGTTTTGTAGATCGTCCACACCCATGCCCGAGCCTTTGTCGGTATAGGCAACCGCACACCCCTTTTTCAAACCCCATTCGCCTGACGTTGCAATTGCGCCATAAACCCCGCGCGAACCGCTCGACGGCGCGGTGACGATGCAGGGATTGGCACCATCGAAGCTGGCCGGAATCTGCACCGCCATCGTCACATTCTTACGACCGCTACCGTCGTCAGCAAACGCCAGGTATTCAGTGCCGGCGACCAAACCTTCGCTCGTCGTCACTGTGCCTGCAGCAGTAACGTTTGGACCGTACAGTGTGCCGTAGCCGCCAGCCGGGGCGATGTCGACCAACGCCCGGTAATTGTTATAGATCGCCAGCCGCCGTATTTCCGCGGAGGTGGGCTGCAGCGGGTCAACTACCGTCGGTTGAGTTGCGGACTGCAAGCCGGTTTTGCCCAAGCCCGCAGTCAGTAGGTCATCGCTAACGCCATCGTAGCTAGCCTGCGATACGACGCCGACAAATGCCGGCTTCGTATTCACCTCAACGCTGCCATCGCAGCCTGCAAGCAGCGTAGTCGCCGCCGCAAGCAGCCCCGCCGACTTCAGTATCGGCGATCTGTGCTTCACGCCGTCATTAACGGCAGTTTTTACTTTCATATTTATTTTCATAGTTATGCTCCTCCTCAGTTGCACCGGGTTACATCGGTAATGCACCACCTTTGGTATTACGCAGCCACAACGTGCCGACGATCAAACCCAATACCGCGATTGCGATCGGATACCAGAGGCCGCGATAGACATCCCCTGTGGCACTCACCAGCGCGAACGCAATCGACGGCACAAAACCGCCAAACCAGCCGTTGCCGACGTGGTACGGCAGCGACATTGAGCTGTAGCGAATACGGGTGGGAAATAGCTCGACGAGCCAGGCGGCCATCGAGGCGTAGACCATCGTTGAGAACACACCGAGTAATGCCAGCAACAGCAATAGCATCGGGAAATTAATCGCTTGTGGGTCGGCTTTAGCTGGGTAGCCCGCGTCCGACAGCGCCTTACCCAATTGTTCGTTGAATTTGGCTTGCTCGGCTTTAAAAGTTGCGGCGTCGAGCAGGCGGCCATCGAACGCTGTTATTTCAACGGTGCCGATCCGCACGACCGCCGACGAACCTCGTGAAGCGACAGTGTTCGAATACGGAACCGCGCTTTTCGCTAATGCGCTTTTTACAATGTCGCAAGAACTGCGAAACACTTTCTTACCGATCGGATCGAATTGGAAGCTACATTGCGCCGGATCAGCGATGACCGTAACTGGGTGTGTCGCCGCTGCCGTTTCTAATGCCGGATTGCCGTAATGCGTAAGCCCTTTGAAGATTGGCAATATCGTTAACGCCGCGAGCAGGAAGCCGATCATCGTAATCGTCTTGCGGCCAATGCGATCCGAAACCCAACCAAACACAACATAGAGCGGCGCCGTGCTGACTAGCGCAATGACCATCAACAAGTTTGCGGTAATCGCCTCTATTTTTAGCGCTGTCGTTAGGAAGAACAGTGCGTAGAACTGGCAGGTATACCAAACCACAGCCTCAGGCGCTGTCAGCCCGAACAATGACGCCAGCATGATTTTTAAGTTGCCCCAGTTCCCCAGCGCTTCCGTTAGTGGCGTTTTCGACAACTTCCCTTCCGACTTCATGCGCTTGAACAACGGCGACTCATTCAACTGCAGCCGAATGTAGACCGAAACCCCGAGCAGCACCGCGGAAAAAAGAAATGGAATGCGCCAGCCCCAGGCATCAAAGTTGGCGCCGGTACCGTAACGACAAGCCAGGATGACCACCAATGACAGCAGCAGGCCGACTGAGGCCGTGACCTGAATAAAGCCGGTGCTATAGCCGCGTCGATCAGCTGGCGCGTGCTCTGCAACATAAGTTGCCGCACCACCGTATTCACCACCCAATGCAAGCCCCTGCAGCAGTCGTAACGAAATCAGCAGAATGGGGGCGGACACTCCGATGGTTTCATAACTGGGTAGAATACCGACGAGAAAAGTCGATAATCCCATGATCAAAATCGTTGCCAGGAAGGTATACTTGCGGCCGATTAAATCGCCGAGATGGCCAAATACCATTGCGCCGAGCGGACGAATTGCAAAGCCGGCGGCAAACGCGAGCAGCGCAAAAATGTAGGCGCTAGTTTCGTTAACGCCTGAGAAAAAACGCTTGGCGATAATAGATGCCAATGCGCCGTAGAGAAAAAAATCATACCACTCGAATACGGTACCGAGTGACGATGCAAAAATAATACGCCGCATCTCTGGCGATCCTACGGATTCCAATTCGGCCGTGCTGCTGGCTGGAATACTCATGCATTATTCTCCTAGCTTTTGGCAAAGCCTTCCCTTACCGGCGCAGATTGCGCCAGCAGAGAGACCTTTTTATTGAGTGCCAGATGCGCGGCGCTTTTCGCGCCGCGCCCCAGTTCTTTACTGCTTCCCTGAACCTACTGTGCAGCGATGCCGCTTAACGAAATAAACTGCTTATTGGAATGGGAAATAACGTAGCGTCAAGAACGCGACGACGCCGTGGGTTTTCGCTGTTTCACCATTCAGGGCGCGATAGGTTTTATCGGTCAGATACTCAACCTGTGTACCTGCGATCATCGTTCCCAACGAACCGTGATAAAACTTCCAGAACGCAGCGCCGGTGATATCGGTGACCGAAGCAACGCCCCCGCATACCGCGCTCGCGGGCAACGTACCGAGTGCCGAAACGGGAACCTCACAACGCGAGTTGTTCTCTGGAATCAGGCTGTAAGCGCCATCCTGCTTTTCTTGACCGTAGTAGAACGATAAATCTACGGTCGGCGTTGTATGCCAAACCAAACCTGTTAGGAATGAGCGCTGGAACAGCGGTGTCAACGTGCCGTCGTTACTGTCGTAGGTGGCGTCGGCAAGCTGGGCGGAGCCGTAGCGGCCGTTGCCGTGACCAATCAACGCGTTGCCGTTGAACTCGAGAACTTTCGGGATAATCGGCAACGTTAAGCCAAAACCAATGCTTTCGCCAACTGTCGTCCGATTTTTTTTGTCGACCAGCGCCGAATTGCCGCCCGGAACCGTCGGTACCCGATCCTTGAAGAAGCGCGTCAAGCTATACACTTCGTAGTGACCAAAGCCGGGGTCGAACGCCACTTTGGCAATTACATCCGGCGCGACATCGGTGCTGTAGTTGGCGTTTGGGTTCAAGACAACGCCGCCTGGATTAGTCGCGACGACGCCGATCGGCGCCGTGCCTCGAACCAGCGTCTGCGGCGCTTCCAATGCCAAGCCTAATGCAACTGATTTAGATGGATTGACGACAAAGCGCAGGTTCGGACCACGAGTCCAGATAAAGCCAGCGAAATACTGCCCTTCAGATACCGGCGGGATCTTGATATCACGCGGCTGCAAGCCTTTGGTATTCAGCGACGCCAAACTCCACGTCTGACCAGCCGTAATCGAATAGCCGGGCCGCGCAACCGTCACAAAAGCCTGACGTACGCGCGGGGTATAGCTATTACTTTCGCCCGAATTCGACGATATACCGGCACTGAGAAAATCAGTTTCGAGATAGGCGTCAAGTTTGGTATCGCCGTCAGCACCTTGAATTAACGCAATAAAGCGAGAATCGCGCTCGGTCTGGCGGAATTCGTTGATGTTGTAGTTGTCTTGAAACGGAAACGGAATGCCGGCCAGATTGGTCGCCAAATCCGAGGTCTGATTGCGTTGACGATAAAGACCCGTAAATTCGAAGAAGCCGCCGAGGCTAAGCTTTAGAGGTCCAAGTGGAATTGATTTGTCAACCGTTTTTGCCGGCCCTGCGGCCGAAGCGGTTGTGCTAGCCGTGTGACTACTGTTGTCGGCAAGCTGAATGGCTTCCGCCGACGAACCGCCGGCGCGTTCTTGATCACTGATATCTTCAGCAAGAACTGGTAATGCAGTTCCTACTGAAATTGCGAGCGCAGCAAACTGAGCACAATTTTTTTTCACAACTATCTCCCCCTAATGCCTAAGGTCTGTGGTGGGGCTTCTAATATGGTGGGCCGCACATTCCCACCAGGTCTACCGCTATAACGGAGTTTTGCTGGATTTACTTAAGCCTCACTTTGCATCGCTCCGCATTCAATTGTAAAAATCACAATTAAAATTGTAACTATGTACAAAACTTGAATCGTAATTATTGATCCGGCCATTAAGTACTTGAATAAAGACAGTGCAATGCCAAACCGGAAGCCGCACTTCCGAGCAAGCGAGAAATGGCCGGATCAATAACAAAGCAATTTGATTTTATTATTAATTCGGCCACTCACGCCGTCTCGAAAAAGTGCGATCTCAAATTGCCGCGTAGCACCTCGTTCAACTATTTTGTGGCCGAATCAATAAATATTACGTTTAAGCGTTTATTGCTTTTGGCTGCAGGCGCGCGGCAATTGTTCCAACAATGCCTTTGCGCAGCGCCAACACACAGAGGACAAACGCACTGCCGATAATGACCTGTACCCAGGCCCCGACTTTATCGGCAAGATAATTTTGTAGAGACACGATGACGAAGGCGCCAACCACCGGGCCTAGCAACGTGCCCATGCCGCCGACCAGCGTCATCAGAACGACCTCGCCAGACATCTCCCAAGACACGTCAGTTAGCGTTTCAAAGCCGAGGACAATCGTTTTCGTTGCGCCGGCAACGCCAGCGAGCCCCGCCGACAACACGAAGGCGAGAAGCTTGTGACGGTCAACGTCGTAGCCGAGCGAGAGCACGCGAGATTCGTTTTCACGAATGGCTTTCAACACCTGTCCAAACGGCGAATTGACGACGCGTTGTAGCAGTCCATAACCAGCCAGGAAGATCGCCAGCACGACGTAGTACAGGGTTAGATCACTGCTGAGATCGATGAACCCAAACAGGTGCCCGCGCGGGATGCCCTGCATTCCATCTTCGGCACCGGTAACAGGCACCTGCAAGCAGACGAAATACAGCATCTGTGACAACGCCAGCGTGATCATCGCGAAGTAGATACCTTGGCGGCGAATCGCCAGCCCGCCAATCAACCACCCTAACCCCGCCGACGTGGCGGCGCCGAGGATAATTCCCAGCTCCGGGGACCAACCCCAAACTTTGACAAAATGGCCAGCGACGTAGCCGGCCGTACCGAAGAACGCCGCATGGCCGAACGACAACAACCCGGTGTAGCCGATCAATAAATTGAAGGCACAGGCAAAAAGCGCGAAGCACAGGCCCTTCATTAAGAAGACTGGATAGAGCCCCGCCAATGGCGCTAGGCAGCCGAGGACGGCGAGCACCAATAAGACAATCGGCATGCGATTTTTCATTTGTCACGCCCAAATAAGCCGGCCGGGCGCACAATCAACACCAGAGCCATGATGACGAAAACAACAGTGGACGAGGCTGGTGCGTAGAACACTTTAGCCAAGCCTTCGACGAGGCCAAGACCAAGGCCCGTTAGCACCGAGCCGAGGATTGAGCCCATGCCACCGATGACGACGACTGCGAATACCGTAATGATCAGATGAGATCCCATCAGCGGACTCACCTGTGTTGCTGGCGCCGCCAGGACACCGGCGAATCCGGCGAGTCCGACCCCAAAGCCGAACGTCAACATGATCATTAGCGGCACGTTGACGCCGAACGCTTGAACCAATTTTGGATTCTCAGTTGCCGCTCTGAGCAAGGCACCGAGTGACGTGCGTTCGATAACGAACCAGGTGCTGGCGCAAACAACAAGCGACGCCGCAACCACCCACAGGCGATAGGTCGGCAACAACATGAATCCGAGGTTTGTAGCACCGCGCAGCGCATCGGGAACCGGATACGGCTGCCCAGACACACCGAACATTTGCCGAAATAGACCTTCGATAATGAGCGCTAATCCGAACGTCAGCAGCAGACCGTAGAGCGGATCAAGGCCGTAGAGGCGCCGTAATAGCGATCGCTCCAATATCATTCCTGCGCCCGCGGTTACCAGCGGCACGAGCAGTAAACTCCACCAATAGTTCACACCGAGCCAGGTCAGCCCCATCCACGCGAGGAAGGCGCCGAGCATATAGATCGCGCCATGCGCGAAATTAATTAGATTTAGCAAGCCGAAAATAACGGCGAGCCCAAGTGAAAGTACCGCGTAAAAAGACCCATTGACCAAGCCCAGCGCCAGCTGGCCCAAAAATGCTTGTAGGGGAATGCCAAATATGTCCGTCATGGGGAGCGAGCCGTGCGCGTTGTTACTTAAAGGCTGCCGTCGGCTTTACCGGCCGACGGCAGGGCGGTTAATCAAGACTTCTTAGCAAATGCGCAGCGCGATTCCGACATCGGCTGATACGCTTCGTCGCCCGGGATGGTCGCTTTGACGTTGTAGTAGTCCCACGGATACTTCGATTCAGCTGGCTTTTTGACCTGCATCAAATACATGTCGTGCACCATGCGGCCGTCCTGACGGACGTGGCCGTTCTTGGCGAACATGTCGTTGATTTTGGTTTTCTTCATTTCGGCCATGACGGCATCGGCGTTATCGGTACCGGCGGCCTGAATGGCTTTCAGGTAGGTCGTCGTCGCCGAATAGACACCGGCTTGAACCATCGTCGGCATCTTCTTCATTTTTTCGAAAAAGCGTTTGCCGAACTTGCGCGTCTCGTCATTCAGATCCCAGTACCAGCCTTCAGTCAGCAACAGACCTTGCGCCGTCGGCAAACCAAGGCTGTTGACGTCGGTGATCATGACCAACAAGCCGGCCAGGGTTTGATCTTTGGTCAGGCCAAATTCATTCGCTGCTTTGATGGCATTGACGATGTCACCGCCGGCGTCGGCGAGGCCAACGACCTTGGCTTTAGAAGCTTGCGCTTGCAGGATGAACGAGGAGAAATCGGCGGCGTTCAGCGGGTGTTTGACTTCGCCTAACACTTCACCACCAGCGGCTTTTACGGCTTTAGCCGCATCGGCCTGCAACGACTGGCCGAACGCATAGTCGGCGGTCAAGAAATACCACGACTTCCCGCCCTGTTTGGCGACGGTGCCAGCGGTGCCCTTCGCCATTGCGTAGGTGTCGTAGGCGTAGTGAACGGTATACGGCGTGCACTCTTCATTGGTTAGCTTGGTGCTGCCAGCGCCGTTAGCAATCAAAATACGTTTCTTTTCGGCGGTCAGCTTCGCAGTGGCAAGCGCCACGGCCGAGTTCATGGCATCGGTGATCATGTCGACGCCTTGGCGGTCGTACCATTCACGCGCGATATTGGCGCCGATATCGGCTTTGTTCTGGTGATCAGCGGATAACACTTCGATCGGCTTACCCAGTACCTTGCCGCCAAAATCCTCAACCGCCATCTTCGCTGCTTCAACCGAACCGCGGCCGCCAAGATCGGCATAAAGGCCGGACATGTCAGTCAACACGCCAATCTTGACCGCTCCGTCCGAAATACCGCCCGCGTCTTTGTCAGCAGCCGCCGCAAAACCTGAAATACCCGAGAGCAACAGCCCGGCAACGAGACTCAACTTCATCTTATTCGCCTGTTTCATGTCCTACCTCTTTATTACTTGTAATAGAACCGCTCAAACTCACACGCCGAGATATTCGTGCAGCAGACCCATGTGTGAGGACAATTCGGCCGCTGCAAAACTGCTGACGATGCGCCCGTGCTCCACGATATGGAACTGATCCGCCAGCGGTGCCGCAAACCGGAAATTTTGCTCGACCATCAGAATCGTGTAGCCCTTCTCTCGCAGCAGACGGATCGTCCGTCCCAGCGCCTGCACGATCACCGGCGCCAAGCCTTCGGATATTTCATCGAGCAACAGCAGGTGTGCGCCGCTGCGCATGATTCGGGCTAGTGCAAGCATCTGCTGCTCGCCCCCTGAAAGCCGCGTGCCTGGACTGGCACGTCGTTCTTTAATGTTCGGAAAAATCTCATACAACTCAGCGACCGAAAGTCCGCCTTCTTTAATCATCGGCGGCAACATCAGGTTTTCTTCACAGCTCAGACCTGAAAAAATGCCGCGCTCTTCGGGGCAATAACCAATCCCCATGCGAGCAATTCGATGCGGCGGCAGACTGGCAGACTCCTGGCCGCCGATACGGATTGAGCCTTTGCGCTTGTCGACCAAACCCATGATCGACTTCAGCAGCGTTGTTCGGCCGGAGCCGTTACGGCCGAGCAGCGCCACGACCTCGCCTTTCTTTACGCTGAGATCAACCCCGTGCAGGATGTGCGACTCGCCGTAGTAGGCGTGCACATCGGTCAGGCTTAGCAGTTCGGCAGTCATCAATGCGCTCCCTGCAGCTCGGTGTCGACCGTGCCCATATAGGCTTCGATCACCTGCGGGTTGCTCGAAACTTCGGCATACGGGCCTTCGGCGATGATGCGGCCACGCTGCAAAACGGTCAGTCGATCTGCGATCTGCGATACCACTTTCATGTTGTGCTCGACCATCAGCACGGTCCGGTTTTGCGCCACTTTTTTGATCAGCGCCGTCACCCGGTCAACGTCTTCGTGGCCCATACCCTGCGTCGGTTCGTCGAGCAACATCAGCTCGGGCTCCAACGCGAGTGTCGTCGCCAATTCCAGCGCCCGCTTGCGCCCATACGGCAGCTCGACTGCGGCCTTGTTGGCAAACAAAGCCAGATCCACCAACTCCAACAATTCCATCGCACGGGCATTCAGCTGATTCAAGCTGTTTTGCGAGCGCCAGAAGTAGTAGGAGGTTCCCAGCGGCCGCTGCAGCGCGATGCGAACGTTGTCGAGCGTAGTCAGGTGCGGGAATACCGAAGAAATCTGAAACGAGCGAATCACGCCGCGGCGTGCAGTCTGGGCCGGCTTCTCCGACGTGATGTCGGTGCTGTTGAAGAAAATCTGGCCGGTGGTCGGACGCAGGAATTTGGTCAGCAAATTAAACACCGTGGTCTTGCCGGCGCCATTCGGACCGATCAGTGCATGGATATGTCCGCGGCGAATCTGCAGATCAACACCGCTAACCGCGGTGAAACCTTTGAAGTCCTTGCCGAGTTGCCGCGTTTCGAGGATATGTTCGGTATTCACGTCTGCTCAGCCGATGCTGCTCGCCGACTGCACTTTCTGGCGAAGCAGGAATTTTTGGATTTTGCCGGTCGACGTCTTCGGAAGTGCGCCGAAGATAACGCTGCGCGGCGCCTTGAAATGGGCTAGGTGTTTTCTACAGTGCTCAATAATCTGAGTTTCCGTAACGTCCGTATCCGGTTTGATCTCGATAAACGCGCAAGGGGTCTCGCCCCAGCGGTCGTCAGGCTTGGCAACGACAGCGCAAGCCAAGACCGCTGGGTGGCGGTAAATCGCGTCCTCTACCTCCAACGACGAAATATTTTCGCCGCCAGAAATGATGATGTCCTTCGAGCGATCCCGTATCTTGACATACCCATCAGGTTGCATGACAGCCAAGTCACCTGTGTGGAACCAACCGCCAGAAAACGCGTCCGCAGTTGCCTTCGGATTCTTCAGGTAGCCTTTCATCGTGATGTTGCCGCGGAACATGATTTCGCCGATGGTCAAGCCATCCCATGGCACGGGCTGCATTGTTTCCGGGTTTAGCACGGTGATCGCTTCTTGCAGCGGATTGCGTACGCCCTGGCGGCCATTGCGTTCGGTACGCTCGGAGATTTCCAACTGCTGCCATTCGCGGTGCTTGGCACAAGCCGAAGCAGGGCCATAAACCTCGGTTAAGCCGTAGACGTGGATCAGCTCAAAACCCATGCGGTCCATGCCTTCGATCATCGCCGCCGGCGGTGCTGCGGCGGCGACCATCGCATTCACCTTGTGCTCAATGCCTTCCTTCCATTCGGCCGGAGCGTTGATCAGCATCGAGTGCACAATCGGCGCGCCGCAGTAATGTGTGACGCCGTGTTCACGGATGCTGTCGAGGATTTGCTTGGCATCAACGCGCCGCAAGCAAACGTGGGTGCCAGCGACAACCGCAACCGTCCACGGGAAGCACCAGCCGTTACAGTGAAACATCGGCAGCGTCCACAGATACACCGCGTGCCGCTGCATGCCCCACACCACAACGTTGTTAAGCGCGTTGAGATAGGCACCCCGATAGTGGTAAACAACACCTTTCGGATCGCCGGTTGTGCCCGAGGTGTAATTCAAGGAAATTGCCTGCCACTCGTCTTCAGGCGGCTGCCAGGCATAGTCTGGATCGCCACTGGCGAGGAACGCTTCGTACTCGATCTGCCCGATCCGCTCACCGGCGCCAACGTACTCCGGATCATCGACATCAATGATGATCGGCCGATGTAAAACCTTGCTCAGCGCCTTTTGTACGGTTGCCGAAAATTCCCGGTCGGTGATCAGTAGCTTGGTTTCCGAATGGTTCAGCATAAACGCGATGGCGTCGGCGTCGAGCCGAACATTCAGTGTATTCAGCACTGATTGCGTCATCGGAACGCCGAAATGAAGCTCCAACATTTCCGGGGTGTTCGACAACATCGCCGCAACCGTTTCCCCCGGCGCCAAGCCTAGCTTTTTAATCGCCGACGCGAGGCGACGCGCGCGCGCGTAGCTTTCGGCCCAGGTATAGCGACGCGCACCATGAATAACCGCCGTACGGTTCGGATAGACCTCCGCGGCCCAGGCCATGTAGGTCACCGGCGTTAGCGGCGTGTAATTACCGCTGTGCTTATCGAGATCGCGTTCGTATGGGCTCGTCATTGAGTTCTTCATTCGATGGGTAAAGCGGGACCTGCAGCCGGCGTCGAGCGCCACTGATGTCTACTGAAAAAAGAGGAAACGGTTTCGCCGAATTCGGCGAACTGCGTTATTAGGCGGTCTGGCGCACCAAAGCCATCGGCCTAGATTTGACCCGTATGCTGCTCATATTCCTCCGACACCATTCATTTGCTGGCGCGGTTTACCGAGTGTCAGTAACCGCGTTTTTTAGCGATACGGTACGTCGCCGTATCTAGAGCCATGTTAACGGTGTGAGTGTAGGGGTCAATTGGAGATGTAACGACGCTTGTTGTACAGATATACAGCGCTAGCGGCTGTAATGTTTTGCTGACTGCGCCAAGTGCCGTAACCGCAGTGCAGTATGCAGAATCGCGATCCAGCCGGTGTCATCCAGGCGCGCCGACAAAAGGCTCTCTATCCGGGCTAGCCGGTACGTCAAGGTATTCGGATGAATGTTCAAGACGCCAGCGGCAACCTTACGCTGCTGTCGGTGCTTGAAATAAACATTCAAGGTTTCAATGAGCAACGGCTCGGCCGCCAGCCTTGCCAATAGTTCGTCAAAGTAATGCGCAGTAATATCTTGCGCTGCAACAGCATCTTCCAATGCGAAATCGAGATACCGGAAGACCGATTCACCCTGCGATAAGCGCGCACCGACTTCAATTGCACGCAACGCTTGCACGGCGCTGGTACGCCAGCCTGACGGCTGCGCATGGGGCAAGCCAATGCCGACCATCGCCACCTCGTTGCAGCAGGCATTAATGCCGCGTAATTGCTGTACGAGCCTGCGACAGGCATCCGCGGCATGCTCCCCGACCGTCAGTGGCAACCAGACGAGGAGATGGCCATTCCGCCAGGTTCGTAGCGGCATTTCACGGTCGATTTCCAGCAGACGGCTTAAGGCATCCAGAACCGGGCTGATGTCCGACTCACGGCCCGCGCGGCTCATCGTGCGCTCATCAAGCTTCAGCGCCACGGCAATATGCGCGGCGGCAGCGTCGATGCCCAGCGCCTGTGCGTGCTCCCGAAACGCCTCGACGTCTTCCGGCCGGTTATAGATCACATCGCAAAGCCCAGCGCGGAGATTGTCGCGCCACTGTACTTTTTGATGTAATTCAGCCGCGTAAGCTTGGCTAACCTGCTGGCCAAGAATGTCGAAATAGTGCAATACATAGGGTGAGACTTTCAGCAACACCTCGCGCCCGACCTCGGGGTCGTCGCTGGTGCGTTGCAATAAAGAATCCCAGTAGTGCCGCGAGGACAAACGGAATGCTTGTAGCAAGCTACTCAGCGGAATGCTTTGATGGACGCGATTGCGGCCACACGCCGTAAACGGCTCTAGCTCTTCAACTGACGGCGAGCGTCCAGAAAGCAGCGTCTGATACCAAAGTCGAATGCCGAAATTAACGGTTTCGCAGACGTCCTGCAGCGTAGCTTGGTCGCCGATCTCGCTGTAAACCGGAATCGACTCACAAAGCGCAGCAACCACTTTGTCACGCAGCTCCGTCGTCTCTTCAGATAACGATTTGATAATTGCGCGCAACTTCGGCGACAAAGGCCCTATCCCGACTTCAATAAGTACAGATTTGTCAGGTCTCCCCATGACATTTCCTCGCGCGGCAATCGTTGTTTTTAAGTATTTATATGAAGGCGGCCCTCAAACGAAGGCCGCTTTCACATTTACGATACAACTTTTTCTCCGGCGAAGTGCAACCCTAGCTCTTATTGCAGCGGTCCGCAGGTCGGCGAGTTCGTCCAAGTTGAACCGCACAAATACAGCGTAATCGACGTCGTATAACCGTATTTCGCACCCAACTGCAGGTAGCCTGCCAGCGTCAAACGGCCTGCAGCATAATGGTTAACGACGGTATCGGTAACCGAGGTCGAATATGGCTGACTTGATGGCGTCGTTGCATTGATTGGGGTTGAGCGGGCGCTCTCGCCCGCCGAATTGACCGCGCTGACGGCATAGCTGTAAGTCGTGCTTGGGCTCAGGCCACTATCGGTAACGCTGGTCGTGGTGCTCGTTGCCACCTGCACGCCGCCACGGTATAGGTTGTAGCTGGCTGCGCCGCTGCTTGCCGCCCAGTTCAGGCTGATCGTCGTTGCGGTGCTACCGGCAACGCTCAAGCTCGTCGGCGCATTCGGAATCGTCGTGCCGCCACCACCGCCGCCGCCACCGGTATAGCCGCTGGTAACACGGCCAACCATCTTCATGATTGCGCTGGCTTGCTTGCCGGTTTTTTGGTCGAAGTCGGTGCCGTACCAGCCAATCCAGTCCCAGCAACCGTTCGGGTTCGCCAGGCTGCCGCTAGCGCTGGTTGCATGCGATGTGTTGTCCCGAATCGCCTGTGGATACAGCACGATGATGTTGTTGGTGTCCGCCCAACGGTTGTAGCCGGTATTTTTAATGTACTTATCGCCGATCGACTGATAGCCCTGCAAACAGCCATGCAGTGCGACGTGCAGCTTGCACAACGTGCCAGTTGCACACGCCGCCGGCACGTACGCCCAGCCGGTTGTATCCATGCCGTTCCCGGCCAAGAATTCGGTTTGGTCGAACTGCACAAAACTGCCCGTTGGCGTACCGTTATTGCGCGCGTTCAATGTGCCGTACATCCATTGCAACGCCGTACCCGCGCCGTCAAAACTGCAGTTGCTGATGTACGGTGAAAGCGAACTGGTGCAGGAATTATTACCGGTGCTATTGAAGTCCGTCGGGAATGTATGCGAAGCGTTACTGCTGTGGTCATAGCGAACATTGCCTGCGGCAACGAAGTGCCCGGTGGTGACGTACAGGTTGTTGACCTGATTCGTTACGCTCTGACCTACGGTCGTATCGCCGGTACCCGTGAAGATATAGATTTTCTGATTTGCGATATTTGAAACATTGTCGATTTGATTCCCGCTCCAGCTGTTCATCCGCGAGATCGATTGGGTAATGCTCGGCGTTGCACCGTAGATGCAGCCGGTATAGTTAATCTGCCCACCGCAGTCGTAGGTACCGCCAGCAAAAATGCCGACGCCTTTGAACACGGATGAGTAAGCGACCCCCAACTGCATCGCCATAAACGCGCCTGACGAAAGACCGGAAACGGTCGTCGCCGTGGTGTCGACGTTGTAAGCAGGAAGCTTCGGGGCTGCAGCAAACGCTTGTGAAGACAGCGTAAGTGCTACCGCTAACGGGATCAGCGGGCGGGCAACGCCACGCGCGACACCTTGATAGGTATCTTTAAACATCATAATTTCTCCTAACGCACAAATTTGTTATGAATTAATTGACATGGCCGTAAGTCGCTCAAGCCGCGAGCCCAGTCCGTGCCGACGCTATCGCCTCCTCCGCAGGTCTAAGCGCCAGAGATTGCCGACACGCATGAACTGGAATTTAGCCGCGAATATCCACGCCCCGACAGTCGCACTGTGTGAGCGGAGATAGGGAACGTCAATTGGAAAAGTGACGATATTTTTTGTTTTTATTAACAATAAATATCGAAAAGTAAAGAAAAATACGACCACTCAAAGACCAAAAATTATCGGCCTTGTGCGCGCACTTTTAAGCCCTCGTCGATACGACCGCAAAGGCTAATTTTCTCGACCACCGCTGGCGACCGAGATATTTCTATTTGTTTTAATTAGATTCCATTTAGGACTAATACGCAGCCGAACCTCAGGCTTTATCCGACGATGCCTGTGCCGGCACTGACAACATCGTTGGTGTACAGATTCAATCGCGAAACGATTTCATATGTTTCGTGTTCTGTCAGTGGCAACTCGGCCAGTGTTTCAAATAAATGCTGCACGAAGCGCTGGAAGTCTGCCAGCGTGATCCGCAGCGATTGATGTATGTGGGCAATTGGCCGTCCGGTGTATCGAACCGGACCGCCCAGCGCCGCCGAAAAAAATTCGAACTGCATGTTGCGTAACCTATCCAGCGGGACATGCGAGAAGTATGGGGCCAAGGAAGGGTCCGCTACGACGCGCTTGTAGAAGTTATCGACCATCGACCGCACCGCCGCTTCGCCGCCGATTTTGTCGAATACTGTTACGTCGCCCGTATTATTTGGTTCGCCCATGATGCCGCCGCCTCCAGTCACAAATTGCGCGTTTGGCAACGTTAGCAACCAATACCGTTCGCAACTGTGATCTACGTCAATATTTGCCAGCAAAATTGGGGTTTAGGAGGCTGCATTCGCGGTGTAAGGCGAACATAATTCCCGCGTTGATTTGAATCAATGTCGGAGCGATGGGTCGATGTGACACTGCCGATCAGGAGCTGTTCCGATCTCGGGTGGGAGAGGTCAACGTGAAATCCAATATGCAACTCAAGGCCGACATTCTGGCGGAGCTGGATGGCGAGCCTAACGTTAATGCGGCACAAATTGGGGTCGAAGTCGTCAACGGCATCGTGACATTAAGCGGCTGTGTCGCGAGCAGCGCGGAAAAAGGCGCCGTTGAGTGCGCGGTACAACGCATTCCAGGTGTTCGCGGGGTGGCGGTCGAGCTAAAAATTCGTCAACCCGGGCCCGGCATGCGTACCGACGGCGAAATCGCCCAGGCCGCACGCGAAGCACTGCGCTGGAATACCTTAATTCCGCACGAGCGCATTCGCATCAAAGTCGAAATCGGCTGGATTACGCTGACCGGAACGGTCGACTGGCCGCATCAACGCAGCCACGCCGAAAATAGCGTGCGGCAGCTTTGGGGCTCGAAAGGCGTGATCAACTTGATCGAGATCAGTACGGCCTGCTACCCGCCGCTGTAAAACAGATCCGGCATCAATGTCTCGGCGGCCTCTGCTGCCGAGACATTGATGCTGTTATTGATCCGGCCATTAAGTACTTGAATAAAGACAGTGCAATGCCAAACCGGATGCCGCACTTCCGAGAAAGCGAGAAATGGCCGGATCAATAACAAAGCAATTTAATTTTATTATTAATTCGGCCACTCACGCCGTCTCGAAAAAGTGCGATCTCAAATTGCCGCGTAGCACCTCGTTCAACTATTTTGTGGCCGAATCAATAACGCTAATGCGGCCTGCGTCTTCGTAATCGCATAGGCTTAATAGGTCGCAATTGCCCTAGACCTGCCGGAGCTAATATGGACGGGGACACACCCGCAAGCCGCCATCGACCCGTGGCGTGGATTACACATCCCGATTGCCGCCTGCACGATATGGGCGCGGACCATCCAGAAAGTCCGCGCCGCCTCGCCAATATCGAGGATCGCTTGCTGCTCAGCGGACTCGGCGATTTTCTTCAGCGCTATGACGCGCCGCGCGCGCCGGTTGCAGATTTGACGCGAGTCCACGACGCGGGCCACGTGCACCGCATTCTCAACGCCGACGCAACCGCTGGCGAGATTGAAATCGACCCTGACACGCTGATGAACGCGCACTCGCAGGACGCGGCGATGCGCGCAGCCGGCGCCGGTTTGCTCGCGGTTGACTTGGTGATGCAGGAGAAAGCTGGCCTCGCCTTCTGCGCCGTGCGCCCGCCTGGGCACCACGCCGAGCGCCTCAAAGCGATGGGCTTCTGCTTCTTCAATAACGTCGCCGTCGCAGCAGGCTATGCGTTGGCATCGGGCTTGAAGCGCGTCGCGATTCTCGATTTCGATCTGCATTACGGCAACGGTACCGCCGATATTTTTGCGCTCGATCCCCGCGTGTTGCTGTGTTCCACCTATCAACACCCGCTCTATCCCAATTGGGCTGGAATTCCTGAAGCGGCCAATCTAATCGACGTCCCGCTCGCACCCGGTGCCGGTAGCGCCGAATTTCGCGCCGCCGTACGCGCGCAGTGGTTGCCCGCAATGGCGACGTTCGAGCCCGAAATGATCTTGGTTTCGGCTGGCTTCGATGCGCACCAACGTGACCCCCTCGGCGATCTGCGCTTAACCACCGACGACTACCGCTGGATAGGCAGCGTCATCCGTGAATTTGCCGAAGCCCATTGCCACGGGCGGGTAGTCGCAACCTTAGAAGGCGGTTACGACATCGATGCGCTGGCGGTCAGCGTCGAAGCTTTCTTGCGCGCGTTCGTACACGATGGCTACACAACGGCATGACGGTCCGCAACCTTGATGCCCTGTTTCGCGGCACCCAGATCATCGTGCTTGGTATTGCATCGAACATCGAGCAGTACCAGCTGCTCGCTAATCTTGACCACTGCGGCGCACGCAGCCGCTTAACGAAGTTGGAGCAGCCGCCCGCGGCCGGTACGCCCTGGCCGCAGGCGGAACTGGCGATTTTGCTCGACCCGACGTTTGCAACGGCGACGGCCATCACCGAACTCGGCGCACGTGGCTGCAAAGCCTTGCTATGGGCGATCTCAGCGCCGCCAGACGTCAGTATTCTTAATGCGGCAAAGCCCTACGCCATGCGCATCTTGGGGCCGCGTTCGGCCGGTGTGGTTCACGTGGGCAACGGACTAAATCTAAGCAGCCTGCCGTTGGCGCCGAAGGGCGGCTCGGTGGCGTTGATCGCGCAATCGCAGTCGATCGCTGCCGGCGCGGTCGACTGGGCCGTCGGCCGCGGCGTCGGCTTTTCCTGGATCGCAGTAACCGGCGCTGAAGTCGACGTCGATGCCGCCGACTTGCTCGACTATGCCGCGCTAGACCCAAAAACGCGCGCAGTTGTGCTGCAGGTCAGCAGCATCCGCCATACCCGCAAATTTATGTCGGCCGCACGTGCCGCCGCACGAACCAAACCGGTATTGGTGCTGCAAACACAGCGCTCGATAAATAGCGGGCCAGACGGCCCCGACCCCGTTCGCTCCGCCGCCTTTGAACGCGCCGGCATGATTGAATGCGAAACCCTCGGCGGCCTGTTCGACGGTCTGGTTGCTCTGGAACTGCTGCCGGCCATCGGCGGCAGCCGTATCGCGGTAATCGGTAATGGCTCCGGTGTTTGCGCGCTCGGCATCAATGCTGTGCTCCGTCAACGCCTGATGCCTGCACGCTTAGCCGAATCAACGCTAGAGAGAATTGCAGGCGTCGCGCCTGAAGTGCGCCATGCCGGCGCCGTGGTTGATCTCGGCCATACCGATGCCGAAAACACCGTCTTAGCATTGCGATTGGCGTTGGCTGACGGCAATCCCAACGTCATCCTCTTCATTCATAGCCCAACGGCCGGAGAACCGCACGAGCCGCTCGCCGCCACACTCGCGCGCGCGGCCTTGGGCCCGCGGCTGTTAACCGTTTGGCTCGGGCTGGAAACCGCTGCGGCCGCGCGGCGGATCGATGTCCGTGCCCGGACCAGCACATTCCCGTCTGCCGACGAAGCCGTGCGGGCGGTGCGCTATCGCGCGCAGCATCGCCTGACGCAAGAGCTGCTAACCCGCACCCCGCCGGCTGATACCGAAGTGCTGGTTGATGTTGCCGAGCAACGTCATCATCTAGCGCGCATCGTGGCCAGCGGCAGTGGCGCCCTCACTGCGGCAGACTGCGCACTGCTGTTCACCGCCTACGGCTTGGCCGACACCCCCCAGACCGACGACGGTATTAGCGTCAGAATCAGCGCAAAACTGCACCCTGAGCTCGGCATCGTCCTCGGCGTCGATACCGGCGCGCGGCAGGCCAAGCCGGCGTATGGATTCGCGCCCCTTGATGAATTGCTTGCGCGCAAAATGCTGACTGACGCCGCCTGTATTGACGCCGACACATCAGAAAACGCGATTTCGGCACTGACGCTAACGTTGCAGCGAATCGGAAAGTTGCTCGCGGATCAACCGCTGATCAACAGCCTCGAAGCGCGCTTCAATGCCGATGACAGCGGCCACTTGGGGCGGCTGCCGGGCACTTTCGTTCAGCTCGCCGAGCAGCCGTTGCCTGAGCGACTACGACAAGCACTCTCGCAGTATCCAAGCCGGTTTGAGCACGAGCTTGCGCTGCCTCGCGGCAAATACGAAATCCGCCCGATCCGTCCGTCCGACGAACCGGCTGTGCTGGATTTACTCCGTCGGCTAGACGCCGAAGAAATCCGCTTGCGCTTTTTTAACTACATCCGCCATTTCTCGCACGACATGGCAGCCCGCCTGACGCAAATCGACTACGATCGCGAGCTAACGCTCATTGCCTGCCCGCCGGGTGATAACGGCGAGATCGTTGCCCTGGCCACCTTGATCGCCAATCCGGACGGCAGCGAAGCCGAATACGCCGTGCTCGTGCATCACGATCACACCAAGCTCGGGCTCGGCCGGCACTTGATGCACGGCTTATTAGAGCAAGCACGCCAAAGCGGAATTCGCAAAGTCTACGGCGAAATACTGGCCGAAAACGGCCCGATGTTGACGCTTGCGCGGCGGCTCGGCTTCACAATCCTCGCGGACCCTGAAGACCCTGGCTGCAAACACACCGAATTTTTCATCACGCCCGGCGAAAAAAGTGGCCCGATCTCAGCGCTGCCGGCCATCACCACGGAGCACAGCTAATCGACGCTGCGGGGCTCGGCGCCAGCGCGCGGCTTCAATACCAATAGTGGCCCACGCAGCGGCCATCTCGCGGCTGGTCATCGAAGCTATCGAGCCCGTCGAAGTGGTCAATCGGCACGTTGGCGATTGGCTCTGGCTCGGTGAGGCGTAGGTTAACCGCAATCCGCCGCCGGCCAGCGTCATCGACACGGAGCGCACGCCAGTAGGCAACGCAGCCACAGCTCGGGCAAAAGTGAAACGCGATCGCCTTGCCGCGGACATAAGCCTTTGTCGGACCTGAGACCACAATCACCTCGCCTTCGTAACCGTATGCCCACAAAACGCCGTAGCGGCGGCAGACGGTGCAGTTACAAGCTGTGGCCGATTCCGGAGTGCCCTCAAATCTCCAGACAATCGCGCCGCAATGACAAATCCCTTCCATCATTTCGATCCCCCGTACGTTGCCGCAGGTGCGGAAAAATAGCGCAAGCTGCCGCGCTTATTTGGCCGTTGACTACGGTCTGTAAATGCTTATGCCAGGCATATAAAGCAACGTTCGTCCTATTGCATGCAACACCATTCGGCGCGCGCGCTCGTTTACACGCGCACAGACTCGGCAGAACACCGTTGTTTCAAGGCTGGGCAGTTTCGCGCTACCGGCCCGCTAGTCATGAGCAATCAAAGGTAGAAAAGGCGTGACCTTTATTTTAAGCAGCTTGACCAACGCAGGCGCCATGAATTTATAGTTGTCTGGAATATCGAGACAGACGACCCTTTTTCCGCGCAGTTGTGTCTTGAACTGTTCAGCCAGCTTGGTCTTATGCTGTTTTTCCATCACGAAGATTAGCGTAGCCCACTCAACAAGCTCCACCGAAACCGGCACTTCAGCGTCATGACTCAGTCCGGCCGACGCACATTGGATTCCTGAATGCTCGGAAAATATTTGCTCCGCCGTTGGACTGCGCCACTTATTCTTACCGCAAATGAAGAGAATATTTTGCATAAGACCCGAACCGATTAATATGTAGTTCCCCGTTAAAATTAAGCGTCAGCACATCGCTGAAAGATAATTTAGAACCACACATGAAGCGATAAATTTATACTCAATTTTATTTCTATTTATCTATCTTCTAATTGCGATAAGTTATCAAGAATGTAGCGAATAACCGGGTTGACGCCGGGGGCGGCATTGGCCGCGCCGACGAGATTTTGCAGCAGCCTTTGCGTATCAATTGCCACGGCTTAGTAATCCGCCCGCGCGCCCGGCACGCCACACCCCCATAAGGCATAGGCATCCGACAT
The DNA here is from genome assembly GCA_023229645.1 of Nevskia sp. GTDB lineage: Bacteria > Pseudomonadota > Gammaproteobacteria > Nevskiales > Nevskiaceae > Nevskia. Next base: position 160,630 of record JALNYU010000002.1, on the reverse strand, counting down.
CTCATTAATACCTTCGCCGTACGGTGAAAACGCCGGCTGCAAATGGGCCACGGCGCAGGCGCCGAGTTCGGTGGCATAAAGCCCATGCGTTGTAGAGAGCACGCGGTGCGACATGCTGTTCTGCGACGGAAATGCAATCGTCTGCTGGCTTTCGATTTTGCTGTAGCCGCCGCTCAGGCTGATGTCGAATACCGCATTGAGTGCCATCATCGACGCCATCGATGAACCCAGCAGGAACAAGCGCTCCGGCGCACCCGTTTCACCGGCACCGGGTGCGAAGCTTAGGTGGATCAAGCCGGCGCCCATCGCCGCGCCGCTGTTGAGCTGGAACCATTCAATTGCGCCGGCAGCGGTGATCCGGCCAAACCGGCCCTGACCGCCGCTGCTATTGCCGAGCAGGACAAACCATACATTGCCGTCCGGCCCTGGGATTAAACCAACCGGCGTCGAACCCATGTCGGTCGGGATCGCGATCGTTTGCGTGGTGCCTTTTGCATCGCCGGAATTGACGATTCGGAAGATCGCGCTGGACTGATCCAACGACGCGTATACATCTCCGCTCTGTGGATGCACCGCAACGAAAATGGGCCGCGGTGCACAGGAATACACCGCGTAGTCCGAAGGATTATCGGCGTTAATCCGAACGACATGGTGGCTGTCCTTGCACGACGCCCAAAGATCGGCGCCGTTCTCAATAACAACGTGCGGCCCCTTCGCCGGTGCCGGCAACGCTATGCGCTTCAGAATCGTCGGCGGCACTTCCGGATCACTGCTTTGCGGGTCAATCAATAAAAGTTCGGACGTAAACTGCAGCGTCGCCCAAACGCAGCCGGGATAGCGTTTTGAAATGTGCAGCCCGTGCAAGCCCGAGAACGCGGAGTCAATCGTATGTTTTACCGCCGAAATTGGCCGGCCGGTCGAGACATCTACGCGCATCTTCACCAACGCGCTATCCGGTTGCTGCGAAATTGCTAGCAAGCCGGGCAGCGGCGAGACGATCTCATGCGTCTGCGTTCCGGCCGGCAGTGGGAACTCAGTCACGGATTTAATACGGATCTGTGCCGCAGACTGCTGAGAAACAATGGTCATTATGGCGCCTCCCTGTAAGTACCGAGCGCGCGCCGAGATCGTATTTGTGGACGCCCTCGCACCGCCCGAAATTTGTATTTTTATCCGATCAAGGTCGATCTTGCGGCACGACGCTGCGCCGCAGATCGGACGTTTGGCCGACTGCCGAACAGTGTGTCAGAATTTTTATGCGCCAGCCTATGGGCATCAATAGCGGGCTGAAACGCGCCGCTTACCGCCCGTAGTGCAGCAACCAATAGCCAAATGCCGCGGCGGCGGTGAGCCATAGCGCGATAAATACGGCCGCGGCGATGGTACTGCGCGGCCGTTCCAACACTGCCGCGGCGCGCGCGCGCGAAGCTGCCAATACCTCAGGCGGCAACAGACGAACAACGAGCAGCAAACCCAGCGGCACGATTAGTAGATCGTCGAGATAGCCGATGATCGGGATGAAGTCTGGAATCAAATCAATCGGGCTCAGTGCGTACGCTGCAACCAGCACAGCGAGCACCCGAACCAGCGGCGGCGTACGCAGATCGCGCGCCGCGAAATACACGGCCACCACGTCCCGCTTAATTTGCCGTGCCCAGCTTTTTGCGTTGGTGATTAAGGACATCGGATTCGCGGTATGCCGCGGCGGTAAGGCGTGCTTCAGGTGTAGTCGCACTAGCTCCGAGGTTCAGCAGCGTCGCTGCCGCAGAGAAATAGTGACGCGGTCGTTGGGAGGAACATTTGTTCGGTATAGCGCTAGGCCGGCTCCAGCGGCTGGAGAAATGAAACCGTGATGCGCTTATTTTTCTGTGATACGCGCACAACCGCTGGAACCCAAGTTTCAAACGTAACTTCGTTACTTTTGAATATGCGGATCTGAATATAAATGTCACTCTCACTTTGCTCGCCAACCAACGTGAACTGCTCGCACTGCTGATCGTCGCGCGTAGTTGTACGAAAAACGGCAGAGTAAAGACTGCCGTCATTGTGCTGGTCTTCAATTATCTCGATCGACCAAGGAGTAAATGGTCTTTCAAATAGCACGAATTCCCCTCAATTCAAGCGTCGGTTACCTGCTAGGCCCGCGGCAAATCCGCCAACTTTACCGGCGCCGCAACGCGTTGGCCGAGTTCCAGCGGTATGCCTTTTTCGATCAGCAGCGCACGCAGCGCTTGAATTGCCGGGAAGATCTCTTGGTTCTGATCTTCCCCCTGCTCGTCGAACGCTTTCTGTTCGGCTTCGACGATGTGCTGATCCTGGCCAAAGATGCCGTTGGTGAACGCGACGATGAACGGCCACAGCAAATGGATCACGCCCGGAATACCGGGCTTGCGAATCATCATCAAGCCGTAGGTTTGGTTTTTGCGCTGCTCGCGGTCGGTGGGCACGTAGCAATTCCACAAGTCCAGTGCCGGTTCGCTGCTGCCGGCGGTCCAGAATTGCAGCGTTTGATACGGGTAGCCGGTACGGATCGTCATTTTGTCGATCTGGCCTTTGGCCGGATCCGGCTGATGTTTGCGGTTGATCATGAAGCGCTCGCCGAGCGGCTGCTTGCCTGCGGCCCGACTGAAGGTGTAGTCGACTTCAACCCAACCATCGCCACTGCGCACATCGAGCAAGGTCGCGCGGATCGAACCCATTAAGCTCCGGTGCAGGAACTGATGGTTCATATCCATCAAGTTCTCGTGCATGAACGAGTAATGGCAGCCGATAGTACGGTCCAGCGTGCGGGTTTTATATTCGCCTTTGGCGAACGTTGAAACATCCGGAAACGCACCGAAGCCGGGCGCGGCTTGATCGCCGGGGTAGACGAAAATCAGGCCGTAGGCTTCGCGTGATGGGTAGCTACGCACGCCGTTCGGGAGTTGTTTGTCATCATCGAGATACGGCACGTTGACGCAGCTGCCGGTACGGTCGTAGGTCCAGCAGTGATAGTGGCATTGCACGCGCTCGCCGCGGACCACGCCGAGATGTAGCGGCACCTGCCGGTGCGCGCAGCGATCTTCGAGCGCGAACAGCTCGCCTTTTTCCGGCCGCACCAGCACGATCGGCTCACCCGCGTATGAAACGCCGAGCGCCTTACCTGGGCGCAGGTCTTTCGAGCGCGCCAACGGGTACCAGAAATTCGGGTCTAAGCCGGTTTTACGGAGATCACGGACTTCCCGGGACGGTGCCGGCGCGTGGCGGCGCAAAGCGGAGATCGACGACATGTGCAGCAATACCCCTTTCAGTGATTCGGCATTCCGGTGCTCACCGCCCGGATCATTATTTGATGCCAACGTGAGCTGCAATAACAATTTGCACAGCATTCCCTTCGCGGGAGCCTAACACGGGGCCAGCAAAGACGGGGCCATCGTCGGTCGGAAACCGCCGCCGCAAACACGGCCACCGGCGCATCTGGATCCAAGCGATGGACGCAAAAAAACCACGAACGCTAGCGCCCGTGGCTTTTTCTAACCTGCTTCGCTGGAAAAGTCAGCGCGGAACCCGCATCAACCTGCCCGGCGAATTTTCAGATCGCGCGCTTACAGCGCGCCGTTCAACAGCTGGATATCAAAGCTGCCGAAACCCGTCGGGTAATCCCAGCCGGCTTTGCCGACATAGGACCCGTTGGAGCCGCTGGTGACATCGTGGAACGGCGTGTGTGACCGGCCGTAAGCGGCATAGATCAGCGGTGCGGCAAAGCCCAAGGCATTGCCGTGCGAGGATTCGATGCGCGCCCAAGCACCGGTAAACAGCGGCGCTGACAAACTGGTGCCGCCGATCTGCGCCGAGGCGCCGTTAACGGTGACGATCGCGCCCGAGTTCGGGTCGGCATCGAAACCAACATCAGAAACGCCACGCTTCGTCGTGTTCGGCACGTAGCCGTTCTACCACGTCGGCTGTACTTCGATTTTGCTTGCGCTACCGCCGGTTCCGCTCCAAACCGTTTCGGTGGTATAGGCATTGGCGGTGGTAGCGGTCAGCGTTGTGCCGCCAGCGGCGACGACATACGGCGAGCTTGCCGGCGCGCTCGGCGTGGTGCCGGTCTTGCTTGTGGTGCACTCGTTCGAGCCGGAATCGCCGGACGAAACAACAAACGTCTGCCCCTGGGCCACGGCCTGCTTAAAGATGTTGTCGTCGGCCGCCAGCGAGCCGTCGCTGTTCGCCGAGGTTTCGCACTCGCCGAGCGAAACGTTAATGACCTTAGCCAGATTGTCAGTCACAACACGGTTGAATTCGGTTGTCAGATTGGCGTTGGATAACGACGGTGAATCATAAAAAATCAGGCTCTTAACCTTGCCGCCGGCCATCGCAACGATGTCTTGGCTATCAAGATCCCATTCATCGGTGCCGCTGGTATCGGTGCTCGAGGCGCCGGTTTTGATCACCTGGGTTGCAACCGGCGTAATGCCGTTGGCGTTTTCGAACGCGGTCAGATCCGTCAGCGTCGGCGCCAAATTACCTTCCGCGACGATGGCAACGGTGGTCGCCGAAGCGGTCACGGTGCTGCCAGCGTGGTAAATCGTCGGGAATGCGGTTGGATTGAAACCGTGTGTCGCGAGGGTTCTCGCCTGCGTGCCAGCGCCGAACGCGGGGGCCGCGGCCACAACGGTGTTGGCGTGTTTGTTCATCGTGTGCATCACGTCTGCGGTCTGCAAGCCCAGCACCGATTGCACAACACCGCTGAGCTTGCTCGGGATTTGCACGGCCGTCATGTTGGCAATCGCGTCGCGGCTACCCACTTTGACGTGCCCCAGCGTGGTGCGGAACGCGGTCGCGACCGTGCCCGCGGTGCCATCAGCCGTGACCAGCAAGCGGTTCGGCGCGATTTCGATATTGCGGAAGCCGCTGGCGGCTAAATGATCGGCCACCGCCTGGGCTTGTTCGGCGGTTGGCGAAAACTTTGCGGCGAACTGCGCCGGCGTCATCGTTGCGCCAAATGCCGGGCTGCCCGGTACTTTTTGGAAGGCCAGGAAGTTATCGAGCGTCTCGCTGTTACGCAGTTTCAAGCTCACGACAACCTGCACCGCTTCGCCGGATTTCATCGCGTCCTTCGCGCCCAAGGTCACCGCCAACGGGTGCGCCAAGGTCTGCGTCGTCACCCACGCCGGGGTATTGCTGGCGCCGGCCAGCGTTGCGATGGCCGACAACATCAGACCGACAGCGGCCGGGGCGAGCTTCGGACGCAGGTCAAACATCTTATTTTTAATCGACATTTAACATTAACTCCTAAATTAATCGCTATTTACAAAGATTAAATTTAATTAAGCATTGGTAACGCAAATCACACGAGCAATCTAAAGCACATGATTGTTTATTCACAAGTGTGTTTTTACGTAACTTTTACAAAATTTAACCTTTATTAAACAATTATTTATTTGATATTTAAGATTCAGGAGTTATGATTTTTTGACAAATTTTTCGCAAATTTAGAAAGCTAGCCGAAAGATCTATTTGTTAGGCGAAAAACCCATTTCTCGAAAATTTATCCACTTAGCCTGCTTTCAAAATCGGCTTCAAAAAGCGCCCCGTGTGCGAACGCTTCACTTTTGCCACGTCCTCCGGCGTGCCGGCGGCAACAATCTCGCCGCCACCGCTGCCGCCTTCGGGGCCCAGATCGATCAACCAATCGGCGCGCTTAATTACGTCCAGATTGTGCTCGATGATGACCACGGTATTGCCGGCGTCACGCAGGCGTTCCAGCACTTTCAGCAATTGCGCAACGTCGTGGAAATGCAGGCCGGTGGTGGGCTCGTCGAGGATATACAGCGTCTGGCCGGTATCGCGCCGGCTCAGTTCTTTTGCCAGCTTGATGCGCTGTGCTTCGCCGCCGGAGAGTGTTGTCGCGTTCTGGCCGAGTTTGACGTAGCTCAGTCCGACATCCATCAGCGTTTCCAGCTTGCGCGCCAGCGCCGGCACCGCTTTGAAATACGCCAGCGCGTCTTCGATCGTCAGATCCAGCACTTCATCGATCGTCTTGCCCTTGTAGCGGATCTCTAAAGTTTCGCGGTTGTAGCGCCGGCCACGGCAGGTATCGCAGGTGACGTAAACATCGGGCAGAAAGTGCATCTCCACTTTAATCACGCCGTCGCCTTCGCAGGTTTCGCAGCGTCCGCCTTTAACGTTGAAACTGAAGCGGCCAGCCTCGTAGCCGCGTGCACGGGCTTCCGGCACCTGTGCAAACAGTTCGCGGATCGGCGTAAACAAGCCGGTATAGGTGGCCGGATTCGAACGCGGCGTGCGGCCGATCGGGCTTTGGTCGATGTCGATAACTTTATCGAGATGCTCTAAGCCCTCCACTGCATCGCACGGCGCGTGGCGGGTGCCAGCGTTGTTCAGTGCGCGGGCGGCGAAGCCAAGCAAGGTATCGTTAATCAGCGTCGATTTGCCGGAGCCAGAAACGCCGGTGACGCAGGTCATCAAGCCGATGGGAATCTCGGCGCTGACGTTCTTCAGGTTGTTGCCGCGGGCGTTACGAATCACGACTGATTTTGCTGTGTCGCGCGGATGCCGTGTTTTCGGCACCGGCACCGATTCGACACCGGATAGATAGCGGCCAGTCAACGAAGCCGGATTCGCCATCACCTGCTTCGGCGTGCCTTGCGCCACCACATGGCCGCCGTGGACGCCGGCGCCGGGGCCGATATCGACAACAAAATCAGCGCTGCGGATGGCGTCTTCATCGTGCTCGACGACGATTACAGTGTTGCCGAGATCGCGCAGATGCACCAAGGTTTTCAACAGGCGTTCGTTGTCGCGCTGGTGCAAGCCGATGCTCGGCTCATCGAGCACGTAAAGCACGCCAACCAAGCCAGCGCCGATCTGCGACGCCAGGCGAATGCGCTGCGCTTCGCCGCCAGACAAGGTTTCGGCGCTGCGCGACAACGTCAAATAATCAAGCCCGACGTTATTCAAAAAGCCGAGGCGCGCCGTGATTTCCTTCAGAATCTTTTCGGCGATCTCGCCTTTGTGACCGGGCAAGTGCATCTGCGAGAAAAACACTTCAGCCTCGCGCACCGACTGCGAAACAACATGCGGCAAACTCTTATCGGCGACAAACACATGGCGCGCCGCACGGTTTAAGCGCTCGCCACTGCAGGTTGGGCAGGGTTTATCAGAGAGATATTTCGCCAATTCCTCGCGCACGGCGACTGATTCGGTCTCTTTGTAGCGGCGTTCCAAATTCGGCAGCACGCCTTCAAATTTATGCGAACGGGTCACGGCCTTGCCGCGTTCGTCCGGATACTGGAATGCGATTTTCTCTTCACCGCTGCCGTAAAGCACGGCGTTGCGCGCCTTATCGCTGAGTGATTCAAAAGGCTTTTCGGTATCGAACTTGTAATGCTTGGCCAGCGAAGTCATCAGCGCCCAGTAATACGGGTTGCGCCGATCCCAGCCGCGGATCGCGCCTTCGGCGAGGCTGGCATCGGGATGCGTCACGACCCGATCTGGATCGAATACCTGCTGCATGCCCAAGCCATCGCAGGCTGGGCAGGCGCCGGTCGGCGAGTTGAACGAGAACAGCCGCGGTTCGAGATCTTCCAATGAATAGCCGCAGTGCGGACAGGCCATGCGCGCCGAAAACGAAATATCGGCCGGTTCTGCAGCGGCGCCGTGTGGCGCGATCAGCGCTAAGCCATCGGATAAGCGCAGTGCGGTTTCGAAGGATTCAGTGATGCGTTGCTTGATGTCCGGCCGCACTTTGAAGCGATCAACCACGATTTCAATATCGTGCTTCAGCTTGCGGTTCAGCGATGGCACTTCATCTAATTCATAAACCTTGCCGTCGACGCGGGCGCGAACAAAGCCCTGCGCGCGCATTTGATCAAACCATTCCGCGTGCTCGCCTTTGCGGCCGCGTACCACCGGTGCCAGCAGCATCCAGGCCGACTCCGCCGGCAGCGCCAACACGTGGTCAACCATTTGCGCCACGCTCTGCGCTTCCAGCTTCACTTCTGGGTGGTCTGGACAATACGCAGTACCGACGCGGGCGTAGAGCAGGCGCAGGTAGTCGTAAATCTCGGTGACCGTGCCGACCGTCGAGCGCGGGTTATGGCTGGTCGACTTCTGCTCGATCGAGATCGCGGGGCTCAAGCCTTCAATCGAATCGACATCCGGCTTCTGCATCATCGACAAAAACTGCCGCGCATAGGCCGATAACGATTCGACATAGCGGCGCTGGCCTTCGGCGTACAACGTATCGAACGCGAGGCTCGATTTTCCCGAGCCGGATAAGCCGGTGATGACGATTAACTTGTCACGCGGCAGCTCCAGCGAGACATTTTTCAGGTTATGCGTGCGCGCACCGCGGATACGGATGGAATCCATGAGATAGCCGACAAGGGGGAATTCAATCCGCTACTATAAAGCGGCTGCGCTCGAAGCCGCATGATTAGTTTCGGTTCGAGCGGCCGAGTTCGGTGGGTACTGTTTTTGCGTATCCGCCGAACGGTCTTGTACGCGGTTCCGGCATGGTCTGGAACCAGACCAATCAACCCGTGCGCGACCGGCAACCGTCGCGTATGTGCGCATCGCGCCCACTTTTCGACATTAACCGCGCGTCAACGCGACGACCCTGGCAATGAACCGTACAGAAGCAAAAGTTACCGCCGTCCTATCGCTGATCCAAGCTTTACGAATGCTCGGCATGTTCATGATTTTGCCGGTGTTTTCGCTCTATGCGCGGGACCTCCCAGAAGGTGCAACGCCGGCCCAAGTCGGCTGGGCTATCGGCCTCTATGGGCTCGTGCAAGCGGTGTTGCAAATCCCGTTCGGCATGATTTCAGACCGTCTTGGCCGCAAGCCGGTCATCGTCTTTGGCTTATTACTATTCGCCGCCGGCAGTTGGCTGGCAGGCGCCACGCCCGATATCCACTGGATCATGCTCGGCCGCGCGATTCAGGGCGCGGGCGCGGTCTCAGGCGCGGTTTCCGCGCTACTGGCAGATGTCACACGCGTCCAGGTCAGAACCCAGGCAATGGCATTCATGGGCATCGGCATGGGCCTTTCGTTCATTATCGCGCTGGTTGTCGGGCCGATTTTGAGCGGCTGGATCGGCGTTAACGGCATTTTCGAGTTGACCGGCTGGCTGGCGCTGCTGGCGGTGCCGGTCGTGCTATTCGCGATTCCTTCGGTGCCGCGCACGGCGATGGTGCCCGGCAGCCTGCGCCGGGTAATCGGCGACGCGCAATTGCTGCGGCTGGACGGCGGTATTTTCCTGCTGCATATGATGATGACGGCGCTGTTCATCGCCGCACCGCACGCAATCGAAGAAACCCTGGGCATTCCTGGCCGCCTGCACTGGCATGTTTATCTGCCGGTGTTGCTGATTTCGGTATTGCTGGTGTTCCCGATGATCCGCAAAATCGAGGCGCGCGGACGCATCAAGCAAGCGTTCGTCGGCGCCGTGGCGCTGCTCGGCGTCGCGCTGCTGCTCGCCGCGGCCGGCTACCACACGCATATCGGCCTGTACGCCGCACTGCTGCTGTTCTTTATCGCTTTCAATTTTCTCGAAGGCTCGCTGCCATCGTTGATTTCCCGCCGCGCGCCGCTGCAGCAAAAAGGCGCCGCGCTCGGCGTCTATGCCAGCAGCCAGTTCCTCGGTGGGTTCTGCGGCGCAAAACTCGGCGGCTACGCACTTGGCCATTGGGGCACCGGCGGCGTTTTTGCCGCCACGGCGCTGCTCTCGCTGCTGTGGCTCACGTTTGCCATCGGCCTTGCGCCGTTACCGCATGGCAACGACGCACACGAACCAAGCACCTGATTTCGATTAGTGTCGATCGTCGATTGACATAAACGCGGAACCAGTCGGCCGCGTCAGAGTCTGTAAGCATTCGTCTCGCCGCTGAACGCGGCCATCTTTGGAGTTGCTCCATGCAGAGGCATTTTTTGGCAGCGGCGCTAATTGCGCTGACTGCAGCGCCCGTATTCGCTGCGCCGGCTGACGCTGCGCTGACGATTCCGCCGCTCGCGTACAAGGAAACCCGCTTGCCGAATGGCTTGCAGGTATTGAGCATTGAAGACCACGCCAGCCCCACCGTTGCCGTGCAGGTCTGGTATCACGTCGGCAGCAAGGATGACCCGGCCCAGCGCAGCGGCTTCGCTCATTTGTTCGAGCACTTGATGTTTAAGAGCACGAAGAATCTGGCTGCTGAGCAGTTTGATCGCCTGACAGAAGACGTCGGCGGCTCAAACAATGCCTCCACCGGCGATGACGTCACCAATTACTTTGAAGTCATCCCGTCGAATTACCTGCAGACGCTGCTCTGGGCCGAAGCCGAGCGGCTGAAAAATCTCACGGTCGATGAGCCCAATTTTAAATCCGAGCGCGCCGTCGTCGAAGAAGAATTCCGCCAGCGCATCCTGGCGCCGCCGTACGGCCGCCTCGAATACGCATTGCAGAAGAACGCCTATGCGGTGCACCCGTATAAGCGCCCGACCATCGGCAGCATCGAGGATTTAGAAGCGGCTTCGTTGGACGATGTCATCGCGTTTCACAGCACTTATTACCGCCCAGATAACGCGACGTTAATCGTCGTCGGTGATTTCGAACCGGCGCAGCTCGCGCAGTGGGTCGACCTCTATTTTGGAAAGATTGCCAAGCCGGACGCGGCGATTCCGCGGGTTGATGCCATTGAACCGCCGCGCAGCGAAGATCGCCGGATCACCGAGCAGGCGCCGAACGTACCACTACCGGCACTCGGCATGACCTGGTTGGCGCCGCCGGCAAAAAGCCCCGACGCCGCCGCGTTGCGCGTTGCCGCGGCAATTTTGGCCGGGGGCGATTCCTCACGCCTGCACCAAGCTTTGGTCTATCGCCAGCAAGTGGCACAAGAGGTTTCGTTCGAATTCAGCGATAACGCCGACGTCGGCCTGATCACCGCAACCGCGGTACTGGCCAGCGGCCGCAAACTTGGCGACGCTGAAAAAGCGGTACTCGCCGAGATTCAACGCCTGCAAAAAACCCCGATTAGCGACGCAGAGTTGGATAAAGCCAAGACGCAATTGCTGACGCAAGCCCTCGTGCAACGTGAAACCAACGAAGGCAAAGCGTTTGAGCTCGGCAGCGCGGTGATTCTGACCGGCGAGCCGGCAAATGCCGATAAAGCGCTCGCAGCATTACAAGCGGTGACCGCCGCCGACGTGCAGCGCGTGATCAAGGAATATGTCAGCGATCGTCATCGGGTGACCGTCGAATACCGCGCCGCCGCCGCGGCCGGAGCCAAAAAATGAAAAAAACATTCATCACAGCCGCCGCGCTCAGCCTGCTGATCGCCGCCCTCGCCGCCTGCAGCAAAACGCCGCCAGCTGCAGCTACCGCCAGCACCGAAACGCCGGCCGTGGCAGCCGCCAATCCAAACGACAAGGAACTACCGCCCGCGCCGAGCCCAGCGCGTAGCGTGGCGATTCCCAAGCCGGTTGAGAAAACACTCGATAACGGCCTGCGCGTAATCGTTGTGCAGCACGGCGGCACGCCGCTGGTCACGGCAGAATTGAACCTGCTGTCGGGCAGCGAAGTCGATCCGCCTAGCCTATCCGGCCTTGCCGGCTTTACCGCCAACCTGCTCACGCAGGGCACGAAGACACGCAGCGCGCCGCAAATCGCGCAAGCCAGCGAAGCGCTCGGCGCCTCGCTGACGGCCGCTGCCGACTGGGATGCCAGCCGCATCGGCATCACCGTGACGACGCCGAAAACGGGTGAAGCGCTGGACTTGCTGGCCGATGTCGTGCGTAACCCGACATTTGCCAAAGCCGAAGTCGAGCGCCAGCGCAGCCAAGCTTTAGATGGCCTCAGCGTGCAACTGCAACAACCACGCAGCCTCGCCAGCTTGGTCGCGACGCGCTTACTATTCGGCACCTCGCCGTACGGGCATTCGCGCCTCGGCACGCCCGCCTCGTTGAAGCAAATTCACAGCGCCGATCTCGTAAAGTTGCACGAAACCTACTACCGGCCCGATAACGCGGTATTAGTATTCAGCGGCGATATCGACGGCGACACTGCGTTTGCGTTAGCCGAAAAAGTATTCGGCAGCTGGGCTAAACCAAACTATCCGGTGCCGCCGCGGCCGACTATCGATGAAGCATCGGCTGCATCGGGCGCAGTGCGGGTCGTCGCTATCGATCTGCCCGGCGCTGGGCAGGCAGCCGTCGTTGCGGTACACCGGCTGCCACCGCGTAAAGCCGACGACTACTACGCCGGCGTGATCACCAACGCGGTACTCGGCGGCGGCTATTCGGCGCGTCTGAATAGCGAAATTCGGATTAAGCGCGGCTTGAGCTACGGCGCTGGCAGCCGCTTCCAAGCGCTGCGCGATGCCGGCGTACTGTTGGCGTTTGCGCAGACCAAGAACCAATCGGCACCAGAAGTTGCTGATTTGATCCGCGCCGAAATCACCAAGCTGAGCAGTGAGTCAGTACCGCTACCGGAACTAGCCGCGCGCAAAGCCAGCTTGATCGGCGGCTTCTCGCGCGGGCTGCAGACCACCAGTGGCATCGCCGAACAGCTCGGCGAGTTGATCACGCAGGGGATTGATCTCGACGCCATCAATCACACCATCGCCAACGCCGAGGCCGTGACGCCGGCGCAGGTTCAAGCCTACGCCGCGGCCCATCTCAACGTGAACGATGTTGATATCGTTATCGTCGGCGATGCCAAGCAATTCTCCGAAGCGCTCGGCAAAACTTATCCGGATCTGCAGTTGATCCCAGCGACGTCGCTTGATCTCGACGATGCCTTGCCCGCTGCTACGCCTGCGCCGACCGCCGCTCGCGCGCCGTAAAGCGGATAAATAACACCAAGGCAACGAACTCGACCATCGCCAGTTCGCTGAAATTCGCAGCGAGCTGGCGCCGAGCCGGTACCGTAAACGCTTCCGCCAGCAGTACGGCGACGTAAAACACCAGCAATAGCGTGGTCCAGCCGCCGGTGTAAGTACTGCGTTTGATCAAGCCCGGCAGCGCCGCCCACAGCGGCAACGTCAGCAGAAAGCCGGAGAGCGCTCCCGCCCAATACCAGAGCCCACCCGCGAGCAGGATGTGGCTAATCAGCGCGCACCACCACGCCCAGCGGCTCAGCGGCGTCTTCATTGCAGCGTTGGCGGGCATCATGCGGCGAGCTTCACAGCAATTTCGGCGACTCGCTTGCCGAGTGCCTGACACAACAAGGTCTCATCGCGACTCAGCACCCGCGGCTTGGCGCCGGTGCCAGCGACATGACTGGGACCGTACGGCGTGCCGCCGGTTTCCGTTGCCGAAAGCTGCGGCTCGGTATACGGCAGGCCGACGATCACCATGCCGTGATGCAGCAGCGGCATCATCATCGTCAGCAATGTTGTTTCCTGGCCGCCATGCTGGCTGCTGGTCGAGGTAAACACCGCCGCCGGACGGCCGGCCATCGTGCCCGACAGCCACAGGTCGGATGTCGAATCGATGAAATATTTCAGCGGCGCCGCCATATTGCCGAAACGGGTTGGGCTGCCAAGGATTAAGCCGCTGCATTCGCGTAAATCAGCCTTCGTGCAATACGGCGCGCCTTCGTCTGGCACCGGTGGCGCGACGGCCTCGATTTCCGTTGACACCGGCGGCACAGTCCGCAGCCGCGCCTGTACGCCGCGCACCGTTTCAACGCCGCGCGCAATCTGGCGCGCCATCGCCGCGGTCGAACCGTTGCGCGAGTAATAAAGAATCAGGATTTCAGACATTCAGTTCTCGTTTGTAATCGAAACATTGTAGCGGGCTGCGTCGCCGTCGCTTGTGGAATCATGCATTGCGGCATAGAATACTAACCGACCGATCAGTCAGCATCTGTGCCAGCCCATTCCGTGAACGTTCCAGCCTCCCCCGCCAGCGGTGCCCAAGCCATCATTTCGGCTGCGGCGGAGCTGTTTGCGCAGGGTGGCTTTGAGGCGGTTTCGGTGGCGGAGATCGCGAACCGGGCGGGCGTTAGCAAGGCCAATGTTTTTCATCACTTCAAGTCGAAGGACGCGCTGTATCTCGAAGTGATGAGCAGCGCCTGCCAAGGTCATGCACAGTTTACCGAGCAATTGCTGGCGGCCGATTTGAGCAGCGCTGAAAAGTTACGCCAGATGATCCGCTACGATTTCGAAGATATGTTTGCCAACCCGCAGCGTACGCAACTCTTTTTACGGGAAGTATTCAACTGCGGCCACGGCGAAGGCCGGCGGCCCGCCGAGCAAGTGTTTGAACACAATTTCAACGTCGTCGTTGCATTGTTTAAGCAAGGCCAGGCGCGTGGTGAGTTCCGTGCTGATCTCGATCCTGCCGTTGCAGCCTGGGTTGTCGGTTCCGCCGTCATGATGTTTTTTCAAAGCCGGGAAACGTTACGCCGCATTCCAACCGTGCACTGCGCGGAGTGCCCGGAAGACTATGCAGAAAAGATGCTTGATATCTTGTTGAACGGACTTATTTCGCGTGAATTTGCGGCCGCGGCGTCAGCGCCGGCCCACTGAGGAACAAATCGTCATGCTCAACAGCAGATCGGTACTCAAACTGCTACCAACGACACTGGCCGTTTTTGCGGTTGGTTGCGCCGTCGGCCCGAATTTTAAAGCACCGCCAGCGCCGAGCGTCGAGCACTACACGGCCACACCGTTGCCGGAAAAGACTGCTGAAACCGCGGCACCGGGCGGCGAAGCCCAGGTTTTCCTCAGCGGCAAAGACGTGCCGGCCCAATGGTGGCGCCTGTTTGGCTCGGAGAAGCTCAACCAGCTGGTACGAGAAGCATTAGCGGCAAATCCGAGCGTCACTTCGGCGCAAGCGGCGCTGCGCCAAGCGCAAGAAAATCTGCGTGCACAAACCTCAACGCTGTTCCCAACAATTGATGCCAGCTTCAGTGGCACGCGGCAAAAAATCGATACCGCCAGTTTTGGCAACCCGGGCGGCGGCGGCACGATCTACAACCTTTACAACGCATCCGTTGGCGTCAGCTACGGGCTGGATATCTGGGGCGGCACGCGGCGCGGCGTCGAAGCCCAAGCCGCTGCCGTTGATTTTCAGCGTTACCAGCTAGAAGCGACCTATCAAACCTTGATCGCGAACGTCGTCACCGCGGCGATCCGGGAAGCCCAGCAGCGTCAACTCATCGCGCTGGAAACCGGCATCATCGCGGACCAAGAACGGCTGCTGAAAATCACCGAACGGCAATTCAATACCGGCGGCGTTGGCCGTGCCGATGTGCTGTCGGCGCAATCAAATCTGGCGACAGAACGCGCCAAACTGCCGGCATTGAATCTGCAATTAACCCAGGCGCAAAACCAGCTTTCGTTCTATCTCGGCAAGCTGCCGAGCGAACGCGCCAGCAGCGATTTTGACTTGGCGGAACTGCAGCTGCCGAAAGAACTACCGATCGCGCTGCCATCGACGCTCGTGCGGCAACGGCCGGATATCCGCGCCGCCGAAGCGCAGCTCCATGAAGCCTCGGCGAATATCGGCGTGGCTACGGCTAATTTGTTACCGCAGGTGACGATCACCGGCAGTATCGGCACGCAGGCGACGACAATCGACAAGCTGTTCTCGAATAACATTTTCAGCCTCGCTGGCGGCGTTACCCAGCCGCTATTCCACGCCGGTGAGCTGACCGCCAAGCGCCGCGCCGCGATCGCTGCGTATGACAAAACCGCCGCCGACTACCGCCTCGCCGTGCTTACTGCGTTCCAGAACGTTGCTGACACGCTGGGGGCACTGAAGACGGACGCCGAAGCCTTGCAAGCCCAGCGCGCTGCGAGCGACGCCGCGGAAGCCAGCCTGCGCTTAACTGAAAAACAGTATCAACTCGGCGGCACCAGCTTCCTGACGCTGCTGAACGCGCAAATGGTCTATTCGCAAGTGCAGACCAGCTACGTGCAGTCGCTCGCAACGCGCTACCAAGACACCACTGCGCTGTTCCAAGCGCTTGGCGGCGGCTGGACGCAACGCGATCCGAATGACGCCACACCAGCCGGCGCGCCGTAAACGCCTGCTTTTTTCTGTTGCTCGTTATCCCCTTTTATCACCCTGATGGGTATGCGCTGTAAGACTCGGAGATTTCCATGAAACGCTGGCTTACGCTCATCGGCGTCGTTGTCGTGCTCGTGCTGGTTATCGGCGGCCTCAAGGCCTACGGTATTTTTCAGCTGATCCAAGGCTTCAAAGCACAAGGCGAACCGAAGTTCACGGTTTCGACCCAGGTTGCTGCCTCCGCTGAATGGCTGCAAGAACTCAGTGCCGTTGGCAGCCTGCGCGCTGTCCGCGGCGTCGATGTAGTCAGCGAGGTTCCTGGACTCGTCCAGAACATCGCGTTTAAATCCGGCCAAGAAGTAAAGGCCGGCACGCCGCTGGTGCAGTTGGTTGCCGATACCGACATCGCGCACTTGCACTCGCTGCAGGCTAGTGCCGAACTGGCGGAAACCAATTACAAGCGTGATCTGCTGCAGTTCGAAGCCGAGGCGATTAGCAAGTCGCAGCTCGATACCAGCGCACTGACGCTGAAAGGCGCGAAGGCGCTGGCCGCCGAGCAAGCGGCGTTGGTCGCGAAGAAAACGATTCAGGCGCCATTTTCCGGCCGGCTTGGCATCAGCACGCTGAATCCAGGTGCCTATTTAAACGCCGCCGATAAAATCGTGACACTGCAGCAATTGGATCCGATCTACGTCGATTTCTCGCTGCCGCAACAAGCGCTAACCCAGCTGCGCGTCGGCCAGAAAATCAGCGCCGTTAGCGATAGTTTCCCGGAGCAAACATTCGCCGGCGAGATCAGCGTAATCAATCCGATCATCGATACCGATACCCGCAATGTCCTGGTGCAAGCGACACTAAGAAATCCGGACCGGAAGCTGCTGCCGGGCATGTTTGCGAGCGTAAAAATTGTTGTCGGCGCGCCGCAGCGTTATCTGACGCTGCCGCAAACCGCGGTAACGTTTAATCCGTATGGCGAAACTGTGTTTGTCATCGTCCACCGTGGCGAAGAAAACGCAGCCGACCCGAATAAGCCGCAAGCGCTACAACAGACCGAAGGCTTGGCAAAAGCCGACGCTGATCTGAAAGCCGAAGAAGCCGCGAAAGCGAAGGCGGCCAAGGGCGAGAAAGACGAGAAGCCAAAAGACGCTGCGCCGGCCAGCACTGAGCCGCCGCCGTTGGTTGCGCGGCAGCTCTTCATCACCACCGGCCCGACGCGTGGCGATCAAATTGCCATTACCAGCGGCTTGAAAGAAGGCGACGAAGTGGTCACCAGCGGCCAGTTGAAGTTGAAGAACGGTGTGCGCATCGTCGTCAATAACAGCGTGGTGCCGGCGAATTCGCCGGATCCGAAGCCGGTTGATCAGTAAGCGGATGCCCCACCCCGAGTTGGATCGCGTGGCCGCCGTGCCGCGCCGCACCGGAATGACGTCATGAAATTTACCGATCTCTTCATCAAAAAGCCGGTGCTGGCCACCGTCGTCAGCTTGATCGTGCTCGTGCTCGGTCTGCGCTCGATGTTTGGCTTGCCCGTGCGGCAGTACCCGAAAACCGAGAACGCCACGGTTACCGTTACCACGGTCTACTACGGCGCCAACCCCGACGTGATCGCCGGCTTTATCACGACGCCATTGGAAGCAGCGATTGCGCAGGCCCAGGGCATCGACTACCTGACCTCAAATAGCGTCAGCGGCGCCAGCACGATCACCGCGACACTACGGCTGAATTACGACTCCAATCGCGCCGTCAGCGAGATCAACACCAAGGTCAACTCGGTGTTGAATCAATTGCCGGCGGCGGCGCAGCAGCCGGTGATCACGGTGCAAGTCGGCGATTCGATCGACTCCTTGTACATGGGCTTCAATAGCGAAACCCTGCCGACGAATAAAATTACCGACTACATCGTTCGTGTCGTCCAGCCGAAATTGCAGGCGATTGCGGGCGTCCAGCAAGCTGAAGTGCTCGGCGCGCGGCAATTTGCACTGCGCGCTTGGCTTGATCCCGATCGCCTCGCCGCAGTCGGCGTCACCGCCGATGAGGTCTACACCGCGCTGGCGAATAACAATTATCTGTCGGCACTCGGCACAACCAAAGGCCAGATGGTCAGTGTTGACTTAAACGCGGCGACCGATCTGCACTCGGTCGAAGAGTTTAAGAATCTCGCGATCAAAGAAAAAGGTGGCGCAATTGTCCGCTTGAAAGACGTGGCCAACGTTACGCTTGGCGCCGAAAACTACGAGTTCAACGTCGCTTTTGACGGCAAGAAATCGGTCTTCGTCGGTATTAAAGTCGCGCCGGAGGCCAATATCCTCAGCGTGATCAAGAATGTTCGCGCGGCGTTCCCGGGCATCGCGGCGCAGCTGCCATCCGGCCTGCACGGCGAAATTGTTTACGACGCGACCGACTACATCAACGCCTCGATCGACGAAGTGATTAAGACGCTGATCGAATCGCTGTTAATCGTCACCGTCGTTATCTTCTTATTCCTCGGTTCGCTGCGCTCGGTGCTCATTCCAGTGATCGCGATGCCGCTGTCGCTGATCGGCGGCTTCTTCGTGATGCTGGTACTCGGCTATTCGATCAACCTGCTGACGCTGTTGGCGCTGGTGTTGGCCATCGGCTTGGTGGTTGACGACGCAATCATCGTCGTCGAAAACGTTGATCGCCACATGAAAGAAGGCAAAACGCCGCTGCAGGCGGCCTTGATCGGCGCGCGTGAACTGGCTGGGCCGATCATCGCGATCTCAGTTGTGCTGATTGCCGTCTATGTGCCGATTGGCTTCCAAGGCGGCCTGACCGGCGCGCTGTTCTCGGAATTCGCGTTCACACTGGCCGGCGCGGTGGCGATCTCAGCCTTGGTCGCGCTAACGCTGTCGCCGATGATGGCCTCGCGCTTTCTGAAGGCCGATCACGGCGAAAATCGCTTCGTACACATGATTGACCACAATTTCGAGCGCTTCTCGTCGCGCTATCGGAATCTGCTGCACAGCATGTTGGACGCCCGTAATTTTGTCGTTGCGTTCGGCATCATCGTGCTGCTGTTGGTGTCCGTGCTATTTGTCGGCTCGAAGAAAGAGCTGGCGCCGAATGAAGATCAAGGTTTCATCCTGGGCATCGTCACCGGCCCGCCGAATACGACGATTGATCAGATGGGGCTGTATTCGAAGCAAACGTTCGATATTGCCAGCGCAACGCCGGAATACGATCACATGTTCCAGCTCGACGGCGTACCAACGGCCAACCAAGGCATCGCTGGCGTCGTGCTAAAGCCCTACGAGCAACGCAAACGCAACGCCGCCGCGGTGGAGCGTGAGCTGCAAAGCAAGTACGGCCAGATCGCGGGCGCGAATATTTTCGTCGTCAATCCGCCGGCCCTACCCGGCTCCGGCGGCGGCTTGCCGGTGCAAATGGTGATCAGCACAACGGAGCCGTTTGGCAATCTCTACAACGTGGCGCAGGCGGTCATCGCTAAAGCGCAGGCGACGGGCAAGTTCTACGTGCTCGATAACGGCTTGAAGATCGATAAACCGCAAACTACGGTGCATGTTGATCGCGACAAAGTTGCGACGTTTGGCCTGACGATGCGGGACGTTGGCAACGCGCTGGGCTCCCTGCTCGGCGGCGGCTATGTTAATTACTTCAGCATCTCCGGCCGCTCGTACAAAGTGATTCCGCAGGTGCAGCAGCGCAGCCGCTTGAACGCCGATCAATTGAATGGCTATTACATTCGCGGCGCAAACGGGACTTCGATTCCAGCTTCAACGGTGGTTTCGTTTAAGACCGAAACCGTGCCGCAGTCGATCACGCGCTTCCAGCAACTGAACGCCGCCACCATCGGCGGGGTTTATGGCGGCACGCAGGGCGATGCGCTCGATACGCTGAAGAAGATCGCCGACGAAACCTTGCCAGCCGGCTATAGCATCGACTACTCCGGCGAGTCGCGGCAGTACGTGCAGGAATCCGGCGCGTTTCTCGGCACGCTCTTGTTCGCGATTCTGATCATCTACCTGACGCTCGCAGCGCAGTTTGAAAGTTTTGTCGATCCGTTGATCGTCATGATGTCGGTACCGATGGCGGTATTCGGCGCGATGACCTTCATCTTCCTCGGCGTGCTCGATTCATCGCTGAATATTTACACGCAGGTTGGACTCGTCACCTTGGTCGGGTTGATCGCAAAGCATGGCATCTTGATCGTGCAGTTTGCGAACGATCAGCTCGCCGAGGGCAAGAGCAAGCGAGAAGCCATCGAAATCGCCGCGGCCACCCGCCTCCGCCCGATCTTAATGACCACCGCTGCGATGGTGCTCGGCGTGCTGCCGTTGCTGATCGCCAGCGGCGCCGGTGCCGTCGGCCGCAATCACATGGGTCTGGTGATCTTCACCGGTATTTTGATCGGCACGATCTTTACGCTGTTCGTGGTCCCAGCAATGTATCTATGGCTGGCGTCAGCACACCGGAAGAAGGAAGTCATCTTCGAGTAAGAGCCTCGATGCTGGCGCTAATTGCAACCAGAAAGCGATGACTTCAAAAAAGAGCCGTGTAAAAACGGCTCTTTTTTTATTGCGTGGCCCAGCGTTTAAACATCGGCCCAGAGACGTAACAGATTGTGGTAGTGCGCCGTAAGCTCAACGATGGCGCTGTGCTCCGGAACATCACGCCGCAGTTGCTGAATGGTGTTATCCAGCGCGAACAACATTGCCCGTTGTTCGTTATCGCGGACGATGCTTTGCGTCCAAAAGAACGAGGCGATCCGGGCGCCGCGCGTAACCGGCTCCACCCAGTGCAGACTTGTGCTCGGGTACAGCAGTAAGTCGCCAGCGGCGAGCTTGTAGCGCGGCCGCGAACCACCGAGTTCTTCCAGCACCAACTCGCCGCCGTCGTACTCTTCAGGATCGCTCAGAAACAGGGTTGACGATAAATCCGTACGCACGCGGTGGCTTTGCCCTGCGACCGGGCGCACCGCGCCGTCGATATGCCGGCCGTAATGCTGGCCACCGGCATAGCAATTAAATAGCGGCGGCACCATCTTGGCCGGCAGTGCGGCAGACATGAACACTGGATGCCGCTCTAATTCCGCCAGCACGGCATCGCCAAGTTGTAAGGCCAGTGGATGATCTTCCGGGAGCTGGATATTGCGTTTGACCGCACTCGATAAATGCCCGCCGGTCGCACGGCCATCGATCCAATCCGCTTGATCCAACGCCTCGCGGAAGCGCTGCACCTGCGTTCGGCTCAATACTTCTGGAATGATCAGCGCCATCGTTGGCTCTCCTATTGCAGCTGCGCTGCGACTCAAGTTTTGACGCGTAACCCTCACAAACAAACACGCCCCGCAGCAGTCAGCTACGGGGCGTGCGCGCTAACGCATGACCTGTGAACGGCTCAATACTGCCAATTCAGTGCGAACAGTGCCGTGCGGCCCGCGCCGGGAATCACGTGCACCGGATGCAGTTGATCAAAATACTGCTCGTTGGTCAGATTCAACACGTTCAGCTGCAATTCCAGATTGCGTTGTACGCGGTACTTTACCAAGCCGTCCAAAGTCACATAGCCCGGCGCGGTTAGGTACGAGGCCGAAGTGTTCTGCCCGAGGCGGCTGGAAACGTAGAGCAGCCCTAGCCCGACTTCAAAACCAGCTGGCAAGTCGAACTCGGTGAACGCGGTTACGTTATTACGCGGCGTGTTGAGCAGCTGCGCGCCGACGATCGGCCCACGCGCCACTGATTTAACCGTTTCACTATCAAGATAGGTATAACCGGCACGGACTTTCCAGAAAGACGTCAGGCGGCCGGAAGCTTCAATTTCAAAGCCGTCGACCCGCTGCTCGCCGCCCAGCGTGTTAAAGCCCGTCGCGTCGGGATCCGGCACACGCGCATTGGTTTTTTCGGTGCGGAAGATCGCGCTGGTCAACAATAGCCGCCCACCGGCCAATTCCCACTTGGTGCCGAGTTCGAACGTCCGGCTTTTTTCGGCGTCCAGATTCAAGTTCGCTTGCGCGACCGAGCGGCCGGCCGAAATCAAGGATTCGATGCCTTCGGCCGACGGATTAAATGAGTCGCCGTAGCCAAAATAAACCGTGCCCTGTTCAACCGGCTTGTAAACCAAGGCCGCGCGGTAGCTCGGGCCTTCGTCAACACGCTTAACGTCGGTTAACGCAGCAACGGAACCATCCGGCGCATAACCGGTGCTGTGGTAGTTCGCCTCGAAGCGATCCCAGCGCAGGCCAGCGATGAGCTGCCATTGTTCATCGAACTTGATGGTATCGAGGAAATACGCAGCTAGGCCATTCGCACGGGTTTTGGCGATAAGGCGGATAAAGTTTTGGTTAACGGTAAACGGCTGGTGCCGCTCCGGGTTCGCCAGATTCGTCGTCGGCAAGCCGGTATTGGTTACGAACGTCGGGTTCGGCGACTCTTGACCAATTTCGATGCCCGAAACCAATGTGTGACTGATTTTCCCGGTATTGAAACGGGCGGTCAGATCGGTCTGGCTTTGCGCGAAGCGGTCTGTGCTATAGCCCTGGAATTCGTTGCGATTGACGGTGATATTTTCCGGCGGTGTGGTCGCCGCGGTACCGGCTGGAATGATCGCTTCGCTGTAACGGAATTCACGCGTTGACCGTGAGTAGCGCGCTTGGCTGCGCAACTGCAAGTGGTCATTAAAGTCGTGTTCGAACTTCAGCGTACCGAGATCGACATCGGTATTTAGATAGTCGCTATCGAACCCGTAATAGTTGCTGCGCTTGACGTTAGCCGGCCGGCCCGCGAACCACGGAATGCCGTAGTCCGGGCGGCTATCTTCCTGCTGATGTAGATAGCTGGCGGTGAGGCGCGTCGGCGTACCGAGGCCAAAAGCCAAGCTCGGGGCGATACCCCAGCGCCGCGTACCAACGGCATCGCGATCAGCTACGCCGGATTCGTGATAAACCGCGTTGAACCGGTAGCCCACGCCCGCGCCAAGCGGCTTCACCGCACCGCCGGCATCAATGGTCGCGCGCTTGGTATCATCAGTGCCAAACTGCAGGGTGCCGGAATATTGGTCGTTCAAGGTTGGCGTTTTGCTAACCTCGTGAATCACGCCGCCGGTTGAACCGCGACCGAATAGCGTGGAGTTCGGGCCTTTCAAGACCTCGACGCTTTCGTAATTGAACGGATCGCGGTTGTAGTAGCCGTAGTCACGTGTTCCATCGAGAAACACATCATTACGGGTTGTGAAGCCGCGCAACGACGCGTTGTTGCCCTGATAACTGGTTTCGCCGGCACCGAGTGTGATACCTGGAACCGTGCGCAGCGCATCGTTCAGATTGGTGACGCCGCGGTCGTCCAATTCCTCGCGCGTAATCACGGTAATCGCTTGTGGCGTGTCGCGCAGATCTTCCGTAAGTTTGCCTAAACTTGATTTATCTTTTCGATAGCCTTCGTCGCGCTCGCCACGGACGATAACCGGCGCCAATTTTTCCGAATCGGAATCGCCATTGTCATCGGCATGGACCGCGTGCGGTGTAAGGAACACGCAGCTCAGACTCAAACCCGCCGCCGTGCCTTTGGTCAGCAGTTGCCCAACGCCATGACGGCGCTTCATTTTCTTCAGCTTCATTAAAACCACCCCTAGTCTATGCGCCATCGACGAGCGTCGTGTCGCTATTTGGCTGTGCGTCCGGCTGACGATTCAGAAAATCGCTTCCAGCACGATTCGACGCGCCAAGAATTACGCCATCGTCACCAGACTTCAAGGGTTTACTTATTTATTAGAGGTTTTTTATTAAAATCAGATGATTTTCGCAATTCTTTGTATTTTTTTTGACGTCAGAAACACCTAGCGTCGATAAGAAATTGACAAAGCTTGCAGGCATCCAACGTGGTTCCGCAAATTGCTGCTATGCGTTAACCGGCCTGAAAACATCAAACGGCATTGCGTCGCACTCTGTTTGAAGTCTTTGCTGCTCGGGTCGAAACGTTTTAGTAATTGCCAATGCGCATACAAATGCGGGACCGAATACCGCGTGCGCTAATTTCGCGATTCGGTCGATAGCAATAATGACCGGGTCACGCCTTGCTCGATAAGTCAATTTTCCGAGAATTTTTTACGTTGTCAGATTTATGTTGGCCAAAAGTAAATAATTACCCTACACACCGACCTTTAGCTTCGCACCGCCAATAATCGGCAGAACAATCATCCGTGCGCAGGCGCTGCTGCGCCTGCCCAACGGTTCGCACGCTTAAAGGTTCCGATGTCATTAAAGCGCACGCCCATCGCGCGCATCACCGGGTAGGCGGAGGCCGCAACCATCTGCCGCAGATAAAAAGGCTGGCCGACAACAAAGTGGTGAATCGCGTGCGTGCCGCCGAAATTGAAGCAGAACGCCTGGAACGGCAGCATCCACCACGGATTTAGCACCTGTGTCTGCTGAATGATATTGCCGTCCTCAATATCGCCGTAAAAATGCATATTCGAGCTGACAAAATTGATCGAAAAACTGCGCAGTAAATTGGGCGCCAGCAGCACAACCGTGATTACATCGACAACATTCATTGCTTTGAGTACCGCTGGCGACCACCGCACCGCGCCGCCGGCAAGCTGTGCGACGCCATCGCTGACGTGGAAACCGAGGAACACGTACCACGTCGCCCAAGCCAGAATGCCGATCGGGAAATAAACGTGGAAGCCGCGCCGCAACAGGCGGACGCCGCGTGCCATCGTCGGCTGTGTGGCGGCCCGTATTGCTAGCGATAACATGCCGTCGAATAGCATCAGCAAACGCAGGAAACGCCAAGGCTCGCCGTTGGTAATGGCGCGCTCTTCAACGTCTGACTCGGTCCCCGAATGCTTGTGGTGGTGGAGATGACTCCCGCGCCGCAACCAGGGGTTGATCGTCAGCGGCCGCGTCAGCCAGCACAGCGCCAGCATGACGTTGTGCGGAATCGGTTGCTTCCGAAAGTACATTAGATGGATTAGATCGTGCTCAAGCTCGTGGATTAGCGACGCAAAAAACGCCGACAGCGGAATGCTAATCCACGCCGATAAAACCCCGCGGTACCAGAGCCAGCCGCTCGCAACCATGCCGAGCACCGAAAACAGCATGATGCCGGCGCCGATGGCGTCCTGCCATTTCGCCAACGCGTAGCGCGTTTTGAGCCGCTCGCCGCTATCGACAATCACTTGCCTGATTCGGGCAATCCGTGCGTCGGTTGATAACGGCGCAGCGCTACTAGCGTCAGCGTTCATATGGCCCTAACCTCTAGGAATTGAAGTGTTGTCGCAGTCTGTAACGTCGGCGCGCCTGCCGCAGGGTTTCCGGCGCCAAGCTGTTGACCGTATGCGCCAGCCCTTGCGCCATTGGCGGCGCAACCGTAATCGATCTTCGGATTCTTAACAGATGCAGCGAACCGCCACCGCTCTGACCAGTTGGACACAAGCGATCAAGAAGACGCTGGAGAAGGCTGGCCAAGACAGCACAGCCCTGTTTATCGAAGCGGGGTTGGATCTAAAGGCGCTGAACGACCCCGATGCCCGTTACCCCGTCGCGCAAACCAAACGCCTGTGGCAGCTCGCCGTCGCCCGCACCGGCGATAGCTGCTTCGGGCTGAAGGTCGCCAGCGAAGTGAACCCGATCACGTTTCATGCCTTGGGCTACACGCTGATCGCCAGCTCAACGCTGAAAGAAGCGTTTCAGCGCTTGGTCCGGTATTTCCGTATCGTCACCGACGCAATGGCGCTGTCGTTTAGCCGTATCGACGACGACTACCACTTCCTCATTCGCCTGCCTGAAAACGCCATTCCGCCTGCCGATGAAGCGGTGGACGCGTTCACCTCGGTGCTGATCCGCATGTGCCGTGCTTTGCTCGGCCGGGACTACGCGCCACGGCTCATCGCACTGCAACGCCCTACCCCGGCCGATCTCGATGGCTACCAGAAAATTCTCCGCGCGCCGCTGCAATTCAACGCGCCGGAAAATCGCTTGGTGTTCGACTGCGCGACCTTCGAGCAACCGCTAGCAGGCGCCAACCCCGAACTGGCTCGGCACAACGACGAGATCGTGCTGAAGTATCTCGCGCGCATGGATAAAGCCGATATTCTCGCAGTCGTTCGCGCAGCAATTATCGAACGCCTACCGCACGGCGAACCCGCGCAAGACGACATCGCCCGCAGCGTGCAGCTTTCCACGCGCAGCCTGCAACGCCGACTCGCCGAAGAACACACCAGCTACCGCCAACTGCTCGACGACACCCGCCGAGAATTAGCCTTGTCCTACATCCAAGACCCGCATTGCGGCGCCACCGAAATCACCTACCTGCTCGGCTTCTCCGACACCAGCAGCTTCACCCGCGCCTTCCGCCGCTGGCTTGGCATGACGCCTAGCGAGTATCGAGGAAGGCTATAACAACAGCCGTCTGGTCAGCTGCAGCTGTTTCCGCAGTTGCACCCACCGCATTTGGTCTCCTCACTCCAACGCTCGGGTCTGTGGTGGAATTTTTGATGCGAAGGCATTCGGGTGGTAGGTCGAATCGAAGACCATATCGGTCAGCCAGCGCTTAAAGCTAGGGTTATCGCTGAACTGTTTGAAGAGTTCCGTGTGGTCGGAGATCAACTCCAGCACCACGCGATTCAGCGCCTTGTCGTGTTCAAGCTTGGCGTTCTGCTTGTCGGAGTTGGCCTGCGCGTTCTGGTAGGCTTTGTCCTGCGCGACGCGCGCCGGAATCTCCTCAGCGATGACCTTGAGGATTTTGTCGCCGTCCTTCCACTCGATGTTGCCAAACATATCGTTGAACGCTTTGATGATGTTCGACAGCTTGTCGATGTCTGGGTTGCCATCACTACCGCCACCGCTAGGTGGTAGTGGCTCGATGAATGCGTCAACATCGTCCATCGACATCTTCAGGGACGCTAGCGCCTCCACCCGATAGCTATCCATGTCGATAGCTTCCAGCACGCCCGCCGAGAGGTCTTCCTCCTTCGGAGCCGGTAGCTTGGGAATCAGGAAGTTCAGGAAGATCGCCAGCTTTTCCCAGGCCGGGTGGCCGTAGGTCAGGATCGCAGCAAGAAAGCCGTAGCTGCGCTGATAAGCCTTAGCCTTGCCCTTGAACTCAACTTGACCCTCTTCGTCCAGGTTGTCGATGTACTCGGCCACACAGGTATCGAGAATCGGGTCGAGCTTGTCGCGGTCTGCGCCGGTGACATAGAGCGCAACCAAATCTTCAACCTGCTGCCAGCTGTACACCTGCTTGGCATCGAGGTCGTTCTTCAAGTCGTGCAACTTGTTGGGTTCGGTTTCGCCGACCTGCACCGTCGCACGGTAATAGTCCTGAAATGCGGCTTTCACGGCCTCGGCGTTGTCGGCAAAGTCCAGCACGAAGGTATCGCGCTTTTGTGGGTGGGCTCGGTTCAACCGCGACAGCGTTTGCACCGCCAGCACGCCCGCCAGTGGCTTATCCACGTACATTGTGTGCAGTAGCGGCTCGTCGAAGCCGGTGACGAACTTATTGGCAACGATCAGGAAGCGATACGGGTCTTGCTTGAGCTTGGACGGAATATCCTTGCTCGGGAAGTCGTTGAGATCGGCTTCAGTCCTTTTCACCCCGCCAATTTCAAAGTCGCCCGAGTACGCCACGATGGCCTTGAACGGGCTCTTGATTGAGGCGAGGTAATCCGACACCTCGCGGTAGTAGTCGATGGCCCGCGCGATACCGTTGCAAACGATCATCGCCCGCGCCTTGCCACCGATCTTTTGCTTGCCCGCCACCTGCGCCACGAAGTGGTCGACCATGATCTCGGCCTTTTTGCGGATGGCTTTGTCGTGGGATTCGACGTAGTAGCGAATCTTCTTCAGCGCCTTCACCTTGTCGAAGTCGGGATCGTCCTCGACCGTCTTGGCGACGTGGTAAAAGCTGTCCACCGACGTGTAGTTCGCAATCACGTCGAGGATGAAGCCCTCTTGAATGGCCTGCTTGGTGGTATAGGTCAGTTCCTCCGGCGAGCGGTAACGCGCCTCACCGCCCTCGATGAACCGCTCCCCAAACAACTCCAGCGTCCGGTTTTTAGGCGTGGCAGTGAACGCGAAGTAGCTAGCGTTCGACAGCATCTTGCGCGATTCGATCAGTTTGTTGACTGCGTCCTCAACGGACTCCTCGTCGTCCTCGTCGTCACCAGAAGCGCCTGACAAGGCCATGTGCATCTTGGCCGTCGTCTTGCCGCCCTGGCTGGAATGCGCTTCGTCAATCAGCAGCGCGAACTTCTTGCCACCAAGATCGCCCAGCTCATCGAGGATGAACGGGAATTTCTGCACCGTCGTCACGATGATCTTCTTGCCTTTGCGCAGGAAGGTGCGCAACTCGGCGGCATCCTCGGAGTGACCGAAGATTGACGCGACGTGGTCGTAACTTTTGATGGTGCGGGCGATCTGGGTATCCAGCGCGCGACGGTCGGTGATGACGATCACCGAGTCGAACTGAGCCAACATCGCATCGGCGGCGGTCTTGAGTTCGACCAACTGGTGAGCCAGCCACGCGATGGTGTTGCTCTTGCCGCTGCCAGCCGAATGCTGGATGAGATAACGCTTGCCAACCCCATCCTCGCGGGCGCGGCGCAGCAAGGCACGGACGGTACGCAGCTGGTGAAACCGTGGGAACACCTGCTTGCGCCGCTTCTTGCCCTTTTCGTCTTCCTCTTCCACCACCTGCGTGAAGTTCTCGATGATGTTGGCCAGCGAGTCCTTGACCAGCACCTGCTTCCACAGATAGTCGGTTTTCAAGCCGTTTGGGTTAGGCGGATTGCCCGCACCGCTGTTCCAGCCCTGGTTGAATGGAAGGAACCACGAGGTCTTTCCGGTGAGATGCGGGCAGAACCGCACCTCGGCGTCGTCCACCGCCATGTGCGCCACGCAGCGCCCCAACTGGAATAGCAGCTCGCCCGGATTGCGATCAGTCTGGTACTGGGTGATGGCGTCGGCGACGGTCTGTTTGGTCAGCGAATTTTTCAATTCGAAGGTCATCACCGGCAGGCCGTTGATGAAGATCGCGACGTCCAGCGAGCGCTGAGCCTCGTCATTGCTGTAGTGCAACTGACGGGTGACGCTGAAGATGTTCTTGCCGAAATTCTCGGCAGCGCTGGCGTTGCCCGGCGTCGGCAGCAGCTTGTACAGATCAACGTGAACCGGGCCGTGGCCCACGCCCTTGCGCAGCACATCGACCACGCCCCGCTTGGCGATCTCGCCCTGGATGCGGTGCAAGAACTGGGTGCGCTTGATGCCCTCGCGTGCCAGTTCCAGGGCTTCGACCGCTTTGGGCTGGGTGGCTTGCAGAAACGCCAGCAACTGCACCACGTCCACCGCCACGTCGCGGTTGTAGTCTGAAGCGTGGCCCAGCACA
Organism: Nevskia sp.; assembly: GCA_023229645.1. Taxonomy (GTDB): domain Bacteria; phylum Pseudomonadota; class Gammaproteobacteria; order Nevskiales; family Nevskiaceae; genus Nevskia. Next base: position 131,273 of record JALNYU010000002.1, on the reverse strand, counting down.
TAGCCGCCCGGGGCATACACCGGCAGTGCTTCGCCCAGCGTTGGGTCCGCTGTCGTGCCTGTGACCGGCTCAGCCTCGGCAACGCCAGTCAGGTGGCGCACGATCAGTGCCTCCAGTGCTTTCTCGCTGGTATCGGTGGGTGTCATAGGCTCTCCAACAGGCGGGCAATAGCTTCAGGCGATGGCAACTGATCTTGCAGATTCTTCGGCAACGTCTTGGTGATTTCGTAAGTCGCCACACCGATGGGCTTGCGCGCGTCGCGCAGGGCGTATTCAACGATGGTTCGCTTCTTTTCCTTGCACAAGATGATGCCTATGGACGGGTTCTCGTCGTCCTGGCGCACCTGCGCGTCCAGTGCAGCCAAATAGAACTGCATCTTGCCCACGAACTCGGGCTCAAACTCACCCACCTTCAGCTCGATGGCCACCAAGGCGTGCAAACGCCGATGGAAGAGCAGCAAGTCGATGAAAAACTCCCGGCCCTCTACTTCCAACCGATACTGGCTACCCATGAAGGCAAACATGCCGCCCATGGCGCGCAAAAAATCCTCGATGCGGGCGATGAGCGCACGCTCCAGCTCGCGCTCGCTGTGTTGCGCGCCCAACTCCAGGAAGTCGAACACGTATTCGTCCTTCACCGCCAGTTGAGCCTGAGCGCGCAGGGCTGGGGTCAGCGTCTGGTCAAAATTGGTCTGGCCCAGCAGCGACTTTTCAAAGCTCTGGTTGTCGATCTGGTGTGCCAGCACATTCTTCGACCAGCCGAATTTGCGCGTCATGCGGAGATAAAACTCACGCGCTTGCGCGTCCTTGCAGCGTTGCAAGATGATGAGGTTGTGCGACCAGCCGACTTGTGCAACCAGCGGTTGCACTTTTGCGTCGTCGCGGTAGAGCAGATAGAACTCCCGCATGTAGAACACGTTGCGGCGGGAAAAGCCGCCCACATCGGCAAAGGCGTCCCGCAGGTCGTCAGCCAGCCGTTCGGCAATGGCCGCGCCGTGCTTGGCGTCTTGCTGCCGCTCCACGATCAGTCGCCCAATGTCCCAATAGAGGCTCACCAATTCTTGGTTGACCGCCCGCAGTGCCGCATGCTGTGCCGACTGGATGCGCGTTTTCACCTCGGCCAGCAAGGCCGGGTAGTTCTGCACTACGGCAACTTCTCGCACCGCTGGTGCGGGTTTCTTGGGGGCAGGCTTTTTACTCGTCGCCATTGTCTTCCTCCCCATCGGTATCCGATTCCTCGTCGTCGCCGAGAACTGCCAATTCTTCGTCGGCTACCACGTCATCCGGGCCGGGTACCCAGCCGCGCACATCCACTTGGCCGGTTACCACGTCTGCAATTTGCCGGTCGCGATACTCGCGGATCAGCTTGATTTCTGTCAGTGCCTGCTCGATGGCTTGATCCAGAGGTGCGCTTTCGGCCTTGATGTGAGCAACGATTGCTTGCTGCTCTGTAACCGTGGAAGGCATCGCGACAGGGAATCGACCGAGCACGGTCTCAGCAATGGCTGGATAGGCAATGCCGATTGAATTGGCTGTGACCCGATTTACAAATGCGGTGCTTTGAATGACATAGCCGAGGTATTCAGGCTCAACATCTCTTCCGGGCGTCAGCACAGCGAATCCGGTGGAGGCGATCAGGTCATCTGCCTCTTCATTGATGTACCAGATTGCTTTCAGGTACGTTCGCACAGTAGAGATGATCGTGTCACCGCGCCGCAAAATCCGGCGCGCCCGAGACGGTGCATTTTTGAAACGCAGTCGCTCAAGCTCCTTTGCCAGTCGTCCAGTCTTGACAGATCCGATGTCCAGGTAGCGGAACTCAAAATCCGGATCGGTCTTCTCGCCCAAGGCGCTCGCATTTAAGCGTACCCATCGTTTGAGAGGCTTGACCGACCAATGCATCGGTACTTCCCCAGTCCATTCGATACTCGACGGCTTCAATGCAACCGATGAATCAAGGCCGCGCGTGACGGCGTGGTCGATGATGCGAAGCTTCTGCTCGCTGAGCAGGTCGATGAGATTGCGCTTGGCTTTGATAAGCCGGGCGATGTGAGCATCCTGCGCCCGCAGGTAGGCGACGATCAGGTCTTGCTCGGTACGAGGCGGCTGAATCAGCGCGATGTCGAGAAACTGGTTCGGGTACAGGCGCAGACGCGAGGATCGGATGCCGGTTGATCGCCCAATGTATTCAGCAACGTAGGCACGAGTGCGCAGCAGGTAGTCGAGATACGCTGGGTTGAAGCTGTCGGCACGGTGTGGCCGATACACGCCGTAGGCCGGACTGACGATGCCCACGTTCCTGCTCGCGCCAAGCGCTGCCATCCACGCCCAAAGCGTATTGATCACGATGTCTCCGGGACGGCACAGCTTGGAGCCTACATAGCTCGCGGCCTTGAACATCGTCACGTTCTTCTGGCTGCGCGGCGTAACCCCGGTCAGGTGCGATACCGACAGCAGCTCCTCTTCGCCGGTGCGCGAGCGCTCATCCACCTCACGGAAGAAGACCTTGGCGCGCTGCTCGTCCCAGTGCTCGGGCACCGGCGGGAGCCACTGCATCTTGGATGTCCGGTATGACTGGTATGCACCGCCCATCACGCAGTACCCACGATCTTGTGCAGCAAACCCTCACTCTGCTGCTCCAACGCCAGGATGTCAGCCCGAATTTCCGCCAGCGTACGCAGCGGGGTCGGCTTGTAGAAGTAGCGCGCGAACGAAATCTCGTAGCCGATCTTGGTGGCGTCCATCGCAATCCACGCATCCGGCGCGTGGGGCAGCACCTCGCGCACGAAGAAGGCTTCGATGCCCCCGGACTCCTTGAGCGGCACTTGCTCGGTATCGCGCAGGTCGGTATCGGCCTCGTACTCGACCATAAAGCGATCCTTGCCCACGGTTTCCAGATACGCGCCGTCGTTGCCGGGTTCGAAATGCTCACCCGCCTTCAGTTTGCTGCACTTGGCGATAACGGGCGGTGCCGTTTCGTCGCGCCAGCTCACCGCCTTGTAAATGGCCTTCTTCTCGGGCGCGCCTAGCTTCTTGCTGTGTGCCTTCATCGTGGCATCAAAGCGCGTGCGGAACTCGTTGTGGTCATCGAACACACCTTCGCCGAGTTCCTGCTGCGCCAGCTTGGCCAGTTCCATCAGGGTCTTGTCGCGCAGCCATGTCGCGGGGTCGAGCAGCTTCTTGCGCCGTTTTTCCGGCACCGCTTTCTTGGTGGTCTTGGCGTCTTCGTCGTTGGACTCGTCGTCGGTATCCTCATCGCCATCGTCACCCTTAAGCCACGCTTCGATTTCGGCCTTGATGGCGTTGAAGTTCGTGTACACCTTGTCGCTGTACTTGGTGTAAATCTCGCTGCGCAGGCCTTCGTCGCCCATGGCAAAGCGCAGGCTTTCGATGGCGTTGCGCTTGAGCTGGCTCTTGAGGCGCAGCGGGCGCTCGACCGTGATTTTCCAGTAGCCGAAGTCGGCGTTGTCGAACCACTTGCTTTCGGCTACTGCCTTTGCGGCTTCTGCATCGGCGGGAGGCTGGTCGAGGTAATGCTTGAGGATGCGTTCAATGTCCGCGTCCGCCAGCTCGCAGTTCTTTTTGCCAAGGTTGCGCCGCATTGGCAAGAACCACTGCGAGGCGTCGATCAGCTGCACCTTGCCGCGTCGTTGAGCGGGCTTCTTGTTGGCCAGTACCCAGATGTACGTGGCGATGCCCGTGTTGTAGAAGATGTTGAGTGGAAGGGCGATGATGGCCTCAAGCCAGTCGTTCTCCAGCACCCAGCGGCGGATGTTGCTCTCGCCCTGGCCTGCATCGCCGGTGAACAACGCCGAGCCGTTATGCACCAGAGCGATGCGACTGCCCAGCGGCGTGTTGTGTTTCATCTTCTGCAGCTTGTTCACCAGGAACATCAGCTGCCCGTCGCTGGAACGGGTGATGAGCTTGAATTCGGAGTCGCCGCCGTGATTGACGACGAAGCGCGAGTCGCTGAACTCCTTCTTGCCGCCCATCCGGTCGAGGTCAGTCTTCCAACTCTTGCCGTAAGGCGGGTTGGAGATCATGAAGTCGAACTCGCGTGACCGGAACTGGTCGGCTGACAACGTGGACTTGTCCGCGCCGCCGACGATGTTCTCGGCCTCGTCGCCTTCGCCCTTGAGCAGCAGGTCGGCCTTGCAGATAGCGTAGGTCTCGGGGTTGATCTCCTGCCCGAACAGGTGGATCGAGACTTCCTTGTCGTGGCTTGCGGCCAGTTCGTGCAGCGCATCTTCGGCCACGGTTAGCATGCCGCCCGTGCCGCAACTGCCGTCGTACAGCAGGTAGGTGCCTGATTGAATTTGGTCGGCCACCGGCAGGAACAGCAACTTGGCCATCAGCTTGACCACATCGCGCGGCGTGAAGTGTTCGCCAGCCTCTTCGTTGTTCTCTTCGTTGAATCGGCGGATTAGCTCCTCAAACACGGTGCCCATGCCGTGGTTATCCAGCGCGGGCAACTTGACCCGCCCGTCAACATCCTTGACTGGCAGCGGAGAGAGATTGACCTCGGGATCGAGGAAGTCGTTGATCAAGTGACCGAGGATGTCGGCCTCGACCATCGTCTGGATCTGGTCGCGAAATTTGAACTTCGCCAAGATGTCTTGAACGTTCGGCGAGAAACCGTCCAGGTAATCAACGAAGTTGTCGCGTAGGCGCTGTCCTTGTCCACTGGCGGTGAGCGTGGCGAGGGTGAATTCCGACGTGTTGTAGAACGCTTGCCCGGCTGCCATGCGCAGCGCGCCGTCCTGCGCGGCCACCTTATGGGTATCGAGGAACTTCTTGCGCTCCAGCACCGCCTGCTTGGTCGACTCCAGCACGGCATCAAGCCGCCGCAGCACGGTGAAGGGAAGGATCACGTCACGGTACTTGCCGCGCACGTACACGTCGCGCAGGCGGTCGTCGGCGATATTCCAGATGAAGTCGGCGACCCACTTCAGGTTGCTTTGATCTTGTTGTTTTACGTGTTTCATAAAGCCTGTTCTTGCATCGCTATTGTTGTATCAGGCGCCTTGCTGGTTGAATGGCAATATCTCAGATTCCCTGCGCTTTTCGAGAATGCCGAAGATGCGCCTAGGCGGTGGTGGGCACGCACAGCGCGCACGCCAACCTTGGCAATCACCCAGATGCCATCTTTGTTGAGTTCTGTGCTAATGGCTGAGGCCACTAATCGCGCGCAGCGGCTCCAACATTTAAACAGACAGCCGAGTCGTGGCGTGAATTCAGCATGCGTTGGATGTTAGCCAGCAATTTACCGCGTCGTAGTTCTTGGTCATCCTTGCCAAACTGACGACCAGAATGCCACAGAGTTTGTTGCCGACCTGGAATCGGTCAAGATATTAGATCATCGTATCTTTAAGATGCACATGGAATGCTCATTCCACGCACGTAGCGAGGCCAGCAGCATGAATTTGCATGATGCTTTACCGCGCATTTTTATGCCGCTGGTCGCTGCGGTGCGGCAGAACGCTGAGCGCGCGGCCATGAACGGTGAGGCTGAGCACATTCATCGCCTGCGGGTTGATATGGCCCGTTTGCGTAATGCGATTGAGCTGTTCGAGGCTTGGTTGCCACGCGTGACGGCCAGGCGTTTACGCCAGGAACTGCGTTGGTTGCGGCACACACTGGCGCCGGCACGCGCTTGGGCGGGGTTCATCGACGGCCACTGCCGGGATCTAGCCGCGCAGCGCACGAAACACGCGGAGCGCGCTGCCGTTTTAACATTGGCGGCGACACAGGTCTTGCGCCGCGAAACGACGAAAGCGCAGAAGAGGTTGGCCCGTAGGCGGGCACAAGCGCTATTGACACGCTTGACGACGTTTATCGATGTCGAGCTGCCGCGCTGGCTCGACGCGGTACCGCCATCGCATGCCCGCCCTATCGATTTCACCCCGGCGGTTTCGGACATCGCGGATCAAGCCGTGCACCACGCCGAACGCCGGCTCCGGCGCCGCGCGCGGCATCTGCGCCATCTGGATGCGCACGCGTTGCACCGTGTACGCCTGGCAGCAAAACGCCTGCGCTATACGGTCGAATTATTCCGTGCGCTCGAACCTACGCTTGCGGTTTACGAACTCGGCACGCTGCGCGGCGTGCAAGAAGTGCTCGGCTTGATTCAAGACGAAACCGTTGCGCAGCAATTGCTGGCGCAGCTCGCCGAAAATCCGAACGTTAAAGCCGTTGCCGAACGTAACATCGCGCGGAGCGAGAAAACGATCCGCGCGGCACGGAAAAAACTTCGTGCGCGTTGGCGCGATTACGCCGACTCGATTGCAATAGCCGAGGCCTAAGGCGCGCGGCTCCCGACCATCTCAGCTCGGCTGGGCGGCCTTATCGCGGCTTTCCAACATGCCCTGGCGGACGATGAAATCGATCACCGCATCGAGGCCCTGGCCGGTTTTGAGATTGGTAAAAATGAACTGGCGTTCGCCGCGCATTTTCTTGGCATCTCGGTCCATCACTTCGAGCGAGGCGCCGACGTACGGCGCGAGGTCGATTTTGTTGATGATCAGCAGATCCGAACGGGTAATACCGGGACCGCCTTTGCGTGGAATTTTGTCGCCGGCGGCGACGTCGATGACATAAAGCGTGAGGTCCGATAACTCGGGGCTGAACGTTGCGGCGAGGTTGTCGCCGCCGCTTTCGACGATGATCAAGTCAAGATCTGAGAAGTCGCGATTCAGATCGTCAATCGCCGCGAGGTTCATCGAGGCATCTTCGCGGATTGCGGTGTGCGGGCAACCGCCGGTTTCGACACCGCGGATGCGCTCGGGCGCTAGCGCCTGGCTGCGGATTAGAAATTCGGCGTCTTCCCGGGTGTAAATATCGTTGGTAACGACGGCGATGTTGAAGCGCTCACGCATCCGCTTGCACAGGCTATCGACCAGCGCCGTTTTCCCGGAACCCACCGGCCCGCCCACACCTAAGCGCAATACTTCCGCCCGTCCCGCCATGCCTGTCTCCAATCGTCTGTGTTGAGTGCGCGATGGTACCTGTTGTTGCGGCACCTGCGCCTAGGGCTTGTTATTGATCCGGTCATTAAGTACTTGAATAAAGACAGTGCAATGCCAAACCGGATGCCGCACTTCCGAGAAAGCGAGAAATGGCCGAATCAATAACACCCGTGCCGACGCAAAAATCACGCGAGCAGCGCACCTTCATGGCATAGCAACCAACGCTTGCGTTCGATGCCGCCGCCGTAGCCGGTCAGTGCGCCGCTGGCGCCGATGACGCGGTGGCAGGGCACGATGATCGAAATCGGATTGCGGCCGTTGGCCAAGCCAACGGCGCGTGCCGCGTTGGGCTTACCGAGTCGCATGGCTTGCTCGCCGTAGCTAATCGTTGCGCCATAAGGAATCTGATGCAGCGCGGACCAAACGGTTTGCTGAAATGCACTGCCTTGCGGCGCCAGCGGTAGTTCGAACTGCCGCAATTCGCCGGCAAAATAGGCATCAAGCTGCGCCCGTGCGGCGGCAAAGCGGCTATCGTCCTCGCGCCAGCTTGCGCGGGTTTCAGCGTTGAATTCTGCGGCGTCCATATACAAGCCGGTCAGGCTTTCGCCGTCGGATAACAACAACAACGTGCCGAGCGGGCTTTGATAAATGTCGTAAAACGTCATCGCCTTATTGTTTGTGATCACAGCTGTTGTGTTGTTCATCCGCCAGACTCCAGATTGAGGCTTTGCCACAAATAAAGCGCGGCGTAACTGCGCCACGGCCGCCATGCTTCCGACAACGCCAACGCCGCTTTCGGTTTCACACCACCGAGTGCTTTACACAAGCCGAGATCGGCGTGCGGAAAAGCATCGGGCAGGCGCAGCGCCCGCATCGCGATGTAATGCGCCGTCCACGGTCCGATGCCGGGAATAGCTTGCAACGCCGCCATCGCAGCCTCGCCATCCAACGAAGGCTGCAGCGTAATGCGCCGCTCGACAAACGCCCGCGCCAGGGTTTGGATTGTGATTGCGCGGCGCTGCGTCAGGCCGAGATCGATCAGGCTTTGCAAATCGGCCTCAGCGATCTTGCTCGCTTCCGGGCTTAAATGCGTCAACGCCGGGAACGGCGTTGTAAATGGCTCACCGAATTTTGCCGCGAAGCGGCTGAATAAGGTCGTCGCCGCCTTCACGGTGACCTGCTGGCCGAGGATCGCCCGCAGCGCGAGTTCGAAGCCATCGAACGCGCCCGGCACGCGCAAGCCGGGAATGCGGGCGACCACGGCTGCAAGGCGAGGATCCTGCGCGAGATGCACCGCGATGATCTGCGGCTGGGCATCGAGATCAAGTAAGGCGCGTAAGCGTGCGAGTAGCGGCGTTAATACCGGCAACAAGCTGGGCGAGAGGTCGAGATTCAGCGCCGCGCCATCGGTATTGGCCGAGACCGCGATCCAGCCTCGGCTTTGCCCTAGCCGCACCGTGCGCAAGTAACGGCCATCGACCACGGCTTCGACGCCCGCAGCGCCGCGCCCGGCCAAAAACGCCAGCAATTGCGGCCAAGCAAGCGGCGGCCGATACGCCAGCTTCAGATGCAATTGATCTCCGGTAACTGCGGCCACCGCGCCGCCGCGGCGCAAAGCGGTCGGATTTAAACCGTAGCGGCTACTGAACAAGGCGTTGAAACGCCGCAGCGACGCAAAGCCGCTGGCATAGGCAACGTCAGCGACCGGCAAGCGCGATTCGGTCAAGAGTTGCTTCGCCAATAACAGGCGCCGCGTCTGCGCCAATTCGACCGGGGCAACGCCGTACTCGGCTTCGATCGCGCGGCGGAGCTGCCGAGCGCCGATGCCGAATTCAGCAGCCAACCTATCGACGCTGCCTTCATTCAAGACGCCGGCTTCGATCCGCGCGGCGGCGAGTTGAGCAATGCGGCGCACGCTGTCGACAGCCGCCTGCCCCGGCGCCAACTCCGGCCGGCACCGCAGGCAAGGTCGAAAGCCGGCGCGTTCGGCCGACGCCGCATTGCGGAAAAAATCACAACGATCTTTATGCGGCGTACGCGCCGGGCAAATCGGCCGACAATAAATGCCGGTGCTGCGCACGCCGACAAAAAAGGCGCCGTCAAAGCGCGCATCGCGTGCGCTCAGCGCCTGATAGCAGTGGTCGAGATCGAGTTCCATGGCCGCCAGTCTAGGCCGGCAACGGCGCGACGTCTCGCCGTTTTCGGACACCGGGATTGACCGCTCTTATTCGCCTCGGTTCGCTCCGCTGCACGAACGTAATGCCGGCATAGCGCCTTCACCGGCCGAAGTAACGGTGCGGACTAGCCGGGCTTTAGCGCCAAAAGGCGAGCCCGCAAGCGCCGCAGCTGTTCATCGTCAAGCTCATCGCCGAACACGATACGAGTACGTCGCCGGCCATCTTGACGCCGAAAATTCAGGACGAGCAGCCACGGCTGCACAACGCTGCTGCCGAGCAGTTCGGCGCCGGTTTGCGCGCCGCTGCTAGTCTCCAGCGTCCACCGATCACTATCGGCGTGCCAGATCAGATGTACCAAGGCGGCGCTACCGTAGCCGGCTTCAGTTGGACGTCGCAGGCGCTGCCACGAGATGAACAACAGCAGCGCTAAGGCCAGGCCAGCCCAGGTTGGCGGCCGGGCGAGAAAGACCAGCGCGATGGCAACCAGATGTAGCCCGAACACGATTTTCACCGCGCGCAGGCTGGGCTTTAATCGCAGGTCAATCGTTGCGTTGAAGCCGGGCGATGACATCGGCAAACTGAGCGGGGGGTGGCGCGTGGCCGATGATCCAGGCCCAGAGATCGGGGTCTTCGACATCGAGCACGGCGAGGAAACTCTGCTGTAGCGCCGGGTCGGCGTCGGTGTAGTGGCGCGAGAGAAAGGCTTCGAGCAGGACGTCGAGTTCTTTCATGCCGCGACGGCAGCGGAAGCGGATACGAGAGAGTTCGCTCATACGTGTTCTAGAGTAGTTGCATTGCGACGAGAATCGCCTTACGACGGCAGCAGCACCGCTCAGACAATAGGCAAGCGATCAGCGCCGCATCATATTCGATCGCGCGACGCCACGATTCTTTTTTTCGCTACGACGAATTCGGGTGTGGCGAAGCGGCGCTTCACCACGCCCTTAACGGATTCGATTGCCCTTGCCATCCTTGGCGCGGCCGATGCGCTTGCTTAGCGCCCAGCCCGGCCATCCTTGGCCGAGCGTTCGTGTAGGGCGAAGCGGTGCTTCGCCACACCCTTATCGGATTCGATTGCCCTGCCATCCATGGCGCGGCCGATGCGCTTGCTTAGCGCCCAGCCCGGCCATCCTTGGCCGGGCGTTCGTGTAGGGCGAAGCAGTGCTTCGCCACACCCTTATCGGATTCGATTGCCCTGCCATCCATGGCGCAGCCGATGCGCTTGCTTAGCGCCCAGCCCGGCCATCCTTGGCCGGGCGTTCGTGTAGGGCGAAGCAGTGCTTCGCCACACCCTTATCGGATTCGATTGCCCTGCCATCCATGGCGCGACCGATGCGCTTGCTTAGCGCCCAGCCCGGCCATCCTTGGCCGGGCGTTCGTGTAGGGCGAAGCAGTGCTTCGCCCTACACTCACCCTTTGCGTTCGATCAGCATTTTCTTGGTTTCGGCGATCGCTTTCGCCGGATTCAGACCTTTAGGACAGGTCTTCGCGCAGTTCATGATCGTATGGCAGCGATAGAGCTTGAACGGATCTTCGAGCTGATCAAGGCGTTCGCCGGTGGCTTCGTCGCGGGAGTCGACGAGCCAGCGATACGAGGCCATCAACACCGCCGGACCGAGGTAGCGATCACCATTCCACCAGTAGCTCGGGCAGCTCGTCGTGCAGCAAGCGCAAAGAATGCACTCGTAGAGACCATCAAGCTTGGCGCGGTCTTCTTCGCTTTGCAGGCGCTCGCGTGTCGGCGCGGGGGTATCCGTCTTCAGCCACGGTTCAACCGACGCGTACTGGGCGTAAAAATGCGTCAGATCCGGTACCAAATCTTTGACCACCGGCATGTGCGGTAACGGGTAGATCTTGACGTCGCCTTTCACTTCGTCGCAAGACTTCGTGCACGCCAGCGTGTTGGTGCCGTCGATGTTCATCGCGCAGCTGCCGCAGATGCCTTCACGGCAGCTACGACGGAATGTTAGTGACGAGTCGATTTCATTTTTAATCTTGATCAGCGCATCGAGCACCATCGGCCCGCAGCTATCCATATCGACTTCGTAGCTGTCAACGCGCGGATTGGCCTGGGTGTCCGGATCGTAGCGATAAATCTTGAAGATGCGGATGTTCTTCGCGCCCGCCGGGGCCTTGTGCTGCTTGCCGGCGGTGCGATCGATTTTCGAATTCTCAGGCAGCGTGAGCTGAGCCATGACAACACTCCTAAATTCTGTGGCGGGGCAATATCGGGATTCAGAATGACGGCGTTAGTACGTACGCTTCTGCGGCGGGACGACTTCCGCTTCGTCGTCCAACGTCACCATGTGCACCGGCCGGTAACCGATGTTGACGTCGGTGTTATTGCTGCGCCACGCCAGCGTGTGCTTCTGCCATTCTTGATCGCCGCGGTCCGGGAAATCTTCGTGCGCGTGGGCGCCGCGGGATTCCTTACGGTTCTGTGCCGAAGCAACCGTCAGCAGCGCTTGGCCGAGCAGGTTGTCGAGTTCCAGCGTTTCCATCAGGTCGGAGTTCCAGACCATTGAACGGTCGCTGACGCCGATATCGGCAAAGCTCTCAACGGCCTTCTTAATCTTGACCAAGCCCTCGTTAAGAGAATCCGAAGTACGGAATACCGCGGCGTGGTTCTGCATCGTTTTCTGCATTTCCAAACGCAGCGAGGCAGTACCGCGCGGGCCTTTGGCGTTACGCAGTGCGTCGAAACGGGCGATGGCTTTTTCTTCCGATGCGGTGCTGATCGTGCCGTGCGAAGTACCCGGCTTGACCAGTTGCGCGGCGCGCAGCGCGGCCGCGCGGCCGAACACAACGAGATCGAGCAGCGAATTCGATCCAAGACGATTGGCGCCGTGGACCGAAACGCAGGCCGCTTCGCCGACCGCCATCAAACCCGGGATGATCGTATCGTTTTGGCCATCGGTGCAGGTCACCACTTCGCCGTAGAAGTTGGCCGGAATGCCGCCCATGTTGTAGTGAACCGTCGGCAATACCGGAATCGGCTCCTTGGTGACATCAACGCCAGCAAAAATCTTCGCCGTTTCCGAAATGCCTGGGAGGCGCTTGTGCAGATCGGCCGGATCCAAATGTTCGAGATGCAAATGGATGTGATCGGCTTCGGCGCCGACGCCGCGGCCTTCGCGAATTTCAATCGTCATCGAACGTGACACAACGTCACGCGAAGCAAGATCTTTACGATTCGGCGCGTAGCGTTCCATGAAGCGCTCGCCTTTCGAGTTAGTGAGGAAGCCACCCTCGCCGCGCGCACCTTCGGTGATCAAACAACCGGCGCCGTAAATACCGGTCGGATGGAATTGGACGAACTCCATGTCTTGCAGCGGAATGCCAGCACGCAGCGCCATCGCGTTGCCGTCGCCGGTGCAGGTGTGCGCGGATGTTGCCGAGAAGTAAGCACGACCGTAGCCGCCGGTGGCGAGAATCACTTGCTGGGCGCGGAAGCGATGCAGTTGGCCGGTCGCGAGGTCCCAAGCTAGGACGCCTTTGACGCTGCCATCGTCATCCGTCAGCAAATCGAGCGCGAAATATTCGATGAAGAATTCGGCTTTGTTTTTCAGCGACTGCTGATAAAGCGCGTGCAGCATCGCGTGGCCGGTACGGTCTGCGGCGGCGCAGGTACGCTGTGCGGTGCCTTCGCCGTAGTGGGTCGTCATGCCGCCGAACGGACGCTGATAAATCTTGCCTTCCGGCGTACGCGAGAACGGCACACCCCAGTGTTCGAGTTCAATAATCGCCGGGATCGCTTCGCGGCACATGTACTGAATGGCGTCTTGGTCGCCGAGCCAGTCGGAGCCCTTGATGGTGTCGTACATATGCCAGCGCCAGTCGTCCTGGCCCATGTTGCCGAGCGCGGCCGAAATACCGCCCTGCGCGGCCACGGTGTGGCTGCGGGTTGGGAACACTTTGGTCAAATTCGCCGTGCGCAGTCCCGCCTGGGACAGGCCGACAGTCGCACGCAGGCCAGCGCCACCGGCGCCGACAACGACGACATCGTATTCGTGGTGCGTGATCGGGTATGCAGCGGTCATTTCATCAAGCTCCGAATGCGATTTTGAGTACGGCAAAAATGCTGGCGACGCCCAGCGCGTAGAGAACGAACTTGGCGATGACGATGCTCAGCAACTTCTTGCCTTCGCCGCCGACGTAGTCTTCGATCACAACCTGAACACCGAGCGCGGCATGCAGGAAGGCTGCCGCAAAAAACAGCACCAGCGCCACCGCCACCAGCGGCGCTTTGATCCACGCGACCATCGTTTCATAGTCAGTCAAAGGGAACCGCACGAGGCTGTAGACAAACCACAGCGACAACGGAATCAAGGCCAGCGCGGTAAGCCGCTGCAACCACCAATGACCAACACCATCCTTTGCCGAACCCAGGCCTCGGGCCTGTCCGAGCGGTGAACGCAGACTCATGGGAATCTCCTGATATTGCGTTAGTTGTTATGAATTCAGGCGGCGAGCGCCGCGACCCAGACCAGGATCGTCAACAGCACCGATGCCGCGATCACCGCTTTGCCGCTGGCGTAAGCCGCTTTCAGCTCGAAGCCGCGGCCGGTATCCCAGAACAAATGGCGGATGCCGTTGCACAGGTGATAGAGCAACGCCCAGCTGTAGGCGACCAGCAGCAAATAGCCGACGATGCTGTGGGCATAGCTGGAAAACACCGCGTACGCCTCCGCGCCACTCGCCGCGGCGGTGACCCAGATCGCGACGAAAATTGTGCCGAGCGCGAGACTGATACCGGTGAGGCGGTGCGTGATCGACAACATGGACGTCAATTGCGGCCGATAATAGGGGCCGATCATGAACGGAGACAGGGGGCGTGATGCTGATTTACCGGGTACGGTCGGCTTCGCGGACATTGCGGTTCCTATTCCTATTAGTAAGCTTTTAGTGACGGTGGAACTTAAAAATCGATGCAGCGGCCATTTTTCTCCCAGTCGCCGAAACGCGTCGGTTCGGTACCATCCTTCCGGCCACCGATTTCTTGAATCGGTTGGGCTTTTTTCGGAACATAAACGACAGGTTGCGACCGCACTGCAGCATTTGTTGGCGTCGAACCGGCGTCTACAACTTCGGAAGAATCGGGAGATTTCACAAGGTTTGCCTCAGAGAACCTGCTTAGTGTGACAAAATTCACGCACTTCTGGCAACGAAGTGTGTCACTTGACTCCCGATTCAATAACCGTTAGAGCCTCATGTTAGCCTCATCCACGCCGCTACAAAACACGCCGCATGCGACGCCTAGCCGCTATACGTGGCTGGCCGATACGACGTTGATCCAGCATGCCGATGGCTCGGCCGATTTTGGTGATCGGTTGTCCGAAGCGGCGGCGGCGCTAACTGAGGATGTTTTGGCCCCACTGACGGATCTCGGCATCATCGTCGCGCAAGGGGCAGATACCGATACTTTTCTGCAAGGGCAGCTCAGTAACGATGTGCGCGAGCTAACGGCGAGCCACGCCCAGTTCAGCAGCTATAACAGCGCTAAGGGCCGCGTACTGGCCTTGCCGGTGCTAATCCGGCGTGCGGAGCAAATCTGGCTGGCCTTGCCGCGCGACATGGTCGCGCCGACGCTGAAGCGGCTAAAAATGTTTGTGCTGCGCTCAAAAGTAAACCTCGCCGACGGCAGCGATGCCGTGCTAGCGCTCGGCCTTGCCGGCCCGAATGCGGCAGCCATTCTTGCGGACGCCGGCTTATCGGCACCGGAACAACCCTGGGCCTGCCTGGAAGCGGCCGATGTCGTCGTCGTCCGTCAGCCGGGGTCGATACCGCGTTTCGCGCTCTACGGCAGTGAACTGATCTTGCAAGCGCTGTGGCCACCGCTGGCGGCGCGCGCGCGCTGCGTCGGCACGCAGGCCTGGCGCCTACTTGAATTGCAGTCCGGCCACCCTGTCGTGCATCCAGAAACCCAAGAACAGCACGTTGCACAAATGCTGAATCTCGACCAGTTGGACGGTATTAGCTTCACCAAAGGCTGCTACCCCGGCCAGGAAATTGTGGCGCGGCTGCACTACCTGGGCAATTTGAAACGACGAATGTTTGTTGGCTACGCAGATGTTGCGGCAACACCCCGCGGCACCGCGGTGTATCTCGCCGATGGCAGCGATCAGCCCGTCGGCGAAGTGCTGGATACCGCGCTGCACCCGCAGCACGGGCTGGCCTTGCAGTTTGTTCTGCAGCTCAGCGCAAACGAAGCACTATTACGCCTGGGCGCCACGAACGGGCCACCAATTACGCTGCTGCGTTAGGCCTAACGTTTTATCCGCTGCGTTGCTGTTTATTTTTTATATAACTTTTAATGCTATAAAAAATAATTAACATTCTTTTACAGTCTATTTGCGATCTCCGAAAATCGCCCCGCTTTCAACGATTGAGCCAGGGGGCGAATTCATGTACCGCAATACAAAAAATACCGACACCAAGGGAAATTCTTTTGCTGGCGTCGCCACTGGGTTTGCCGTTGCCGCCAGCCTGGGCGCGCTGCCCACCTGGGCGGTGGCGGCAGATCAGGCATCGACACCCACGAATGAACAGCTTGAAGAACGCATCAAGGTGCTTGAGCGCAAACTTGAGTTGCAAAGCGAGGAGAGCACGGCCAAAGCCAAAGAGGCACCAGTTGCCAATGCGAGCGATAAGGGCTTTGGCTTAAAGTCGGCCGACGGTCAATACGAAATTCGCTTCGCCGGCTTGGCGCAGGTCGATGGCCGCTATTTCGTCGCCGACGACGGTACGCTACGCGACGGTTTCGGGCTGCGCCGCTTTCGCCCGATCATTCAAGGCTCGCTCGGCAAGCTGGTTAGCTTCTATCTGGCGCCCGAATTTTCCGGCCAAAATAACGTTGGCGACGGCGGCGCATATAGTTCGATCGTCGACGCTTACATCGATCTCAAGTTCTCGCCGTACGCCTCGTTCCGCGTCGGCAAACAAAAGGGGCCGGTGGGCTTGGAGCGGCTGCAATCGGTCGGCTATGTCGACTTTAACGAACTCGGTTTTGTAACCGAACTGGTGCCGAATCGCGACATCGGCGTAGCCTTATTCGGCAGTGCATTCAAGAATACTTTCAACTACACATTCGGGGTGTTTAATGGTACGACAGACGGTCGCGACGTCTCAGTCGCCGACGACGGCCAGAAGGAATTTGAAGGTCGTCTGTTTTTCGAGCCGTTCAAGAATGATTACGGCTTCTTTCGCGGTTTAGGCTTCGGCGTTGCTGGCACCACCGGCGTCAAAGACGGTACCGGCAACAACGTGTTGCCGCGCTATCGTTCGCCCGGTCAGCAGCAGTTTTTTAGCTACAACACCGACGTTCAAGCCACTGGCGTTCAATACCGAATCTCACCGCAAGGCTACTTCTATCACAACAGCTTTGGCCTGCTAGCCGAGTATGGAATTTCCGCGCAAAACGTACGGCGCGGAACAAACTATAGGGAAATTAAGAATATCGCCTACAACGTCACCGCCAGTTACGTGCTCACCGGTGAAAACACCAGCTATCGCGGCATTCGCCCGGCTCATCCGTACACCATCGGCGGTAGCGGCTGGGGCGCTGTTGAAGCTTTTGCCCGCGTAGGCCGTCTCGACATCGATAACGATGCGTTTGCCGGCAACGCGGCCACGCAGCTCGCCAGCTTGAACACCAATGCCAGCAAGGCCAGAAGCGTGGGCCTCGGCGTTAATTGGCAGCTCAATGCCAATACCAAGCTAACAGCGGACTACAACTACACGACGTTCAGCGGCGGCCGCAGCGGCGGTCGTGATCGGTTCGACGAGCGTGCGTTATTCACGCGCCTGCAGATTCAATATTGATCCCACGAATTTTGGAGCATCACGATGAAACGCAGCCTCATTCTTCTGGTCACTGCCGCGCTACTTACGTCTGGCGTCGTAGCGGCGAAAGACTTGCTTAATGTTAGTTACGACCCAACCCGCGAATTCTACAAAGCGGTCAACAGCCAATTTTCAGCGGAATGGAAAGCCAACACCGGCAAAAACATCAACATCCAGGCCTCACACGGCGGATCAGGCAAGCAGGCGCGCGCGGTCATCGACGGCTTAGAGGCCGACGTCGTTACGCTGGCGCTGGCTTACGATATTGACTCAATTGCCGCGCGTGCAAAGCTGTTGCCGAGCACTTGGCAAAAACGCCTGCCGAACAACAGCGCGCCGTACACGTCAACCATCGTTTTCCTCGTTCGCAAAGGCAACCCTAAAGGTATCCACGACTGGGACGACCTAACCAAGCCCGGCATTTCAGTGATTACGCCCAACCCGAAAACCAGTGGCGGCGCACGCTGGAATTACCTTGCCGCCTGGGGCTATGCGTTGAGGAAATTTGGCAATGACCCGGCCAAAGCGCAGGAGTTCGTCGCGAAGATTTTCAAAAACGTGCCGGTACTCGACACCGGCGCCAGGGGCGCGACGACAACGTTCGTCCAGCGGGGGCTCGGCGATGTCCTGATCGCCTGGGAAAATGAGGCGTTTTTATCGGTCGAAGAGCTGGGCCCCGATAAGTTCGATATCGTCGCGCCGCCGTATTCAATACTCGCCGAACCGCCGGTCGCCGTTGTCGATTCCAATGTCGATAAACACGGCACCCGTAAGGAAGCCGAGGCTTATCTGCAATTTCTCTATTCACCAGCGGGGCAGAAGCTCGCCGCACATCATTATTTTCGCCCGTACCAACCAGAATCGGCAGACCCTAAAGATTTAGCACGTTTTCCAAAAATCGAACTGTTCAAGCTGAATGACGTGTTTGGCAGCTGGGCCAAAGCGCAAGCAACGCACTTTGCTGACGGCGGCGTGTTCGACAAAATATTTCAGCCCAAATGAGCACTGCAGTATTTGCTTCGCGCGGAAAAACACCGCGCGCAATCCCTGGCCTTGCGCCAGCGTTAGGGTTCACGATTCTGTACCTAAGCTTGATCGTGTTAATTCCACTCGCTGGCGTATTTTTCAAATCCTCTGGGTTAGGCGTATTCGGAATTTGGAATGTAATCACTACGCCGCGGGTGTTCGCGGCGCTAAAACTCAGTTTCGGCGCCGCGTTTATTGCAGCATTAATCAATGTTGTTTTTGGTTCTATCGTCGCCTGGATATTCGTGCGATATACCTTCCCCGGCAAGCGCTTGTTCGATGCATTTATCGACCTGCCTTTCGCGTTGCCGACCGCAGTGGCGGGTATTGCACTAACGGCGCTTTACTCGCCGAATGGCTGGATTGGCTCGATACTGGAACCATTAGGAATCAAGATCGCCTACACCCAACTCGGCGTGATCGTCGCGATGACGTTTATCGGCTTACCATTCATTGTTCGCACGGTGGAACCGGTGTTGCGCGAAGTTGAACGTGATCTCGAAGAAGCCGCTGCAACCTTAGGCGCATGGCGCTGGCAAACCGTGTCACGCGTCATAGCACCGGCGGTGCTGCCGGCGGTGGTCACTGGTTTTGCGCTGTCATTCGCACGTGCTGTTGGCGAATACGGCTCGGTGATTTTCATCGCCGGCAACTTCCCGTCCGTATCGGAAATTGCACCGTTACTGATCATCATCAAACTAGAAGAATTCGACTACCGCGGCGCAACGGCGATCGCAGCGACGATGTTGGTGATTTCGTTTCTTTTGCTGCTCACGATTAATTTACTACAAGCTTGGGCACGTCGCCGCTAATGGACACCAAAAAAAACGACTCGGTATCGCCGGAAATATCGATTGCCGGGCAAACGCAGATCGCCGTTGGCGATCCCGCTGATGCGGATGGATCGCATGGCATCCCTGCCGAGGCCGCGCGCGCCCTCCCACCCCCGGCCCGGCCGTCCTTGGCCGGGCGTACACAAACGCAGATCGCCGTTGGCGATCAAAGCGCGTTTGTGTACCCCTTTGAGCCGTTACAGCAGAAAAATGCGGTTATCACCGAAGCACCTTGGGTCCGCCGCCTGCTGATATTGATCGGCCTGGGTTTTCTATCGTTATTTCTGTTGCTGCCATTGCTATCGGTCTTCGTTGAAGCGCTACGCAAAGGCCTCGGTGCGTATTTCAATGCTTTTGCAGAAGGCGAAACATTAGCCGCGATCAAGCTGACTTTAATTGCGTCGCTTATTGCGGTGCCGTTGAACTTGATCTTCGGGCTCTGCGCCGCGTGGGCAATCACCAAATTCGAATTCCGCGGCAAGCAGTTGTTGATCACATTAATCGACCTGCCATTTTCGGTGTCACCGGTGGTCTCGGGTCTGGTTTACGTACTGATTTTCGGCGCGCAAGGTTGGGCTCAACCTTGGTTTGGCGACCACGTTGGAAAAGTTTTATTTGCCGTGCCGGGCATCGTCCTAGCTACCATTTTTGTGACCTTTCCGTTTATTGCACGCGAATTGATTCCACTAATGCAGGAACAAGGCACTGAGGACGAGCTGGCCAGCTTGAGCTTGGGCGCAAGCGGCTGGCAAACGTTTAGCCGTGTAACGCTACCGAATATCAAATGGGGACTGCTCTATGGCGTGCTGCTCTGCAATGCCCGTGCGATGGGCGAATTCGGTGCTGTTTCCGTGGTCTCGGGTCATATTCGCGGCTTAACCAATACGATGCCGCTGCATATCGAAATTCTCTACAACGAATATCAATTCGTCGGCGCATTTGCCGTCGCGTCCCTACTCGCGCTGCTGGCGCTCCTGACATTGGCTGCAAAGTCATTTCTGGAATGGCAGCACGCCGATCAACTCGCGGCCACCCGGCGCCACTAATTCACTTTTTATAAGATCCTCATGGACATTAAAATTCGCGGCGTACAAAAGCATTTTGGTAATTTCCACGCATTACGTGGCATCGACCTTAATATTGCCTCTGGTGAATTATTGGCCTTGCTTGGCCCTTCTGGCTCTGGCAAAACGACATTACTTCGCGCCATTGCCGGACTAGAGCCGCTCGATGACGGCCGCATTCTGTTTGGCGACATCGACGCCACGCAGTTGACAGTACAAGCCCGTCGCGTCGGCCTGGTTTTTCAGCAGTACGCGCTGTTCAAACACATGACGGTGTTCGATAACGTCGCGTTCGGCCTCTCGGTGCGTAAAGCCTCGGAGCGGCCGAGCAAGGCGGCAATCGCCGCGCGCGTTGAGGCGCTATTAGCGCTGGTACAACTCGGCGGACTAGAAGGTCGCTATCCGGCGCAGCTCTCTGGCGGCCAGAAACAGCGCGTAGCGCTGGCTCGGGCACTGGCAATCGAGCCGCGGGTACTGCTGCTCGACGAACCCTTCGGCGCCTTAGATGCCAAAGTGCGTAAAGATCTGCGCCGCTGGCTGCGCAAGCTGCACAGCGAGACTGGCTACACGACGATCTTCGTTACCCATGATCAGGAAGAAGCGCTGGAGCTTGCCGACCGCGTGGTGATCATGAATCGCGGTCGTATCGAGCAAATCGGCACCACCGATGACGTTTACGACCACCCACAAACCCCGTTTGTATTCGACTTCCTTGGCACACCCAACATACTGGCCGGAACCGCACGCGGCAGCCACATCCTGCTCGACGAAAACGATGTCGTGCTTGAGCACTCAGCGATACAGCCGCAAGGTGCGGTAGATGTTTATGCTCGCCCCGCTGATTTTGAGATCGTGGGCCCCAGCATCTCAGGAATCGACGGCGAAATACTGGAGATTCAACGCACAGGCTTTTTGATTCGCTTGCGTCTCCGGCTACAGCAAACGGCGCAGACGATAGAAATTGAAATTACCCACGCGGCAGCGCAAAAGAACTGGGCTATCGGCGATAACTTGCGAATCCGGCCGCTACGCTTCAGCGTCTATCCGCGCGCGCAAGAAGCGCCAGCGCCGCTGCCCATTGCACTTGAAACGCCAGGGCTTGGAATCTCCCACACGGTGGCGGATCACCGCGTCCGCGCTAGAAATTAGATTATTCCGCTACAGCTGCGCCGATTATTCTCGATGCGGCAACACAATAGTTGACCGGGGTGCCGTACAGCAATCGGAGGTGCCCTATTTACGGCGTGCATGATCGAATCAATTACAAAATCAAATTGTTTTGTTATTGATCCGACCATCTCTCACCTACTTGGAAGTGCGACGTTCAATTTAGCGCCGTACTTTTTTCAGGGACATAAGGGCCGGATCAATAAACGCCCTAACGGCGGCCAGCCTTTAGTGAGCTAGAAACGGCGTGTACTGCGTATCGATTCCAACAATATGCGCAGTCAGCCAATTTTTGAGGAAGAAGCGAATCTGCTGCTCGATTTCCGCAACGCCGGAAACCAGCTCAGCACGCAGCTTGCCAATCTGCTCGATCAGCTGTTTATGGATGACTTTGTGCCGCGCCATTTTAGGAAATTGAATCCGCTCCATCAGCGCCTCTTCGTCCCGAAAATGATAGATTG
The DNA here is from genome assembly GCA_023229645.1 of Nevskia sp. Taxonomy (GTDB): domain Bacteria; phylum Pseudomonadota; class Gammaproteobacteria; order Nevskiales; family Nevskiaceae; genus Nevskia. The sequence continues at coordinate 109,739 of JALNYU010000002.1, read as the reverse complement.
CATAGTCAGCCACTTCGTCAAAGATTTTCACCAGTTCTGCGCGCGGCCGTTTTTCTTCTAGCGCATCGTGATAGCGGTTGATGATGTCCATCAACTTTTGATGCTGGGTATCTACCATGTCGTTACCGACTGAATATTTATCCGACCACTCGATGTAGCTCATCCGCACTCCCTGCGATTACTGTTTGGGCTGTTCTTACCAGCGTTAAAGGTTTTACTGATCGCCGGTTCGGCTTCTTCTTTGCGCCGAATGCACCGATTATTCGCTCTGCTGCCGCCGTTCCGCGATTCCTAACAGAAAGCATAGGGAATCCGCTTGAGAGCGCATATGATGCAGGTCAACGCATGACTCTGATGCAGGATGCAAAGTGAGGGCTGTATGCAAGCGTCTTACAGACTGGCCATGGCTTTAGTCGTCGCGGGCACGGTGCTTTCGGTATGGATCGTGCTCACGATGCGCGGCACGCAAGACGGTGCCGAGCATCGAATCGCAGCCGGACGGCCACTGGTCGTCGGCTATGCGATCGAAGCACCGTTTGCGTTTCTCGACGACAGCGGCCGTGTAACCGGCGAAGCGCCTGAGGTTCTGCGGGATGTATTGCACGACTTGCAGATCGGGGAGCCGATCTGGTTGCATGTCGAGTTTGGCGATTTAATTCATGAACTGCTGAGCCGGCGTATCGACGTCATCGCCGCCGGGATGTACATCACGCCAGAGCGATCTCGGAAGATTCTATTTACCCGTCCAACCGCGCTCGTCCGTGGCGCTTTACTGGTAAGGCCAGAATATGCTGAAACATATACGTCGATGGCTGCCATTGCCCATAACAACGAAGCGCGCCTCGCCGTACTTGCGGGATCGGTTGAGTACGCAGCAGCCCGCGCACTGGGGATGAAGCCGCCCAAGCTGCTGGTGTTTCCAGACGCGCGCTCGGTTGCTGCCGCGGTGATGCAAAAAAGCGCTGACGGCGCTTCGCTGTCCGACGTGTCTTTACGGTACTTGCAGGCACAAGCCTGCTGTCACGGGCTTGTACTGATTGAAGCGGCAGATAGCGCCAATATGATTGATCGCCCGGCCTTCGCATTTCGTTTCGAGGATCAGGCGCTACGCGATGCAATCGACGCCAAACTAGCGGCCTACTTAGGCTCCCCGCGTCACCGCGCGACGGTGGCACCGTTTGGATTCCTGCCGGAACAGCCCACCCCATGAGCGCCAATAGCGCGCTTTTTCAGCCTACTCGGCGGCCGGTTATTCTGCTGCTGGCCTTATTTATCTGTAGTGGTCTGGCGCTGGTGGCTTGGTCCCATCAGCACTGGGAAACCGTACAGGGCGATGCCGTGGTACCGCTCGACCAACTCGCGCAAATGCGGCGCCTGACGCTTGATATCGAATTGACAGCCGAGCAGTTGCACGACGGCGAAGTTTCGATTGAGCCCGCGCAATTGTTAGCCGCCACCCAGCGTGCGCGTCAAGCCTTAAGTAATCTCCGCGGCGGCGGCGGTCAACTGGGGGCACTGACTTCACACCGCATACCACGGGGGGAACTCGCTGCGGCAATTAGCGAATACAGCGCCGCGTTCGAGGAATTCAGCACCAAAATCCAGCAATTCGCAGTCCCCGTAGCTGGCGATAATGAGCGTGCGCTGGACATACGGGCGCTGCAAAGCCCGCTCGATGCCGCTGCAACACAGGTTGAAGCGCAGCTATTAAAGGAGATTGAATCTCAACGGCAAACGCAATACCGCCTCAGCATCACCGTGCTGGTATCGGTTGGCGGCATCAGCCTTGTTTTCCTGTGGTTGCTGACCCGCCTAGAACACCGCCGGCAACGTGCCTTTGCCGAACTCGCGGAAAGCGAGGCGCATCTCAAAGCGTTCGCTGCGGCGGTGCCGGATTTATCGTTTGTACTCGATCGCACCGGCTATTACCGCGGCGTCTACAGCAGCACGTCGAACTTACTCGCCGCACCTCAGCAATCGCTAATCGGCCGCTCGATGCTCGATGTACTCCCAGCCGAAGACGCAGAGGCCTTCCTGGCGGTGATTCAACAGGCCCTGGACGAAAACTGCACGCAGCACTATGAATACGAGATGGTGCTGGCTGGAGAGCGTCGGTGTTTCGAAGCCCGTGTCGCACCGATCGTCGACAACAACTGCGTGGTCTGGATCAGTTGGGAGATTACCGACCGTAAGCAGGCCGAGCGGCGCGTACAAAAGCTAACGCGGCTCTACAACATGCTCAGCGAGGTCAATCAAAATATTGTTCGCGTGCAGGGAAAAGACGCCCTGTTGCAACGTATTTGCGATATTGCGGTGCGCATCGGTGGCTTTTCTTGCGCCTGGGTTGGCTGGCTCGACGAGCCGGCGCGGCAACTATTGCCGCGGGTTTGGGCCGGTACGCTGCCGGCCCCAACCGAAGCACTGATTCAGCCTGTGGATGCCGACGGCATGACGCGCTGGTGCTATGCCCGCCCACGCGACGTTGCTGAACTCGGCGCGTCCGACTCCGCACCTGTCTGGATTGAAGCGGCAGCGGCGCAGAATCTCCACGGCCACGCTGGCATCCCACTGCTATGCCAGGAAAGGGTCGTCGGCTTATTAAATTTGCTGTCTGAGCATTTCGACGCCAACGACCCCGAAGAAACAGCCTTGCTCGGCGAAGTCGGCATCGACGTTTCTTATGCACTAACCTCAATTGCCCGTGACGCCGAACACCGCCTCGGCGAGCAGCGCAGCCAGCTACTCGCCGCCGCACTTGAAAGCACGCGCGATGGCGTTGTCGTCATGACAGCCAATCACCAGATCGTATCGGTCAATCGTGCATTTACCGATATGACCGGCACCATCGCAAGTTCTTGGATCGGTGGCCCGCTTGATCGTCTATGGCCGCAAGATACCGATACCTTGACGGCGCGCGTATGGCAGCCATTATCGTCGCGTGGCTTTTGGGAGGGCGAGGTCGAACTGCAGCCACCGCACCACGACGCAGTGTCAGGCTGGATTTCGCTGAGTCCGGTTCAAGATAGCGCGAACGACGTTAGTCATTACGTTGCGGTGCTCAGCGATATCACCCGCCTCAAGCGCAGCGAAGACCAACTGCGGACCTTGGCCTATTACGATTCGCTAACCGGCTTGCCCAATCGCCACATGATCGGCAACCGCTTAGAACAAGCGCTGGCGGCCGCCGCTGCGCACGGTGGGCGCGCCGCAGTGTTGTTTATCGATCTCGATCACTTCAAGCAGATCAACGACGGCCTCGGCCACCTCGTCGGAGATTTTGTGCTGGCTGAAGTCGCGCGGCGTCTATCGCAGCATATCCGCCGCGAAGATATTCTCGGGCGCCAAAGTGGTGACGAGTTCATTCTGATCATCGAACACCTGCGTGGCAACGATGACGCGACGATCGCTGCGCTGCGCCTACTCGGCGCGCTAAAAGCGCCAACTCAGATCGAGAACGCGGGTGAAATCTATCTGCAGGCCAGCATCGGGATCAGCGTTTACCCGGAAGATGGGACAACGGCCGCCGAGCTCATCCGTAATGCCGATGCCGCGATGTATCGCGCCAAAGCGGCGGGCCGTAACGGCTTTCGCTTCTACAACCGCGCGATGACGGATGATGCCCAAGCGCGGCTAATCTTAGATACCACGCTCCGACACGCAATCACGCACCGCGAGTTTGCGCTGTTTTACCAGCCACAGTTGGATGCGGTTACCGAGCGTATTATCGGGCTCGAAGCGCTGGTGCGGCTGCCGACACCTGAGGGCGGCTTCCTCGCGCCGGATCAATTTATTCCATTGATGGAAAGCAGCGGCTTGATCATGCCGCTCGGTGAATGGGTGCTACATGAAGCCTGCCGCCAAGGCCGCGCCTGGTTGGACGCTGGCCTGCCGCTCCCGCGCCTTGCGGTCAATGTCTCAGCGGTTGAAATTCGTCACGGCGACATTGCCGCGAAGCTGCAGCGGGTGCTTGAAGAAACCGGCTTCCCGGCGCAGCGGTTGGAAATCGAAATCACCGAGTCGAGCTTGATGGCGCATACCGATGACGCCGCAACAACCTTGCAAGCCCTGCGCAAACTGGGCGTTCGGCTGGCCTTGGACGACTTCGGCATTGGCTACTCGTCGCTCTCGTATTTGCGCCGCTTTCAGTTCGATACGATGAAAATCGATCGCAGCTTTATCCGCGATCTCGTCGATGATCCAGGCGACCGGCAATTGGTGATTACGATGATCGCAATGGCACACGGGCTATCAATGCGCGTGATCGCCGAGGGCGTAGAAACCCGCCCGCAGCTCGATCTGCTGCGTACGCTGCAATGCGACGAATTCCAAGGTTTCCTGTACAGCGCGGCGTTGCCAGCTGAGCAAATCGCAGCGTTATTGATTCAGCCACAAAATAGTTGAACGCCGTGCTGCACGGCAATCCATGGCCGCACTTTTTTGAGGCGGCGTACGTGGTCGAATCGATATCAGCGCCTGCGGCGGGCACACTTCATGGCCCTAGCCTCCTAGCCCCCTTTTAAGTCTCGGGCCGCATCTGCGGGAACAATAAGACATCCCGAATCGACGGTGAGTCGGTCAGAAACATCACCAAACGATCGATACCGATGCCAACACCGGCCGTTGGCGGCAAGCCGTATTCGAGCGCGCGGATGTAGTCGGCGTCGAACAACATCGCCTCATCGTCGCCGGCATCTTTCGCCGCAACTTGGGCTTCGAAACGCCCACGCTGATCGTCCGGATCATTCAGCTCGGAGAAGCCGTTCGCCACTTCGCGACCACCGACAAAAAATTCGAAGCGATCGGTAACGTCTGGATTCGCATCCGAACGGCGAGCCAATGGCGAAACTTCCGTCGGGTATTCGGTAATGAACGTCGGCTGCAGCAAACCGGCCTCGACGGTTTTTTCGAATAGCTCGGTCAGCAGCTTGCCCGCCCCCATCTCTTTGGTGACGAGCACACCCTTGCCATGCGCGGCCTTGGCCAAGTAGTCGCGGTCCGCGAGGCGGCTACGATCCAACTCCGGGTTGCGTGCGGCAACCGCATCGGCCATCGAAATGCGGGCAAACGGCTGGCCGAGATCATAATCTGCGCCTTGATACTGAAACGCCGTGTTGCCAAGCACCGTGCGCGCGCATTCGCGCAGCATGGTTTCAACCAGATCCATGGCGTCGTTATAGTCGGCGTAGGCCTGATAGAACTCCAGCATCGTAAATTCAGGGTTATGGCGTGTGCTCAACCCCTCGTTACGGAAATTACGGTTGATTTCGTAAACCCGCTCAAACCCGCCGACGACCAGACGCTTCAAGTACAACTCTGGCGCGATGCGCAAAAATAGATCGCGGTCCAACGCGTTGTGGTGCGTGACAAACGGCCGCGCCGTGGCGCCGCCAGCGATCGGCTGCAACATCGGCGTTTCGACTTCGATGAAGCCGAGACCGTCCATGAATTGGCGAATAAACCGCACCGCGCCCGCACGGATTTCGAATGCCCGGCGCACATCGGCGTTCATGATTAAATCGACATAGCGCTGCCGATAGCGCGTTTCGGTATCGGTTAACCCAGCCCACTTCTCGGGCAGCGGCCGCACCGTCTTCACCAGTAGCACGAGCTTCGATACTTTCAGCGACAACTCGCCCGTTTTGGTCCGGAACGGCGTGCCGGCTGCGCCGACGATGTCGCCGACGTCCCAGGTCTTAAATTCGGCATAGTTTTCGGCACCGATCGCGTCGGTCTGCACGAACAACTGCATCGTGCCGGACATATCCTGGATTTGCGCAAAGCTGGCTTTCCCCATGACGCGCTTGGCCATAACGCGGCCGGCAACATGGTGCAGCGTCGTCAGTCCCGCCAGCGCTTCAGCATCGCTCGCGCCATAAAGCTTATGCAGATCGCTGGCTACCGCATCGCGTCGAAACGAGTTTGGGAAGGCCTGGCCGGCTGCGCGCAGCTTCTCAAGCTTTTCGCGCCGTCCGGCGATAACGTGATTATCGTCGCCGCGATCGACGCCATCCCGGCCCGACTCATTCAACTGCTGGTCATCACTCATTTTTACAGGCCCTGCTTCAAGCTGGCTTCGATATAGGGATCCAGGTGGCCGTCGAGCACTTTTTGGGTATCGGCGATTTCAACACCGGTACGCAGGTCTTTGATGCGCGACTGATCCAGCACGTACGAGCGGATTTGATGCCCCCACTCGATATCGCTCTTTGAATCTTCGACTTTCTGCTTCTCAACGTTGCGTTTCTGCATCTCCGCCTCGAACAAGCGCGAGCGCAGCATCTTCATCGCCGCATCACGATTTTTGTGCTGCGAACGCTGTGTTTGACACGCGACGACGATGCCGCTCGGTACGTGGGTAATACGGATTGCCGATTCGGTTTTATTGACGTGCTGGCCGCCCGCGCCGCTGGAGCGGTAGGTATCAACTTTCAAATCAGCCGGGTTGATGTCGATCTCGATTTTGTCGTCAATTTCCGGCGAAACGTAAACGCCCGCGAACGAGGTGTGGCGGCGATTACCGGAATCGAACGGCGATTTACGCACGAGGCGATGCACGCCGGTTTCGGTGCGCAGCCAACCGTAGGCGTAGTCGCCTTCGATCTGAATGGCGGCCGACTTAATTCCCGCGACATCGCCGTCAGACTGCTCCAGCAACTCGACCCGGAAACCCTTGCCTTCCGCCCAGCGCATGTACATGCGCAACAACATCGAAGCCCAGTCTTGCGCTTCGGTGCCGCCCGCGCCGGCTTGAATATCGAGGAAGCAGTTGTTGGCGTCGGCTTCGCCGGCGAACATCCGCTTGAACTCCATGTCATCGGCCTTTGCCCGAAAGACCTCAACTTCTTTTGCTATTGCCGCAACGGAGGCTTCATCGCCTTCGTCGGCGGCCAACTCGAGCAATTCGGCAGCGTCTCTCAGGCCGGATGTCGCTTTCGCAATCGGCTCAAGTATTTGTTCCAGCTGGGCGCGTTCCCGACCTAAAGCCTGCGCACGGTCTGGGTTATCCCAGACATCGTTTTGTTCGAGCTCTTTGACGACCTCGTCCAGGCGCTCGCGTTTGACATCGTAGTCAAAGATAGCCCCGGAGCGCGTCGAAACGCACTCGCAGGGCTGTGATCTCACTCTTGATCGGATTGATTTCCATGGGTCTATGGCGGAAGTCGGGCGCGAAGTATAGACGCGCCGCGCGCTGCGGTCATTGTCCTCCGCGTTGCGCGCACAACCCCAAACACCGCAAGGACGCAACGCGACAACCCAGCCGCATATCCCATTAAAACGCGTTACGGCCCCAGATGACGGTGGTAAAGGTCATCAGCAGGATTTTTAGATCCAGATATAAGGACCAATGCTCGACATAGTAAAGATCGAGTTCAACGCGCCGTCGTAATTGCTCAACGGTATCGGTCGCGCCGCGCGAACCGTTGACCTGCGACCAACCGGTGATTCCCGGCTTAACGCGATGCCGATGGGCGTAGGTATCGACAATTTCATGCCCCAGCCGCTCCTCGGTACGCATATTTACGGCGTGCGGCCGCGGCCCGACCAGGGACATCTCGCCACGCAGTACATTAAAAAGTTGCGGCAATTCATCGATGCTGGTTTTGCGCAGAAAATTGCCGAGCCGGGTAATCCGGTCATCAACCCGCTGGGTTTGCACGAGCTTTTCGCTGTTTTCCGGCTGCCAGCGCATCGAGCGGAACTTATAAATAAAGAACTCGCTGTTATTCGAGGCATGACGGCGCTGCTTAAAGATAACCGGCCCAGGGCTGTCGAGCTTTACCATCACTGCGACCACGGCGAGCAGCGGCAGCAATAGCAAGGTGATGATGCCGCCGAGCAGTAGATCTTCCGCACGCTTGACGACGGCGTCCCAATACCGAATGGGCCGATCAGCGAGCATCGTTACCGGCAAACCATCGCCAACGTAGTTAATGATGTGGTTCGGCAGTTTCAAGCCGACGCTCTCTGGGCAAAGCCCAACCGGCACCGCGAGCGTTTTCAGCGTGTGCACGATTTCGAGCACCCGATCGTCAGCAGTGCTTGGAATGGCAACCAAAATCCAATCGATTGTTCGACTTTTGCCTAACTCCAATAGATCGTTAACCGTACCTTTTGGAATGAACATCCGGCCGTCGTTGCGGCTGGCGCGGTCATCAAACACGCCTAACAGTTCGATTTTGCCCGGTTGTGACTGCAGCAGATGCCGAATTAGCCGATCTGCAATAGGTCCGGCGCCGACGATAGCGATGGCCTGGCTCAAAACACCGCGGTACTCGAGGTGCTTCAGGTGTTGCGCCAGCAAAATACGGGTTGAAAGCGTGAAGAAGAAACTGGTGCCGAGCCAAATCAGCGCCCAGCCGCGCGGCAGGGAGTCCAGCGAGCGCGTTGCAAAGCCCACTGCGAGCACAACCCCGATGAATTTCACGAAGCGCGCACTATGCGCTTGGATAAGCAAAGAAATTTGACGACGCGCAGCGTCAGCGCCAAAACGCCGATCGCCGAGAATGAAGGGCGCGATGATCGCCGAAGCCAATGCCTGCTTCTCGTAATTGGTCCACAGGTGAATGTCGAAATCCGCCGGCGCAATCAGCATCCGATAGACGTAATTGGTTATGAACGGGCTGAGTAACATCAGCGCGATGTCCCACAAGGGCAGCAGGTCGCTGGCCAACGCAATGAAATCGTGGCTCAACTTTTTTTGCCGCGACTGCGCAGTGATGTCTTCAAAGATAAAGTCAGACGGGCGGTTCATTTTTTTATCGTTAATTCCGTGCTCAAAATTAGCAGTCTCAAGTTGCCCTTTGTCGATGCGCCAAGATTCTAGTGCTGCGCCCTATATAGAACGCGCGATTACCCGCTTGCGCCCCACAATATCCACGCTTGTGACCTCCAACAGGAGATCGTGAAGCAACATTTGTCCCGCGAACCCGCGCTACCTACTCAATCTAAACAGATTTGGCCTCGTTCCGACACTGGATTAAATGATGGACGGTCAACAGACTGGGACATGGCGCACAAAAAACCGACAAACTTACGGTAACTTGGCGTTATACCGGTTTCTTAAGTCTATTGGACGACTGAATCAGTCGTAAATATTTGCTATTTTTTTGGCCGCGCGTGATTTCAAGCCTACTTCTACCAACTTTCATTTCTGTCAATGCCGAAACTGGAACCATTTTTGCTTGAACAAAAAAAACTTATGCTCCCGCGCCAACGCTATGCCTCATAGCATGGAAACGCGTTGCCATCGGCAGCCTAGTAGCTTTTTTTAAATAGAAATTCCACTTTACTAGGTGAAAACAACCGCTCTGCAAACGCAAAATTGTCTTTTTCATCTGTTATAAAGATGACACAAATAACAACCCTAATCGCCGTGTTGAAAAATGTTTGAAGCACGTGATCTACCCGATGGCCAACGCCTGACCACCGACATTTGCATTGTCGGCGCGGGCGCCGCCGGTATCGCCATGGCGCTGGAGTTTATCGGCACTGGGATCGATGTCCTCGTGCTTGAATCAGGCAGCACCAAGCCCAGCAAAGACGCGCAGTCTTTAAACGCAGGGTCGGTCACCGATCCACGCCTTCATGCCCCACCCGACCGCCATCGGCGGCGTCAGTTTGGTGGCTCAGTCCCGGAGGGCATTGTCCGCTGCGCGCCCCTAACAGCCGTTGATCTGGAGGCCCGTAGCCATGTTCCAAGAAGCGGCTGGCCGATTTCTTTCGAATCGCTTTCACCCTATTTCCAACGGGCGCTGAAATTATGTGAGTCGGATGATTCCGCAAAAAGCTTCGATCGCGATACTGACACGGCCGCGCAGCCATTGATTGAAGGCTTTCAGGCCCATCATTTCAGCGCTGATGCCGTCGATCACTATAGCCAAACGGTTGATTTTGGCACTCGATTCAAAGAAACCTTACGCAATTCGGGCAACGTCTGTGCGCTATTGCACGCAACGGTAACGCGTCTTCAGCTCAATCAAGCCGGCACCGCGCTGGACTCCGTACTAATCAGAACGCTTGGTGGGAAATCGATCACTGTCAGCGCTACACATTATGTGCTAGCGGCAGGGGCCTTTGAAAATGCCCGCCTGTTATTGGCCAATCGCGATGTGCACGTCAACGGCATTGGCAATGATAACGATACCGTTGGCCGGTATTACATGTGCCCATTGAACGGGAAAGTCGGGAATCTGCGATTAGATCTGCCCCCCACAGCGATCTGGTATGGCAATGCTGTTGGCGACGGTGGCGTCCGTAGCCGTCGACGCATTGCGTTAAAAGCGGCGCAACAGCAGCAGATGCAAATTGGAAACTTTATCGCCTGTTTGCGCCAAGGCGGTGAAACGGGCGGAACGCGGCCGAGCCGGCTGTTGCCGCGGCCGATTTGGAATAAATCCAAATCAAATCTTTATTGTCTGGAATTCGATGCCGAGCAACAGCCAAGCCCAAATAGCCGTGTTTTACTGACGCAAGAGCGCGACGCACTTGGGGTACCCAAACTCCAAATCGATTGGAATTGTAATGTCGCGGACTTCGAAACGGTGCGGCGCGCCGTTGCCTTGTTCGCGGAAGATATCCAGCGCTGCGGTGCCGGGCAATTCTCTTACGACCCATCGCAACTCGCGGAAATGATGACCTGCGTGGGCCCGCACGGCACGCGCCACATTGGCACCACCCGCATGGGTGATGATCCGAGAACTAGCGTCGTCGACGCCAATTGCCGCGTGCACGGCATTGCTAATTTATTTGTCACCGGCGCATCAGTATTTCCGACCTCCGGCGTGGGCGACCCGATCGTGTCCTTGGTCGCATTGAGCCAGCGGTTGTCGGACCATCTAAAGATGCTGGAATTCAAAATCAATACGCCGCTACGGGCTACCGTATTACCAACGGAACGTAATGCCGGACGGACGCCAGCGCCCGCCGTGCATGATGATCGCACCTACAACCCGCCGCGCATTGACCGCAGCCCAACAGGGCGATCACAAACCGGCGCACGTTAATTTGCGGAGCCCGAATACGCTTGGTTCGCGGTTCAGCGCGGGCGCAGGCTCACGTTTACGCGGCGCAGTAACGTGAACACTCGCGGCCCGCGAATCAAATAGCGTTTGCCGAGCCGTTTCGGGGATTGCAGCAACCGAAATAACCATTCCATCCCGATTTTCTGCATCCACAAAGGTGCGCGTTGCTCGGCTCCGGTTAGAAAATCGACTGATGCGCCGATACATAGCGCTAATCCCTGCGCAATACCGCGCTCACCCAGCTTTTGCGCCACCACTTCCTGCTGAGGTGCGCCGACGCCAATTAAACAGAAACGAAATGGGCTGTGCGCTTCGACGAACTTCAAGCAATCCTCCACCGCAAGTGGGTCACGAATGAAGCCCATCGGCGGATTGTAATGCGCGAGATTTTTTAAACCGTATTGTTGGCGTAACTGCGCGGCCTGCTCAGGCCGGGCGCCGATCAAGATCAATTTATCGTCGGGCTGGATAACGTCGGAAAACAGACGTGCCGTTAAATCGCTGCCTGCACAAACTGGCAAGCGCAAGCCTCGCGTTAGCGCGATCAGCTTCGACAAAAAACGGCTATCAAGCAGCACGTAAGCAGCGTCGGCGTAAAGCCCGCGAAAGGCCTCACTTTCGTCAAGCCGTATCAGATGGTCTGCATTCGGGGTTACCACATACCCGTATCGGGCAGGATCAAATGCTGCCGCGACGGAAACGAACTGGTCCAGATCGTAGTCATCGAACGCAAGCGCGGATAACGGCATAGGTTTCGTCGGGCTCGTGAACAAGTATTGGTAGAAGGCGATCGATATCGCATATTAGTCGCGGAAACAGGCTTAAGTCTCCGCACCGACCAAGCATGATTTTACGACGCCGCGCTTACCGATAACCGCCCCTGCGGTTTTTTATCCTACAGGGATGTCAATCCGGCTCGCATACAGGCAATCTCTAGAAAATTTGCTGCGCTATTTGCAGTGGTGCAAATGCGCCGACAGCGCCATCTACGGGGAATGCCTTGACACGATCGACCGGCTGCTCGAATTCGAACCGCCCTGATCACACGGATGCGCGCGCACCTCGTCACTTTCGTCGATCATCAATGCTGCTGGTGCTTGCCCTTGGCTGGGCACATAGCGCGAACGCCGAGCTAAAGCTGATTCCGTACGGCATCTCCCAGATTCAGTTCGACTCAAACGTCTACCGCGTATCAAGCACCGCTGCGGCGCCTGTCATTGACGGCAAGCGCGTTCGATCCGACCAAATCATTCTGAACACGCTCGGGCTGGATACCCAGTACGAATACAGCGAGCAAAAATTCAGGGCGCAAGTTGAAGGCCGGCAGTTCAATTATCTAAATACGACTGGCCTGAACCACAACGAATACCTAATTTCCGCCGGACTCGACTGGGTATTGATACGCCGCCTTACCGGCAGCTTCGACTTCCGTCAGGAGCGCCGCCTAGCCTCTTTCGCGGATCGCGATACGTCACGACTGATTCTGGAACGCGACCGCGTTGGCGGCGGCAAGGTCGACTTTACGTTCGCCAACGACTGGCGCCTCGAAGGCGGCTATAAAGTCCATGAACTGTTTTCGCCACTGCCGCAGTTCCCGGAATTTACGCTGAACGAGAACACCAGCACCGTCGCGCTGCAATACCTCGGCATCTCCAAAATCACTGCCGGCGTCAGCGGCGATTACCTCACTGGCGACTACACCGGCTCATCCGCGGCTGCCGCGTTTAAGCAATATTCGATACAAAGCACACTCGGCTACGAGGCAACGGGCTTGTCGGCATTTAACTTGGCGCTGGGCTTCACGTCGCGCCAAGGGGATACCCAGGTCGGAAAAACGGCGGAATTCACCGGCAGTATCGGTTATCGGCGGCAAATCACCGGGAAGACCTCTGCGCGGTCTTCGATCTTCCGGCGCGTCGTCAGTTATACCGCAGGCAATAACTCCGTCATCGAAACCGGCGGCAACATCGGTGTTGAATGGGAAGCGACCGCAAAGATTACCGTTGGGACAACGTATGAATATACGGATGGTGCGTTCCAAGCCAGCAATTTGCCCGGTGGGATCGCCAACGATAACCGCAAGGACCGCTACCAAGCTGTTTCACTCAACCTGAGCTACGAACCACTGCGTTGGTTGCAGGTTCGCAGCTATGCAACCTATCAAGCACGGATTTCCAACATCGAAATTAATTCCTATAACACGTCGTTGATCGGGCTCGAACTGCGCGCACGGTTCGAATAAAGACCCCCCTCAATGCGCGCCGCCGCATCTGCAAACTTAGAGCACACTCGCTTCGTAATGAATGCCCCAACGCCGTCGCTTCGCCTGCGCATCGTCCGCAAACTTGCCGAAATTATCCTCGCTCGGCTGCCGACGGGGCGCTGGCTCGGAAAACTGCCGTTCTTTCCTGAATTTATCCGCGAGCGGGTCATGGCGCGCCGTGATCATACGGGTCTGCATTTCGGTGTCTATAAAAGCTACGCAGAAGCGTACGCTCAGATCCCGCCTTCTCGTTTAGCCGGCTGGGATCACAGCGAATCATCAGAATTATGGATTGATCAAATCGATCCCGTCCGGCCGTCGACCTATCCGGTTTTTTTCTGGCTGTCGAAGCTTTACGGCGAAAACGCGCGTTTGCTTGATCTCGGCGGCAGTATCGGCCTGACCTACTACGGCTACCGCCGTTACTCGAAAATGCCGGCCAATGCTACGTGGACGGTGATCGAAGTCCCTAAAATCGCCGAACAAGGCCGCAAAATCGCGGCGCGTGAACTCGCAACGGGCCTAAGCTTCGGCAGCGACCTCACGCAGGTAGGCGCGTGCGATCTGCTGCTCTCAGCAGGCGCCCTGCAGTTTATGGAGCAATCGGTGCCCGGTCTCCTAGAACGCCTCACAGAAAAGCCACGCTACGTTCTGCTCAATAAGCTGCCGATGACGAGCGGGCCCGGCTTCTGGACCCTACAGAATTACGGCCCGGCGGTCACCCCAAACCAGATTTACAATGAAAACGAATTTATTGCTTACTTTGCCAGTGCCGGATACAAATTACGTGATCGCTGGGCTGTACAAGATTTGGATTGTTTAATCCCGTTTTACCCAGAGCGTTTTGTCAAGGAATTTACAGGTTATCTATTCGAACGCTGCGATAATTAAGGTGCGATGACGGCACCGACAGCGATACCGGCGACCAACCACACATTCCAACACAGTGTCATTAAATCGCGATAATTTTGAGTTTATTCAAATGATTAATTCCGACGCCCAACCCCATTTTGATCTCGATTTGGCAACTTTTAATCGTTGTTATGATCAAGAGCCATTTGGCTATGCGCATCGCCTGAACACTTTGGATTTGTTCTCTGAAAATAATATTCTGCGGCTGCTCGAAAAATACGCTGGGCAAACGAAAGACTATTTCGTCAGCGCTGGCGCGCGCACCCCAGGCACCGAATTTTTCTCGGTGCCCAATGGCGGCCAAACGCCGGCAGAGGCAATGGCGCACCTGGAAGAAAATAGCTACCGCATTCTGTTAAAACGCTTGGAAAATTACGATGCAGATTTTCGCGATCTGCTTAACCTGTTGTTTCAGCAGGTCGTCGACCTACAAGGCGGATTGAACGGCGCGCGCATCGAACGCTTAGAATCGGCGTTATTCATCAGCTCCGGGGCGACGATCACCCCATTCCATTTCGACCCTGAGATCAATTTTTTTGCGCAAATCGAAGGCGAAAAGCGCTATCACGTCTATTCGCCCGCCGCAGTTACAGACAGCGAGCTGGAAAAATTCTACGTCCGCGGCAAAGTTGAAATTGGTCAAATTGACCTTGCCAAGCGCGACCCTGCCTACGCGCATCTGTTCGTGCTCAAACCGGGCCTAGGCCTGCATCAGCCCCAAAATGCGCCGCACTGGGTTGAAACGGGGGCCTCGCGCTCAATTTCATACTCGTTTGTGTTCGAAACCAGCGCGACGCGCGCAGCTGGCCGAGCACGTGGCTACAATCACTATGTGCGCAAACTAGGCTTGCAACCCTCGGAGCCTGGTGCACGTCCGGTGGTCGACACGATTAAATCCCAAGCGATGTTGGCCCTTACTCCGTTGCGGAGTACTGTCGGGGCGGTGTTGCACCGCGTCCGAAATTATTGATTCGGCTACAAAATAGTTGAACGAGGTGCTACGTGGCAATTTGAGATCGCACTTTTTCGAGACGGCGTGAGTGGCCGAATTAATAATAAAATCAAATTGCTTTGTTATTGATCCGGCCATTTCTCGCTTTCTCGGAAGTGCGGCTTCCGGTTTGGCATTGCACTGTCTTTATTCAAGTACTTAATGGCCGGATCAATAACGGGCGGCTTTTTCATCTGTCCGGCAGGCGGATTTGAGCGCCAAGATTACGGGGTTGTCGACGTAATAAACGCGTTAAGCACACTCGACTTTGCGAATCAGCGCACAGCCCAAGACCGCGGTTGCTTAGGGCTATATTGTCCCTGTCGACAGACGTATCAATTCAGACCACACTGGCGACTGTATTAAACGACTATCGTCGCCGTTGATGGCACTTTAAATTGCCTGATCCATATTTCATGTCAGGAGATGCGCTGAGCTTAAACTCGCCGATGGTGCCGTCCGAGTCGAAGTTGCTGCCCCTAATTCTCAACGACCCGCGCAGTCGGTAGCAAGATGTACCTATTGCCCCTGTAAATCTTAGAGTTTTTGTAAAATCCGTCATATCCGCAACATAAACACGCGGTTAAACGTCGAATGACGACCCTTGCCGAGCGATTGGGCAAGCGGACAGGAAGAACCGCTAAGGAGCCATGCGTGTCGATACAATCTGACCTTCATCGGCGACCGTCATGGAGGAACTGTTTCATCCTCGCCGTGATCGTCCTCGTGTTCACACCTGCGGCCTACGCTCAGAAAGCGGTCGTTAGCGGCGTAGCCGCCGCGACACCCGCACCGACGACTAACGCAGCGCCAGCGCCAGCGCCAGCGCCCGATGATCAAGCGCCGTTAATCAAACTCGGTGTCGGTGATACCGTGACCGTTCAGGTGTACGGCAAACCTGAATTAAGCACGACAACTTACTTGGCGGACGACGGCACCATCCTGGTTCCACTGGTTGGTGCGGTGCAGATTGCCGGCCTATCGCCCGCGCAAGCGTCAACGAAAATTGCCGATGCGCTACGCACTGGCGAGTTTCTGGTCAACCCACAGGTGTCGATCACGTTGGTGCAATCGCGGAGCCAGCAAGTTTCAGTACTCGGCGAAGTCGGCAAACCAGGCCGTTATGCGGTGGAATCGACGACAACCGTCTTCGATCTGCTGGCATTGGCCGGTGGCCGCTCGGTCGAAGGAGCGACGATCATTTACTTATTACGCACCGACAGCGAAGGCAACACCAATAGAACGCCAATTAATCTTGGCGGACTCACCAGCGGCGTAACCGATATGCCAGCGGTGAAATTGCAAGGTGGCGACACGCTATTTGTACCGCGGGCTGATCAATTTTTTGTTTATGGTGAAGTCACTACGCCCAATCAATATCGCCTGGAAGTGGGTATGACCTTGGAGCAGGCCTTGGCACGCGCAGGCGGCATTACGCGGCGCGGCAGTTCCAGCCGTATCGAGATTAAGCGGCGCAAGCCAGACGGCAGTTTCGTGGTCATCCACCCGAAACTCAACGACCCCGTCCAAGCGAATGACGTAATCCGCGTTAAGGAGAGCATATTCTAATGGCACTGCAAGATCTGCCCGTCCTCTCTTCGCCACCGCAGTCGTCGACCCAGATGGCTGCGATGCAGGTACCGTTCATCCCGCAGAGCTATACCCATCCTGGGGTTTCATTGCAGCAGGTACTGGCGATTTCCAAGGCTTTTTGGAAGCAAAGCCTGATCATTGCTGCGGTCATATTTGTGATTGTTTCGGTACTGGGCATCTTGAAACCGAAGACGTACATCGCGACGGCGACGTTGCTCGTCAACTACGAAATCAACGATCCGCTCGGTGGCAAGGAATTCCCGCTAGCGCTAATCGGAAACTGGATTTCGACGCAAATGGAATTGATCGGCAGCCCCGTCGTGCTGATGCCGGTTGTCGATCGCCTGAAACTCGACGAAAACAAAAAATATATCGCTGGCGTAAAAGGTGGCCCTGAAGCCCTGCGCACTGCTGCCGAGGCGCTGGTCGAAAAAAACCTGGGCGTAGACCAAGGCCGCTACGGCAGCCAGTTGATTTTTATTAAGTACACTGGCAATTCACCCGATGAAGCGGCGGAAGTTGCCAACACCGTCGCCGATATCTATGCAAACCGTGAATATCAGCACAAAAGCACCGCGGCAGACGACCGTAGCCAAGCTTATCAAACGCAATTAGCGGAGCTAAAAGATAAAGTTTCGCATGCGCAAAACCAATTAACAGACTTCTACAAACGAACTGGCTTGATTGCCGAAGATGGGCAAGCCGACATCGAGACGCAAACGCTCGCCGGCCTCGAAGCGCGCCTGCTAACGGCCCAAAATGCGCGCCGTGATGCCGAAATAACGGCGTCAGCCGGCGCGGCAGCAACCGGCAGCCAATTCAGTAATTCGTTGACGATCCAGAATCTAAGAAATCAGCTCAGTACGCTGAACGCGAAAATGGCCGAAATTCGGCAAACAGACGGCCCCAAGCACCCGCGTGTGCTAGAACTGCAGTCGCAAATTGATGCGACGCAGAAAACATTGAGCGACGAAACCAAGAATTACAGCCGCAATACCGATAGCGATCTCGATAGCGCCCGCCGTCTCGAAGCAAAACTGCGCTCGGCGATTGAAGAGCAGCGGACCAAAGTCATTGCGCAGCGCCAGCTGACCGAACAGCGGGAAAAATATCGGCTGGATCTGGAGTCGGCACAAACCGTTTATCGTCGCGCGCTCGAAAGCTACGATCAAATTTCACGGGCGTCATCAAGCAATTACAATAATGTAAGTGTTATCAGCCGAGCGACGCCGCCGACCAAGCCGAGCAGCAAAAGAACGCGCGTAAGCCTGATACTCGGCGCTGTTGCGGGGATGTTCCTCGGGATTTCACTGCCGTTGGCCTATGGCTTTGTCATCCGTAGAATTCGATGCCGCGATGATATCGAACGTGATTTCGGCATTCCGGTTATTGCTGAATTTGGTGCTATTCCCGTCTAGGGCCCATAAACACTTATGCGATCGCCGCATCATGAGTCAAAAGTCCGCCCACCTCGGCGCGGGCCGAATGCCTTGGTAATTCCAAGGCCAAGGTTCGCGACACCGTCCAGCGAATTTAGGGTGGGACCCCTTGATGACGGTGCCGTTGTCCGCCCTTACGACAACCGCAATCGTGTTAACAGACCCCCAAGCGAATGAACGCAGACCCTGCACACGATGGTGCGTCCGAACAAACAGAACTACAGCTGCGCGAAGCGCTGATTCGATGCTGTGCACTTGACAGCGAAGCGATCAAGAAAATCACCCATGCGGCGCGTGTGCTTGATATCGACTTCAGCGAAGCTGCAGTAAGAACCGGCTTCGTCACCGAAGAAGATATCGAATACGCCCAGCACGCCTCGCAGAGCACTTCCGCGCGCCTAAATGCGCCGAAAGCAAAGCCTGCACAGGAACTGATGTTATCGCGCGACCCCTTCGACCCGCGCAATGAACAAATCTTAGCGTTACGCACCGAATTACTGCTGCGTCACGATGGTGCGTCGCGCGCCAATATGCTAGCGATGCTGAGTCCCGGCCGCGGTGAAGGCAGGTCTCAACTCTGCGCAGAACTAGCAATGTCATTTGCGCAACTGGGGCATCCTACGTTGCTCGTCGACGCCGATTTACGGAAGCCGCGTCAACATCTCTTGTTCAATGCCGACAATGAGTACGGGCTTTCACATTCGATCGCAAAACACGAAACGCCAGTCTTGCAAGCCGTTGAAGGCTTTCCCTGGCTATCCTTACTAACCTCGGGGCCGACGCCGCTGAACCCGTTAGAACTGCTTTCAGGGAGCCATTTCGAACGCTTAATTAAAGAATGGCGCCACAGCTACGAATTTGTTGTGATCGATACAGCGCCGGTCGGCCTGCACTCGGATGGCCTAGCAGTTGCTACGTTGGTTGGCCGAGTGCTAACGGTAAGCCGCGCTAATAAGACGCCGTATAAACAACAAAAGGAAATGTTGCGCCGCCTAACCGTTACCCGCGCGCAGATTTTAGGCGCGGTCATTAAACATTTTTGAATTTCAGTTAGGGCAAATGGGTATATCGGGATAAGCGGTGCACGGGCACCCGAGCATCTTCAGAGCACGAGAAATTTATCAACTATAAGCTGCATCTGTTTGTTAATTTTAGACTTACCCTATCGATAATTAAACGTCGCTTTTCCATCCGTCGTCTATGTGCCTGAATCTTATATGAGTGACGTCCCAGTATCGTCGGCACGGCATGACGCCAGCCCTGACGACGCTTTGACGGCAATCGTCGGCCACGAAGGCCCGTTGCTGATCGACCTGGATGAAACGCTTTACCTGCAGAATTCCACCGAAGACTTTATCGATAGCTGCGTGCCAGGCTTAGCCGCATTGCTGCTCCTGCGTGTGCTGGATGTTCTAAAACCATGGCGCTGGACCGGCGGCGACGCAACGCGCGATGTTTGGCGCGTGCGCTGTGTCAGCATTCTGTTTCCGTGGACTTGGCGCCGTTGGCGGCAGCGGGTTGCCTCACTTGCCGAGGCGCATCGCAATACGCAGATTGTCGAGGCACTCAGTCGCAGCCGTGGAGCACTTTACATCGTAACCGCCGGGTTTATCCCTGTAGTGACGCCATTAATCGAAGCACTCGGCTTTTCCAGCGCGACGATTGTCGCGATGCGCGTGGATACCTTCGCCGACCGCCGAGAAGGCAAGCTCGCGTTGAGCCAGCTTGCGCTCGGGGCAGACGTATTGAGCCAAGCCTTAGTGTTAACTGATTCGAAAGATGACCTGCCTCTGCTTGACCACTGTGCTGTCCCGCTCCGCGTAATCTGGCCGGCGGCCCGCTATCGCCGAGCACTAAGCCAAGTTTATCTCCCAGGCCAATATTTGACGCTAATAAAACGGCCTGGGCAGCGCTACATCCTGCGCGGCATTTTGCAGGAAGACTTCGCGTTCTGGGTGCTCGCCTCAGTTGGTGTCGCGCATTTTCCCGCGCTACATGTCGCTGGCTTATTGGCGCTGCTATTGTCGTTTTGGGCGATCTACGAACGCGGCTATGTCGACAACGATTGGGTTGCGCAGAATTACGAAAAAGATCCGAAATTAAGCACTGCGTATGGCGTCGTTGAAGTCGCAACGCCCCGTTGGACGCCGTGGGTCTGGGCGTTGATTTCCGGCCTAGCGGCGATCTTTTTACTGCGCTGGCCCGACTCACCAACACCGCTTGATTTAATCAAATGGGGCGGCGTTTTGCTCGCGACTGATTTTGGATTCGCGATGTACAACCGTTTTGATAAAAAAAGCCGGATCTGGCTGTTCCCCGGCCTACAGTTTGTCCGTACAACCGCTTTTGCCCTATTAGTACCGGTTGGGCTTCCGGCATCACTGGCTTTGGGCGCGCATATCCTCG
The DNA here is from genome assembly GCA_023229645.1 of Nevskia sp. Lineage (GTDB taxonomy): Bacteria > Pseudomonadota > Gammaproteobacteria > Nevskiales > Nevskiaceae > Nevskia. Next base: position 89,114 of record JALNYU010000002.1, on the reverse strand, counting down.
CCCGCTGGGTTCCCTACTACACCTATCGTTTTAGCGGCAAAGACTGGCCAGAAGCACCATTTTTCCTATCGCGGCTGTTGTTTTACATCTTGCTCTGGCTGACGTTTGCATTCACCCAAGGCACCGATAAAATGCTGACGCTAACAGCCTTGGCCATGTTGCTCTGGAATGTGTTCCGAGCACGCAAAGATTTGCGAAAAACGTTGAGCGAAGTCACTCGCATCGACCGCCCGAACGCGCCGAAGTCATGACGCTCAAGATCAGCGTTTGCATCGCAACTTATCGCCGCAATGAGCGCCTCGCGCTGGTGCTCGCCGACCTAGCACAACAAACCTTGCCGCCCGTCGAAGTCGTCGTCGTTGACAACCACGCCGACGGTATCGCGCGCGAAGTCGTAGCGTTGGCGCGTGCCCAAGCGCCGTATCCGATTCATTACGACATACAACCCGAGCGCAATATTTCGCTCACGCGGAACCGTACTGTTGCGCTTGCTACCGCCGGCGACTGGCTCGCATTTATCGACGATGACGAACGCGCGCCGCTCGATTGGCTTGCACAGCTGGCCAACGCCACACAACAGCTCGGTGCGGACGCAGTGCTGGCGCCCGTGATCCCGCTGGTGCCTGAAACGGCTCCGGCCTGGATCCGCCGCGGCCATTTCTACGATTTCCCGCGCCTGCCTACCGGTGCTGTGGTCCCGCTAAACCGCATGCGCTTCGGCAACGTGATCATCCGCGGCACGCCATTGCGCGCCGAACCCGGCCCGTTTGATGCCTCGTTTGGTCTTGCGGCGGGCGAAGACGGCGATCTACTGGTGCGCCTCGTCCGCAACGGTGCACGGGTGGTTTGGTGCGATGAAGCCATCGTTACGGAGCCGGTCGAAGCGTCTCGTCTTTCGCTGCGCTGGCTAGTCATGCGCGCACTCGGAGGTGGTCAGGAATTTGCCCGCAAATCGATGACTGGACAATACGGCCCTGTAACGCTGACTCGGCGCCTACGCTTGCTCGGCCAGTCGATCGCGCAACTCATTATCGCCAGCGTCTTAACGGTGTTAACACTACCGCTCGGACGCCACCACGCTGCACACTGGCTAACCCGCGCCTCCGCCAATTACGGCAAGCTCTCAATTCTCTGGGGCTCCCGCTACCGAGAGTACGCCTGAGATCGCCGCCGTGACCCTAATCGCTAGCTTGCTGTTGTTATTACTTGCCGTTCCGGCCGTGTTTGCCTGCGGCTATTTGTTATTACTGACGCTACTCTCCAGCATCGCAGCGCCACCGGCACCGTCCTCTCGGCGCTTATTTTTTGACGTCGTCGTGCCCGCGCACAACGAGGCCACGGTCATCGAACGGACCGTGGCCAGCCTCAAGAAAATCGACTGGCCGCAAGATCGCTTCCGCATCCTGGTTGTTGCCGACAATTGCACCGACGACACCGCAGCATTGGCAAGTGCCGCAGGCGCCACGGTACTTGAACGGCAAAGCGACACCCTGCGCGGCAAAGGCTATGCGTTGGACTACGCGTTCAATTACAGCCGTGATGACAGCAAAGCGGCGGCCGTGGTCATCATCGACGCCGATGCCGAGGTTTCACCGAACCTCTTGGAATCATTTGCAGCCCGGCTCGAACACGGCGCTGAAGCCGTGCAAGTGCATTACGGCATTCTTAACCCGCTCGCATCGTGGCGCACCCGGTTGTTAACGATTGCGAAAGCGTCATTTCATATCGTCCGCTCCCGCGCCCGTGAGCGCATGGGTTTGTCGTGTGGAATTCGCGGCAATGGCTGGTGCGTAACCCACAACTTGCTACAAGCCGTGCCGTTTCAAGCGTTTTCGCTGACGGAAGACCTGGAGTACGGCATTACGCTCGGCCTCGCGGGATATCGCGTCCATTACGCCGACGAAGCGCATTCCGACGCGGATATGGTCACCAGTAGCCAAACTGCAGGCAAGCAGCGCCAACGCTGGGAAGACGGGCGGTTTCAGCTCATCCGCAGTAAAACCCTGCCGCTGTTGCGCGCGGCGTTCCGGCAGCGCAGCAAAATCTGCCTTGATCTTGCGGTTGATCTCCTCGTGCTGCCGTTGTCTTACGTCGCGCTGAACGCCGCTGCGCTGACATTCGTCGCGGCCATCGCTGTCTGGCTCTTGCCCGTTGCCCCATTGTGGCTCTGGCTGGGCCTAGCCAGCGTCTTTGCGCTGGTGTTATATGTGCTACGCGGTTGGCAGCTCAGCGGGCTCGGTCGTCAGGGTTTGATTGATCTCGCGCGAGCGCCGTTCTTCATCGCCTGGAAAGTGGTGCTCATGCTGCGCAAGCGTGACTCAAAAACCTGGGTGCGCACTGATCGCGAGGCGCCATGAGTGACGCCGGACGGCGCAGCCGCCTGGTTCGGATGTTTAGCAGTGCGGTGGTCAATCAAGCACTGCTGTCTGGCGCTAGTCTGGCAGTCAGCCTCGTTCTCATCCGCCGCACCAGCGATTCCCAGTACGGTTACTACGTACTGGTACTAGCAGCATTGCTGCTCATCACCTCATTGCAAAACGCCTTTTATGGCCCGGCGATGGTGTCTCGGCTGACCCGCTTCAACCGCGAACAACGTAGCGATCTTATCGGCGGTCTTTATCGGGAACAACGGCAGGTGTGGCTGGGCATCGCCGCAATCGCCGTGGTGGCCACGCTCGTTGCCTACCTCCTGCACCGCCTTGACAATCAGACCGGCCCCTTAGTGCTGGTCGCGATCTTGGCCGCGCTGCCAGCATTAAGACGCGAGTACTTCCGCAGCGTATTACTCGCGCATCGGCAGTCAGAAAATGTCCTAAAATCAGATGTCGCCTACGTCATTTTATTGATCAGCGGCGCCTTCGCCGCAACGTTTTCGCCATTCCCAGCGATCACCGCCGTGTTCACGCTTGCTATCGCAGCGATTGTCGGTGGCGCATTACTGGCGGGTACGCTGGATCGGCATGAGCCACTCAACCCGAGTGGCGCGCCGGGAATATTGCGAGAAATTGCGCCCCTTGCACTGTGGTCAACTGGCGGTGCGGTCATTCATTGGAGTTTTAGTCAGGGCTACAGCTTTTTAGTCGCCGGAACGCTGGATATCGCCGCGGTAGCGGCTGTTGGCGCGATCCGCCTCTTACTGATGCCGGTGAATTTACTGTCGACCGGCATCGGTTCGCTGATGTTGCCGCTGGCTTCGCGCTGGCTACACGACCACGGCACCAAAACCGCGTTTAGCCGCTTATGCCTTTTTGCAGCGGCATTAAGCGGTGTTGCACTCGCCTATTTCGGCGTCCTGTGGCTGCTACGCGATTGGATATTTGCCGCTGTATTGAAGAAGCAGTTTGCCGACCGCGACCGGCTGCTATTGCTCTGGGGCGTGGCCTCAATCCTGATGGTGATTCGCGACCAAGTCGTATTCTTACCCATCACCCGCGAGCGTTTTCGCACCCTCACCGCACTGACGCTACTCAGCGCCTTTATCGCGCTCAGCATCAGCTATGTCGGCATGTTGAAATTCGGCGTCATCGGTGCGCTCATCGGCGTACTAAGCGGCGAATGTATCAACGTTTTTGGCCTGATCTGGTTGTCATTGCGCGAAGTTGCCCAAGACGACCGCCGTACGACAAACATCTCCCCGGTGTAAGCGTTCACAGCAGCCGGCGCGCTAGTCTATTTATAACTAGGCTATTTCCCTGCTCTGCGGCCTAAAAAATCAGTATTTTCCGGTCAAAATTGATATAGATACCTTCCATTTGTACCGCTTATCGCGTACTTGCTGAAAATCTATTCCCAAAAAGAAAATATGAATCGATTTTCATATCGATTGATGTGGATCATTCTGTCCACTAGTTGCAATTGGAAGAATATGGAAAGCTAACTGCGCGATCAAAGAGTCCGATCTATAGCGCTCCATGGAAGGTGCATGCAATTTAAGGAGTAGATATGCGAGGCGATGCACCGATCGATAACAAATTGTCATATATCAGCACAATTGGTGACACTCGTCCCGCTTTATTGTCGCGCGGTCTTATTCGCATTAAAGCTGGAAATATCTCTACTTTTTTTCGCTCCGGCGCATCGGAAATAAGGCCCGGACGCTTCCCGGAGCTTGATGGTTTACGTGGATTATTCGCTTTGGGCGTCCTTCTCGTCCATTTGCGCATGCAAAGCATGTATTGGTCCGTTATCTTCATGGACGGCTTTTTTACGCTGTCGTCGTTTTTGATCACGCGCAGCCTGCTCGAAACGCAGGCCAAAAATAACCGTCAATTACTCGCTGGGTTTTATATCCGGCGATTCGCCCGCATTTTTCCGGCTTATTACGGCTTGTTGTTTTGCATCGCAGTGTTAATGCTTTTAATCAACCAAGTCTCTGATCAATTGGGCCTCAAAGCCTACACGCTCAGTGAACTTATTCCGTATACGTTGTACGTCCAATACACCCAATTATTTTGGCAGCATGATGAAATTAATTCGTTTGCCAACTCGAATCGTTTCTTGCTCCATACGTGGTCGCTGGCGATCGAAGAACAGTTTTATTTGATCTGGGGTGCATTATTTTGTATCGCCCGCAGCATTCGCATAAAAGCGATATTGGCTGGGCTTTTTATCATTATTGGCATTGGAAGCCGTATTTCAGGCTGGGTGGATTCGCCACTCATTACTTATCGTCTTGATACATTTGGATATGGCATCGCATTCGCGCTGCTTTATCACTACGCGACTCAGATCAATAATCCGGCCCTCCTGAAGCGCTGGAGCCGAATCATCGGGATCGCAACGCTTGCGTCATTTGCTGCTTTTTGGACCGTCACGGGTAGTTTTACCGCGCTGTGGGACTATTGGGCCTACGGCACACCCATTGAACTCTTTCAGTGGAGCCCGGCGAGCGTTTTATCGTCTTTTGGCTGTGGCGGCGTCGTTTTCGTACTCGCTTGCCGGCGCAATGCCGCTTGGCTGGCGCTGTTCCGCTCAAGAGCCGCGCTCTATTTAGGGTCGATCAGCTACTGCCTCTACCTCGTGCACTACCCAATCATTGATATTTTGCTGCAGCTACGCACGCCGATTATGCAATTCGGATATTGGACCAATGTTGCCGCTGTACTGATCTTAACTATCGGGATTGCGCACTTTGCCACCCAATTCTTCAACTGGCTGCACCACAAAATCCTCGTTCGGACGGGATTACGCAAAACAGCTACCACCGAATTAACGGCGTCGAAAGCGGTCGCTGCGTAGAACTGATTTTAGGACCGAGAAACATCCCGGGCATCTTCGACCGGCGGCACTGTCTACCGTCGGCCCGCACGGGAGTTGAATATCCGCTATCCCTAGTCGTTTACCCCAGCGTTCGATCAGCTCGAACGCTGGGGCCGTACTTGATGCTCTGATGAAGTGCTCTTAACGCGCTTTGGCTTGGTTGGCCACGGCTTCCGCCGCACGCTTTGCTGCTTCCGGATCACCGAGATAGCGGAACGAAATTACGTTCAAAGCATCGTCTAGCTCGAACAGCAGCGGAATCCCAGTTGGGATGTTCAATTCGACGATTTCTGCTTCGCCGATATTGTTCAAATACTTATATAGCGCCCGCAATGAATTGCCGTGCGCGGTGACCAGCACCGTCTGCCCAGCTTTCAACTGCGGGGCGATCACGTCGTGCCAATACGGCAGAACCCGTACCAACGTTGTCGCCAATGATTCGGTCGCCGGCAGTGCCTTCGCATCGAGTGTTGCGTAGCGAGGATCCTGCGACGGATGGCCGGGATCGTTCACGTCCATCGGGGGCGGCGGAATATCGTAGCTACGGCGCCAAATCTTAACCTGAGCCTCGCCATGCAGAGCCGTCGTTTCGGCCTTGTCCAAACCCTGTAGCGCGCCGTAGTGGCGTTCGTTCAGGCGCCAGCTTTTTTGTACCGGCAGCCAAAGTTGATCCAAGGTATCGAGCGCCAAATTCAGCGTTCGGATTGCCCGCTTCTGCAGCGAAACATGTGCAACATCAAACTGCAGCCCTTCGGCCTTCATCAACGTACCCGCGGCCTGTGCTTCGGCGCGCCCCTGTTCGGTGAGATCAACATCAACCCAGCCGGTGAAGCGATTTTCCAGATTCCACTGGCTTTGGCCGTGGCGCAGCAAAACGAGCTTATGCGTCATTTCAGTTCAATGCCTCTTGCGGCAGGTTGCGAAAAAATTCTAAGGATTCAGGATTTGCCAACGCTTCCGCATTTTTAACCGGCTGGCCATGAATTAAGGCGCGAACGGCCAACTCGGTAATTTTCCCGGAGATGGTGCGCGGCACTTCTGGGCACGGAATCACTTTCGCCGGCGTATGACGCGGGGTAAGTTCAGTCTTGATCTTGTTCTTGATTTTTTTGTCGAGTTCCGGCGTCCACTGCACGCCATCAGTAAGGCGCACAAATAAGATCACCCGCTCATCATCGTCAACACGCTGACCGACGACGACGGATTCAATCACCTCTGGCAACGCATCGACAACACGGTAAATCTCAGCGGTGCCGATTCGAACGCCGCCCGGGTTTAGCGTCGTATCCGAGCGGCCTTGAATCACGTAACCGCCGGTTGTACTGGCGATCGCATAATCGCCGTGATGCCAAACGCCCGGGAAGCGCTGGAAATAGGCTTTGTGATAATTCGCGCCATCAGCGTCATCCCAGAAGCCGATCGGCATCGACGGGAATGGCAGCGTGCAAACCAATTCGCCCGGCTCGCCATGAACGCGTTGGCCTGCGTCGTTCCAGACCTCTAGCGCCATGCCGAGGCCCGGGCCCTGCAATTCACCGCGATAGACCGGCGACCACGGATTCCCGAGCGCGAAGCAGGAGATGATGTCCGTACCGCCTGATATGGAGGCGAGTTGAACATCGGCCTTGATCGCGTCGTGAACGTAATCGTACTGCTCCGGCGCCAGCGGCGAGCCGGTTGAAAGGATCGTTCGCAACGCAGAAAGATCATGCGTGTCCCGCGGGCGTGTTTCCGACTTCGCCAAAGCCGCGAGATATTTCGGGCTTATTCCGAAATGCGTCATGCGCTCGCGCTCGGCAAGCTCCCATAAGACGCTGGGTTGGCGCCAAAACGGCGAGCCATCGTAAAGCACCAGCGTGGCGCCAGCGGCGAGTCCGGAAATGAACCAGTTCCACATCATCCAGCCGCAGGTCGTATAGAAAAATAGACGGTCACCGACGCGGATATCAGATTGCAGGACGTGCTCTTTCAGATGCTGCAGTAGGGTGCCGCCAACGCCGTGTACGATGCACTTCGGCTTGCCGGTGGTCCCTGAGGAATACAGCACGAACAGCGGGGCAGCGAACGGTACGGGCGCGAACTGCAACGCCGCGCCGGGTGTGCCGTAGTCTGCAAACGCAGCGGCCAGCGGCAAACCAGCGAGATCGGGCTGCTCGTCCAAAAAAGGCACAATCAATAAGCGTCGCAGCGAAGGGATAGCGCTGGCGATACGTCCGATCCGCTCCCGCGTATCGATAGCTTTGCCGCTGTAGCGATAGCCGTCACAAGCAATCAATACTTTCGGCGCGACTTGGCCAAAACGATCCAGCACGCCGGCTTCACCAAAATCAGGTGAGCAAGACGTCCAAACCGCGCCGAGACTGGTCGTCGCCAACATCCCGATCACCGCTTCGACGCAGTTCGGCAGGAAGCCAGCGACGCGATCACCGGCAACCACGCCTTCCGCCCGCAAGCCGGCGGCAAGTTGAGCGACGCGGCGACGCAATTCCGGCCGACTGACTTCCGTCCGCCTGCCGCGCTCGTCGCAGCCTATTAGCGCCAGCGGTTCCGAAGCGTCACCCGACCCCGGGAATTCGCGCAAAAGGTTTTCGGCAAAATTAAGCTCAGCGTCCGGAAACCATCGCGCGCCCGGCATTGCATCCGAATTTTCCACCGTTGCAGAACCACGCTTCGCGGCTTTAACTCCGCAAAAATCCCAAACGGCTTGCCAAAATGTAGCTGGCTGTTCAGTCGACCAGCGCCAAAGGCTCGCATAGTCAGGCGGATTAAAGCCGAGATCAGCGGCAAAATGCGTCAGCGGCGCAGCGGCGTACCGATCAGCCGATGGCGTCCAGATTGGGGTTGCAGCGGTCATATCCCTTGCTCAACATTTTTTCGAATTGGAATCCGCGCCAAGCGGCTCGCCGGCTGACGCTTTAATTTGTGATTAATCCAGCGTGCGGTGTCGACTAATTGGTCGAGATCAACACCGGTGCGCATTCCCATGCCGTGCAGCATGTAGATCAAATCTTCGGTTGCAACGTTGCCGCTGGCGCCCGCCGCGTACGGGCAGCCGCCAAGACCGGCAACACTGGCGTCAACCCGGCGCACGCCGACCTCAAGGCTGGCGTAAATATTGGCCAGCGCCTGACCGCGGGTATCGTGGAAATGCACAGCGAGTTCAGCCAACGGCACGTCGCCGGCCACCGCCCGCAGCATCGCCCGCGCCTTACTTGGCGTGCCGACGCCGATGGTATCGCCGAGCGAAATTTCCTCGCAGCCGAGTGCCGCCAGCGCTTTTGAAACCCGGACGACATCGGCGACCGCAACCTCACCCTGATACGGGCAGCCGAGTACGCAAGACACGTAGCCGCGTACGCGCACGCCACGTGCGAGCGCTTCCTCGACGACTGGCGTCAGGCGGATCAGCGATTTCTCGATATCGCAATTGATGTTCTTGCGATTGAACGCGTCGCTGGCGGCGGTGAAAACGGCGATGCAATCGGCGCCAGCGGCAATGGCGCGGTGCAAACCGGGCAAATTAGGCACCAGCACCGGATATTCAACGCCGAGCCGGCGATGCACAGCCGGCAGCATTTCATCGGCGTCGGCTAACTGCGGCACCCATTTCGGGCTGACAAAACTAGTTGCTTCGATCACCGGCAAACCACACGCCGATAAGCGCTCAATCAACTCAACTTTGACCGCAGTCGGCACTTGTGCCGCTTCGTTCTGCAGACCATCGCGCGGGCCGACTTCGATCACACGGACGTAGTCGTCCGCCGGGGGTTCCATTCCGGCGTCGGCGTTCATGGCGCCAGCAAATAATCGTTCTTGACCCGCACGTAATGCTCGGCCGAGTACTTAAGCTGGGCGCGTTCCGTATCGGTCAGCGGCCGCGCTTGTTGCGCCGGGCTACCGCGGTACAAAAACCCCGAAACCAGGCGCTTACCGGGCGGAACAACGCTGCCCGCGGCGATGAAAACCTCATCTTCGATAACGACCTTATCGAGCACCAACGCGCCCATGCCGACTAGGCAGCGATTTCCGATCGTGCAGGCGTGCAGAATCACACCGTGGCCGATCGTCACGTCGTCGCCCACCATCAGCGCCGCACCGCCAGGTGAGTACGGACCATCATGCGTCACATGCAAAACGCTGCCGTCTTGGACGTTGGTACGGGCGCCGATGCGGATCGCGTTGACATCGCCGCGCAGCACCGCCATGGGCCAGACGGACGCATCCTCACCGAGCTCTACATCGCCGATGACGCACGCGGTCTCATCAACATAAGCGCCCGCCGCCAAACGCGGAAGCTGCTGGCGATACGGCCGAATCACGGCTGCGGCACCGTGGTTTGCAAGCCGGACGGCGGACGTTGCGGGGTGCTGCCGTTCGTCACGCGCTTCACAAATTCATTGACGTAAAGCATCACGTCAGCCTGCGGCTGTAAGCGTGTCGCCAATGTTTCCAGAATCCAGCGGTGACTCATTTTCGGATAGAACACCGTTTCGACCGGGCCACCGGCTTTCTGAATGCGCGTTGCCAAAGAATGGGAATTCTTCGCCGGCACGTTATCGTCGTTCTCGCCGTGCATCAGCAACATCGGCGGATTGTGACCGTCGACAAATAACACCGGCTGGCTTTGATCGTAATGCTCCGGCGGCCCAAATAAATCGCGCAGATCAGGATCGGTGATTGGCAAGAAATCGTAAGCGCCCGCCAAGCCAATCATCCCGCGCAACCAACTGGCATTGCCGCCCACCGCCTTCAGGTATTGGGGATCTAACGTCAGCATCGCCGCGTTATACGCGCCGGCGGAATGGCCCATGACCACAATCTTATTCGGATCACCGCCGTAGCGGCCAGCATAGGTATGCGCCCAGCGCACGGCTTTCGCGTTATCCGACAAAATGCCGCGGAACTTCGTTTGCGGGTACAGCCGGTAATCCGGCACGACGGTGACAAATCCGCGGGCAGCCAAAGCCTGACCAACGAATTTGTACATCTCCTTCTTGCCTTCTTCCCAGCGTGCGCCGTAAAAAAACACCACAACAGGAGCGTTTTTGGCGTTGTCCGGCGCATAAACATCAAGTTTCAAATTGCTGGCATCGTCGAACGCGACATTGCTCGACAAGCTGTACCCCTCGTCGGAAGCCAGTTTATTCAACACTTCTTGACTCGTGCAGCCCGCGAGCAACGTCAGCGCGGCGATCAACGTAAAAATTTTACGCACAGGAACAAGCCTCTATGATTAAAGCCGGGTCGACACACGATCAAGCGACGGCAACAACTTGCGGGCGTTCACCGATGCCGAAATTAAAATCAGCACCATGATAACGCGGCAGCCCGTTGCACCGAGTGGTTCGGCTTCGCAATCGTCGCTAGACTGAATATCTTGGGGTGAAACATCGGCGCCAATTATATGATGGCCCTCGCCCGCCTCGCGTTATTTCCGACAGCCTTGGCTGTTATTGATCCGGCCATTGAGCACTTGAATAAAGACAGTGCAATGCCAAACCGGATGCCGCACTTCCGAGAAAGCGAGAAATGGCCGGATCAATAACAAAGCAATTTAATTTTATTATTAATTCGGCCACTCACGCCGTCTCGAAAAAGTGCGATCTCAAATTGCCGCGTAGCACCTCGTTCAACTATTTTGTGGCCGAATCAATAAACACCTTGAACACGCGAGAAATGACGCCATAGCGTGTACTAAGCCGAATGCCCCCCGATTCTCCAAATTTACCTGACGCCAACATGACCAATCCGCTGCTCGCCGACGCTGATCCGAACACGCTTCCGGCGTTTGATCAAATCAAACCAGAACATGCTGAAGCGGCCATCGACGCCGTGATCGCCGAAAACCGCCAGCGGTTGACGGAATTGCTGGCCAGCACGACGGCGTTCAACTGGGAAACGTTGATCGAGCCGCTGGAAGACATGAACGACAAAGTCGGCCGCGCTTGGGGGCCGGTGCAGCACCTCTTTGGTGTCACCTCAACCGGCGAATGGCGTAAAGCCTTTAATGCCGCCCTGCCGAAGATCACCGAATACGGCCTGGAGTTATCGCAGGACGAAGGCTTATTTCAAGCCTACGACCAGCTCTCGAAACTACCGGCCTACGCTAGTTTTTCGCCAGCGCGGAAAAAAGTTGTGGACGATGCCCTGCGCGATTTCCGACTCTCTGGCATTGCCCTGCCAGCGGCGCAGAAAGCGCGTTACAAGGCCATTGCGCTGCGACTATCGGAATTGCAAAGCAAATTCGAAGAAAACTTAATGGACGCGGCCCAAGCGTTTGGCAAATTGGTGACCGACGAAGCCGAGCTCGCCGGCATGACCGACGAAGGCAAGGCGCAGGCCTCAGAAAAGGCCAAAAGTAAGAATCTCGAAGGTTGGCTGCTGACCTTGGACTTCCCCAGCTACGATGCTGTCGCGTCCTACGCCGATAATCGTGCGCTGCGCCAGGAGCTCTACGCGGCGTATACCACGCGTGCCTCGGAACGTAGCCCACATCCGCCGCAGTTTGATAACACGCCGCTGCAAACGGAAATTCTGGCATTGCGCCACGAGCAGGCCCAGCTGCTTGGGTTCAAGAATTTTGCCGAGTTCTCGCTCGCCACCAAAATGGCCGAATCAGCCGATACCGTGGACGCGTTTTTGCTTGATCTGGCAACGAAGGCGCGGCCGTTCGCGCTCGCCGAGCTTGATGAACTCAAGGCCTTCGCGCAGGCGCGGGACGGCATCACCGACCTCCAACCTTGGGATAGCGCCTATTACTCGGAAAAGCTGAAAGAAAAAAAGCTCGGCTATTCCGAAGAAGAATTGCGGCCTTTTTTCCCCGCCAAGCAGGTCATTGACGGCATGTTCGCGCTCGTCGAGCGCATTTACGGCATCAAAATCGAGCCGATGCAGGGCATCGCAACTTGGCATCCGGACGTCACCGTTTACGTGCTGCGCGAAGCTGATGGCAGCGAACTCGGCTTGTTCTATCTCGACCCCTATGCACGCCAAGATAAACGTGGCGGCGCTTGGATGGACGAATGCCTAGGCCGCCGCCGCACCGCGCACGGCTTGCAGCGGCCAGTAGCCTATCTAACCTGCAATTTCACACCGCCGCTGCCATCCGCCGACGGCGCTAGTGCGCCCGCGCTGCTGACGCACGACGAAGTGCTAACCCTGTTCCACGAATTCGGCCACGGCCTACATCACCTGCTAACACGGGTTGACGAAGCCGCTGTGTCGGGCATCCGCGGTGTCGCCTGGGATGCCGTCGAACTCCCGAGTCAGTTCATGGAAAACTGGTGTTACGACCGCGCAACTCTCAATGGCTTTGCCCGTCATTACAAAACGGGCGAGACGATTCCGGATGCGCTGCTGAAAAAGCTGCAAGCCAGCCGTAGCTTTCAAACCGGCTTGGCAACGTTACGGCAAATCGAGTTCTCGCTATTCGATCTCCGGATCCACCGCGACTACGATCCCGCCATCGGCGCTCGCGTGCTGGAATCCTTGGCCGCGGTACGCAAAGAAGTCAGCGTCTTTCCGCCACCGGACTGGAACCGCATGCCGAACAGCTTCAGCCACATCTTTGCCGGCGGCTACGCGGCCGGCTACTACAGCTACAAATGGGCCGAAGTTTTATCCGCCGACGCCTTTGCTGCGTTTGAGGAAAGCAATTTCGCCGCCGAAACCGGCCAACGTTTCCGCGAAACGGTGCTCGCCAACGGCGGTTCGCGCGAAGCAATGGATCTATTTATCGCATTCCGCGGCCGTAAGCCGGAAGTGGAAGCACTGCTCCGGCATAACGGGCTAGCGAACTGAGGATCATCACGGCGACGCGCTTGGGTCAGCTTGGGCTTGATCCAAGTGCGTGTTCTAACATTCCAGCACTGCGCTAACGCGCGGCGCGTTCTTTTGCGATCAGATAATCCGCAATGCGTAGCTTTTCCTCCCAAGCCGAAGCCTTTACGCGGTACTTGCCGTCGATTACCAAGGTCGGCGTGCTCGGAATTCGGCTTTGTTCGGCAAACGCGCGCGCTTGCGCGAGCTTGGCGTTAACGGCTGGGCTCCGCATCGCCCCTAAAAACAGTTCGGCGCCGACACCGTAATTGGCGTAAAAAGCCGCGATTTTGGCGTCGTCCGGAGCATCACCTTCAGCCGGAATGCGGTGTTGCTCATGGATCGCTTTATAAACCGCCTCGTGTGTTTTTTCGACTAAGCCGAAGGATTCGGCCGCGTAATAAGCGGCCGCATACGGCACGAAGTCGGGTCGGAAATCCGCAGGCACATAGACCAATTGCACGTCAGCCGGCAGATTCGCCTTCCAACGCTGCAACAGCGGATCGAAGGCATTGCACGCCGGGCAGATGTAATTGAAGAACTCAACAACCTCGATCTTCCCCGCCGCAGCTGCAAACGGCTTGCCTCGCGGAATAACTTCGAAATCAACGCCCTCGCTAAGCTCAGTAACCGGGGCCGGCGTCTCGTTAGCAGCAGCTGCCGGCGCGGCAGCCGCCGCGGTGCCAGCCGACTCTACCGCAGGATTCGACGACGCTGGCGTCGGTGCGGGCGCCGGGCTGCGCGAACAGGCAGCGAGCAATAACAGCACAAACGACGACAAAAATAGGCGACGCAGCATCATCAGCACCTCAGTTCATATGTTGGGAACGGCCGAACTTGAGATTATTGATTCGGCCACAAAATAGTTGAACGAGATGCTACGCGGCAATTTGAGATCGCGCTTTTTCGAGACGGCGTGAGTGGCCGAATTAATAATAAAATTAAATTGCTTTGTTATTGATCCGGCCATTTCTCGCTTTCTCGGAAGTGCGGCATCCGGTTTGGCATTGCACCGTCTTTATTCAAGTACTTAATGGCCGGATCAATAACAGAGGCGACCGTCAGCAATGCCAGAACTGATACGCCGCCACAATATTCTCGACGCAGTGCTACCCGGAGCGGTGTCGCCTCAATCATTCTGGGCTGCAATTGGGCAGGCGCCGTCGGCATCGCTCCAGTAAAATTGTTGATCCGTTATTGGTATGCACAACCGGTATCAACTCTGACGATGAGAATTTAGCGTCAGAAACCGGGCAGTGCGATTTTGCCGCGCGCACGACCACTTTTGATCAGCACACACGCCGCTGCTGGTACCGACTGAGGCCACGAGGCGGCTTGCGGCGCGTACAGCCTTTGCCTGTTCAGCGTTATCGTCCGCGTGCTGAAATGCGGGTCATCCCGGCATCAGGTATTCGCCCAATCGAGCACCACCCGTGATGGCACTTCGCCCTTAGCAAGGCGCCCAAAGATCGTGTTGATCGCCGATAGCGGCTGCAACTCGATGTCCGCCTTGACCCTGCCTTCGGCTGCGAATTCCAGCGCCTCGGCCATATCACCACGGTTACCAACGAACGAGCCGCGAATGGTGATGCAGTTGGCGACGACATCGAACAACGGCGTCGGGAACTCGCCGGGCGGCAGCCCTACAAGCACGCAAGTCCCGAATTTGCGCGTCATACCCACGCCTTGCTTAAACGCCCCGAGCGAAGGCGCAGTGATCAATACACCGTGTGCGCCGCCGCCAGTGGCTTTTTTCACTGCCGCAACCGGGTCGCCGTGCTTGGCGTTGACCATCGCATCGGCGCCCAGGCGTTTGGCGTGGTCGAGCTTGCCATCGTCGATGTCCACCGCGCACACGTGCAGGCCCATCGCCTTGGCGTACTGGATGCCGAGATGGCCGAGGCCGCCGACACCGGAGACGACGACCCATTCACCCGGCCGTGCCTGAGTCTCTTTGATGCCTTTGTACGAGGTGATGCCGGCGCAGATCAGTGGCGCGGCTTCGAATGGCGAGAGCCCCGCCGGGATATGCGCCACGTAGTTTGGATCGGCAACGATGTATTCGGCAAAGCCGCCGTTTTTGGTATAGCCGCCGAACTGCGCGTCGGCGCATACCGTCTCGCGTGCCGCGAGACAATACTCGCAATGGCCGCAGGCGGAATACAGCCAGGGCACGCCAACGCGGTCACCCGCTTTGACCGCCGTCACGCCTGCGCCCAATGCGGTGACGATGCCGATGCCCTCGTGGCCAGGTGTAAACGGTAAAGTCGGCTTCAACGGCCAGTCACCGTTAGCAGCGTGCAGGTCGGTGTGGCAGACGCCACAGGCCTCGGTCTTGATGAGAATCTCACCCGGGCCCGGGGTCGGGACGTCAACTTCCTTCAGCACTAGCGGCTTGCCGAATTGCTCGACGACGGCTGCTTGCATTTTGAGTGTCATGATGATGTTTTTCCTTGAATGAAGTTCACGCAGCGGCTGGCAATCCGAGGCCGCGGACGGCTGCGATCATCTTGATCAGCACGGCCTGCGCATCGCCATAGACCATGCTGCAGTTGTCACCGTAGAACAGCGTGTTGACGATGCCGGCGGAGCCCTTGCCTTCGCCGCGCTTAACGACGAACACCTTCTTCGCCTGGTCGGCATTTAGAATCGGCATGCCGAAGATTGGGGAGGGCTTATCGCTGCGCGCGGCGGGATTAACCACATCGTTGGCGCCGATTATTAACGCGATATCCGTGGCCTGAAAGTCGTCGTCGATCGCGGCGGCCCCGTTGCTAGGCCGGCGCATCCATCGTCGCGGTGCGTACCAGCTTCTTGTTGACGAACTGCTGGATACCCATGTCGCCCAGCTCGCGGCCGTAGCCGTAATCCTTGACGCCGCCAAATGGCAGCTCGGCATCAGTCCAGTCGATGTTATTGATGAACATCATCCCGGTGTCCACGTGGCTGGCGACGCGTTTACAGCGGGCCACGTCTTTGGTGAAAACCGATCCGCCGAGCCCGAAGTCGGAATCGTTAGCGAGCGCGATGGCTTCTTCCTCAATCTTAACACGGAAGAACAACGCGACGGGGCCGAAGAACTCGGCGCGGAAAGCCGGGTTGTCTGGCTCCACATCGGCCAGAATCGTGGTCTCCATAAAAGAGCCTGGTCTGTCGACGCGCTTGCCACCCATTAGAATCTTTACCCCGTGCGCCACTGCGCCATCGATTTGCTTCAGCAGAGCAACCAGCGCGACCTCCTGCGACATCGGGCCCTTGGTGGTCTTCTCATCCATCGGGGCACCGGGCGTTTGCAACGCGAGCGCTGCCTTAAACTTCTCAAGAAACTTGTCAGCGATTGAGTCCAGTACGATGAAGCGCTTGGACGCACAGCAGGTCTGGCCCTGGTTATACATACGACCCCAAACTGGCCAGGGAATGGTCTTTTCCAGATCGGCGTCATCGAGCACGATGAAAGCATCGCTGCCGCCCAGCTCCATCAACGACGGTTTGAGAATCTGGCCGGCACGCGCGGCAATGTTTCTGCCAGCTTCAACGCTACCGGTCAGCGGCACACCTTTCACGCGCGGGTCATCAATCACACGGTCGGATTGCGCGTGCGAAATCAGCAGATTGGTATATAGGCCGGCCGGCGCGCCCGCTTCGATCAACAACTTTTCGAAAGCGATTGCGCACGGCGGCACATTGCTGGAATGCTTGACGACCAAGACATTGCCCGCCTTCAGTTGCGGCCCAGCGACGCGCGCAAGCTGGTAGTAAGGGAAATTCCAATGCTCCACGCAGAAGATGATGCCGATCAGACTGCTCTCCATATGCGCTTCGCCGTGTACCGGATTAAGCTTTTCTGGCGCCAGAAACTTTGCCGCGTTCTTGGCGTAGTACGCGAGGATATTGCCGCTGAAATTCACCTCCCCGCGCGCCTCATCAATCCGCTTGCCCATCTCCAGCGTTGCCAGCTTTGCGAAGTGATCGACCTGGGCGTGCATCAGTTCGGCCGCCTTGGCTACGATCACTGCACGCTCGGCGTAGCTCTTGCGCTTCCAGGTCTTGAAGCAGGCATCGGCGCTGGCCAACGCAGCTTCAAGTTGCGGGTTGGTGAAACCCTCGAACGTCTTAAGGTGCTCGCCGTTGTAGGGGTTTACGCTGTCGTAACTCATGACTTTTGCTCGCGTTTTGAGAAGGGACGAAGCCCGCCCGAAGGCGAAATACCGTAGCGATTTATGGACTGAACATACGCCCTGGGGCGCTGAGCAACCGTCTGCCAGCACACATACACCAGCCCGGCTTACATACGAAAAGGCGCACAACGCAGACAGCACATACCCCCGCCGCAACGGCGATCTGGACATGCCCACTAGAGCCGCAGCATCTTTTCGCTATCAACTTCGACGCGACAAGAAGTAAGGGAGCGGTCAGCCAGCAACCGACAAAGTGCTTCGGGCCTGTGTGAAGCGCCCACGAACATTCAAAGCAGTTTAGGTTGCCACTGCCTGATTTAGCTTCGTCATTTATGCGGATAGATCCCGCGTCTACAGCGCGCGTCAGTAACAAAAAAGCAGCAAACCTTTTCAGGAATGCGGCTTTTTGTGAATCTGGAAAACCTTTGGTGGCGAACAGCGCCACTACCAAACTGGGCTGACGAGAAACGGTGTGTAGTTCAGGTCGAACTGCCGCCAGCGTGGCCTCCAGCCACTGCCACTCGGCGGCCGCGCGCCACCTGTGGGGATAACTTGCGGTGTCAGGACGCCGCCGCGACCGGTACCAACCGTTCCAGCGCGATGCCCAAGGCGCGGTCGTCGAACAGCCTGTCCTTGCGCTCTGCCGCGTCAAGGTCATCGCGCCAGCGACGCAGACCCTCCCGCACGGCAGGAACTGTTGAGGCCACGCCCTCATTCGTCAGCAACCAGTCCACGGTGGCCAGCAATTCCATGCCAAAAGGCGATTCGAAGCCGTCAATCAAAGCCGCAGTGGCCTCCAGCGCCGTGAGGTATTCCTTGGCCTCGTTCTTAAGGTAAGTCTGGACGAAGATCTTACGCCCGTCGTTGAACCAGATCACGTCCAGCGGGTCGGCGTCGCCAATGCGCTTGTCGCAGTGGAGGTAGCTACCATCCAGCCCTTCCAACAGATGGCGCAGGCGGTCGGCGTAAGGGCCGTATTTGTGCGGCGCGAAGCTCAAATCCAGCGGCGTCAGGCCCGCGCGTTTGATGTTGCGCTCAAGGAACCAGGCCAGCTTCTGGATTTCCAGCAGGCTACATTCCACACCCAGCACCCAGTAGCGGCGCACCAATTCAGCGATCAGGGCACGAGCTGGCGTTAGCTTCTCGATGCCTGCGCGCTTGGCGACGTTCTGGTATTTCCGGGTCGGCTCGAACACGATGATCTCGGTGTCGAGGCCAGCCAACGCCTCCTCGACCTTCGGTCGCACCTTTGCCCAGTCCAGCCCGCCATTGCCCGCACCCAGCGGCGGGATAGCAATGGATTTAACCTTGTTCTCGACGAGGAAACGGCGCAGGTCTTGGAGTCCCTCGATAATCCATTCGATCTTCGAATCACTACGCCAGTGCTGCTTGGTCGGGAAGTTGACGATCCAGCGCGGACCGTCCAGTTCACTCACCTCGGTGACGAACATCTTGCCGGTGCGCACTTCCTTGGCCTTGCAGGCAATGGCGTAGCGGTGGAAGTTTTCGGCGAAACGGTCCTTGAACATTAGCGCAATGCCCTTGCCCATCACCCCTACGGTGTTGACGGTATTGACCAGCGCCTCGGCGCGGGCCTCCAGCAGATTGCCTTGCGTGAACGTAATCATCAGAAATACCAATTGGTGCGAGCATAAACCGGCAAGTTCAGGTTGCGCGCCTGTAGCTGCTGCTCGATAGCCTGCCTCAACTTATCTGTGTAACACACAATGCCTCGCAGGCCACTGATCGGCAAGTGCTGATGGATCAGGGCCTCGGCCTGATACCGCTCGAACTTGGCAGGGTCTTCCGGGTCGCGCCGGAACTCCCGCGCCTGAAGCAAAGGCCAGTCGATCTTGTTCAGGTCTGCGAGATCGGCGTAGAAATTTGCCCACTGGTAGTAAGCATGGCTATCGGTAAACAGAAAGGGGCGCCCTTGCGCGGCGACATGATGCAGGCTGGATACGAGAATCACAATCTCCTCGTTGGACCGCTTCTGGATGCCGCCCCATCCAGTGTGGATGTTGCGCAGCATCGGCGAAAACGGCGTGAAGTAGAACGGCACGTAATCGTTCAGGAAACCGCCCGGCGGTAGTGGAACACGGTGGTTGGCGCGCTTGTCGATCAATTCCGGATTGCCGATGCTCACCCAGCCCGGAGCCTGCGCACCACCGTTGCCACAGTGCAGGCCGTTGTCCAGAATCCACTGCAGATTATCGCGGTGGACGATGCGCCAGATCAGCCCCTTCTCCGGATTGAGGCTGGGATAGTGGTTAGCCATCCGTTACCTCCGGTTTTGCTGTTGGGCCATTGGAAGAAAACGCGATGTCTTCCTGCACGGGCAGCGACAGCACCCGGTTGAGCAGTTGATCGGTGGCGACGCCTGCATAGCGAGCTGCCAGCACGCTGCGCAACTTCAGAAGGCGGGCGTTGGCCGTGTCCACCAGCGAGCCGAACGTGGCAGCCCGGACACGCCCATACTCAGGATTGCTACCTAGCCGTTTCTCGCGTTCGACACCCGCCGCGATTTTCTGCCCAACGACCCACGCGCAGACGTAGGGCTTACCAGACATAGCCCCGGATTTAGCGATGTCCTGCACATAGGCGTCCGCCTGATTGACCTCCTTACGGGTCAGTTCGAAGCCGCCTTTTTTCAGTTCGATCACCAGAACGTGTTGCATCTGCGTGAGCGTGGTATCGGCGAGATCGAACGATTCGATGCCAGTCATCTGCCATGTGGCGCTATCCGGTAACACCACGATGTCCGGGCGATTGCGGTCATTGATGAACTTTGCATCCGTGTTCTTGAATAATTCGCCGGCCACGGTCTTCAACGTGGCATTGGAGCAATACTCCTGTGACTCGAACTCAGGGCCGAACACCCAGCGCGAGCGCAGAATCAACGGGTGTAGCGTGTGCAGTTCATCCGTAGTGGAATCGTTGGCCAGCCGCTGGATAGTTTCTATCACGCCAATGCGGCCGTCGATTTCATCGAGTACGCGCAACGCATCCTTGATCGACCATTCCGCTAGCAATCTGTCCAAGCCATCGATGTCATCGGCTGGCAGCGTCGAGAGCTTTTGAAGCAACGCAGCGCCGCTTTTCGATTTCTCCAGATGGATGACGGCCTTAACGGCAGTAGCGAGGAACTCTGGCGATACTGTCGGATGTGCCTGCGCTACCACTTTAGTAAATTCAGCCACTTCGATGCGTGCGCCTTGCCCAAGGGTGGCCAGTTCGCTGCGGTTCTGGGTCAGGGCATCTTCCGATGTCGCCTCGACGATCTCAGCGGCGAGTTCTTGCGCTACCTTTCTGACGTGTTCCGCAACGGTGCGGTACAACTCGCGCACAGCGTCTATCGATCGGAATGACGTCCAGTCCTCTTCCACGTCGGTTTCATAGCCTTGTGTGTCAACGATCACGTTGTAGCGGCGGGCAAAGCGAGTGCGGCCGTCGATCTGCCCCACTGACCACGACGGCGTGCCGACCAACCGTTTCTGCACCCAGAAGGCAATGCCTTGATGCACAGAGGAATGGTTGAGGCGGGTCGAGTCGATTACGATGACCGTGGCGCTATAGCCGTTTCCGAGATCAAGCGTCTGCTCGTTGACCTTGCCTTCGATCTCCGCGAAGGTACGCTGCGCGCCATTGACCCGAATCTCGAACTCGGGATCGTGTACGAAGCGCGCCGCTAGCACCGTCAGGATTTCATCGGCGTCCGGCAGCTTGCGCGCGACCTGCACCGAGAGTCGCGTGCCGCTGCCAGTTTTCTGGCCAAAGGTTTCGCTGCGCAGAACGAAGGGACTGGGGCCGGACTCCGTGCCGACGGTGAACGTCGCCAGCACGCCGTCGCGCCACGTCTGCACTTCGTATTCGTCCGCGAAGCACAGCAAACCATGTCGCCCGACGCCGTTTCGTCCGTAAGCCCGACGTGGACGTGCGGTGCGGCCTGTCGGGAATTCAACATTCGTTCCCTGATCCTTTTCGCGGTCGTACCGTAGCGTCATCCAGCGTTTCTTGAACTGTGCAGGTGTCATCCCGTGCCCATCATCGGTGACGGTCAAGGTTCCACCGACTTCGGCGGGCAGGATCAACTCCACCTTCGATGCGCCAGCATCCCAAGCGTTCGCAACCAGCTCGGTCAACGCCACCTGCGGAACGTGGGCCACCTGCCCAAGCTCGCGCAGCAGGTAGTCATCCTCGAATAGTGCTAGCGCTTGAGGGGGCACACTGGACATGAATGATTGGTCTCCGAATCAGGCTAGCCGATCATAGCTGTATGCTGCCACTGCCTGATTTAGCTTCGTCATTTATGCGGATAGATCCCGCGTCTACAGCGCGCGTCAGTAACAAAAAAGCCGCAAACCTTTTCAGGAATGCGGCTTTTTGTGAATCTGGAAAACCTTTGGTGGAGCGGAGGAGGATCGAACTCCCGACCTCTGCATTGCGAACGCAGCGCTCTCCCAGCTGAGCTACCGCCCCACATCAGTCGTACATTTTAGCACCGTTTTTGCCTTTTGCACGTTTTTTTGTGCATGGCCTTACAACGCACGGCACTGGGATTTCGTGCCGATTTCAGGCACAGAACCTGCAGCCAAATTTTTGCTGATTGCGTTGCGCGTGCACCCAGCTTTAAACGCGGGGAGCGCAGCTAAACCGGGCCTGAAAGCCTTGCGCAGTCTGCATTTATTAATGCCAACGCGACAAGGGCTTCCACGTTGGGCGAAAGCCTGATACAAGGCGCGAAATCCGTTGTATATCGATTAGGAGTGTTAACAGGTATGGCAGGCAGACCGGGCAAAAAGCCACAGCCACAACCCAAGCCATTTGATGAGTTTGCCGAGGAAACCGACGGCTTCGAAGAAGACGTTCCCAACGTTGACGCGAAGGGCGCTCCGATTCCCGGAAACCGTTCACGTGACTGGCGCGATGTGGAGAAATTTCGCGAAGAACGCGAATTGCGCAAGTTGATCGGCGAAGATTTTGGCGAGTTAGATTCGGGCTCGCGGCGGCGTAAGCCGAACTAAACGCAGGGGCGAAACAGCCCCTGCGTTAAGCGCACTCAGCCGAGTAAGCGCTCGAGTAGGCTCGGCCTGCTTGTTACCGCCTTGAGTTCGCCAGCGATCAGCATTTCAGCAAGTTTGTATAAGCCCGCGCAGTACGGATCTTTCGGCGCTAGCGCGTAGAGCGGCTCACCGGAATTCATCGAGATGATGCGGTTGTAGCTTTCAGTTTGTAGTGTTGCAATTAGCGGCAGCGAAAAGAGTTCAGCCAGATTGCCCGGCTCTAGGCCAAGCCGGCGCCGGTAGTTATCCACCACCAACCCCATGCGCTGTAGCGGGCAATCACACTGTCGTAGGGCCCGCAGTAGATATTTGTTTTGGCGCGATTTTAAGATCGATTGATCAGATAGCAGCAAGGCTCGATCAGCACGCCCGACCAGCGCTGCCAGCTGCTGCAGCGGCAAATGGCCATCCACCGCAATAATCGTGTACGTGAAGTGCTTGCGTAGCGTTTGCACCAGCGCAATGAGCTGCACGGTTTCAATATTGGCGCGGCCCACCAAATCCTCCGGCAAGCCCAGCACGTACAGGCCTCGAGAATGGCGGCTGAATGCGGTGTCGATCAAGGTTTGATCGCAGCGGCTGACGTCGTTCAGCGCGTCCAACAGGCAGTAAGTCTGCGTGAGATTAAGGAAGATCGCGGCCGCGCCGGCTGGCGTTGCAAGGTCGATCAACAAAACGCGTTCGCCGGGCTTTAGCCGCTCATTGATCGCGAGGCCGAGATGTTCGGCGAAAAACGCGATTGACTCGCTCGGGTGGCTGCCCAAGGCCAGAAATAACTTGCCCAGCTGTGCATCGGCGTCGGGCGCTGGATTGCTATCTCGCTGCAGCAAAGCCTGAATTTGTCCGGCTGCTGTTTTATCGTCCCGCCGCAATACCAGAAATTCGCTAGCGCCTGCGCGCATGACGACCCGTGACTGGTTGCTGTTCTCCTTCGCCGCCAGCCCCACGATCGGCAACTCGGGGCTGAGCTTGCGGATTTGCTCGATGAGTTCCGTGCGGTGATCAAGCACCGCCGCATTAATTTCGCAAAAAAGGATATTGCAGCCAGCTTCACGCTCAACCTCGGCTAACAAGGCCGCAGGTTCAGCGCCGGCTATCGTAATGAGGTCAAAATCAGTGGGGTCTTCGCGCAGCAACCACGACTCGAAAGCTGGGTCATCCGCGATCAGCAGCGCTTTGGCTTTCATGACTTTGCCCTTCAAGCCGATAGACTTCGATGGCACTGGACCAAGCCCATGGCTATATTTTGCTGCATATGCGTTCTTCCGTAGGCCTGTTCAAGGCTTTTGCTTCACCTTATTACGGTCAGACTTTCAAGAGCTTAAACGATACTTGTGACCCGGCAGCGGCAATGGGAAATATCAGCCTATGTCCGCAGACGGCAGAGCCGATGTTGGCAAATGCTGCAACCGCTACTTTCTAGCGATTCAAGCGCCTGTTTCAGGTATCGTGAGCACAATCACAATCTTTTACAGGACGTATGGCCACCTACGCGATCGGCGACGTGCAAGGCTGCTACGGCGCGCTGCGCCGGCTGCTCGATCAACTTAAATTTGACCCTGCGCAGGATCGCCTTTGGTTTGCCGGAGATCTGGTTAACCGGGGACCCGCGTCTTTGGCAACGCTACGCTTTGTTTACGGCATTCGTAACGTCGTGACGATGGTGCTCGGCAACCACGATCTTCACCTGCTCGCCGTTGCCGACGGCGGCAAGCTTGGCCGCCGGGACACGCTGGCGGAGATACTCGCGGCGAGCGACCGCGAAGAACTGCTGGATTGGCTACGCCTGCAGCCGCTGTTTTATGAGTCTCCGCAGCACAACTGCGCGATGTTGCACGCCGGGCTACCGCCGCAGTGGCGCCTGGAACAAGCACGCGCCTACGCCCGGGAAGCCGAACACGCGCTACGCGGGCCCAAATATTCTGAGCTGCTGCGCCGGATGTACGGCGATCAGCCGGACATCTGGGACCCAGACTTAAGAAGTTGGCAGCGGCTGCGGTTTATCATTAATTGCTTCACGCGCCTGCGCTACTGCACACCGGAAGGCCGCATTGACGCCGGACCGAAGGGCGCGCCGGGCACGCAGACGCGAGGTCTCGTACCGTGGTTTCAAGCCCCGGACCGGCGCCTGATCGACACCGAAATCCTATTCGGCCATTGGTCGACACTCGGCCGCACGCACTGGCCGGAGGAAAAGGTTTGGTGCTTGGACACCGGCTGCATCTGGGGCGGCGCGTTAACCGCGCTCTGCTTAGAAACGCGCAGCTTGCACGCGGTGCACTGCGATGAATATCGCAACGCGGACGGCCACGCCGACTGACCATTTACGACCGAAAACCAAGCGGCGTTCAGCGGCCGATACGGCGCTCGTAAAGATCTTCGAACGGCTCGCTCCAAGAGATCGACCTGCCCTGCGCCCAATCGACGCCGATTTCGCGCAGCGGCTCCATCAGCGCATCTGACTCAACATGTTCGGCGATGGTTTTCAGACCCAGCTCATGGCCGATACGGTTGATCGATTCCACCATCCGGCGGTCGGTGCGACTACCCAATATCGTGCGGACAAAGCTGCCGTCAATTTTTAAGAAATTGACGCGGAAATTTTTCAGATAGCTAAACGAAGACATCCCCGCACCAAAATCATCGAGCGCGAAGCGGCAGCCAAAATCCGATACGCAGTTGATGAAACGCACTGCTTCGCTGAGGCGTGAAACCGCGGCCGTTTCGGTAATTTCAAAGCAAATACGGGTGGGATCAACACCAGAGCGGTCGAGCTCGGCCAGCACGTTGTCGAGGAATTTATCGTCACCGAGTGATTGCCCTGACAGATTCAGCGCGTAGATGATGTTGTCCTGCGGCAGCCGGGCAACGGCGTTGAACGTTTGCCGTAGAACCCAGCGGTCGACCGCGCTCATCAAAAAATAACGCTCGGCGGCTTGAATGAAGCCGGACGGCGTAAGCAGCTTGCCGCTGTCGTCACGCATGCGGATGAGCAACTCGCGGTAGACGATTTGGTCCGGCTGGGCGATGTTGATCACGTTCTCGTAATGCAATACGAAACGCTCTTCATCGAGCGCTTGGCCAATCTTGCCCACCAAGCTCATCTGTATGTGGCGACGTGAAAGTTCGTCGTCGTCATCGGCAAAGCGGGCGCGGTCTCGACCAGCGTCTTTCGCGACGAAGCAAGCGGCATCGGCCAAACTCATGACGCGGGTGATGTTCTCGCTGCTGGCGTCGATCACCGCGGCGCCGATGCTAATCGTCACCGCGTAGTTGACACCGTTCCAAACAAAACGGAAATTGCGCGCCGTTTCCATCAGCGCATCGACAACGGCGCGGCCGGAGCGCGCTTTGGTGGCAACCAGCAAGACGCCAAATTCGTCGCCGCTGAGGCGCGCAAGGGCGTCGTTTTCCCGAATACGCGCACGCAGCACGCCAGCCAGCGCGTGCAGCAGTTCGTCCCCGGCGATATGGCCGAGCGTATCGTTGATGACTTTAAATTGATCGACATCGACATAGCACAGCATCGACGTCGTGCCGCGCAGCTTGGCATCGTCGAGCGCCGCCCGGCAGCGGTTTTCAAATGCGTTACGATTCAATAAGCCGGTTAATTCGTCATGATTCGCGCGATACGCCAGTTCGTCCGTCAGCAGTTTGATTTCACTGATGTCCTCAAGAACCAATACCGCGCCGACCTCGGTCTTTTTAACGGTAATGCCGACAACGCTAGAGCGGCCGTCCCGATGCTGCAGGTTAAACGCCTCGGCACGCGCGGGCAGGCCGCGGCCGGCGACCACCATATCAATCAGATCAGCTGGCTCGCCGTCCGCCGCGCGCTTCAGGCGCAGCACACGCGTGCACGGTTGGCCCAGTGTTTCGGCGCGCGTCCAACCGGTCATCTGCTCCGCGCTAGGGCTGAATTCGACGATTCGGCCGCTGTCGTCGAGCGCAATCAAGGCATCGTTCAGTGCCGATAATGCCGTTTCAATAAAGCTATCGCGCGTGGCGGCAGTGTCTCGACGTGCACCCGGCTTCAGGAAATATTCAATGTAATAGCTGAGGGCGCCCGCGCCGAGATGCCCAATCTGCAACAGCATTTCATGGCCGTTGACCAAGGTTCCGCTGAGTTCGGCGCGGCTGCTGGCACCGAGCGCATGCAGCGCCGCGCCGACACGCTGGCGATCCACCTCGACAAACAATTGCAGGAGGTTGTGCCCGAGTAGCGTGTGCGCCGGACGGTTGCGCGGCTCGGCGGTGAGCGCAGACGCCGCAGCGTTGGCGTCAACAATGTCCAAATTTCGGTCGAGAAACAGCGCCGGTCGATTGAGATGATGGAAAGCGCGGCGGTAGGCGTCCGCGTGGCGTTCGTCAAAATGTGTGGGGGGCGGCAGCAAGTGTTTGGTCAGCAGCCGGGTTTCGGTACTGCGTCGGTAAAGACCGGGGATCTGTAAGTCGGGATCAAATAAGTCTTCGTGCCCGATCAACGCACCATCGCCACCAACCAGCAACATGCCGCTCGGATGCAGCGCCGCATGCATTTGGTTCAGTAATTGCCGCTGCATGGCTAAGCTGAAATTGCTGAGCAGACCGCGGCAGATAATTAAGTCGAGATCAAACAACGGCGGTGGCGCGGTTAAATCATGCGCCAAGAAGATCACTGAGCGCTGCAGCACGGGCGCAACTTGAAAACCGCCGTCCCGCGGCAATAAGTAGGCCTTGCCGGCATGGCGTTGCATCTGCGCAACTGCCGTTGGCGCCAGCAATCCGATACGTGCCGCCGACAGTGCGCCTTGATCAGTATCCGTCCCATACACCGTAAACCCGTACGCACCGACCGGCCGCGCTGCAATTTGCACCCGTGCCGCCAAACCGGCGAGCAAATGCGCTTCGGTACCCGTGCCGCAACCCGGTAGCCAGATTTGCAGTGGTTGCTCGCTGTGGCCCAGTTTTTCCAAGACCTCCGGCAACACACGCTGCGCGTCGAGATCGTCGAACCACTTGGTTTGCGGCCGCTGTAAACGACAACCCAGCTGCTGCGCCTCAGCGGGCTCACGTTGCAACCGGGTGACGTAATCTTCAACGCGATTAATACCGCAGTTCAGCATGCGCTGCACAACGCGGCGCTGAAATAACGCCTGATGATAATCCGCCAGTTGGAAGCCGGCTTCGCTCAGCTGGCGGCCGAGCGTGACGCGCGATGCTTCGAACGCTTTCCGACGTCCGACATCTGCCAACAGCCGGTCTTCTGCAACGCTGAGATTCATCGGCTTCGCCCCATCCTTTGCGACGAGCGCCGCTAATACGCTCGTTCCAGTCACACGACCCTTGTGGTTTTACGAAAAATCGCACCCTGCCGCGCTCACGCGCGGACGCTTACGAAACGTCGCGTGGATTTGCAGCCGTGGCTTCCCTGCCGATTTACTCGACGACTTGCAGCCCGCCGATCAAGGCGGGCAACGCTCGCTCTAATACGCTGCGGACGCGTGACATGCCGATTTCAATCGAACGATGAATCTCGCCGTGGATGTCCCCGCTACCGATGCCGGCCGCCCAATTAACGCTAACCGCCAAACAACCGTACGCCAGTTCCAACTCGGCAGCCAGTGCGGCCTCGGGCATGCCGGTCATCCCGATCATGTCGCAGCCATCTTGCCGCATCCGACGAACCTCAGCCGGCGACTCCAAGCGCGGCCCTTGGGTTACACCGTGGACCCCACCATCGTGCGCCGACAAACCCGCCAATTGCGCAGATTCCAGAAGCACGCTTCGTACCGATGCCGCGTAGGGCGCGTTAAATTCAATGTGTTGCAACTGGCTACCAGCACCGCCATCGGAATAGGTATGCGCACGGCCCCAGGTGTAATCAATGATGTCGCTCGGAACCGCCAGCGCGCCCGGCTCAAACCAGCGCGCAATCGCACCAACAGCGCCAATGCCAATTACGTGCGTCACGCCCACTTCGCGCAAAGCCCAGAGATTGGCGCGGTAGTTAATGCTGTGCGGCGGAATCTTGTGGCCTTCGCCGTGGCGCGCGAGGAAGATCGCGTCACAATCGTAAATCCGTCCTTGCAGCAGCGGTGCCGAGGTATTGCCGTAGGGCGTTGGGACTTCTAAGCGGCGTTTCACTTCCAGGCCTGGCCATGCGTCCATGCCGGTGCCGCCGATGACTGCAATCGTGCTCATGATGATCCGTGATAGTGCGCGGTTATTGATCTTTCAGCGCGTAAATCGCCGGCAGCTGGCGCCAGTATTCTTTGTAATCCATACCGCAACCGAAGACATAGCGGTCGACGACTTTCAAACCGATAAATTCGGCCAACGCACCGGGCGCGCGGCGGTCATGCAGTTTTTCCGCGAGCACCGCAACTTTTAAGCTCGCCGGCACAAATTCCTGCAAGGCTTTGCGAACCGCAACCAAGGTATAGCCTTCGTCGAGAATATCGTCGATCACCAGCACGTGGCGACCTTCTAGCACGGCCGGTGGCTGCCGCTTCCAGATCAAGCCACCGCCGGTGGTCGCGCCGCGGTAGCGGGTTGCGTGTAGGTAGTCGAGCTGGAACGGAAACGTGAGGCGTTTCATCAGTTCGGCCGTCGGCACAAGTCCACCATTCATCACGCACAGCAGCAGCGGGTTGAGTTCGGCGTACTCGGCTGTGATCGCAGCCGCGAGGCGATCGTAGGCGGCGGCAACGTCATCAACGGTGTACAGGCAATCGGCTTCATCCAGCACGCGCTTGGCTTCTTCAATGAGGCTCATCAGGGGATCTCGCTCCGATACAGGGCTTTCAAGCGGGCGCTGGACAAACGCCGTTCCTTGACCGGCAGTTTGTCGAGCAAAAGGGTCAAGGCTTCGCGGTCGTTGCAGACCGGCAGCATGTCGCAACCGGCGGCGAGCGCAAGCTGCGCGCGTTCGTCGATCTCACCGCCGACTTTCGCGCCGGCCATGCTGAGGTCATCACAGAACACGGCGCCATTAAATTTCAGCTGATGGCGCAGGATGTCTCGGATCCAACGCCGCGACAGCGATGCGGGCAGGTCATCAACTGCGGTGTAACGCACATGCGCCATCATCACCGATTCCAAGCCGTCGGCGATCAGCGCTTTGAACGGTGCGAGATCTTTTAGCTCAATCTCAGACTGCGCCCGACGATCCACCGGTAGTTCCAAGTGCGAGTCAGCTGCAACCGCGCCGTGACCTGGGAAATGCTTGCCGGTCGCCTTCATGCCCACGGCCGCAAGGCCGTTACGGAAAGCCCGCGCGAGCTTGCTAATGATTTCTGGATCGGTGCCGAACGCGCGGTCGCCAATGACCGTGCTGACGCCGGTATCGACATCCAGCACTGGCGCAAAACAGAGATCAATACCGTATGCGCCGAGCTCACGGCCAATCGTCTCGCCGTGCTGGCGCGCTTCATCGTGTGCCCGCAGCGGCGACTCCTCAAACACCCGTGTCAACGTGCCCATCGCTGGAATACGGGTAAAGCCGACACGGAAGCGCTGAACGCGGCCGCCTTCGTGATCAACGGCCAGCAGCAAGCGCGGCCGCTTTAATGTCAGCAGTTCATGGCAAAGTGCGCGCAGCTGCTCAGGATCGCTGTAGTTGCGGGCGAATAAAATTACGCCGCCCACCAACGGATGCGCGAGCACCTCGCGGTCTTCGGCGCTCAAGCTCAAGCCGCCGACATCGGCCATTAAGGGGCCCATCGTTAGCGTCCCACGCTGCGCAGCGCTTGCATCGTTGGTCGGTTCAAGTCGCGCTCCGCTCGGGCCAATTTTGATAAGGATTTAACGCCAGCGCGTGATTGTAATAGCGCTGATCGTCGGTTACTTCGGCGCCGAGCCAGCTCGGCCGCTCGAAATTTTGGTCGACATCGCTCAACTCGATTTCGGCAACGACCAAACCGGCGTTCGCGCCAGCGAATTCGTCGATCTCCCAAATCAGACCAGCGCCGTGTGCGGTATCTGGCCCATTCGGCTCAATGTAGTAACGGATTTTGTCGACCAAGCCGACGCACAACGTATCGAGTATTTCGTGGGCGTCTGGCACCGGCACCGGGTAGTCGTACTCGGCGCGCGCCCGACCAACGACAGCGGCCTTGATGTTCAAACGTGCTTCCGCGCCTTGTAAACGGACGCGAATCGAGCTGCGGCTCGCGGTGTCCGTCATATAACCCTGGCGCATCGGGACCTGCCGCGTCACCAGCGTGCGCCAACTATCGCCGATGACGAGGAACTTGCGCTCGATTTCTATGCCCATGCCTACTTCGTGCTTACTTGATGTGATTGATGCCGCGGGGCGCTTCGTTGTGCCGCCAGATGCGCGCTGAATTTTGCTATGTCGTTCGATGCATTCATGCCAGCTCAATCATTGCGTTCGAACAGCGCCATCGACTCGACATGTGCAGTATGCGGAAACATATCGAGCACGCCGACGCGCGTCAGCCGATAACCATACTTTCTCACCAGCTCGCCAGCGTCCCGCGCCAGCGTGCCCGGATGGCATGACACATACACGATGCGCTGCGGACGGCACGCGGCAACCTGCGGCAGTATTTCGATCGCACCCGAGCGCGGCGGGTCGAGCAGTGCAGCATCGTAACGGGGTTTAAGCCAATCTGCGCGCGGATCGGGCTGAAACAGGTCTGCGCGTAGGAAGCGGGCACTGAGGCCGTTGCGCGCCAAATTTGCAGCGCCGCGCGCCACCAGCCCCGCCTCGCCCTCTACTGCGGTGACTTGGGCGCCAGCGGCCGCCAGCGGCGCGGTGAAATTGCCGAGCCCCGCGAACAGCTCAAGCACGGTGCCGCCCGGCGTTGGCGCCAGCCAATCGACGGCTTGGCGCACCATCTTCTGGCTGAGCGCGCCGTTGATTTGGACGAAGTCGGACGGACCAAAGTCGAGCCGCAGCGCGCTACCGTCCGGCGAGTAATGTAGCGGCCGTATCGGCGTTAGCGCTTGTAAATCTTGCGGATTCCCTGGCTGCAGATAAAGATCAAAATCATGCGCCTCGGCAAACGTCCGCAGCGCGACGAGATCCTCAGCACTGGGCGGCGCCAGCACGCGCAGCACCAGCGTGACGTGATCGGCCGCGGCAATTTCCAACTGCGGCAGCTGCGCCGGGATCGATAAAGTATCGAGCAACGCCGCGATCGCCTGCAGTTGGTCACCAACACGGGCGTCGAGCACGTCGCAACGCGTTAGCGGCGCCAGCAACGCTGAGTCCCGCTCCCGGAACCCGACCAGCACCCCACCCTTCTTGGTAACGTGCTTGACGCCCAGCCGCGCCCGGCGCCGATACGCCCAGACCGGCCCAGTGACCGGTGGCGCCAGCGTTTCCGGCGTTACACCGCCGATGCGGGCTAACGCGTCGAGCAACTGTTTTTGCTTGAACGCGATCTGCGCGTCCGGTGCCAGATGCTGCAAGGCGCAACCGCCGCAAATATCAAAATGCGGACATTTGGGCGCTACGCGTTGCGGCGATGCCTGCTCGACCGCGACAACCGTGCCTTCATCAACATCGCGCGTGACTCGCGTCAGCCGATAGCGCACACGCTCGCCCGGCAACCCGCCATGAATGAACGTGACCTTGCCGTCAACGCGGGCAACGCCGCGGCCGTCATGGGCAAGGTCGACAATTTCGGCGCCAAATTCTGCCAGCGGCAGCGGCTTCTTTTTTCTTCTAGCCATCAGGAATTACGCTTGATTTTAGGACGCGAGTGCCATCGGCAGGGAAACCGCTTTTAAGCCCCGCATCGCGAGATTCTCCAGTAACCGCGGCAGCACTGCGAGCACCACCGGCTCGCCGCTGCGCGTGCGCGCTGCGTGGCCATCGTGCAACAGCAGAATGTCACCGGCAGCGAGGTTGCGCTGCAAACGCGCGAGCACCGCATCGGGATTGCGCTCAACCGCATCGTAGCCGCGGCGTGTCCACGACACGTATTGCAGGCCGCTATGCACAACGGCCGGATCGAGCAGCGGATTGCGTATACCCATCGGCGCCCGGAAATACATCGGTGCACGGCCGGTCAAGGCCTGCAAGGTGGCCTGCGCCCGCGCCAATTCGCGCCGGAAGCCGTAGTAGCCGTTAAACGCGAAGAAATTAGAGTGGCGATCGCTATGATTTTCGACACTATGCCCGCGACGAACGATTTCAGCCACGCAGCGCGGCGCCTGCGCCGCACGGGTCGCGACACAGAAGAAACTGGCTTTGGCGCCGTAGCGATCAAGCAGATCGAGCACTTGCGGGGTTACTTCGGGATCAGGGCCGTCGTCAAAACTCAGCACCACTTCCTGGCGTGCTGTCGCCGACTGCGGGACACGGGTGAGATTCGGCCCCAATACACGGCTACGCGGCCATAAGCCGGCAGCAGCCAGCAACACATGGGTGACGCCGAGCGCAGCCAACCCCGCTGGCCAAGCGCGCGGCCAGACGATGACCAACACGAGCACAACAGCATGTACCCCTAACGCCAATTGCAACGCCCAAGACGGCCGCCAATGCCGATTGGTCTGCGGCGCTAGGCGATCAACCGTTAGCGCCTTCGGCTCGATTCTCAACTGGGGAAGACGCCGGTGGAAATGTAACGGTCGCCGCGATCGCAGATGATCGAGACGATCGTCGCGCCGCTCAGTTCCTTACACAGTTGCAGCGCGGTCCACACCGATCCACCGCTGGACGGTCCGGCGAATACGCCTTCAACTTTCGCCAGCAGGCGCATCATATCTTCGGCGTTGCGGGTGCTAACTTCAACGACGCGGTCGATCCGGCTCCGGTCAAAAATCTTCGGAAGATAAGCTTCCGGCCATTTGCGAATGCCGGGGATCGAGGATTCGCCGTCCGGCTGCACGCCAATAATCTGTGGCGCCGGGGTTTGCTCTTTGAAATATCGGGAGCAGCCCATGATCGTTCCTGTCGTGCCCATGGTCGCGACGAAATGCGTGAGCTCGCCATTTAAATCACGCCAGATTTCCGGCGCCGTCCCTTCGTAATGCGCGCGCGGGTTGTCAGGGTTCGCAAATTGGTTCAGAACTCGGCCTTTTCCTTCGCGCTGCATTTCATCGGCGAGATCACGGGCGTATTCCATGCCTTGCGCCTGTGTCACCAGAATGAGTTCGGCGCCGAAGGCTTTCATCACCGAGCGACGCTCGACGGACAAATGCTCCGGCATGATCAACACCATGCGATAGCCCTTCACCGCCGCCGCCATCGCCAGCGCGATGCCGGTATTGCCGGACGTCGCCTCGATCAAGGTGTCGCCCGGTTTGATCTCGCCGCGCTCCTCGGCGCGATTGATCATCGAATACGCCGGGCGGTCTTTCACCGAGCCCGCCGGATTATTGCCTTCCAGCTTTAGAAATAAGCGGTTATTACCGATTCCGGGCAGGCGGGTGACCTGCACCAACGGAGTATTGCCGATCGTACCGGCGAGCGTCGTAGTTGCCATGGCGTTAGTTTATCGGATGACAGCGGGTTCACCGCTGGTTTCGAGCACGACGAACGCCAGAATCATCCCGCCTTCGTCGCTAAATGAAAGATGCGCACCGGTAATGCCGAGTTGCTGCAACCGGGCTTGCATCGCTTCGCTAAAGACCAGCTGCGGCCGCTGTTCCGGCGCACGCACAGCGCCGACATCGTGGTACGAAACACCGCGAAACCCGGTACCGAGCGCCTTCACAAACGCTTCTTTCGCCGAAAATGCGCGCGCCAAGTAGTGGCCGGGATTGCGTGAAGCAGCTAAGCCGGGCCGCTCCGCTAGGTGCAGCAGTTTCGCCGCAGCGCGCTCGCCATGGCGCTGCCAAAGCTGCTCGCCGCGCTCAATGCGCAGTAAATCGGCGCCGACGCCATAAATCATCGGCAGCCTACCGCCCGCGACGCGCCGCAGTCATCGCTTGGCGCATCTCCGCGATTGCGGCCGGCAAGCCGATAAACAGCGCGCGGGCGATTAATGCGTGGCCGATGTTGAGTTCGACTACTTCTGGAATCTGTGCGATCGGCGCGACATTTTCGACATTCAAACCATGACCAGCATGCACTTCAATGCCAGCCGCGTGCGCCGCCCGCGCAAACGCTAGGATGCGGGCCAGTTCCGCATCGCGCGCCGCGCCCTCCGCGTCAGCGTAACCGCCGGTATGAATTTCCAGGTGCGGCGCGCCGGTGGCTTGTGCCGCCGCCAATTGCGCCGGATCGGCCGCGATGAATAGCGCGACTTCGCAGCCCGCAGCCGCCAGACGAAGGCAAGCCTCACGTACGGCCGGCAGATTGCCAGCGACATCGAGCCCGCCTTCAGTGGTCCGCTCTTCGCGCCGCTCGGGCACCAAACAGATATAGCGCGATTTGGCCTTAACCGCGATTTCAACCATCGCTGGCGTTACCGCCATTTCCAGATTGATCGGTACTGGGCAAACTGGCAGCAACCGCGTCAGATCGTGATCTTGAATGTGGCGGCGGTCTTCGCGCAGGTGGATCGTGATGCTATCGGCACCTGCCGCGGCGGCAAGCAGCGCCGCTTCAACCGGATCGGGATACTGCGTGCCACGCGCCTGACGCACCGTGGCAACGTGATCGACATTAACGCCGAGGCGAATCGTAGGGGTCATGAGCCTGAGGAAGACGGCAAACGGGGCGCTATTGTAGGGCCTCCGCGCATAAATGTAGGCGGCTTAAGCCTTGCGCCAGCTGCGCATTTGCTTCAGAAGCTGCGGCGTACGCAACTCAGCGCGCGGCACATGGGGTTCCAAGGCTTGCCGAAGCAGGCGGCGGGCATCGTCTAACTCGGCGCGGCACTGCAGCTGCTCGCTGTGCAAGGCCAGCAGGCTGGCGCCGGAAACCGTACCCGGGGTCCCCGCCTGCGCCGGCACGAATCCGAGATCCGGCCAATAGCGATACGTTTGCTGCAGATCAAATTCATCAGCCAACGGTAGACCGTAACCCAGCTGATGTAGCAAGCGCTTTTCGAAGATCCGCAGCGCTGCTTCTGCCGCTTCGGCGGTGCCGGCGAGGCCGACTAGAGCCTGCGCATAATCGGCGTAGAGTTCTGGATGGGGATCATGTCTTTGTAGGAGCTTCAACAGCAGCTCGTTCAAATACCAGCCGTGAAAAACGCGCTCGCCGAGCAGTACAACACCGTTGCCAGCCGCTTCGGCGGCGGTTACGGTGCCGAGATCGCCCCGCTCCAGCCACGATAACAACAGCGGTTGGAACAAGGCTAGCGTGCCGCGTTGGCGGGGTTTTACGCCGCGCATGCCGCGCGCAATCAAGCCAACACGGCCGTAGTTCGGACTAAAAACCTCAATCAGCTGGCTGGTTTCACGATACGGCCGCTGCGATAACAGATACGCCGGCTCAAGTTCGACCCTGGCGCGGGACATTAGCGGCAGAATTCGACAGCGTTAATCGGCCTAACCGTTGTTGTCGTAGCCGAAGCGGCTCAACGCACGGGGATCATCGGTCCAGCCCTCTTTGACGCGCACCCAGATTTTCAAAAAGACTTTATGGCCGGTCATCGCTTCAAGCTCGCGCCGAGCCGCTGTGCCGATCCGCTTGAGCATCGAACCGTCTTCGCCGATCACGATTTTTTTCTGGCCGTCGCGTTCAACCCAAATCACGGTCGCGGCTTTCAGCAGATTGCCTTCCTGCTCCATCATTTCAGTTTCAACCGTCAACGCGTACGGTAGCTCTTGTGCCAACGACCGCATCAGCTTTTCACGAACCAGCTCGGCGATCGTAAACCTGAGGTCGTGGCCAACCACTTGATCTTCCGGATACAGCGGCGGCCCTTCCGGCATGCGGCTCATTAGCTCATTAGCAAGCTGGTTGACGTTCGCCCCCTTTAACGCCGACAACGGCATGATGAACGCCCACTCGCGCAACGCCGAAAGCTTTTCAAGCACCGGCAGCAGCTTGGCTTTATCGGAAAATTTATCGACTTTATTGACGACCAAGCCTACCGGTGCTGTCACCGATTTCAGCCGCTCTAGCACGGCTTGGTCTTCATCGGTCCAGCGTCCGGCTTCAACCACGAACAGCGCGACATCGACGTCGTACAGGCTGCTGCTCGCGGCATCGTTCATGTATTTATTCAAGGCGCGCGGCGCGGCGCGATGCAGGCCGGGCGTATCGATGAACACGATTTGCCCTTCAGCACGATGCAGCACCCCCTGGATACGATGCCGGGTCGTCTGCGGCTTCGGCGCGACGATGCTGACCTTGCGTCCGACCAAGGCGTTTAATAACGACGACTTACCGACATTCGGTCGCCCTACAATCGCGACCATCCCACTATGCATGTTTGTTTTCCTGTTGCTGAATGCGGTCCAGCATACGCTGTGCCGCTTGTTGCTCGGCGTTGCGGCGGCTTAAGCCGTCTGCGACGACATCGTCGCCGCTATCCGGAAGCCGGCATTGCACGCTGAATTGCCGCCGATGCGGCGGCCCTTCTTCACGCAACACTGCATATTCCGGCAGTGGCCGCGATTCCGCTTGCAAGGCTTCCTGCAAACGAGTTTTAGGGTCTTTTAACGATCCAACCGACGGCAGCTTTTCCAGCTCTGGCGCCAATAATCGCTGGCACAGCTGCACCGCGGGTTCAAAACCTCCGTCGAGATAAACGGCGCCGATCAAGGCTTCCAGCGCATCCGCAAGGATCGAGTCACGGCGAAACCCACCGCTTTTAAGCTCGCCGGAACCGAGGCGTACGGCATCGGACAGCGGTAAGCGGCGCGCGGCAGCAGCCAAAGTTTCTTCGCGCACAAGGCTTGCGCGCAAGCGTGATAAATCGCCTTCAGACGCTTTCGGGCGCAAATGAAAGACTTCCGCGCCGATTGCCAGATTTAGCATCGCATCGCCCAGAAATTCCAGGCGTTCGTTGTTATCGGCGCTGTGGCTCCGGTGGGTCAGCGCCTTCAGCAACAACGATTCATTGGTGAAACGATAGCCGAGCGCACGACTTAGGCGCTCGCGGCGGCTCGCGGCGTCAGCGGAATTTTCGTCGTGCAAACTCAACCGCCGACTGCGGCCCGCAGGGGCACATCGTCTTTAAAATGCGCGACGACTGAGATATTGCCAAATAAGCTGACTTCCGCTTCGTAGTCATAGCTCAAAAACAAGCCGGAGCCATTTCGAATCACTTTGATGTCTTTCGGCTCGATCTGGCTGATGTAGTCGATATCCCAGCGCCGTTGCAGCGCTGAGCGGATGGCTGCGACGTCAACCTGACCGCCAACCGAGCCCTCTTTCGAGGCGATATCGTGCACCGCGCGCTTGACTGAAAATTCGTTTAAGAACAGCGGCCCGACTTTAATGACACACAAGGCAATGAAGCCAATCGTGCCGAA
The DNA here is from genome assembly GCA_023229645.1 of Nevskia sp. Taxonomy (GTDB): domain Bacteria; phylum Pseudomonadota; class Gammaproteobacteria; order Nevskiales; family Nevskiaceae; genus Nevskia. The sequence goes on along the minus strand of JALNYU010000002.1, from coordinate 51,466 downwards.
TACGAACAATCCGCTCCAAAGGCTGAGGCCGCGCTGCGCATGTGCAAGTTTCATGAGTCGATCTCTTAATTTGGGTCGGAAGCCGCTGGCAAAATCTGCATTTATCTTAGCGGATCAGCGTTCCGATGCGAGACAGCTCGATTTTGAACTTTTCGCTATTCCAGCTCATCCAGATTAATGTTGCGCGGCCTTTCAAATTCGCTTCTGGCACCGTGCCCCAGCAACGGCTATCGTTCGAACCATCGCGGTTGTCGCCCATCATAAAATAACTGCCTGCAGGCACCTCGAAATCGAATTCATCGGGGTTCGGCTGCACAAATGGGCAACTATAAGAATCGGATATCCGGTTGAGCTTGGCCAAGGTATCGTGTTCGACCCCGCCGAGATTTTCGTGCATGCGGGTATCGTCACTACGTGCATCATCATTGGTTTTCGCCGGAGTTAACGACATCGTCTCGCCGTTTATCGTCAGGGTCTTGTTTTCGTAGTGAATTTTGTCGCCTGGGAGTCCGATCAAACGCTTGATGTAGTCCTGCGTTGGGTCTTTCGGAAACTTAAAAACAATGACTTCACCGCGCTTCGGCTCGCCAATGTCGACCAATTTACAGCTACCAATCGGGCACCGCAGGCCGTAGCCAAATTTATTGACCAGAATAAAATCGCCGACGTGCAGCGTCGGGATCATCGAGCCCGACGGGATTCGAAACGGCTCAAATAAAAACGAACGCACGACAAAAACCGCTGCAATGACCGGAAATAGGCCGCGGAAAAATTCAAACGTTGCGCCGGGCTGCGCGTCATCGCCGTGCAAGGCTTTGCGCCGCTTGGCAAGCCAGAATTTATCCAGCAGCCAACAAACACCGGTGGCGGCGGTCAGCAATGTCAGCAGCAAATTAAACATGACGGCGAAATTCATCGTGTAAGCCTAAAAATGCGGATTCGAGGCGACAAACAAGGTATTGCTACGGGCGACGCAGGCGGACCGCAGCAGATTTAGCGCTTATCGACGCCAAGTACCGCAAGGAACGCTTCCTGCGGGATCTCGACACTGCCGACCTGCTTCATCCGCTTCTTGCCTTCCTTTTGTTTTTCCAATAATTTCTTCTTTCGGCTGATATCGCCGCCGTAGCATTTTGCGAGCACGTTCTTGCGCAGCGCCTTAACCGTGCTACGGGCAATCACTTTAGCCCCGATCGCGGCTTGAATGGCGACATCGAACATCTGCCGGTGGATGACTTCTTTCATCCGCTCACACAGATCGCGACCGCGGGATTCGGCGTCATTGCGATGAACGATTGTCGCCAACGCATCAACTTTATCGCCGTTTACCAGCACATCCAGTTTCACCAGCGGCGCCGTCTGGAAGCGTAGAAATTCGTATTCGAACGAGGCGAAGCCGCGGCTAACAGACTTCAGTCGGTCGAAGAAATCCAACACAACTTCAGCCAACGGCATCTCAACTTCGAGTTGAACCTGATTACCGTGATAGCGCAGGTTCTTCTGCACGCCGCGCTTTTCCATGCACAGTTGCATGACGGCGCCAACGTAGGTTTGCGGCATCAGCAGCCGACACAAAATGATCGGCTCGCGGACATCGACAAACATGCCCGGCTCCGGCAAATCAGATGGGTTATCGATTTTCCGAACTTCACCGTTGCTGTTTTCGACTTCGTAAACAACCGACGGCGCCGTGGTAATTAAATTCAGGTTGTATTCGCGCTCTAAGCGCTCCTGCACAATTTCCATGTGCAGCATGCCGAGAAAGCCAATACGGAAGCCAAAGCCCAGCGCGCCCGAGTTTTCCGGCTCAAATTGCAGCGCTGAATCGTTCAAGCGCAATTTTTGTAGGCTTTCGCGAAAATCTTCGAAATCGTCGGCATCGACCGGGAACATACCGGCGAAAACCCGGGGCTGAACCTGTCGGAAACCGGGGAGTTGATCGACCGACGCCCGCGAGGCCTCGGTTAGCGTGTCACCAACCGGCGCGCCGAAAATATCTTTAATGCCGGAGACAAGGAAGCCAACTTCACCGGTCTCCAGTGCATCACGCAGCACCCGCTTCGGCGAATGCACGCCGAGCATCGTGACTTCATAATCCTTGCCGGTTGAAATCACCCGGATTTTCTGGCCCTTCTGAATGCGCCCATTAACAACGCGCACCAGCGAGACGACACCCAGATAGTTATCGAACCAGGAATCGACGATCAAAGCCTGCAGCGGTGCGTCGACGATGCCACGCGGCGCCGGCAGCTTGTGCACCAGGGCTTCAAGTACCTCGGCAACGCCGAGGCCGGTTTTGGCCGAAATGCGCAGCGCATCGGTGGCTTCGATGCCGATAATGTCTTCGATTTCTTGCGCGACGCGGTCGGGCTCGGCGTTATGCAAGTCGATCTTATTCAAGATCGGCATTACTTCCAGCTTTTGCTCAAGCGCGGTGTAGCAATTCGCCACGCTCTGCGCCTCGACGCCTTGCGAGGCATCAACGACCAAGAGCGCGCCTTCACAGGCTGCGAGCGAGCGGCTGACTTCGTAGGAAAAGTCGACATGCCCGGGGGTATCGATCAAGTTCAGCTGATAGACGTTGCCGTCTTTCGCTTTGTAGTTCAGCGAAACTGCCTGCGCCTTGATCGTGATTCCACGCTCGCGCTCGATCGGATTGTTGTCGAGCACCTGCGCCTGCATTTCGCGCTCTTCAAGACCGCCGCAGAGTTGGATGAAGCGATCGGCGAGCGTCGACTTACCGTGGTCGATATGCGCGATGATCGAGAAATTGCGAATGAGCGATTGGCGGGCAGGCTGCGTCATGGTGCGCGAGGAGAAAATAGCGGCGAAGTATAGCCCCCGCAGCGGTTTAACGCGTGGTTTCGAACTGTTTTCCGATTAATTCGGCGTCAAAGTGCGTCTCGCAGAGCACGGTACCTTCGTCATCAAGCAGCACCGGTATCACTAACCCGTAACGGCCCTGCCAGCCCGGCTTGCTATCAACATCCGCCACCTGCAGCGCCGCCGCCCGTTCGGGAAACTCGGCTAAGAATGCTTCGAGAAATTCCTCACAGAGCCCGCAACCCGGACGGCTTAGCAGCAGCAGCGCCATAAATCTGGCGACTAACGCGGCGGAACTGCGAGCGCTAGGAACAAGGGCGCGCCTTGTCGCTGCACCAATACGGGGACCGATTGCCCTGGCGTAAGCCGACCAACGACTTCGTTATAGCGCTCAATACTGGCAATTTCTTGTCCCGATATCGACAGGATGACATCGCCAACGACCATACCGGCTTCGCGACCCGGACCGGGGCCAATCGAAATAATACGCACGCCGCCAGAAACGACTTTCGCCGCGCGCCGCTCGTCATCGTCTAATGCTTTCACTTCGATGGCCAGCGGCATGTCCTTCGGCGGCAGCGGCGCTTGCGACTTTGGTGACGCATCCGGCGTGACTTCGTCCTGAGATTCCAACGTGCCGACTTCGACTTTGATCGTCACAATCTTGCCTTCACGCAACAGCTCTAACGTTACCGTTTCGCCGGGCACACTATTGCCGACCAGAGGTTTGAGCGTACGCGAGCTGACGATTTCAAGGCCGTTGTACTTCAAAATGACATCGCCGGTTTTAAGTCCAGCCTGCTGCGCAGGGCTATCGGCAAGCACGCGGGCGATCAATGCCCCGCCCGGCTTTTCCATGCCGAAAGACTTGGCTAGGTTGCGATCAACTTCTTGCATGACGATGCCAAGCCAGCCGCGCGTCACCTTGCCGCCTTCTTTGAGCGTCATCGCCACTTTGGCGGCAACGTCAATCGGAATCGCGAATGCCACGCCCTGAAAACCGCCGTTCTGGCTGTAGATCTGGGAATTGACGCCGAGCACTTCGCCCTTGAGGTTAAACAAGGGGCCGCCAGAGTTGCCAGGATTCACTGCGGCATCGGTCTGCAAGAACGGCACATACTGTTCGGTTTCGAGAATACGGCCCTTTGCCGACAAAATACCCGACGTTACCGTGTAATCGAAGCCAAATGGCGAACCAATTGCCAAAACCCAATCACCGACGCGGCTGCGCCCGACATCGGCCAGCTTCACCGCAGGCAAGTCTTTCGCATCGATTTTTAGCAATGCAATATCGCTGCGCTCGTCACTGCCGACGACCTGAGCCTGGAACTGCCGCCGATCAGACAAACGAACCACAACCTCCTTCGAGTCTTTAACGACGTGATGATTGGTCAAAATGTAGCCATCGGACCACAAAATAAAACCAGAGCCGAGTGATTGCTCGCCACCTTGCGGACCGTCATCCGGTGCATCACCCTGCGGATTGGCGTCGTTGTCGCTCGGGGCAGGGTCGCTTGAGGGATCGCTAGGATTGGCGTTATCGGGGTCTTTCGGCGTAGCGCCGTCACGCCCGTGTTGGTCGAGAAACTTGCGCAGCCAGTCGGGTACTTGCCGAGATGAATCGCCGCTGGTGTTGGCCGCGGCGTCGGCCCGGCTATCGACCGGAACCGCGCTGATATTGACGACGGAGGGGCTAACTTGCTCAACAAGATCAGCAAAATTGGGCAACCCTGCGTTGTGTTGACTGCATCCCGCCAGCACCCCAGCGGCAAACATTAGCAGCAGGGATGTGACGACGTTCCGGCCGCCGGCGACGATGCGCATTTGAAACCCCCAAAACAAAGCGAATGGGGCCGATTCGTACTCGGCACCCGATATTATTAAGAAGTATGAGCTTCAGATCAGCAATTGGCCATGCGCAAACCTTGTCAGCGAGAATCCGACAAAGCGGCATGAGGCCGCCGATCAATTCTTTGCGGGGACGCGCGGCAAAACCGGGGTCACACTCGAACCTGCTTGCGTTTCAATCCCTGGGATTGGCAAGCGCAAGCCATCCCCGATCATACGGATCGTTTGTGCCGGTACTTCACCGACTATCGTGATATGCAGGCTCCCCACCATGCGGCCGTAAGCCTGGACCGGACCAATATGAGATACGCCGCTGAAGACTTTTTCTTCGTGCTGCTGAACTTCGCTGAATACAGAAACCGACGACAGGCCGTCAGATAGCATCAAGTGTTCGACTTGACCCGAGCCGTCTGGCAACGGCCGATCATCGTGAGAAATAATGCGGAACCCGGGTGGCAATTTTTCGAGTTTGACTTGCGGCTTGTCGTGCTCGTCTAGCGGCGCGACGGCGTCGAGCTTGGGCAGATTACGCGTGATTAAATTGAATTTACGCGGGTCGACTTCCGTTTCGAAAGCTTCGTCCGGAATTGAATCCGGATATGAAACTTCGGTAAACATTACCTGTTCCAAAACTTGGCCGCGGGGGCCGGTCAAGCTGATTTTTAACGGCAGGCGGCTTTCTTGATCAGTCCAGACTTCGTAGCCGTAGCGAAAAGCATCTTTGGGCGCAATGGTTACCCCATTACAAGGGCGGCCCGCGATCCGGCCTTGCCCTTCATCACGGAAGTCATACCATTGTTTGAGCTGCTGAATGCGCTCAATCGTGAGCTGCGATAAAAACCCTTTCAGCGTTGGCCGCTCCACACTCATCATGTGGCCTTTCGGCAGGATGCAAATCAGCCGATTGTCGATTCGCAACAACTGCCGCGGCTCGCCCGTCAGCGAAATCATGCGCTCGCGTTCGCTGTCGTCTTTAAAGCGATGCTGGACGCGCAGCACTTCAAACAGCTCGTCACCGCGATAGATGACAACGCCTTGATAGTTAGTTGTTCTCGACGCTTCCGCCGCTTTGACCAGCAGCGCAGCCGGATCTATCGGTTCGGCGACAGCACTAGCGGTTACGCAGGCCGCCGCGGTACCTGCGCAGAGCCACAGCTTGCGCATCAGCGCTGCTCGGCAGCCGGACGATAGTCCGCCGTACGCACCGCTAGGCGGGCATAGCTCAACGAGCCACCCATGCCCCCCTCGGCGCGAGAATTGCTGTGTTCCATCAGATAATCATTCAATTGCCGGGCTGAATCAGCATCTAACTGCGCCCAGCGGGTTTCCGTCGGCTCGCCACCCGCGCCCGACTCCGCAACCTGCGTTGAAACCGGCTGCAATCCACCCACTCGCGCGTCACGCAACGCTAATTGCGTCGCATTGGTAGCACCGCTGGCGATAGGCGCGGCGCCATCCGTTGGTTGCAGCAATAAGCTGCGGCCACCGACGACGATTGCGATTGCAATCGATGCCGCTGCCGCTAAACCGGTTAACGGCTGCCAATGCCGACGGGCATAGGAAGGCTTACGGCCCGCAGTGTGACGCCGTAACGGCACCACGTTCGAGACCGGCTCTACCGCGCGCTCAAGAGCAATTGCAGCCATTACGTTGCCGGAAAAATCAGGCGCAACTTTGCGCACTGAAACGCCAGCGAGGGCATCCCGCGCCAGACACATCCTGCTCCAACGCGCGCGCAGCGCGGGGGATTGTTCAAGCTCGGCCAGCAGCTGTTGCAGTTCGGCAGGCTTGCATTCGCCATCCATCATCGCCGATAGAAGTTCTTCAGACATTGCGTTCTTCCATACCTACCGCTATCGAAAGCAAAAAATCACTTGCTGCAACATTAACAGCGGCTTAACGGGAAAGTTCCCGTTACGGCCTAAAAATTTTAGCTAATCTCAATCCCGCGTCCAAACGTCCTGGGGATCGACGATCAATTCATCAGCGGCGAGACCACCGCATCAATCGCCTCACGTGCACGGAAAATGCGCGAACGCACCGTGCCGATTGGGCAATCCATCACTTCCGCGATCTCTTCGTAGCTTAGCCCTTCCAACTCGCGCAGCGTAATCGCTTGACGCAAGTCCGGCGGCAACTTCTGGATAACTTCCGCGACTTTGACCTTGAGCTCATGTGAAAGCAATAGCGACTCAGGCGTGTCGACGTCGCTCAAGTGCTCGGTATGGCCAAATTGCTCGGCATCGGCAATGTCGATATCTTGATTCGACGGTCGACGCCCGCGCGAGACCAAATGGTTCTTCGCAGTATTAATGCCAATTCGGTAAAGCCAGGTGTAAAAAGCGCTATTGCCCTGAAAACCCTTGAGTGCGCGCCATGCCTTGATCAGGGTTTCTTGCGCAACATCCGGCGCATCGCCCTCGCCGACCAGACGGCCAACGAGTTGGACGATCTTGTGCTGGTACTTCCGTACCAACAGTTCAAACGCGCGCTGGTCGCCCTCCTGCGCAAGAACGACCAGTTGTTCATCAGTTTTTTCTTCGCTCATTCGCAGCTTCAACCAGCACGATGGCCGCCAGCACCAGCGCACTGGAATCGGGCTAAACTCCCCTACAACGTAAGTTATTCAAACTGTGGTTATTCTAACAAGTTAAGTAATTCCGCGCGTGAATCCATCCCCTGAAGTATTGATACTCGGCAGCGGTGCTGCTGGGCTTTCTGCGGCATTACGCCTCGCCGAAGCGGGCCACCGCGTCACGGTGGTTTCTAAAGGTCCGCTCGCGAGCGGCAGCACGTTATGGGCGCAGGGCGGGATTTCCGCCGCGCTGGACCAGGACGATTCGCTTGCGGCGCATGTCCACGACACCTTGATTGCCGGTGCCGGGCTTTGCGATGTCGAAGCCGTTCGGTTCACCGTCGAGCACGGCCCTGAGGGGATCGACTGGCTGCTACAGCACGGCGTTGCGTTTACGCAGTCCGATGAAGACCTCAACGGCCGCCGCCTCCATCTCACCCGCGAAGGCGGTCACAGCCATCGCCGTGTCGTCCACGCGGCGGACGCCACCGGCTTTGCCGTTGAGACCACGCTGGCGGACTTGGCGAGCCGCCATCCACTAATCCAAGTGCTTGAACGTAGCGTCGCAGTTGATTTGATCGTCGATCGGGACGCACCGCGCGTACACGGTGTCTATTTGTACGACCGCAACAGTAAGCGCGTTGATGCCGTGGCGGCGAAGGCGGTATTGCTCGCCACCGGTGGCGCCAATCAGGTTTATCTGTATTCCAGCAACCCGTTCGGCGCCTCCGGCGACGGCATTGCAATGGCTTGGCGCGCCGGCTGCCGCGTCGCGAACATGGAATTTATGCAGTTTCACCCAACGACGCTCTACCACCGCGACTCGCGGTCATTCCTGATTACCGAAGCGCTGCGCGGCGAAGGCGCGACGCTGCACCTGCCGACCGCCGATGGAAAAGTCGGCGAACGCTTTATGCCGCGCTTTGATGAGCGCGCGGAATTGGCACCGCGCGACATCGTCGCCCGCGCGATCGATCACGAAATGAAGCGGCTCGGCGTTAAGCACGTCTGGCTGGACATCAGCCATAAGCCTGGCGATTTTGTCCGCACGCATTTTCCGTCGATCTACGCCCATTGCCTGAGCTTAGGCATCGACATCACCCAAGCACCGATTCCGGTTGTGCCGTCCGCACACTTCACCTGCGGCGGGGTGATGACCGACTTGCGCGCCCGCACCGATCTGCCTGGGCTTTATGCGGCCGGAGAAGTCGCCTGCACTGGTCTACACGGTGCAAACCGCTTGGCCAGCAACTCACTACTGGAGTGCTTAGTCTTTGCGCAAGCTGCAGCCGATGACTTAATCCGCGAGCTGCCGCATCTCCCGGAACCGCCGACGCTCCGGCCCTGGGACGAAAGTCGGGTATCAGACTCCGACGAAGACGTTGTGGTCTCCCACAATTGGTTGGAGCTGCGCACGTTTATGTGGGACTACGTCGGTATCGTCCGCACCAGCAAGCGCCTGCTCCGCGCGCAGCACCGGGTGGATTTACTGCGCCGAGAAATCGTCGAGTTCTATCGCAACTATCGCATCACCCATCACCTGATTGAGCTACGCAATCTGGTAACGGTGGCGGAATTAATCGTGAGTTCGGCCTTGAGCCGGCGTGAAAGCCGGGGCCTACACTACACCTTGGATTATCCGCAGACCGACTCAACGCCAGAGCCGACAATACTGAAGCCATAAAAATGGCTTTGCCCTGCGTTTGTCCTAAGCGATCACCGCCACCGGCGCGTTGCTGAAAATCTGGGCGCGGTTGGCGAGTGCGGATGTCATCTGCAAGCTGCCATCGTCGGCAACCGCTAAGACCTGGCTCAACCCAAGCTGCCGCGCGAGTGCGGGCCAGCACTGTGCGCCGGCAACAAACAACGCGGCACCTTCGCTATCGGCACGCGCGGCGTCGCGATCGATAACCGTCAGCGCGCGCAAACCCTGCACCGGCCAACCGCTGCTCGGATCGATCAAATGCGCGTAGCGCTGGCCGGCGTAGTCGAAATAGCGCTGATCGTCCCCATGCGTGATGACGGCTTCATCGGCGACGTCGATCGTCAGTAATAGCTGGGACGCGTGCGCCGGACTACGCGGATCACGCACGCCGGCCCGCCAGGGTCGATCCGAACGAACCCCGCGCGCGGCGAGATTGCCGCCGGCATCGAGCATTGCGTTGCTAAAACCCCGCTGCTGCAACAATCTCAGCCCATAATCGACGATGTAACCCTTACCAATGCCGCCTAAGTCCCAGCCAATACCGGGCGCGGGGCCGTAGTGGTCACCGCCCTCATACGGCGGCGCGGCGTGTAGCGCGGCCAACGCAGTGGCGATGAGATCCAGCGGCGGCGGCGCGTTCCGCAGGTGATCCATGCAATCGAAACCCCAGAGCTTCACCAGTGCGGCAATCCGAGGCTCATAGCAACCGCCGCTGCGCACGCGTGTGCGCCAAGCCGCGGCGAATAACGGCTGTAGCGACTTCGGTACCGAGGCCACCTCACCGCGCGCAAGCGCTGCGTTGAACGCACCCAATGCGCCAGCGCCCCAAGCCCAACCATCGCGGCCAAACTGCTCGATCAGCGCCCGTAATTCGGCAATCGCCGCCTCGGCACGTTGCGCTTGGCCCGCTGCAATCGCCAAGGTCACGGTCACTTCCGTCCCCATTGCGAGGAAGCTCCGTTTGATCAATTCCATATACTGAACGTGATATGCCGATGACCGCCGAACCGGCGGATTACTGAAATGCGGGCGACGCCGCTCCCTCTTTCAATCTTAGCCCGAGAACAACTGCCGCTTATGATCGACCTTGATGCAGTCATACTCTGTGGCGGCGCCAGCAGCCGCCTCGGCGGCGGCGATAAGCCGCTGCAGCCGTTTTTAGGCCGGCCATTGATCCACCGCGTTGTCGCCAACCTTCGCCCGCAGGTCAGCCGAATTGTGATCAGCGCGAACCGAAATGCCGAGGCGTACGGGGTCTACAGCGCTACCGTACTCGCTGATGAAGGCTACGCCGGCTTCGGTCCGCTCGCTGGCGTCGCGGCGGGCCTCGCTGCGAGCAGTAACCCGTGGCTACTCTGTGTGCCGGGCGATGCACCGCTGTTGCCACCCGACCTCGCTACCCGTTTACTAGACGTACAGCGCCAGCAAAGGACCAACATCGTCTACGTCGATGACGGTTTTGGCCCGCAGCCGCTGTGTTGCCTGCTCGCCCGCAGCCTGCTTGATGATCTGCGCCGCTATTTGGATGCCGGCGGCAGAACTCCGCGTGAGTGGTTTGCCGAGCATCGCGTCGCGGCTGCAAATTTCAACGCGTGGCCACGCTGGGCCTGGAGCCTCAACACACCGGACGAGTGGCGTCTGGCCGAACAGCACCTCAGCACCAACGACAACACGCCATGATCACCTTGCAAGCTGCGCTTTCAGCCTACGTCGACGCGCTTCAACCTTTGCCAACCCGCATCGTCCCCACGACCGATGCCTTAAACGCCGTGCTTGCCGCGCCGGCAACCGCACACACCGATCTACCGCGTTTCGACCAAAGTGCGATGGACGGCTACACATTGCGCGCGGCAGACATCACCGCCGCAACGCCGCTATCGGCGATCCAATTGCCGATCGCGCTGCATCTTCCGGCAGGGCGCTCCGCGCTAGCACCGTTGCCCCAAGGCACGGCCGCTCGGATCTTAACCGGCGCAATGCTGCCGGAGGGCGCCGATACGGTGATTCCGCAAGAAATAGCCAACCGCATTGATAATGATCTTCGCTTTGAGCATCCGTACCCAGCACAGCGCAATATCCGCCGCCGCGGCGACGAGCTCCGTATCGGTGCCCATTTAGCAAGCATCGGGCAGCGTATTGGACCCAACCTCCTCGCGTCGCTGATCAATGCAGAAGTCGACACCGTAGTGGTCAGAGCGTCACCACGGATCAGCGTCATCATTTCCGGCGACGAAATTCGCCCGCCCGGCGCAGTGCTACATCCGGGCGAAATCCACGACAGCAACGGGCCTATGGTCGCGGCTTTGCTCCATCGCTGGGGATATTCAGGCATCACAGTGCGCCATGTCGGCGACGATGAGTCAGCCGTGCGCGCAACGCTAGCCGAAGCCATCGCCGATAGTGATCTCGTCATCAGCACCGGCGGCGCTTCAGTTGGCGATAAAGACTATCTTCCAGCAGTCGCGGAGGCGCTGGGCACTCAGCGTATCTTCTGGCGCGTTGCGCAGAAGCCCGGCAAGCCGATTTTCTTCGGCGTCCACCAATCGGCCAGCGGCGCCCAGTGCGCGGTGCTCGCATTACCGGGTAACCCCGGCGCCGTGTTAATCGGCATGCTGTTGCACGTTCGCACCGCGCTGAACGTTCTCGAAGGATTGCACGCGCCCGAACCGCTCTGGCAACACGGCGTGTTAACTGAGGCGGTAGAACGCGATAGCGACCGCACCCGCCTACTACGCATGCAGTGCTACTGCGATTCCAGCGGCACGATGCAACTACAACCGTTACCACATCAGGATTCACATATGCTGAGCAATTTAGGCGTCGCCGACGTACTGGTTCGGGCTGAACCAGGTACGTCACCCGTGGCGGCTGGCAGCGTTCTTCCATGGTTGCCGCTACCCACATAAGCTGCGGCTCGAACGCGAGTCGCGAGTCGCGAGTCGCAAGACGCAAGACGCAAGACGCAAGACGATTATCGACAAACAGACCGGCATCAAGTCTGACAGAAAAATGCGCGGCAGCAGCGATTTCTACATCACTGCCGCCGCGCACCCATTCAGGCAGAATCTAGCGGCTATTCAGTTTTCTTAGCCTTCGACTTGTCGCTTTTCGCTGCAGTAGTCTTGCCGCTGCCGGTCGAAATTTTTTCGCGATTCTTTTCGACCGTTGCCTTGCCGATGCCCGATACTTTTTCCAGCTCATCGACGTTCTTGAACGGGCCGTTTTTCTCTCGATACGTGACGATAGCCTGGGCCTTGGCCGGCCCAATTCCATCCAATGATTCCAGTGTTTTCGCATCAGCGCTATTAACATCGATAGCCCCAGCCCAGGCCCAGCTGGAAAAGGCTAAGAGAAATGCCGAAAGCGCCAGTTTGATCGTCCTCACTGTATACCTCCCGAATTGACTACATAGAGTTGAATGTCGACAGGTCGCGGGTGCCGCGTCCATGCGACACCCGTATCATTACTCAACTATGCATTTAAATCTATGAACTGCGTCACAGTTCAATTCGAGGAAATCCATTTTTTTAAATTTCGCAAACAGAGACTCCGTTTAATGCGACGAGGAGATATTCTCCGCTATTATTGATTCGGCCATAAAATAGTTGAACGAGGTGCTACGCCGCAATTTGAGATCGCACTTTTTCGAGACGGCGTGAGTGGCCGAATTAATAATAAAATTAAATTGCTTTGTTATTGATCCGGCCATTTCTCGCTTTTTCGGAAGTGCGGCATCCGGTTGGGCATTGCACTGTCTTTATTCAAGTACTTAATGGCTGGATCAATAACAGGCGCAATTCGGGCAAACAGGAGCCGCAGTTGGTCCCGGCGCGCAGCTTCTTCCCTACCTGCTGCGTCGTTTTGAGTCCCTCCAGCCGAATGGCATGGCGCAGTGTGTTGAGACAGACACCAAAGCACGAACACACCACCGGCCCTGCATCTTCACCGCCGGCCGCCCGACCGGATAACAGCGCCATGCGCTCTGCCGCTTCGAGCTTCGGTTGCGTGAATAGTCGAGCCAACCAATCCGTTGACGGCAATGCCGCCGTCCGCCCGACAAATAAACACGCTTCAAGACGGCCTTCACGCAGCAGCGCGGCGCGGTAAATGCCGTCCGCTGCATCTTCAAGCTCTAGCCAGTCGCCCTGCTGCGCGTTGCCGCCGAATAACGTCTTAGTAAAAATCGACCAAGATGCTGGAACAGTGAGGCCGGCAAGCTCATATCGGCTGTGCTGATAGCCGGCTCCCCGCGCCCACCAATCGACCACCGCCAACTCTGGCGCCGTGCGGCTCAGCAACACCCCTTGCCATTGCACTGGCCACGGCACGATGCGCGCTGGCGTGTGTTTAAACTCCGGCTCACCGGATATTGGATCGACGATCGGATTGACCAACGCGCCAACGCGCGCATCAGCGGCAAAGGCATCACTCCAATGGATCGGCACAAACATCGTCCCTGCGGGAACTTCGGTACCAACCCGAACACGCGCGGTGAGCGCACCCCACTGCGTAGCTACCCGCGCCAGTTCACCCTCTGCCAAGCTGTAATTCGCTGCGTCTTGCGCATGCACGGTAACGACCGGTGCTGGCGTGTGCCCAGCAAGACGCGGCGCGCGGCCGGTGCGCGTCATCGTGTGCCATTGATCGCGAACCCGCCCCGTATTCAGCACCATCGGATAACCGCTGCTCAGCGTTGACCCCGGCGCCCGGACTTGTACCGGCACAAAACGCGCGCGGCCGTTGGCGGTGCTGAACGCCGCCGCGTAGTTGAGTGCTGCGTCAGTAGCTGCATTCAAGTTGATCGGCTTTTGCACAACCGGCCATTGCACCGGCGCCATCGCTGCGTACTCGAACTCGTCGAGCTCGGCTAAGCCCGCCAAATTGAAGCACCGCGTTGCGCGGTTAGGCATCTTTGCGTCGCCATCATTACCGCAGGCAGAAAGCGCGGAGTGTTCGAGAAAAATCTCATGCGCCGACTGAAAATCGAAGCCATCGAAGCCCATCCGTTTGGCGAACTCACACAAGGTCCACCAGTCTTGCCGTGCCGCCGCAGGTAGCGGTAGAAAGGCGCGTTGACGGGAAATGCGTCGCTCGGTATTGGTCACCGTGCCGTCTTTTTCACCCCAGGCTGCAGCCGGCAACAATACGTGCGCCAGCTTGGCGGTATCGGTATCTGCAACGCAGTCCGATACCACAACCAATTCACAGCGCCTTAGCGCATCGCGCACCGCGTCAGCGTCCGGCATGCTGACGACAGGATTGGTCGCAATAATCCATACCGCTTTAACTTCACCGCGGCCGATGGCTTGAAACAAATCCACCGCTTTCAAACCGGGTTTCTCGGCGATGCGTGGGCTTTGCCAGAAGTCGCGCACAAGGCTCCGATGCCCGGCATCGTCAAGATTCAAATGTGCCGCCAACATATTCGCCATGCCGCCCACTTCCCGTCCACCCATTGCATTGGGTTGGCCGGTAATCGAAAACGGCCCCATGCCGGGCTGGCCGATACGGCCCGTCAGCAAATGGCAGTTGATGATCGCGTTGACTTTGTCGGTGCCACTGCTCGCTTGATTCACGCCCATCGAGTACGCGGTAACAGCCTTCGCTGTCTCGGCGAATAGCTGATAAAACGCAGACAACCGCGAACTATCGACGCCGCATTCAACGGCAACATCGTCTAGCCTGCAAGGCCCCGCAGCTTGCAAGGTTTCCAACAAGCCCTGCGTCCGCGTTTCGACAAATGTAGTGTCAGCGTGCCCGTGCTGCTGCAAGTAAGCCAATAAGCCGTTGAACAGGGCGACGTCGCTGCCGGCGCGCAGCGGCAAATGCAGATCGGCGATTTCGCAGGTCGAGGTCCGGCGCGGGTCGATCACGACAATCTTCATCTCCGGCCGCCGCTCCCGCGCGGCGAGAATGCGCTGATACAGCACCGGATGGCACCACGCGGTATTGCTGCCGACCAATACCAGTAAGTCAGCCGTTTCCAAATCGGTGTAGCTGCACGGCACCACATCTTCGCCAAACGCGCGTACGTGGCCTGCAACGGCGGACGACATACAAAGCCGGGAATTGGTGTCGATGTTGGCCGTGCCGAGCCAGCCTTTTACTAATTTATTGGCGACGTAATAGTCTTCCGTCAGCAATTGGCCCGAGACATAGAACGCAACGGCCTCAGGGCCATGCTCATCGATGATCCGGCGGAAACGCAGTGCAACCGTATCCAGCGCTTCATCCCAGTCAACCTCGCGCTCGCCAGCCGGCCCGCGCAAGATTGGCCGCGGCAAACGTCCATCCAAACCCACCGTTTCGCCGAGCGCCGAACCCTTGGAGCAGAGCCGGCCGAAATTCGCCGGATGCGCCGGATCACCGCTGATCTCTACACTGCCGTCCGGCCTCGGCCGCGCCAATACGCCGCAACCAACGCCGCAGTAAGGGCACGTCGTCCGAATCGGTGCCGCAGAGCCGTCAGCGCTCATGGCGTCGGCACTGACGACGGCGGCTGCCTCGTCGGCACACCGTTGGCGACATGACCGGGGCCAAACAGCAAAACATCGCGGAACAAGCTGACATCGACCCGGCCAGCCATTAATTCCTGATACCAGTTGGCGTCGCGGGCATCGCCGTACAGCAAGACGCCGACAATGCGTTGATCCCGCAACAATAGACGTTTGTAAACGCCCACTTCAGGATCACGGAAGCATAATTCTTCGCTGCCGCTGACTAGACTCAATTCACCAGCCGAATAGAGTTCGATGCCGGTGACTTTCAAGCGCGTTGCGGTTAGCGAGCCTTGATACCGCAGATGGCCACTGCCGGCCAGATGCGTTGCGCAAACGCGCGCCTGCTCCCAGAGTGGCGCAACTAAACCATAAACACGGTTGCGATGCTGGGCACATTCGCCGACGGCATAAACGCGCGGATCGAAGCTTTGCATGGTGTCGTCGACCACGATGCCATGCGCGCATTGCAAGCCCGCCGCTTTCGCCAACTCAATATTCGCCTTGATGCCGGCCGCCATGACCACCAGATCAGCGGGAATTTCGCGGCCATCTTTAAAGCGCAGACCAGTCACGTGTTGATCGCCGAGAATCGCAACCGTCATCGCATTCATCACAAACTGTATGCCGCGCGCCTCCAGCGAACGACGCAACAAGCCGGCAGCGTAGGGATCGAGTTGGCGTTCCATCAAGACATCTAGCCCGTGGACAACCGTAACCGCCATGCCCTGTGCGCGCAGGCCAGCCGCAGCTTCCAGGCCCAGCAAACCGCCGCCGATGACAACGGCGGACTGGCCGGCTTCGGCCGCAGCGTGCATCAAACTCACGTCTTGCAAATCACGGAACGCGATAACGCCGGGTAGCTCCGCCCCAGGGATCGGCAAGCGATTACCGCGCGAACCTGTTGCGATCAATAAGCGGTCGTAACTCACTTCACGCCCTGCCGCCGAGCGCACAACGCGCTTGCGGCGGTCGATCGCCGTTACCGGCTCGCCCAAATGCAGCGTAATCCCCGCTTCGGCGTACCACTCCGGCGTATGCAGCATGATTTCAGCAACAGTCTTTTCGCCGGCCAACACCGGCGATAACAGAATTCGATTGTAATTGCCGTGCGGCTCGGCGCCGAACACCGTGATGTCATATCGCTCCGGCGCGATCCGCAGCAATTCTTCAATCACCCGCATACCGGCCATGCCGTTGCCGATCATCACCAGGCGCTGCCGCGGCTGGGTATCGGCAGGGTATTCCACAGGCTGCGCGAGTTGCACCGCACCGCTGAACACCCGCACTGGAAAAACCGGAACCGAAACCTCCGCGTCTTCCAGGCAGACGCCATTGGCGAGGCTGAAATGCTGCTTGTAAACCGGCGACGCGACGACCAAAACGCCGCCTAGATCGCCAATCAAGCCGCGCGCCAGCACGTTCGCACCACTGAACGGATCGCGGTTGCCGAGCGCGTGGACTTCATCGCTTTCGCCAACGCGAAATATGGCGACCTGGGTGTCACCGAGCAGCGCGGCGACGCCGGTATCGGGCAAAATTTCGTCGAGCGCGCAAATCGTCCGCCAAGTCGGCCGTGTCATTGGCATGGTCGTCATAGCGCCGGCTCCGCCTTAGCGGCTACTGCCCGTTCGGCTTCCGTTGCCGGCCGGATCTGGCCACGTTCCTGCACGAATACAACGTTCTGATCAGTCTTATCGGAGTTCACGAAAGTTCGGAAGCGGCGCATCGTCGCCGGATCATTGATCGCTTTCTTCCATTCGCACTCATACGTGGCGACGAGATGTTGGAGATCGGCCTCCAATTCGGCGCCAATTCTGAGCGAATCGTCGACGACGACTTTGCGCAGATAGTCGAGGCCGCCTTCAAGACTTTCCAGCCACACCGACGTGCGTTGCAGACGGTCCGCGGTTCTGACGTAAAACATCATCAAACGGTCGATATAGCGGATCAGCGTCTCTTTATCGAGATCGCCCACGAAGAGATCCGCGTGCCGCGGTTTCATGCCACCGTTGCCGCAAATGTAGAGATTCCAACCGTTCTCGGTTGCGATAATGCCGAAGTCTTTACTTTGCGCCTCGGCACATTCACGCGTGCAACCCGATACGCCGAACTTGATCTTATGTGGCGAGCGGATACCGCGATAGCGTTCTTCAAGCTCAATCGCGAGGCCGACCGAATCTTGCACGCCGTAGCGGCACCAAGTGCTGCCAACGCAGCTCTTGACGGTGCGCAAAGCCTTGCCATACGCGTGACCGGATTCCATTCCGGCGTCAATTAATTCCTTCCAGATCAACGGCAATTCATGAACCTGCGCGCCGAACAGATCGACCCGCTGGCCGCCGGTAATCTTGGTATACAGGCCATATTTTTTTGCGACTGTACCGATTGCAATCAGCTTATCCGGTGTGATTTCACCGCCCGGCACCCGCGGCACTACCGAATACGTGCCATCTTTTTGCAGATTCGCCATGTAATAGTCATTGGAATCTTGCAGCTTGGCGTGCCGTGGCTTCAGCACGTGCTCGTTCCAGCACGACGCAAAAATGGACGCCGCTGTCGGCTTGCAGATATCACAACCGCGGCCCCGGCCGTGTTTTGCAATGAGATCATCAAAGCTTTTGATCGCGCCGAGCTTGACCAAATGGAACAGCTCTTGGCGCGAATAAGGAAAGTGCTCGCACAGATGGTTGTTCACCGCGACGCCGCGCGCTTTCAGCTCGTGTTTCAATATTTGCGTGACCAGCGGACCGCAACCGCCGCAGGCGGTCGCTGCCTTCGTCGCGGTTTTCAGCGCACCGAGCGTCGTGCAGCCTTGATCGATGGCGGCGCAGATTCCACCTTTCGTTACGTTATTGCACGAGCAAACCTGAGCCGCGGGTGGTAACGCGCCGACGCCCAACATCGGCTTCGCCGCACCATCCAGCGACGGCAAAATCAGTGCTTCCGGCCGCTCCGGCAACGGCATTTGATTCAGCATGTACTGTAGCAAGCTGCCGTAGTCTTCAGCGTCACCGACCAATACCGCGCCGAGCAAGGTCTTATGATCGGCACTGACGACCAATTTCTTATAGACCTGCTTTACCTCGTCTAAAAACGTGTACGACTTGGCGCCGACAGTTGCGCAATGGGCATCGCCGATTGAGGCGACATCGACGCCGAGCAGCTTTAACTTCGTGCTCATATCGGCGCCGTTAAAGCGTGCGTCATCGTCATCCAGCAGCGCTTTCGCCGCAACACGCGCCATCTCATAGCCCGGTGCAACCAAGCCATAGATGCGGCCGTTATGCAGCGCACATTCGCCGATCGCGTAGATCGATGGATCGCTGGTACGACATAGATCATCGACGACGATACCGCCGCGCTCACCAACGCTTAAACCGCACTGCCGGGCCAGTTCGTCGCGGGGCCGGATACCGGCCGAGAACACGATCATATCGGCGTCGAGATGGCTACCGTCGGCGAATTTCATCCGATGATGTCCGGTTTCGCCGTCGACGATCTCCAGCGTATTTTTCTGGGTATGAACCGTTACGCCCAATTCTTCGATTTTTCGCCGCAGGACGCGGCCACCGCCGTCATCGATTTGCACCGCCATCAAGCGCGGCGCGAATTCGACCACGTGGGTTCGCAAGCCCATGTCCTTCAGCGCCTTCGCACACTCAAGCCCGAGCAAGCCACCGCCGATGACGACACCGGTCTTGGCTTGTTTGCCGCTGGCGGTCATCGCTTCTAAATCTTCGATCGTGCGGTAGACGAAGCAGTCGGCGCGCTCACGGCCCGGCAGCGGGGGCACGAAGGGATACGAGCCGGTTGCCAGCACCAATGCGTCGTACCCCAGTGTTTGGCCATCACTGAGCATCAACTGTTTGGCCACACGATCGATCGCCGTGACTTTGATCCCAAGCCGCAATTCCAAACCGGGCTGCTCATAAAAGCCAGGCGTTACCAGCGATAATTCTTCGGCCGTTTTGCCAGAAAAAAATTCGGAAAGATGAACACGATCATAGGCCGGACGCGGCTCTTCACCGAGCACGATAATCGTGGCCTGCGCGGTGGCGCCGGCTTCGACTAAAGCCTCAACCAACTTGTGCCCAACCATGCCGTTGCCGGCGATGACAATACGCTTCTGAGTCATTGCAGTTACCTCAAGCATTCGGAAATGGAGTGCCCGGACTTAACCGTTGGCCACTTTTCGGCGTAGTAGCTGTAATCGCGAAACCTTCGCTACTGGGCTCGCGGGCGCTGCAGTGTTGTGCGCCGAATGGCCGTCGTAGAGGAAGCGGAGAATTTCAGCGCGTGCGTGGATGTAGGCCGGGTTCTCAGCCAGCGCGAGGCGATTACGCGGGCGTGGCAAATCAACCTGCAGAATGCTGCCAATTCGTGCGCCTGGGCCGACATTCAGCATGACAACGCGATCCGATAGCAGCACTGCTTCGTCAACATCGTGCGTCACCATCAGGATCGTATTACCAAGCCGCGCTTGAATCTCCATTAACGAATCTTGCAACTGTGCGCGCGTCAAAGCGTCGAGCGCGCCAAAGGGCTCGTCGAGCAATAGAATTTCTGGCTGCATCGCCAGCGCCCGGGCGATGCCAACGCGCTGCTTCATCCCGCCGGAGATTTCATTCGGGCGTTTGTCGCGCGCGTGGGTCATGTGCACGAGTTCGAGGTTGTGCTCAATCCAAGCCCGTTGCTCGGCGCGCGTCTTGGTTTTTCCGAAGACTTTTGTCACCGCCAGTGCGACGTTCTCGAACACCGTGAGCCACGGCAGCAGCGAGTGATTTTGGAACACCATCGCCCGCTCCGGCCCCGGCTCCGTCACCTGCCGACCGTTGACGATAACCCCACCGCGTGTCGCTTTCAGTAAGCCGGCGACAAGATTCAGCACCGTCGATTTTCCGCAGCCCGAGTGCCCGATCAGCGAGATGAACTCGCCTTTCGCAACTTTTAGATCGATGCCATCAAGTGCGCAGAACGTGCCCCGCGGCGTCTTGAAATTCATCCCGATATCGCTGAGTTCCAGATGCGTATTCATGATGTGCTCCGCTTAACGTAGAACTGCGTTTTTGTCCCACGAAACTGCGCGCTGTAGCAGCAGCATGATGCGATCAAGGGCGAAGCCGATCAGGCCAATCGTGATCACGGCGACCATAATCCGGCCCAGCGAACTGGAGCTGCCGTTCTGGAATTCATCCCAAACAAATTTGCCGAGGCCCGGGTTCTGCGCCAGCATTTCTGATGCGATCAGCACCATCCAAGCAACCCCAAGGGACGTTCGCAGACCGGCAAAAATCATCGGCACGGCGGACGGCAAAACAATGCGACGCACGTGCGTTAGGCGGCCCAAACGCAACACGCGGCTAACGTTAACCAGATCCGCGCTGACGCTCGACGCGCCGACGGCGGTGTTCATCAGCGTTGGCCACAGCGAGCACAAGGTGACGCAGAGCATCGAGACCAGATAGGACTTCGATACCGCGGGATCATCAGATACATAAACCGCACTGACCACCAACGTCACGATCGGCAGCCACGCCAGCGGCGAAATCGGCCGGGCGATCTGGATCGCTGGATTCAACATCGCGTACAACCACGGCGACAAACCGATCGCGATGCCGAGTGGAATCGCGAATAACGAGGCCAGCGCGAAACCTGAGAGCACCGTAACCAAGCTGGTGCCGATTTGATCGATGAAGGTCGGCTTGCCGGTGTATGGCCGCGTTTTCACCTCAGCCTGCGGATCCTCGACCAGTGCATCGGCATTGCGTTGTTGTTGGCGTGCGTAAAACGCGCGCGCTTTCGTGCGTTCTGCCACATGCTCATCGTAGAGATTACCGGCTTGCTGCCAAACCGCAGCAGGCCCCGGCAAAGCGCCAAGCGAGGTGTTGATCCGCATCGCAATATTGGCCCAAAGCACAAGTACAACGACGATGCCGAGCAGCGGTAACAGCAGCCGCGGCAACGTACGCGTTGCCAGCCGTGAGGCGGCTTCACTCAATCCGGGCCAGAGGTTGCGCGCGGCATTAGGGGGCGCGAGCGGTGGTGTAGATTCAGTTGCCATGGCAATCTCCGGAGCGATCAGGGTGTGTCCTTGCCCTTAAGGCCGATCTTGAATTGCTCAAGATAGGCATTGGGTTTGCGGCCGTCGTACGGCATTCCGTCGATAAACTCATTCGTCGCCGGCTTGAAGCCCGATTCCTTGCTGAAATCAGGGAAATCGCTGGCCTTTAATTTGCCGCTCTTGATCAGGTCCTGTGCCGCTTCGGCGTAGACGTCAGCGCGGTAAACTTTCTTCGCGGTATCGAAATACCAGCTGTCCGGCTTTTGGCTGGAGATCTGGCCCCAACGACGCATCTGGGTCAGATACCAGATCGCATCCGAGTAGTAGGGATACGTCGCGTTATAGCGGAAGAAAACATTGAAATCGGGCGCTTCGCGCTTGTCGCCTTTCTCATATTCAAACGTACCGGTCATGCTGTTCGCCAATACCGCTTCGTCTGCACCAACGTATTTCGGTTGCGCCAGCAGCTTCACTGCCTCTTTGCGGTGCGCAGGGCTCTCGTCGAGCCAGTAGTTGGCACGAATCAGCGCTTTGACGATGGCTTTAGTGGTATTCGGATATTTCTTGATGAAATCTTCCCGCAGGCCAAACACTTTTTCCGGGTTGTTCTTCCAGATTTCGTGGTCGGTTACCACCGGCACGCCGATACCCTTGAATACGGCTTGCTGATTCCACGGCTCGCCAACGCAATATCCTAGAATTGTGCCGGCCTCCAACGTCGATGGCATTTGCGGCGGCGGCGTTACCGAAAGCAGAACATCGGCCTTCAACTGGCCACCGACATCACCTTTATCAGGCGCGTAATAACCGGGATTTAGACCGCCAGCGGCGAGCCAATAGCGCAGCTCATAGTTATGTGTCGAAACCGGGAACACCATCCCCATATTGAAGGGCTTGCCTTCGGCCTTGTATTTATCGACGACCGGTTTTAGTGCATCCGCCTTGATTGGGTGCACCGGCTTGCCATCTTTAACCGGAATCGATTTTTTCATCGCCTCCCATACCGCGTTAGAAACCGTGATGCCGTTGCCGTTTAAGTCCATGCTGAACGGCGTCACGATGTCAGCTTTCGTTCCGAAGCCTATCGTCGCGGCTAGCGGCTGACCCGCCAACATATGCGCACCATCCAGCTCGCCTGAGATCACGCGATCGAGTAGAACCTTCCAATTCGCCTGTGCTTCCAGCGTGACATATAAACCTTCGTCTTCGAAGTAGCCTTTTTCATAAGCCACGGCGAGCGGCACCATATCGGTGAGTTTGATAAAGCCAAACTTCAGTTCTTCTTTCTCTAACTTGTTGGCGGCAAAGCTAGAACTGGGTGCACCGACGACGGCAATCATCGCCGTTGCAGCCAGTGTTGTCAGCGTGCTGATAAAGCGCCGACGCAGCGGATTCATAGGCATTAGATTCGTCTTAACGTGAATAGTCATGAAATCCTCGAGGCAAAAAAAAACGCCCATGAACTTAAGCCCGGGGGCTTGAATTCATGGACGCCGTTGTCCAGATTAGTGTTGCATTTCGCATACAACACCAGAAATTTTGGTGAGCTCGCTGCCATCGTTAGCACTCGAACTACTCCGGATAAAAAGCAATTACCCTGCCAACTATTGATATAACTTAATTACTTTATTTATCAGCCATATAAATTTTTATCCTCATCTAACGTCACCGTCTACATCGAAGCAATGCACTGTATTAATGCGAAATTCGCACCAGCTCAGTTCATAGTTTGTATTCCAACCAGGCGAAATACTTCTTGGTATCGAACGCACGCCCGCCAGCTGCCGGAAAATGATCCGCGTTGTACAGCGCAAATTTGAGGCCTACTGAGAAATTCTTGCCGAGCGGACGCACGGCCTGCGCATCGATTTCAGAGCCATAGCGCTGCCCCGAACGGTCATCTGGATTGAAGTTATGCCATACAGCGGTCAGTGCAACCTTTTCGACCTTGCCGCCGACGCTGACATAAAAATCCTGGATGCCGGCGGCGGGCGTCACCAAGAACTGATCCGCCCAGCCTTGAAACGCGTGCAGCGTCGCCAACGGCGTTTGGAAGCCATAGCGTCCGTCGCCACCGAGCACTTCGTAGCCGATTTTGGCGTTGACTTGCTTATACGCCGCCGCCACTTCCGCCAGATAGTAATTGGCGTCGATCCCCGCCGGCGTATCGGCGTAATCGCTTTGATGCGCGTATTCAAACGCATAATCGAGCTTAATGCCGTTAAGGGGCACCGTGCCGGCGGCGCGCAAGCCGTAGGTTGCGGTATCGCGGCGCGGATTATTCAGCGTTGCCGGCGGCGGATTGGCGGCGAAGTCGAGTAAGTACGCGTACGTTGTCAACCCGAACAACTTGCCGGGCCGATACGCGAGGTTAATAAAATGCGAGCCTTTTAAATCAATATCTGCAACGTTATTGCCGTTGATCACGTTGTAACGAAACGAATTAACGTTCGTCAGGTACGAATAATTGAGGGTCAGCTTGGGGATCCACGTTCCAGTGAGGTTTACCCCATCATAGGTTTGTTCGTTCTGGCGCCAGCCTACGTTGCCGAGGAAGCGGTGGTTGTCGTAGATGATGCGCTGGCGGCCAAATTTGATCGCCGTTCCGGGCAAGCCGGTATAGCGGATCCACAACTGATTCACCTCCGTGCCTTCCGGATCGGCCACGACGGGAAACTGCGTGCGGCCATTTTTGGTGCTGTTGAAGCCGTCGTCGCCGATCGCGGTAACATTTTCTAATTCGATCTGGCTATCGAAGGCGTTCCATTTCCCGGTTGTATAGCCCAGGCGTATCCGCGCGGTGAGCGCGTCGGCATCCTTCACAAGATTGCTTTGATCTACCGATTCGAAGCGCAGCCGTGCATCGATATTCGGCTTGCCGCTGCCAATTGCGTACGGCAAGGTCGAAATCACGTCGTAGGCGTGGGCAGGTGCGCCCGATAACACACTGATTACAAGGGCGAGCTGAGTCTTTTTCACGTTGAATACCCCGATTACAAGTGCATCAAAAAGGCAAAAAAAAAGACGCCGTCCCATCGCGGTTTGAGCGATGGAACAGACGTCTTTGTCTGGTTCGATTGATGCGCGTGGAGACCGCCGTTGGTCTTTAGCCGGTTACCCGGCGCCACACAGTGCACGTTGGGGAGCCCGCAAACGGCATGCCACTTATTAGTATTGTGGGCGGCCTAGATGTAGAAATTTATACCCAAATTAGTGAATGCGGCTTTTATTGCGGCGGCGATACCGCTCGCCAAAAACTCGTCATCTACCGCCTATCGGACACTGACTCGCCTCTAGTCAAAGCCAGTCACGGCCTCATGAATGCACTCGAAATTCGCATTAAAAACTCTGTAAATATTTAATTTATAAAAATTTTACGCCAATTTCTCGGGTCGCGGCAGCGCGCCATTGGCCGTTCGAATGTTGGAAGTCCTTAACGCCGACCATCGGGCATAAGGCTTGTAGACGACACACTTAGGATGAACGGAGGTAATCCAAGAACTTAAGTTCGAAAAGCCCAGGGACGGCCAACAACAATCGCCATCACTCGCCCAAGACGACGTTAATTCGCCGACGGCGACCAAAGGTCTACTACCGTTCATGAAAACCCAAACTCAGCTCAATCCGCTCCACGTCTTCTCGTCCGACCTATATGAAGGACAGGGCACGCCGATTCAGCGTCAATTGACACACGGCGCCGTCGTCGCAGATGCCGCTGCCGCCGAGAATGACAACTCGCATCCTATCAGCGGTAAAACACTCGCTGCCGAGCGCAACGAACTTGTTGCTCACAAGCAGGGGCGAGTTCCTCTGCGTCAATGCAGCAATCGGATCATGTCAGCAGACGCGCTGACACAGGCCCTGCATAGCTGCTGCGCATTGCCTAGAGTTCGGCTGGAAGACTTTCTCATCAATAAGGCGCTCCTAACTAAAGAGCAGCTCAACAAGGCCAAAGCAATCGCCGCCGAAACGCCCAACAGCCTCCTTGCAGATGTATTGGTCAGCACCGGAGTCATATCCGCGAGGCAGATTCAGCTTGCGAATGCCCAATTATTGGGAATTCCGTGCGTCGATGTGCAGCGTTTTGTGATCGATCCGGCGACATTGGCGTTAGTTGATTCAGCGATCGCCATCAAACACCAAGCCTTGCCGCTGATGCTCGACGGTGACGACACGCTCATTATCGCCGTTGCCGATCCGTTGCTATCTGATTTCATCCAAGAAATTCGTTTCGTAAGCGGCTTGAATGTCGTGCCGGTAATTAGTGATCCGGCCGAGCTAAAGGTTCGGATTCTCAAGGCGTATTCGCTACTAGATACCGCCCGCGCGAGCTTGGCGGCCAAGCATAACGCCGAAACCAGCTACCAAGGTCATCGCGAACCTTACCCACAAAAGCCTGCGCAAGTTAACGTCGAAGATCTAACGCATCAGCTCGCTCGAGAAGCCGCACAATCGGTCAAACGCACGCCTGACAATTCAGTAGAAGACAATATTACTGACAGCGCCATGGTGAAACTGGTGAACAAAATCATCACCGAGGCACACGCACAAAATGCCTCAGACATTCATATCGAGTGCAACGCCCACGACACCACGACCCGCATTCGTTTCCGCAAAGACGGAGATCTCGAAGACTATCTCAATCTCGAACCGGCTTATCGAAATGCCTTGGTTTCACGCATCAAAATCATGGCCGGGCTCGATATTTCTGAACACCGGCATTCGCAGGACGGCAAGATCGAATTCGCCCACTTTGGATCGGTGCCGATCGAACTCCGCGTCGCCATTATCCCCACGGCGAATGGCCGCGAAGATGTTGTCCTGCGCATCCTCGGCGGCGTCGAGCCACTACCAATTGACCAACTCGGATTCTCTAAGCGGGATCTCGACGAAATGAAACAGATGGTCACACATAGTAACGGCTTGATTCTGGTGTGCGGCCCAACAGGTTCTGGCAAAACCACAACCTTGCATTCAATTTTGCACTATATCAATCGGCCCGACTTGAAAATTTGGACGGCCGAAGATCCGATTGAAATCTCGCAACCTGGTCTGCGTCAGGTGCAGATTAACGCGAAAATCGGTTGGACCTTTGCGGCAGCGATGCGCTCGTTTCTACGTGCAGACCCCGACGTAATCATGGTCGGCGAGATGCGCGACGCCGAGACCACGAAAATCGGGATCGAAGCGTCGCTAACCGGGCATCTCGTATTCTCGACACTGCATACCAATAGCGCAGCCGAAAGCGTTGTGCGGCTACTGGAATTGGGAATGGACCCATTCAACTTTGCCGATGCGTTGATTGGAATTCTCTCACAACGCCTTGCCCGCAAGCTATGCCCGAAATGCAAACGCGCGCATACGCCAAATGATGACGAACTATTAAGCTTGGCACAGGAATACTGCATCGGCACCCAGCAGACCCCGGCGGTGGTGGCGGCGCGTTGGCGTGCCGAGTTTGGCGCAGAGCATCCTCTGCATATCTATGAGGCGGTGGGCTGCGATGCATGTACCGACGGCTATCACGGTCGCATCGGCGTATACGAGTTGCTGCTGGCCACGCCGGAGATTAAACAGTTGGTTCGTTCGCACGGCACCGTGCCGCAAATCGTCAGCGCTGGGCAAGCTGCCGGAATGGCGTTACTCAAACAAGATGCGATTGAAAAAGTGTTGCAAGGCCTGCTTGATTTGAACAGCGCCAGAATTGCCGCGAGCTGATTTACAGATCAGGCCGCAAATAGAGTTGAACGGAGCGGTGCAGCAATTTGAGATGGTTTTTCGAGACTGCGTGCGCGGCCGAATCAATAATGAAGTCAAATTGTCTTGTTATTGATCCGGCCATTTCTCAGCTCTTGGAAGTGCAGCGTTCCGTTCGGCGCCGCGCTTTTATTCAAGCGTCTAATGGCCAGATCATAAATGCCCCCGTATCGTGTCGCTTACTTGGCGCGGTACAGGGCAGCGTCGAGCAGGCAATCAGGCCCCATGTCGATAACACCGTCGGTGCCGTCCAATTGCCACGGCAGGCGATGCTCGCCTTCGGATTTGTAATCAACCGTCGGTGCGGAAACGCCAACGCGCGCCGCGGCGGCGCGGTAAATATCCGGCCGATACACTGCCGCTGCCGTTTGTGCGGCATCAACCGTCTTCAACACTTGTTGCCAGCGCTGCATTTGTTCAACAAACCAACGCGCCTGCGAAACCCACGGAAACCCGGCGGCCCCCGCATGGAACACCAAACCCTGGCCGAGCGGATGATCTGGCGCACGCGGCGCTAACGCCGCCGTGATGCATTCGGGTGCCGCTTCGAGGTAGCCGGTCTCGGCCAACAGCCGTGCCGCTTCGGCGCGGTTTTCGGCCTGATCCAACCAACGGCTTGCTTCGATAAGCGCCGAGACCAAGGCCAGATGCGTGTTCGGGTTCGCTTCCGCCCAAGCCCGCGTGACGCCAAGCACTTTTTCCGGGCTGTTATTCCAAATCTGATATTTGCTGACAATGCGGCGCCCTACCCCGGCGCGCTCGGCAACATCGCCCCAAGGCGCGCCGACACAGAAACCATCGATGCGACCCGCCGCCAATTGAGCCACCGCCAGCGGCGGCGGCACGACGATTAAATTCAGATCGTAATCCGGCCGTATACCGCCGGCTGCGAGCCAATACCGCAGTTCGTAGTGGTGCGCGGAATAGGTGTAAACGTGCGAGAACACTAACTGCGGCCGCCCTCCGGCGCGATCACTTTCAATCAAGCGTTTCAGCGCCTGCGCCCAGCCGAGCGCGCCGATTTCCTCGCTGTGGCGCATCGCGCTCAGGCGTTCGTGCAAGGCATTCGAGACGACGATGGCATTGCCATTCAGGTTTAACGTCAGCGCGGCGACCATCGGCGTCGGCACGGCGTCGATCCCCAACGTCGCCGCCAACGGCATTGGCGCCAGCATCTGGGCGGCGTCGAGCCGATCCGCCGAGAGCTTGTCGCGCACCGCAGCCCAGGCGTGCTCCAGCGTTATTTCAACGTCCAACCCGTGCCGCGCAAAAAAGCCTTTAGCTTGGGCGACGACGATGGGCACCGCATCGGCCAGCGGCACAACGCCGACCCGCAACGCCGGTTTTTCAAGCATAAGCGGGGTCATCACAGCAATTCCGCGGCGGCAATCAGCGCGCGCGCAGCCTCGCCGATCTTCAAGTTTCGGTCCATCGCCATTTTGCGTAGCAACTCGTAGGCATCGGTCTCGTTCAGCTTACGCCGTTGCATCAATAGGCCTTTAGCCCGCTCAACATCGCGCCGATCAGCAAGCCGGGTTTTGGCTTCGTCGAGTTCGCGCTTTAGCGACTGATGTTCATGAAAGCGTGCGATTGCGACATCGACAATCGGCTTCAAGCGCTCCGCGTTCAACCCAGCGACCACATAAGCACTGACGCCAGCACGTACCGCGCGGCGTATGGTATCGGTATCGCCGTCGTCGGTGAACATCACGATCGGCCGCGGGCAATCAAGCGAAATACGGTTCAGCGACTCCAGCGTATCGCGCCCAGGGGCATCGATGTCGATCAGAATCACGTCCGGTGAATACCGCTGCACGGCCTGGAGCAGGTCAGCCCGGCTATCGAGCCGCACGATCACTTCGTCACCGGCCGCAGCGAGCGCTTGCTCGACCTGCTGTAAGCGCACTCGATCATCATCGACCAGCATGATCCGCATCTTGGCTCTATCACTCGTTCATTAATGGGGGCTTGCCGGATGCGGCGCGCTACTCCCACGGGCAAAAACTGTGCCCCGCCGCCGAACCTCGTGTTGACGTGCGTTCTTAAGCGCTGTTTTTTCTGACATTGCCGGCCGATCCGCTTATGCACCAATAATGAGCATGGACGGCGCTGCTCAGCGAGTAATCGGTGCGTTGGCGGTCTGAAACGGCAGACGCCTGAATCTCCTAGTGCCGCAGCCGCGCCGAAACGTGGCGGCAATGCCTGTTGCGTTAACCGCAAGCGCTCGTGCCGGCCGGTCAGGCTTTTGCTAGGGTTTGTCGACGCGCACACGGCGGGCAACCACCGCAGCACCCCAGCCAAAACACCGGCACTAAAACACTGGAATAAGGAGATCAGAATCATGAACCGCGATGACGTCACCCGGAAAATCGTTGAAACCAAGGTGGCGAAGAAAATCCGCTGGGCCGATGTTGCCAGCAAAATTGGCCTGAGTAAGGAATGGACAACCGCCGCCTGTCTCGGCCAAATGGCTTTGGACGCCAAACAAGCAGCGATCATCGGTGCCCTTTTCGAGCTCGATGAAAATGAGATCGCCTGGCTGCAAACCGTGCCGTACAAAGGCTCGCTGCCAACAGCCGTGCCAACCGACCCGCTGATCTACCGCTTCTACGAGCTGATCAACGTTTACGGCACCACATTTAAAGAACTGATCCATGAAGAATTTGGCGACGGCATCATGAGCGCGATCGACTTCAAAATGGATTTAAGCCGCGAACCGGACCCCAAAGGCGATCGCGTGCAAATCGTCATGAGCGGCAAATTCCTGCCGTACAAAACCTACTAAAGCGCGCTCGCCGCGCAGTCTTTGTGTAAAAGCGCATAAATCTGCACCGATGTACGTCATCTGACGTACATCGGCAGCGCGCCAGGGGCTCGATTTTTGCGCCCATTAGCGGTGAAACAGGGCTGCGCACCGGCGCGCTCTGCCTACCGAGATCTATGAGCGCAAGCCAGACACCGACCGCCGCAGCACCCGAGCAACGGATCATCAAGATCCGCCGCGACTACAACACGTGGGTCGCGAACGAAACGCTTGAGGACTACGCGCTGCGCTTCACCGCCCGTTCGGCGCGGAAATGGTCGGAGTTTCGCGTTGCCAATACCGCGTTCGGCGCGATCTCATTTCTGCTGCTGGAAGCCATCGGCGGCTCGATACTTGTGTCCTACGGCTTCACCAACGCGATGTGGGCGATTGCCGTCGTTAGCGTCGTCATCTTCTTAACCGGCCTGCCGATCAGCCGCTACGCCTCGAAATACGGCGTCGACATGGACCTGCTGACCCGTGGCGCTGGTTTCGGCTACATCGGCTCGACGATCACCTCACTGATCTACGCCTCGTTCACGTTCCTGTTCTTCGCGCTCGAAGCCACGATCATGGCGCTGGCGCTGCAGCAGTGCTTCGGAATTCCATTAACACCGGCGTATTTGATCTGTGCCCTGGCGGTAATTCCAATCGTCACTCACGGCATTACCCTAATCAGCCGCTTGCAGGCCTGGACTCAGCCGCTGTGGCTGATCCTTCTGGCGCTGCCGTTCGCGTTTGTCATCGCCAAGGCGCCCGAGCTGGTGCACGAAATGCCGACGTTCACCGCGGCGTCTGAAGCGAGCACCGGGCCCGGCTTTAATCTGTTGATGTTCGGCGCCGCATCGAGCGTTTTGATGGCGATGGTGACGCAGGTCGGCGAGCAGATCGACTTCCTGCGCTTCCTGCCCGAACGCGGCACCCATAACAATCGGCGTTGGCTGTTCAGCATGCTCGCCGCCGGCCCGGGTTGGATCGTCATGGGCGCGCTGCGCTTGGTCGGTGGCGCCTTCCTCGCGTTTGTCGCACTCCGTGGCGGCGTGGCCCCCGAGCACGCGCTGGAACCGACTGAGATGTACCGAATCGGCTTTGGTTACGTGTTTGACTCGCCCAAGCTGGCGCTGGCGGCGATGACGCTCTTCGTCGTGCTGTCACAGCTCAAGATCAACGTCACCAACGCTTACGCCGGCTCGCTCGCGTGGTCGAACTTCTTCGCCCGGATCACGCACAGCCACCCCGGCCGGGTGGTTTGGGTGGTATTT
This sequence comes from Nevskia sp., assembly GCA_023229645.1. Classification (GTDB taxonomy): domain Bacteria; phylum Pseudomonadota; class Gammaproteobacteria; order Nevskiales; family Nevskiaceae; genus Nevskia. The sequence continues at coordinate 20,132 of JALNYU010000002.1, read as the reverse complement.
AACGTCGCGATTGCACTGGTTTTGATGGAATTGGACGTCTTCCACGCCCTAGAGCGCGTGCTCGGCCTGTATTCCAATGTCGCGATCAGCTGGGTCGGCGCGATCTGCGCTGATCTCGTCATCAATAAGCCACTCGGCCTCTCGCCGCCCGGCATCGAATTCAAACGCGCGCATTTGTACGACGTTAACCCGGTTGGCGTCGGCGCCATGTTGTTTGCGTCGCTGTTATCGATCCTCGCGTTCACCGGCCTATTCGGGCCGCTGGCGCAGGCGTTCTCATCGTTCATCGCCTTGGTCACTGCGTTTATTACCGCGCCGCTGATCGCCTACGCCACCGGCGGCCGTTACTACCTCGCCCGCAAGCCCGACCCCGCCACCAGCCGCGCAATGCAGCGCTGCTGTATTTGCGAACGTGACTACGAAGGCGAAGATATGGCCTTGTGCCCAGCGTATCGCGGGCCGATATGCTCGTTGTGCTGCTCGCTCGATGCACGCTGCCACGACGCCTGCAAGCCCGGCGCGAGTCTGGCACAGCAGTTCACCGCGACATTGCAACGCTTGCTGCCGCAGGCGGCGTCCAGCCGAATCAACACCCGCCTCGGCCACTATCTGCTGCTGATGTTGCTCAGCGTCAGCGTGCTCGGCGCGGCGCTGTCGCTGATTTATCTGCAGGAATCGTCATTGATCGCCAACGCCGCCCCCGAAATTCACGCAGCTTTGCGGGAAACGTTCTGGAAGATTTTTGGCGCGCTGTTGGTGGTCGACGGCATCGGCTGCTGGTGGCTGGTGCTGACCTCCGAAAGTCGGCGCGTGGCGCAGGAAGAATCAAACCGGCAAACCAGCTTGCTAACGCGGGAAATTGAGGCGCACCGGCAAACCGACGCCGAGCTGCAGGCGGCTAAACAGGTGGCCGAGCGCGCCAATCAAGCGAAAAGCCGCTACGTCACCGGGATCAGCCACGAATTGCGCACGCCGCTGAACAGCATCCTCGGCTACGCCGAATTGCTCGAATACGACCCGACGATCCCAACCGCGCGCCGCGGCGCGATCGCGGTGATCCGGCGCAGCGGCGAGCACTTGCTCAGCCTCATCGACGGCCTGCTCGACATCGCCAAAATTGAAAGCGGCAAGCTGACGCTGGCCAGCGATGAAGTGCGACTGCCCGAATTCCTCGCGCAGATCACCGGTATGTTTCGCCTGCAGGCGCAGAACAAAGGCATCGAATTCATCTACGAAGAAGCCGGCAAGCTGCCACCGGTGGTCCGCACCGATAAAAAACGCCTCGGCCAAATCCTGATAAACATCCTCGGCAACGCCGTAAAATTCACCGAAAAAGGCCGTGTTCAACTGCGCCTGCGGCATCGCGGCGATATCGCCGTGTTTGAAGTTCGCGATACCGGCGTTGGCATCTCCGAAGACGACCTACGCCGCGTCTTCCTACCGTTCGAGCGCGGCAGCAGCGCCTCCGAAAGCGGCACCGGCTTGGGTTTGACGATTGCCCAGATGCTGACCACGCTGATGGGCGGTGAGCTGAACGTGCAGAGCACGCTCGGCGCCGGCAGCGCATTCGAAATCCGCCTGTTTCTGCCAGAAGTGCACGAGCCACGTGCGGTACCGGCGGTGACGGCCGTTCCGGATCTAGTCGGTTACGCCGGCGCGCGGCGGCGAATATTGGTGGTCGACAACGAGGCGGTTGACCGGCAATTTCTGGTGAGCGTGCTAACCCCGCTCGGCTTTGACGTCACCGAAGCCGCGTCCGGCATCGAAGCCCTGCGTCTGGTGCCGCACATCCTGCCGGATCTGGTTTTGCTCGACATCAACATGCCTGGCATCAACGGCTGGGAAACGGCGCACCTGCTGCGGGCGAACTTCACCCACTACGCGCCGATTTTGGTGATCTCTGCCGATGCTTTTGAAGCGGATCGTGCGCCGGGCGCGGATATCGCGCTGCGCGATTTCCTGATCAAACCGGTTGGCGTCGCCACGCTGCTGGCGCGCATTCGGGAAAAACTGGACTTGGTTTGGATCACGCGCAGCAGCGAAAAAGCGGAAGTACCGGCCCCCGCGCCGGCCCCAGAAGACTCGCTGTCACCGTTGCCGGAATCGGCGCTCGACGCGCTGCGCGAACTCGGTACGCTCGGCCACGTGCGCGGAATTCTGGAAAAACTCGATGAAATCGATGCCCTCGATCAACGCTACGGCCGCGTCACCGCACGCCTACGCAGCGATATCAAAGCCTTTCAGCTCGGCGATTTCATGCGTAACTTGGAGACCGGGCGCCATGACTGAATGTGTCAATCACGGGACAAACAGCAACGCTGAGAGCGTCGTGCTAATTGTTGATGACGTGCCCGACAACCTAGCCGTCGCCCACGATGCCCTCGACGCCCAAGGCTATACCGTACGTGTCGCTACCAGCGGCCTCGCAGCGCTGGAGAGCGCACAGCGGCAACCACCGGATTTAATTCTGCTCGACGCGGTGATGCCCGGACTCGATGGTTTTGAAATTTGCCGCCGTCTGAAGACTGCGCTCGAAACGCGGCACATTCCTGTGGTTTTCATGACCGGATTGACCGATACCGATGATGTAGTTCGGGCTTTTCAGGCTGGCGGCATCGATTACGTAACCAAACCAATCCGGCCTGCGGAAGTCGTCGCGCGGATCGCCTCACATTTGCGCAACGCGCGCCTCGTGCGCGAAACCCAGCTGGCCGCCGACGCGGCCGGCGACGCGATTATTTCGGTCGATGAAAACGGCCGCGTGCAGTGGGCAACGCCCCTCGCGCAGGCCTGGCTGCAAACGCTGCGCGTCAGTAGTGGCGAGCTTCCCAGCGCATTACAACGCTGGCTGAGTGCCGACCCCGGTGTGTCGGATTTAACCCATAGTTTGTTGTTCAATGGTCAACGTTTGCTGTTCAGCAGACTCGGTGGATCTCCCGTTGGTGGGCGCCGAATTCTGCTGCAACGGTGCGCACCAGTGCCCGAGCCAGATAAACTAATGCGCGCGCTGAAGCTGACGGGGCGTGAAGCGGAAGTTTTGTATTGGGTGGCGTTAGGCAAGACCAATTCGGAAATTGCCAATGTCCTTGACATGAGCCCGCGCACCGTCAACAAGCATCTCGAACATATTTTTATCAAGTTGAACGTCGAGACGCGAACAGCGGCGGCAACCGTAGCGCTCAATCGGAGCCGGGTCGGCATCACGTCGACACCGGCCTAGAAAAATGCGCGCACGGCGAAATGCGGTATGGCCGGCACAACGTGTGGGAGCTGCAGCAGCACGCAACGTAGCCTTGGGCTGCACGGTGCTGGAGGAGTGGGCTGCGATGCACGCCGCCCGAAAACTTTGCGGAGTTCGTCTCCGTTTTGAACCACCAACGGGAGTTAAAGCATGAAAGTGAAGATGCTACACAATAATAAAGGCTTAGGCCTGGGCCTCCGCGCCCTAGCCGTCGCCGCGCCGCTGTTCGCCGCGCTGCCCATGACCACCGTCATGGCGGACGACGCTGCGCCGTCGCTGACCTTCGGCGCCGGTCTGCGCACCAGCTTCGTTCATACCTCGAACGAAGAGCCGATCCAGGACGCGAACGATTTCAACGTCGACAACATTCGTCTGTACGTCAACGGTTCGGTTACCCCGTACCTGAAGTTCACGTTCAACACGGAATACCAGGGCAGCCCGCCGAACGGCGACAACTCGCTGCAGTTGCTCGACGCGATCGCCCGCCTGGAAATCAACGACCAGTTCCACCTCTGGGCTGGCCGCTTCCTGGCGCCGACCGACCGCGCCAACCTGTACGGCGTGTTCTACAACAACAATACCCGTCCGTTCAACGATGGCGTGCAGGACGGCTACCCGTCTGAATTCGCCGGTCGTGACAACGGCCTCGCCTATTGGGGCCAGTTCGGCATCATCAAGGTTCAGGCTGGCGTATTCGACATTCCTGAGACTCAGAACGACAGCAAGGTGCTCGTCGCTGGGCGTATTCAGGCCGATTTCTGGGATCCAGAGCCCGGCTACTACCTGAACGGCACCTACTACGGCGAAAAGAACATTCTCGCCGTCGGCTTCGCCGGTCAGACCGTTGCCGACCAGCACGCCTGGAACGTCGACTTCCTCGGCGAACGCAACTTCCCGGGCGTCGGTACGTTCACGGTTGAAGGCGAATACGCCCGTTATGACCGCCTCGGCGGCTACGGCGGCTTCGACGGCAGCTACGCCAAGAGCAACGGCTTCTTCGGCCTCGCCAGCTACCTGTTCCCGCAGAACCTCGGCGTCGGCAAGATCCAGCTGCTCGGCAAGTACGGCCAGACCCAGTTCAACGCCAGCAGCACCGTCAACGCCCTGGAATACCACCAGCGCACGCTGGAGCTGAACGTGAACTATGTGATCAAGAAGTTCGACGCCCGCGTCGGCCTGTTCTTCCTGAACACGACGCTGAACTCCGGCCTGCCGGACAGCAAGCAATACGGCGTCAGCCTGTCGATCCAAATCTAAGGCAGGCCGCGTCATGCATTAACCCACCCTCACTTCTCACTAGGAGATCGGAGCATGAAAAGGCAGTACTTTAAAAATGTGTTACTCGCATCCTGCGCAGCGTTCGGCGTTTTCGCCGGCACCGCCCAGGCTGAAGACACAATCAAGGTCGGCGTGCTGCATTCGCTGTCCGGTACGCTGGCGATCTCTGAAGCGACGCTGAAGGACACGGTGTTGATGCTGATCGACGCGCAGAACAAAAAGGGCGGTTTGCTCGGTAAGAAGCTGGAGGCGGTCGTCGTCGACCCAGCTTCAAACTGGCCCTTGTTCGCCGAAAAAGCGACTGAGTTGCTTGAAAAGGACAAAGTCTCGGTGGTATTCGGCTGCTGGACTTCGGTGTCGCGTAAATCAGTATTGCCGGTGTTCGAAAAGGACAACGGCTTGCTGTTCTATCCGGTGCAGTACGAGGGCGAAGAGTCCTCGAAGAATGTGATCTACACCGGCGCGGCACCGAACCAGCAGGCGATCCCAGCCGTCGACTATTTGATGAAAGACGTCAAAGTTAAGCGCTGGGTTTTGGAAGGCACGGACTATGTTTATCCGCGCACAACCAACAAGATTCTCGAAGCGTATTTGAAAGCCAAGGGCGTGAAGGATGAAGACATCCTGATCAACTACACGCCGTTTGGCTTCTCGGATTGGCAGAGCGAAGTCTCCAAAATTAAGGCCTTCGGCTCGGCCGGTAAGAAAACGGCGGTGGTATCGACAGTCAATGGCGATGCCAACGTTCCGTTCTACAAAGAACTGGGCAACCAGAAGATTTCCGCTGAAGACATTCCAGTTGTCGCATTCTCGGTCGGCGAAGAAGAACTCTCCGGCATCGACACCAAGCCGCTGGTCGGCCATCTCGCGGCCTGGAATTACTTTGAAAGCATCAAATCGCCGGCTAACACGGCGTTTATCAAGCAGTGGCAGACCTACATCAAGAACCCGAAGCGCACCACCAACGATCCGATGGAAGCGCATTACATCGGCTTCAATCTATGGGTGAAAGCGGTTGAGAAAGCCGGCACCACCGATGTCACGAAAGTACTCGAAGCCCTACCCGGCCTCGAAGTTCCCAACCTGACCGGCGGTACGGCAAAACTGCTGCCGAACCATCACATCACGAAGCCGGTTTACATCGGCGAAATCAAGGGTGATGGCCAGTTTGACGTGGTATGGCAGACCAAGGGCACGGTGCCGGGCGATGCTTGGTCCGACTTCCTGCCGGGTAGCAAGGATCTGGAAGCCGACTGGGTCAATCTCAAGTGCGGCAACTACAACACCAAGACTAAGAAGTGCTCCGGCCAGAATTACTGAGCCGCTGAGTTTCATTCCGTTCGACGCAACTCCGAGCCGGTTTCGGCTCGGAGCTTGCTTTCTCATTGCCCAAGGGACCGTAAGGTCTCGCGAACCGGATCGAGCACCTCATGCGTTATGCACGACGCCGTTTTCACGTCACCGCGTCTGTTGCCCGTACAACGCGCTGGCACCGCCTTTTCCAAATTTTCAGCCCGCTCGCGTTCGCGCTGCTGGCGTTATCCGCCGTCACCGCTAACGCCGCTGAAGAAGCACCCGCAAGCAACGTCGCGGCAGCCCCAGCCACCGATTTTGTTGGCATTCTTAGCCAACTTCCAAACGCTGGCCTCAGCGACAAACAGCAATTACTCGAACAATTAATCGCCTCGCACCACGCCAGCGCGCAGTCGGTGTTGAAAGCACTGCTAGACGAACACCTCTACAGCCGTGACAGCGACGGCAAAGTTTTTATCACCGAAGAAGTCGATACCGGCCTGCGGCTCACCGACCCCGAAACGCTGACCACGGCCGGCACCGAAGCGGCCGACGGATTCAGCAAGGTCGGCACCAATAACGCATTGCGAAAGTTCTTGCGCGGCGCTATCGCCCAATTCCGGCTTGATGATCCTGACCGCAGCGTGCGCCTTGTCGCGGTGCATGAAATGCTGCGTGATGCCGATAGCGCCACCGTCGATCTCCTACGCGTTCGTCTCAGCAGCGAAAAAGACAGCGCCGTACGCAAAGCAATCGAGATCGGCCTCGCGATTGCGGATCTCGATAGCGACGACGCCGCAACCCGCCTCGCCGCCACCACCGCGCTCAGCCAAACCTTGGACGGCGACGCCTACAACAAGCTGAAAGCGATCAGCACGGCCAACGCCGACGGCAGCTACGCCGAAACGGACGATGGCGTGCGCAACGCCGCCGCCAAAGCCGCCCAGCGCATTGAGTTCTGGCGCGGCATCTACGGCAGTGTCGAAACTCTGTTTTTCGGCCTCAGCCTGGGCTCGGTGCTGGTGCTCGCAGCGATTGGGCTGGCGATCACATTCGGCGTTATGGGCGTCATCAACATGGCGCACGGTGAGCTAATCATGCTCGGCGCCTATACCGCTTATGTCATGCAGCAACTATTGCCCGAGCATTTAGCGCTGTCGATACTATTGTCGATTCCCGCCGCGTTTCTGGTCTCGGGTTTAGTCGGTGTGGCCATCGAACGCAGCATCGTTCGCTTTCTCTATGGCCGGCCGCTCGAAACCCTGCTCGCAACGTTTGGCTTATCGCTAATTCTGCAGCAGTTAGTGCGCTCTATTTTCTCGCCGCTGAATCGCTCGGTGGCATCGCCAGAATTCATGAGCGGCACACTGGTTATTAACGATGCGCTCTCGCTCACCTACAACCGCCTCTACATTGTTCTCTTCACGCTGCTGGTGTTTATTGCGTTACAGCTCATTTTGAAACGCACGTCGCTCGGCTTGAAAGTGCGGGCAGTATCGCAAAATCGCTCGATGGCGCGGGCGATGGGCATCCGCAGTGAATGGGTGGATGCAATCACTTTCGGCCTCGGCTCGGGCATCGCCGGTGTCGCGGGCGTGGCGCTATCACAGCTGACCAATGTCGGCCCTAATCTCGGTCAGGCCTACATCATCGACTCGTTCATGGTCGTGGTCTTCGGCGGTGTCGGCAACCTTTGGGGCACCTTGATCGGCGGCATGACGCTCGGCGTCGCCGGCAAATTGCTGGAGCCGGCAGTCGGCGCCGTCATGGCGAAAATCGTCGTGCTGGTGTTCATCATTCTGTTTATCCAGCGCCGCAAACAAGGCCTGTTCCCGCAGAAAGGCCGCGCGGCGGAGGGCCATTAATGGAAACCACGACGATGAAGCCGCCGTCGATACTGCTCGCCGCGCTGCGCCAAGACCGCGGCGGCCAAATCTTGCTAGCGCTACTCGCTGCAGCGTTAGTGCTGGTGCCGCTGACAAATTTAGTGGTGCCCGAGGGCTCAGCCCTGCACCTCTCCACTTACTCGGTGACGCTGTTCGGCAAATATCTGTGCTACGCGCTGCTGGCGATCGCGGTTGATCTGGTCTGGGGCTATTGCGGCATTTTAAGCCTTGGCCATACCGCCTTTTTTGCGCTCGGTGGCTATGCCGTCGGCATGTATCTCATGCGCCAAATCGGCACCCGCGGGGTTTATGGCGATCCGATTCTGCCGGACTTCATGGTGTTCTTGAATTGGAAAACGCTGCCGTGGTTCTGGCAGGGCATGAACCATTTTCCAGTCGCGCTGATCATGGTCGTACTAGTCCCCGGCTTGCTCGCGCTGATCTTTGGCTGGCTCGCGTTCCGCTCACGCGTAACCGGGGTTTATCTGTCGATCATCACCCAAGCGCTCACGTTTGCCCTATTGCTGGCGTTCTTCCGCAATGAAATGGGCTTTGGCGGCAATAACGGGTTAACCGATTTCAAAGAACTACTGGGCTTTGATCTGCAAGCGCCCGGCATGCGCATCGCGCTCTTCGTTACCACCGTACTGGCGTTAGCCGGCGCTTACCTCGCCTGCCGATATATTGTTGCCTCGCGTTTCGGCCGTGTACTGCAAGCGATCCGCGACGCCGAAGGCCGCACCCGTTTCATCGGCTACAAAGTGGAGTCTTACAAACTCTGGATCTGGGTATTCTCAGCGATGCTCGCCGGCATCGCCGGTGCGCTGTACGTGCCGCAAGTCGGCATCATCAACCCGAGCGAATTCGCGCCGATCAACTCGATTGAAGTCGTGATCTGGGTCGCCGTTGGCGGCCGCGGCACGCTGTATGGTGCGGTTGCGGGCGCCGTACTCGTCAACTATGCAAAAACCTATTTCACCGCCGCCGCACCGGAGGTCTGGCTCTATGCACTGGGCGCCTTATTCGTGCTGGCAACGTTATTCCTGCCGCGTGGCGTGGTTGGCTTGATGCGGAGGGCTGCGGCATGAGCGTTAGCATCAACAGCGGCGGCGGGCCGATTGGCCTGCGCTTCAAGCCCACCGGCCGGCGCCACAGCACGAATGCGCCGAGCCCGGACCTCTCGCACAACATCATTCTGTACGTTGAAGGCATCACCGTTAGTTTCGATGGCTTCAAAGCGCTGAACGATCTCAATCTCTACATCGAAACCGGCGAGCTACGCTGCATCATCGGCCCGAACGGCGCCGGCAAAACCACGATGATGGACGTCATCACCGGCAAAACCCGCCCCGATACCGGCTCGGCCTGGTTCGGCCAAACCATCGACCTCCTCGGCCTCACCGAACCGGAAATCGCCCAAGTCGGCATCGGTCGCAAATTCCAAAAACCCACGGTATTCGCCGAACACAGCGTGTTCGAAAATCTGGAATTGGCGATGGCCGACAGCAAGCGCGTTTGGCACGTGCTGTTCGCGAAACTAAACGGCGAACAACGCGACCGTATCGACGAAGTGCTGCAAATCATCGGCCTGCAAGACGCGCGCAGCGGCCGCGCCGGCGCGCTCTCACACGGCCAGAAACAGTGGTTGGAAATCGGCATGCTGTTGATGCAAGACCCGCTGCTGCTGCTCGTCGATGAACCCGTTGCCGGGATGACACCGCAGGAAACCGAACGCACCGCCGAACTGCTGGTCTCGCTGGCCGGCAAGCACTCAGTGGTCGTGGTCGAACACGATATGAACTTCGTCCGCTCAATCGCCCGCACCGTCACTGTCTTGCACGAAGGCCACGTGCTCGCCGAAGGCAGCATGGACGAGGTGCAGAACCATCCCCGCGTTAAAGAAGTTTATCTGGGCGAGTGACCACGATGATCGAAATCAAAGGCCTCAACCAATTCTACGGCGGCGGCCACACGCTCTGGGACATCGACCTCACCGTCGCCACCGGCGCCCGCCTATGCCTGATGGGCCGCAACGGCATGGGCAAAACCACGCTGCTAAAATGCATCATGGGCCTGCTGCCGGCCGCCAGCGGCGAAATCCGCTACGGCGCCGACGGTAAAGACCTACGCAAGTATTCCGCCGACGCCCGCGCCGGCCTCGGCATCGGCTACGTGCCCCAGGGCCGCGAGATCTTCTCGCAGCTCACCGTTGAAGAGAATCTTCGTGTTGGCCTACAAGCACGACCGCTAAGCGCAGCGAAGCGCCGTGAGCTAATGGACTACATTCATAGCCTGTTCCCGGTGCTGGCCAAGATGGCAAAGCGCCGCGGCGGCGATCTCTCCGGCGGCCAGCAGCAGCAGCTCGCCATCGGCCGCGCGCTAACACTAGAACCGAAACTGCTGATTCTCGACGAACCCTGCGAAGGCATCCAACCGAACATCGTCCACGACATCGGCGACTTGATTCTAAAACTCAATAAGGATCTCGGCCTCACCGTCTTACTGGTCGAACAAAAACTCCCGTTCGCCCGCCGCGTCGCCAGCGATTTCATCATCCTCGACAAAGGCCGCCCCGTCGCTCGCGGCGGCATCGCCGAACTCACGGATGATCTGGTAACGAGGCACTTGACTGTTTAAGGCCGGTTAGCCCTTACGCCGCTCCTTAATCTCGCCATCCATCTCACTTACTTTGCTGGATTAGAGTGTCAACTATTTCGGGTCAAGTCCCACGTCGGGTGCAGCGCCTTGTTGGGCCAACTGAACTTTGAATTCAGGACGTTCACGCTGCAACTCCGCCAAGCACTGCTGGAATAGCTGCGCCTCACGAGGCAGTTTCTCTGTGAGGGCACCGAGGCCGAAGATTTGCAGTGTGTCCGGCAGTGAGCACTGCTCTATATCTGTTACGCAATCCCAGAACGCATCCCAGTTGTGCCCGTAGTAGCTCGGAAAGGCAAGGTGGCGAGCGAGAATAGCGTGAAGCTCGCGCGCCATTGAGGCTGATGAAACGTCGATGACGAGTGGCGCTGTCATGCTTTTCTTTTAGGCCCAACGTAGAGCTAACCGGCGCTGCGCGGCTTTATCGCGCAGCGTCCAGCGACTGAAAGGAGCGAGGTTGAGCGCCATGTTAGCCATCGGTTCTTTCAGGCGTTGACCCGAATCGACTCGGCGGTGAAACCCCACCGTGCCCAACCCAACTCGTGATGCCCGCCGAAACTGAACTTTAGCTTTCGTACCACCTTTGCTGTTGCCTCTTCAACGCGATTGCCAATGGGTTTTTCGTGGTCAGGGTGTTCTATCCATTCGTTGGCAGACTGGCTCCATAGGGAAGCCCACTCATTACTCGGCTCAAGAAACACCATTTCCACTCTTCTGGGCTCTTCCCCGGACAGCGACACACTATCAAATGCGATTGTGAGTTCCGTGTTTGTTCGCGAAACAACCTCAAACTTGGTGTTGTTCCAAGATATTCGTTGAAATAGTTCGAGCGTATGCGCCATGGCTTTCAAGACGGCTAACGAGTCTGTAGAAAATGCCCACTACCGCATTCACCAAAATGCGCGAATGCGGTGATCGGCTCTAACGCCGCGTTGTTTGATCGAATTGCGATCATCTGACGACTCCATTGTCTGGCCGGCCTCGGCGGCGGCAGTGCCGTGTTGGACGATATCCTACCGTTTCCAGCTTTGCTAGGTACTTCATGGCGCCTTGCCTTGCAGCTTTTGTACGTTGTGCACCAAGGCAAACAGCTTCCACTGTGCGTCCACCTTGCTTCGGGTTCTGAGCGTGAAGCGGCGTAGGTGGTGATTGTGCAGATTGCCGAAGGCCGGTTCGACGATACCCAGATGCCGGCTGTACAGTAATCGCCCTTCACTGCTGTCGATCCGGGCTTTCATCGCGGTGGTTTGCGGGTGCAGGCCTTTGGTTTTGCTGCCGTCGAAGAAGGTGACTTGTCGATATGGGCTGATGTCCGGCTTGCGCAGGCACTGCGTCCGGAGGGGGCAGCCTTGGCAGCGGGCTTTTGTGCCTTCAAAGCTGATGCCGCGTCGGCCCTTGATGACGGCATTGGCGGTGCTGAGTTTGAGTGCTTTGCCGGCGGGACAGATGCAGGTTTTTGTCTGGGGATCGAATTGAAAGTCTTTTGGCTGAAACCAGCGCGAGCGGTGTTCGCCGGGCTGTCGTTGTTTTTCTTTTGGCTTGTGTTGGTAGGCTTCGGCAAAGCGCGGGTCGCGTGCTCTAAAACCGGTGTCGGCGATGAGGGCATCAATCTTGGCATCGGCCAGTTGCTGCAGCGTGGTTTCGGCGTGATAGCCGGAATCGGTCAGCACGGTGGCGGCGTGTAGCGGGTCTTTGCGGCCGATGGCTTTGAAGTCTTGCCGTAGGTCTTGGAGGACGACCGGCAGCAGAGCATTCTCTTGTCCGGTGCCGAAGGCGCTGGCGTTGACGATGACCTGTGATTTTGAATCGACCGCCGCCACGCCGGTATAGCCTTGGACGACGCCGTGGCTGGTTTTCATTACGGCCGAGTCGGGATCGGTCAGGTTGGCTTTCAGTTCTTCGCCTTTGCGATTCAGGCGCGGTTTGAAGTCCGTCAGGGCGAATCTTCTGGCTATTCCGCGAAAGCGTTTCGATTTGCTGCTGCTCGCGCTGCGTGAGCGAATCGTTGTTTGGGCCGGCATCCTGCCGCCGGTGCGCATCCAGCAAGTAGCCGATGGCCTTTTCCATTTTCTCGGCTTTCTTCTGCAGATCGGCGCGGGTGCCGCTCCAGGTCCGGGAAGCATTTGAGGGCAGTTTGCAGCCATCCACCGCAAACAGTTCTCTGCCGATCAAGCCTTGTGCGTCACAGACTAATAGGACGTCTCGGAATACCGCCGTGATCTCGTTCGGCAGCTTGGCTACGAACCCGGCAATCGTCGTGAAGTGCGGCGCCGTATCGCCGGATAACGCCATGAAGACGATGTTTTCGCGGCAGGCGCGTTCGATACTGCGAGACGAGGTTAACCCACGGGCATAGCCCAGCAGAACCACTTTCAGCAGCACACCGGGGTGATAGGCCGAAGCGCCGGTTTCGTCGTTGCGGTAACGGGCATCGAACACGCTCAGGTCAATCTCGTGATCAACCAGCCAGTTCAGCGCGTACTCGAATGTCCCCGGAAGAATCTGCTCCGAGAACCGAACCGGTAGCAGCTTTGAGAGATGCGGATCAACCGGCTTGTAACGCGCCATTGGCGTCTCCTGTCTTCTCCATTTAGCAGCGTGATTCATGCCAGTTTGGGGGTTTTTCTACAGCCTCAACGCCCAGGTTAACCGGCAAAAATGCGAAGCATTTTTGTCCGTGTTGAACCTACAGTTAGGCCTCGATCGAAGGCAGGATGGGGCACTTCAGACGTCAGTCTGCGCTTCTGTCGATGGGTATATTTCATAAGACCAGTACTTCCTGTTAAGCCGCTGGATAACGTAGCGGCCGACAACTGCCATTTGATGCATTTCGTCCTCCTTGTCAACTGGAATGACTGGTGGATGCGAGTTGTGTTCATTGAAAAGCATCATGAAGCCGAAGCAGGCAAAGTACCAGATCGATTTGCATGCAAAGTCTAGTGTTCTTTCCGAACACGCGGACGCTAGGCCAAGGAACGCCGGGCCATGCATGTCGGGATCTTCAGCGGTAAGCGTAATAGTCGATAGTGCTGCACCAAGATAACTAGGATGAATCGCCTGAGAGAACCAGTCGATTTCGTTTGAGCGCCAAGCGCGCATATCCGCGCTAACGATAGGCTCCAAGCTAACGGTTCGCTCCACTGCATTTAGATGCTTGCGAAGTGCCTTTGTGTTCAGGTTTTTGTACCAGAACTGTGCTGCATCGTCCTTGGTTTGGCACTGGTGGAATTGCTCCGCCAACTCCCTGTCGTGAAGGAATGCGATGCAAGCGCTGAGGTGCTCATCCAGAGTTCGCGCTTCTGCTCGTGCTGGTGTGTCAAGACCTGAGATAACGAGGCGTCGCACTGCCATTGCGTGCGAGCACGAAGCACCAACCATGGCCCAAATGGCCCTCTCCGCATTGTTTAGCGCGCCATCGGTGTTGAGGCGATCAAGAATCGCGGCGAGATTGGCAAGCCACTGAATACTGTCTTCGAGAATGTGAAGCCACGGTTGGAGGTGCTTTGCTGCTGCAGCCTCAGACGCTCGCTCGCGTTTTGCAAGCAACTCGCAAAAGTTTTCGTCATACTGACTCTGACGGTAAACATTGGCAAACGCTTGCTTCCATTCGGAAAGCGATTCGTCACGGATGTTCATACGCACATATTTTGAGGCCTAACGTTGCTGGTAACCGGCCTGCCGAAGGCAGGTCCGGTTGACCAGCGGGTTAGGCCCCAAACTCGGTATGTACCAAGTCATGATAGGTGGCCCAACCAAGTATTGCGCGAATAAGATCTTGAACGCGCGATGTAGGATCGGCTTGACCGTCTCGCATTTGTACAGTTGCGCCCTTCCGCAGTAAGTACTGAACTAGCCCAAGACTGTCGTCGTACTGCGCTTGATCGCTGTAACCTGGATTGAGCCATTGAACGTGTACGTCGTAGCCGTGCCTGAAGAAGAAGTCGTATGTAGTTCGTACTGCCTCGATGTACTGAGTAGAGCAGAGAACTATGCTTGGCTTTTCCACGGTGATGATCTCACCTACATACTCTTCTCTTTCCTCGGGCGAGCCACTAACTAAAAAGACGTTCACGTACTGTGACTTGTTCAAGTAAAGTCGCCGCTCATACTTTCCGGTCCTTACGGTCGCGCCGAACAGTGTGTTCCAGGTGCGGGACTTGCCGGAGTGCCGGTTCCCGATTGTCGTGATTGCGAGATGAGGCACGGTGGTTCCTTTTGGAGCCTAACGCCAATTAGATATCACTTTGAAATATAACTCTGACATAAAACTCGACGTATAATCCGTTAACCTTTACATAAAAGTCTTTTGGAAACAAGCTTATGATTCCAGAAAACGCGTCAAAACTCCAGGATTATACGTCAGCTGACGTATCAGCAGCGCAATCGCCCCGGTTGCTGGAGCAGGTCCGGGCACGCATTCGGGCGTTGCATTACAGCCTGCGTACGGAAGATTCCTACCTGCACTGGATTCGGCGTTTTATTCTCTTTCATGGAAAACAGCATCCTCGAACGTTGGGGGCGCCTGCGGTTGAGGCGTTCTTGTCGCATCTGGCTACTGATTTAAACGTCGCGGCCAATACTCAGAATCTTGCCCTATCGGCCATTCTGTTCTTGTATCGTGAGGTACTGCAGCTGGATCTACCCTGGCTGGCCAATGTCACGCGCGCGAAGAAGCCTCAAAAATTACCCACGGTGCTGACGCGATCTGAGGTACAGCACTTGCTGGCCGGTTTGAATGATGATGTGGAAGGTATGGTCGTGCGTCTGCTTTATGGGACCGGGATGCGGTTGATGGAGGCGGTCCGCCTGCGCGTGAAAGATGCAGATCTCGCCTCGCGGCAGATTACCGTCCGGGATGGCAAAGGCGCTAAGGACCGTGTGACGATGATCCCCGATTCGCTGATCGAGCCGTTGCTTGCCCATTTAGGCGTGCGGCGGCTGCTTTATCAAAAAGATCGCCGGTCTGGAGACGCGACGGTTTACATGCCGGACGTAATAATAGGGGTCGGTCTGAACTGACCAAAGTCTGACGGACACTGAAATCAGGCTACATCCATCAAGGCCTCGAATGCCACTGGGGAGCGGTAATCGAGTGTTTGATGGCTGCGTTGCCGGTTATAGAAGACCTCGATGTATTCGAAGATTTCCTACCGGGCCTGTTCGCGGGTTTTGAAATCTCGGCCCCAAATCAGTTCGTGCTTGATCGTTGCGAAGAAGCTTTCCGCTACCGCGTTGTCCCAGCAGTCTCGCTTGCGGCTCATGCTGGGCACCATGCCGTGGCCGGTCATCACATCGCGGTAAGCGTCCGCCGCATACAGCCGGCCACGATCGGTGTGGTGAATCAATCCGGCTGCCGGCCGACGCGCTGCAATCGCCATGCGCAGTGCGCCCAGGACCCAAGCGACATCGTTGCGCGCCGACATCGACCAGCCCACCACGCGCCGCGCGTGCAGATCCAGCAGCACCGCGAGATAGAGCCAACCCGCGCAACCGAAATATTTGTCGCGGGCCTGCCTCGTTTACGCCTTCTTTACATTTTTTTTATTACTGTTCAACGAATCCTCCGCTTCCTCAGAATTTTGACCTCATGCCGCTACCCGCCCGATTCCGTGCTTTCGGAACTGTCTGTCTGATCGCAACAGCCCCATTCGACGGTTTTGCGGATTCGGAAAACCTAAGTCGCCCCGAAGAGCAAGAACGCCGCGCGGACGACGCAGCGCAGATCCAGATACTGGCTCCCGTGCAGGTGACGGCTACCCGCCGGGCGGTGAGCGTTCAGGATGTGTCGACGGCGGTGACTTTAATCGACAGCGAAAAGTTCCAACGTACTGGCGCGCGTAGCGTGGTTGAGGCCTTGCGTGGTCAGACTGGTGTCTATGTGCAGAGTACGACACCCGGCCAAGGCATTCCGATCGTGCGCGGTTTGAAAGGGTCAGAGGTGTTGCACCTAGTCGATGGCTTGCGAATCAATAATGCGTTCTTTCGTAATGCTCCCAATCAATACCCAGCGCTGGCCGATCCGTTCTATGTCGAGCGCGTGGAGCTCTCGCGCGGTCCATCGGGCGCACTGTATGGATCGGATGCGCTCGGGGGCGTCGTTCAGGTACTGACGCCCGAGGTCCGTTTCGATGGCACGACGTGGTCGCCGCGCGGCGCCGCGCTGGTGCGTTTCAATAGCGCCACACTCGGCCGTGAAACGCACATCGAGGGGGCTGTCGGGCGTGCGGGTCTATCGCTCGCCGCCAGCGCCAGTTGGCAGACGTTCGAGGATCTGCGCGGCGCTCGGCAGCAGCGATTTCGCCCTTCCGGGTACGAAGCCGGCGGTGGCGACGTCAAATTGATCTGGCGCGGCGGCTATGGCGAACTGCTGGTTTCCGCGAGCTATTGGCGACAACCTTCGACACCTCGTTTCGACGCCAGCAATCCCGGTTTGGGCGGCCAGCCCGCCGCCAGTGTGTTCAGCGATTTTGAACCGAACGATCGGCTGTTCTACCACCTGCGCTACCGTGCTAGACCTAACCTACTGCTGGCAAAGACTGTAGAGCTGCATCTAGCACAACAATTGATCGACGATGATCGGCGCAGCCAGGACACGGGTTCGACAAGCTTCGATATCGAACAGAACGCCAGCCGTTATAACGCAATTACACTCCAGTTCAGCACCGGCGCACGGCGCTGGCTCGATCTCAGTTATGGCGCCGAGGTTTACCTCGACACCATTACCAGCGCGCGCCGACGTATCGATATCGACTCCGGTGCCGTCAATACTCGCTCGCCGCGTTTCCCGGATGGCTCGACGCTCGACAGTTACGCATTCTTTGTCCAAAACGTGTTTCATCCCACCGAGCGTTTCGACATCACTCTCGGCGGCCGTTACAGCGCTTTCGACATTCGTTTGCCACGAGCGAACGAGGGTGCCGATGTTGCGCTGAGCCCGGATGACCTCAGCGGCAATCTTGGCCTGCTCTATCGGCTCACCCCGGCGTTAAACGCAGTAGCCAACCTCGGCCGCGGTTTTCGCGTTCCGAATATTCAGGATCTCGGCACCTTCGGCAACAGCGGCGCCGCGAACTTCATCATTCCGAATACCCGTTTACGGCCGGAATTCGTGCTGAGTTACGACATCGGTTTGAAATGGTCGACCCCGGCTTGGCAAGCCGAGACTTTCATCTGGGGTAGCGATTACAAGGATCGTATCAGCCGCGTGAACACCGGCGACACTATTGTTACGGGTGATGTGGTTCGCAATGTCACCCAGAACCAAAACTCTACCAGCGCCGAACTCTGGGGGGTCGAACTCGGCGTTACGCGTCGGCTCGGTGTGAACGAGTTCTATGTCCGGGGTAATTTCGTTTATGGCCGTGAGCGCCTCGCCGACGGCAGCACGGAGCCGGCCAACCGCATCCCGCCGTTGAATGCTGCACTCGGGGCTAAATTCCTGCATGGCCGGAGCATTTACGTCGAACCTTATCTGCTTTATGCCCGCCGTCAGGATAGGCTGGCCGGCACCGATCTGACCGACAATCGCATCGATCCAAACGGCACGCCAGCTTATCTTACCGCGAACCTGAGGCTAGGTTATGAGCCGAACTCGATTTGGCGGTTTCGACTGAATGTCGATAACCTCGGAGACGCCAGCTACCGCGAGCACGGCTCCGGAATCGACGGTCCTGGCCGCAGCGCGACACTGACCGTCGAAGCGCGCCTACATTGACGCCGCGTTGCCTTCGTTCAAGCCGGCCGCAGTCCACATCCGTGTCAGCGCCTGCGGACCGCTGGGGATTGTTGACGCGACGAAAACGGCCCGGCGGATTGCGCCGGGCCATTGATTCAAAGCGTACCCTCGTTACGGCTTCGCCGCCGCGGATGTTGCCGGCAGATTGATCGCATCGCCCTGGATCGCCCACGAGAAGTCCGTCTTCGTGAACGTCGAGTAGCGCGGATCGGTATCGAAGTTGATCGGCTTCTTGTAGTCCGGTGGATAATTCAGCGAAGGCAGCACCGGCGCCTCCGGCGTTCCGCCCAGCGGCGAGCCGACCGTCGCCACGCCATGGCAGCTCATGCAGTTGCTGGTCTGGCCGGCCGGAATGCCGGACGAGGTTTCAAGATAGGGATTGAAGCAGACCACCATCTTGCTTGAAGCGTTGCCCTGCGTCTGGTTCCAGCCGGTGCACATCGCATAATTGCGCCAGGCGCCCGCCACGTTGTCAGTAAGGCCGGCTTTGCTGCCCGGGAAGTTGTTCGGCGCATCCTTTCCCGGCTGCCACCAGAAGGTTTCCCAGGTCCAATTCTTGATCGCCTTGCTGTTGACGTGCATGCCCACCAGCACGCCGTAATCGCCTGCGGAGGCGATCAAGCCTTGGCCAGAGTCTCCAGAATTATTGGCAACATTATTCCAATCTGCCGCTTCGGCAGCGTTCATCTGGAAACTGTAGATCGTTGCCAGCGGCGCGTACCAATAGTTCTTGCAGCTAAGTCCTGGGCTGGCCACCGCCTGAGCAATCTGCTCCGGCGTTGCCGGTACCGGCATGACGGCTGGATCGGCCGCTGCCGTCGGATCCAGCAGCACACAGTTGTACCAAGTGTTCGGCGTTGAGTTGGCAGCGTTCGTCGACGCCTTGGGCCCCATCCACAACGGCATCGGCGTCAGACCGCTGGCCTTGACAATGAAGATCACCGGCTTCGTTTCCATGCCGGTATAGCCCTGCGTGCTGCCTTCATCGGACTGATATGGCGCTTCGACGACCGTGCGCTGGCTGATCGGCGTTTCCGCCGGCCACGCGGCGTTCAGGCTCGCCAGGCTCTGCATCGAAACATAGTTGTAATTCACACCGCCCGGGCCCGGCTGCTGCGTGTTTAGATACTTCACCATCGGCGGATTGAACTTGTTGAATGAAACCACCTGGCCTTCGTCGTTCTTCGCCGTCTTGCCGAGCAGTTTCGCGACATGCCCGAACTGATGCGGGCGTTCGAAGCGGCGGCCGGGCTTGCTCAACGTCGTGCAGCCGGTGGCGCTAAACACTTCTTCTGAGCCGCACCAGGTTTCCCAAACCGGCAACACCGCACCATTCCACTTCTGCCCGGAATCGCTGGTCATGCCTGCCCAAAGATTCCACGCCGCGGTCGTGATGTTGTCGATCTGCCAAGTATCCGCCCAGGCCTGAAATTCAGTGCGATCGCCAGGATAGCCATAGCCCGCCGGCACATCGACCGGCGTGATCGTCGGAGCAGCCGCAACCGCGGGTGACGGCGGTGGCGCCACTTCGGGTGCCGGCTGTGGCGCCGGGGCCTGCTTGCTGCACGCCGCCAGCATCAAAGCGCTGGCTGCAAGAACAATGGTGTTCCGTCTCATTATGGTCTCTCCCTAAATTGAAGTAAGCGGTAGAGAGGCCATTCAGACAACGTGACCAGCGTTCCCTACCGTCGTTGTTGCCGGCTTTGCATTTCAGCCGGGCTTCTAAGTTAGCAGAGATCAAAGCTCGGGCTCAATCGGTGGTGACCCGGATGCGCGTCGCGCTGAAAATTAGGGGTATTTGAGAGCAGTTAGGCAGGTCCTGATCGCGGCGCGTTGCGGGCTGTCTGGAAAAGCTGTTGCTATGTGCTGCTGGATTTCTAATCGAGAGCGATAATAAAGGTCCGATAATAAGGGTCAGACTCTGAGGTTTCCCCTCATTTTCATCTCCACTGGGATGCTGGTGGGTCATTCCATTGTGGCGGTTGCTCTGACAGCAATCGCAGGGCTTCGGTGAGTTCACGGTGAGCCAATTTGATAGCCTCGT
>JALNYU010000019.1 GCA_023229645.1 Nevskia sp. | reverse complement strand
TTGGGGTCGCCGACACCAACCTCAACGCCATCTTCCCCAACCTCGCCAACTTCGGCGCACGCCGCAACCTCGGCTTCCTCGCCTAAACGCTCCTTTTCCCCATTGCCGCCAATGGCGATGGGGAAAAACCACGGCTTTTCACGCAGCGCCCCGAGCAGCACACTGGCTGCAAGGGGCGCAGCACCATAAACCCAATGGCTGCGCCCTTGATCACTCGGGGGGAATGGGTATGTGGAAAATTATCGGCGGCGCTGTAGTTGTTTTTATTCTCTTGGCGACCGGCCTCCTCGCGCTGGATGACTACATCTCACGCGCTGATGCGGCCTCAAAAAACGCCGGCCTAAGCAAGTTAGCGCTAGCGTCAGAGACGCTCACCGTCGCCCAAA
This sequence comes from Nevskia sp., assembly GCA_023229645.1. Taxonomy (GTDB): domain Bacteria; phylum Pseudomonadota; class Gammaproteobacteria; order Nevskiales; family Nevskiaceae; genus Nevskia. Next base: position 78,015 of record JALNYU010000019.1, on the reverse strand, counting down.
ACGCGGAATTGCTGACCATCACAGTAACCCGCAGCGGCCCCAGCCAGGGTGCGACCAGCGTTGATTACTCCGTAACCGTCGATGCTCCGGGTTCAGAGACACCGCCCGCCTCTGCACGCACTGGCACTATCCGCTGGCAACCGGGCGATGACGGCCCACGTTATTTTTCGATCCCAATCCCCGCTCCCGGTGAAGTACCCGAGCAGGAAAATCATCGCCTTACCGTAACGCTGCGCAATCCCAGCAACGGGGCGACGCTGGGCTCGCCCGCATCTGCGAGCGTTACTGTCGTACCGGCAGAGCCGCTAGCCATCAAAATTGCGGTCAACCGTTTTGTCGACCCTCACGGGAATCCGTTACAACTGCGCGGGGTAAATGTCAGCGGCCTGGAGAATTTCGTTATCCAGGGCTGGACGCCGGATAATCCCTGGGGCAATGACCACCCTGACTTCGCCGCGATTAAACGCTGGAAGGCAAATGTCATCCGCTTCCCAATGAATCAGGCAGCATGGCTAGGCCTGACGACGTACGACCACGATGGCAAACCGCGCGCCGCCGACCCTGGCAAAAATTATCGTCAAACCGTCACCCAGGCCGTGGCGGACGCCGTCGCCGCCGGACTCTACGTGATACTCGATTTGCACTGGAGCGGGCCGAATGTACGGGTACCCGGCCAACCGACGCTGGTGCCGCAAACGCCGTTTGAAGGCTATGGCGCGCAAAATGCGATGGCCGACGCCGATTACTCGCTCGATTTCTGGAACTCAGTCGCCAACACGTTTAAAGATAATCCTGCAGTGATGTTTGAGCTATTCAACGAGCCTTATTTCGATTGGATCGCCGACACGCAGGATCCATGGCAAGTCTGGCGCGAAGGAGGCTTCATTACCCGCTACCGAACCGGCTATGTGCAAGACGGGAAAGAAGGGATTGTCCGTTTCAACTGGCGTGCGGTTGGCATGAAGCAGCTATTAAATGCCGTGCGGGCAACCGGCGCCGAGAACGTGGTGCTGGTCGGCGGCGTGCGTTGGGCCGGCGATCTCGAAAAATGGCTGACGCACAAACCCGTCGACCCGCTAAATCAGATGGCGGCGGTTTGGCACGCCTACCCGAAAGACGAGAAATCCTCCCTGCCCAAGTATGGGGTGGAGCAATATCAATACGGCAAAGACATCAGCCAACTCGTGCCGGTCATCATCACCGAAACCGGCGATCACAACACGCCTGGGACGGTCGGCTCGCCGCTGGTATCTAACGTATTACGCTGGGCGGATTCCGTCGGGGCCTCGTATCTCGGCTGGACCTGGAACGCCTGGACCGGCACCGATAATCAGCTTATTCAGGACAAACTCGGCACCCCAACCGACGGCTACGGCCGTTATTTCCATGACCACTTAGTCTGTGTCGGCGCGGGTAAAGACGACTGTCCGTGATGACTTCTTCCCGTCTACGGCGCAGGCAATCTCAGCAATGTTGCCGCATTCGCCCAACGACCGGGCACCGTATCGAGAACCTCGGCACCCGCTCGCGTATCGCCGCCAAAGCACAGTAAGAGTATGGGCGCGGCCTGCACAAGGCGCGTGCCATACCGTGCTTTCAGGTATTCATTGAACGGCCAAGTATGGGTCGGCGCTCGATATCGCCGCTCAACCGCGGTGTTCGAACGCACGGGGAAATCCCCAGGCTGGCACAACGTTAAACCACCGCTGATGTCCTGATGCGCGTCTAACCAGCCGAAAACTTGCGCCATCTGCTCGGTCTTTTCCCGCTCTGCCTGCAAGGGTTGCACGAGTTTGCTAACCCCTGGCACCGTAATGCCTAGTTTTAACACCAACAATAACGTTGGCACCGCAATCAGCGCCGCCAATGCCGCACGCCGCAAGACGCGGTGTGATCGCTCAGACCAATCCCAGCCGTGAGCAGTAACGGCGACGCACGGCATGACCACAAACAAGGCGTAGGTCGGAGAACCGGTGGCGGTGGCAATCGGCAGCAGCGCAGTGACGGCAATAAGCGCCGCCAGTGCGAATCGCCCGCTGAATAGTGTTCGCAGCTGACAGACGATGATCCAGGCAAAAATCGCCGGCAAATGCATTGCCCAGCACGCCAGCCCTAAACCCAACGCAAGCAAGCCACCGAGCGCGCGGCGCTTGGTGCGCGTGCCGGCCGCGCCCGCCAGCACCGCTAAAACAATGGCGAACCCGGATAACAATGCATTGATTTCAAATGCCTTGTACGAAGCCAATAGACCTGCAATTAAACTACCCTGGACGAGGTCGCTAGACGATGCAACGAGCAGCTTAGTCGCCGCCGCCGCGAGCAATATTGTCGCCAGCGCCGCGAGGACGCTGGCCGGGCGACCCAGCAGCCGATTTTGCAGCCAACGACCGCTGATATAAGCCGCGAAAAATAAGAAGGCAAAGGTATGGAATGCAGCAAAAATCGCTGCCAGTCCCAATAAGCAGCCGGCGCTGTGCCACGTTAATGCGGTATCGCGGTCTGCGTCCCGCTGCAGCAGCGCTAAAAACAGCAGCAAAGGCCCGTAAAAGACGCCGTGCAGATGAAATAAATAGATGTAACCGGAAAAAAAGCCACCGATTGCAGCGCAAGCAAGCCAGGCAAAGGTCAACCGTTCCGACCGCTTGGCCGCCAGCAGCGCCACAATCCAAGCAACAGCGGTGAACACGAGATTAAATAGCTGCTGCAACCAGATTCCGCCGTGCGTGGCATGAAAACCCAGCCACGCCAGCATGACGCCGAGTGGCCGATAGGTCTGCACCGGCGTAATCGGATTCGATACCCACGCCTCCCACAATGAGGCTTTATGTAATTCAATCGCCCAAACTAAGGATTCGTTATGGTGCTGCCACGGGAACCCTAGGCAAAACCAGAGCCCGAGCGATAGCACCGTCAGAGTAGCGGCAAGCAGGGCATCACTGGTTTGCGTGGCGCGCATTTTCTAGGGATCGGTTGGACTCGCCACAGCGTAAGGCAAGCACGTTTCATAATACGGATGGCGCAGTGTTGCTGCACGCACAAAAAGCGTCGTCGCTGTCGGTAATATCTCCGAGCTGCAAGAAGTGCTTCGCTTACACCGCTTACGCTGCGCTCGGTTTAGCGGCAACATGGGGCACACTGATGCAGCCCAAGCCGGAAACGTAATTCGAGGGCATCAGTTGCGCCTACACACGGTCAGCCTTTTTAGTATTGTCGATTTAAGAACGATTCATCCGCCCTAAATGCACCGCAGACCGATTCAGCAACCTCCCAATGGACTGGACCCGCGTGCATTAACGCGGTGCGCACAGCGGCATCCCGCCCTCGGCTCGCGATGAATTACGCCCCGTTCCCGCATTCCTATCCGCAGCAGGCCGGCACGCCGCAATGGACGCCGGACTACAAGTACGGCTGGTTAATGGCCGCAATGGTCTGGGTCCAGATCTACTACATGGTGGTGCCGGAAAATATTTCCGGCGGTTTTAACTCCGGCCCTGGGTATTACCGGATCTTCAAGGTCGGCTTGCTCGGCGTCGGCGTGTTGTTGATGCTGTGGCGCTCATCGCTGACATGGCTGCTGCTACGGCGGATGAATCCCTTTCTGTTGCTGTACATCGCGCTCTCTTGCGCCAGCGTGGCGTGGTCGATCGAACCGCCGACGACCATACAACGCTGCTTCAATCTGGTGTCTTTTATCGCCGTGTGCATTTCGTTTGGGCTCGTCAGCTGGGTGCGAACTCGGTTTCAAGATTTGATGCTGCCGATTCTGACTTTTCTGCTGATCGCGTCACTGGTCTTAGGCGCAGTATCGCCTGATCTCGCAATCGAACAAGGCACCACCGAAACACTGAAAGGCTCTTGGCGTGGCGTGACCTTCCAGAAGAACGCGTTTGGCCATCTGTCGAGCTTCGCCCTCGTGCTGTGGTTCCATGCCTTGCTCGCGAAGGAGCGCAAGCTGTATATGATCGCTTTCGGCGGTGGCTTATCTGCGCTATGCCTGCTGCTGTCCCGCAGTTCTACCTCGCTGCTATCAGCCGTCTTCGCGTGCTTCTTTCTCGTGTTGCTATTACGGGTGCCGCAAAACCTGCGTCGCTATATGCCATTCATCATCGCCACGTTTGCGCTGATCGTTGTCGCGTATGCACTCGCGGTACTTCGTGTCGTCCCCGGCCTCGAGGCCCTGCTAACGCCCATTAGCTTAATTACCGGTAAGGACAGTACCTTTTCAAACCGCAGCGTTATTTGGCAGATCATCAACGAGCACATCCAATTCCACCCGATACTCGGCACCGGGCTCGGCGCCTATTGGATTGGGCCGGTGCCGTATTCGCCGTCGTATATATTTTTATCGAAGATGTATTTTTATCCGACGCAGTCGCACAACGGTTATCTTGAAACAATCAATGATCTTGGCTTCGTCGGTCTCATCGTGCTGTTCGGGTACTTGTTCGTCTACGTTAAGCAGGCCCTACAGCTGCTAAAAATAGACCGCGCGCAAGGCGCCCTTTACCTGGGGCTGTTCTTCTTGCAGGCAATCGCCAATCTTTCGGAAGCCAACTGGTTCACCGCAACCAGCTTCGAATTCGTGATCATGATGATTTCGACCGGCGCACTGGCACGGTCGCTGCTGGACTACCGCTTGCGGCAGATCTATGGCGAACCTGGATCGATTCGCACCGACCGCCGGAGTAGATCGCGCAGCAGCACCGTTCCCAGTGGGCGCCGCCGAATGACCAGTGTCATCAGGCGGCGATGACCGCCAAGCACACTTACGCCCGTGCCGCAGGAAGTTTTCGAACACCGTCGATCTGCACCGGAGAACGTTTTGACTGAATCACACGGCGCACGACCTTCAAGCAATAAGCGCCGCGCGTTGATCTTGGTCGCGGGGCTCGGCGTGTTGCTGTACACCGTCGCTGCGCTCTCGACCGACGCCGATAAACTACGCATGGCGCTGAGCCAACTCGGCTGGCTCGGCAGCGGTCTCGTACTCGGCCTATCGTTGGTCAATTACCTGTTTCGCTTTCAGCGCTGGCGGCTTTACATCGCCGAGTTGGGCCATCGGCTGCCGACCGGCCAGCACCTGCTCTACTACCTAAGTGGCTTCGCGTTCACCGTAAGTCCAGCCAAAGCCGGCGAAGCGGTACGGTCGTTATATCTGCGCGAGCATGGGGTCAGCTATCCTGAAAGCATCGCCGCGCTATTCGTCGAACGGCTGCTGGATTTGCTCGCGATGGCGCTACTGGCGAGTTTGATCGTACTCGACCAATTGCAATATTGGCCGGTGCTGGCGGCCGCCATTGCGATCACCGTCGGCCTGCTACTGCTGATTGGACAGCCGGCGCTACCGCGTTGGACCAGTCGTTTATCGGCACGCCGTAGCGGCAGACTCAGCGCCGCATTAGCCCACCTGACCAAGTTGCTGCAGTCGTCGCAGAATCTATTACGGCCGCAGTTATTGATCGTCGGCTTAGTGCTCGGCGTTATCGCCTGGGGCGCCGAAGGCATCGGCTTCCAGCTCATCTGCCGAGGCTTACAGTTTGACCTCTCACCCGCTGCCGCAACCGGCATTTACGCCATCGCCGCACTTGGGGGTGGCGCCGCGTTCTTTATGCCCGGCGGCATCGGCGGCATGGAAGTTGTTATGACCAGCTTGCTAGTTGCCCGCGGAATGCCTTTATCCGTAGCCATTATCGCAACGCTGCTGTGTCGTCTCGCTACATTGTGGTTTGCGGTCGTCATCGGACTCATCACCGCCGCCATTCTCGAAGCTCAAGTTAAAACTCGCCCGATCCGCTCGCTGCCATGAACTCCGCCGCCCCGCCCCTTTGTGTTGATCTCGACGGCACGCTGACCCCTATCGATACCTTGCATGAGTCGCTGCTCGGGCTGGCCAAAGAAGCGCCGGTTGCGCTGCTTTCGTTGCCCGGCTGGCTCGCGCAGGGCAAAGCCGAATTCAAGCATCAAATCGCGAGCCGCGTCACGCTTGACGCCAGCACCTTGCCGTATCACGACGCCTTGCTCGCGTGGCTGCGCAGCGAGCGCGCCAGCGGCCGAAAATTGGTGCTGGTAACTGCCGCGAACCGCTCGATTGCCGAAGCGGTTGCCAATCATTTGCAGGTTTTTGACGACGTGATCGCCAATGACGGCGGCGAAAATCTCTCCGGCGAGCGCAAGCGGCTGGCATTAGTGCAACGGTTCGGCGAAAAGGGCTACGACTATGCCGGTAACGATAGCGTTGACCTCGCCGTCTGGAAATCAGCGCGCCAAGCCATTGTCGTCGGCACGCCAGCCTTAGCCCGGCGGGCACAGCAGGTTGCGGAGCTAGGGCCGGTATTTGCGGGGACGCAACCCTCGCTAAAGCTATGGATTAAAGCCGCGCGTCTGTATCAATGGGTGAAAAACCTATTGATATTCGTGCCGGCGCTACTCGCTCACGCGATCACCCAGCCAACGGTGCTATTGCATGCGGTACTGGCGTTTATCGCGTTCGGCCTTTGCGCTTCTAGTGTCTATCTGATTAACGATTTGCTCGATTTGCCGGCCGATCGGCGCCACAAGCGCAAGCGCTTTCGGCCGTTTGCATCGGGTGCGTTGCCGGCCCGTAGCGGTGCGCTGGTCTCGGCGGCGTTGCTGATCACCGCCGCCATCATTGCCGCGCTGACCAATATCTATTTTTGCGTTGTCCTGGCTGCTTACTACGTCGTCACCTGGGCGTATTCGCTACGCCTTAAACGCGCTGCGTTGATCGACGTCATGACGCTCGCGGGGCTCTATACCATCCGCATCATTGCCGGCTCGGCCGCTGTTTTGATCGCACCTTCATTCTGGCTACTGGCGTTTTCGATATTTCTATTTCTCAGTCTCGGCATCGTCAAGCGCTACGCCGAGTTGGAGGACGCGCGCCAAGCCGGCAAAGCCGGGGGCCACGGCCGCGGCTATGGCACCGAAGATCTGCCACTGTTGATGAACCTCGGTACCGCAGCCGGCTATTGCGCAATTGTTGTTATGGCGCTGTATATCAATAGCGCTGACTCGCAGGCGCTATACAAGCACGCCAAGCCACTCTGGTTGATCTGCCCACTGATGCTGTTTTGGATTAGCCGTGTCTGGCTGCTTACCACGCGCGGCAAAATGCACGATGACCCGGTTATCTTCGCGCTGCGTGATCGCGCTAGTCTGCTGCTGTTTGTCGTCATCGGCGCGATAGTCGCGCTGGCAATCTGAGTTTGGCGATGAATCAGCCCGGAACCGCTTGGGGCCGTCTGCCGGGTGCGCCGCAGCGCCTGGTAGCGTTGACTGATCGGTTCCAGGCGTTACCGGACGAGCCGTCCTTGCTTACCTTCGGCAACGGCCGTAGCTATGGCGATGTCGGCCGCAATGATGGCGGCACACTACTCATCGGACGCGGTCTCGACCGCTTCATCGGGTTCGATCCCGCCACCGGCAGACTCGAATGCGAAGCCGGGGTGTTATTAAGCGAAATCATCGACCTCGTATTGCCGAGTGGCTGGTTCCCACCGGTGACGCCGGGCACGCGCTTTGTCACCGTTGGCGGTGCAATCGCCAATGACGTGCACGGCAAGAATCATCACCGCGCCGGCAGCTTCGGCAACCACATTCTCGAATTCGAATTACTGCGCTCGGATGGCCAGATACTCCGCTGCAGCCGCGATCAAAACCCAGATTGGTTCGCCGCCACGGTCGGCGGACTGGGTCTCACCGGTCTGATCCGCCGCGCAACGCTGCAACTAAAGCGCGTGCCCGGGCCCTGGATCCGCGGCGACAGCCAGCGATTCGCCAATCTCAAGGCGTTTTTCGCGATCACTGCTGCATCCGACGGCGATTACGAGTACACCGTCGCCTGGCTCGACTGCTCGGCCACCGGCGCCAACCTCGGGCGCGGCATTTTTATCCGCGGCAACCACGCGCCTGCGACGGAAGCACCGCCCAGCGGCCGCGTACTGCGCATGCCGATCACGCCACCGATTTCGTTAGTGAATTCACTTTCGCTGCGTGCGTTCAACACCTTGTACTATCACCGGCCAGCTGCGCAGGTTAACCAAGCGTTATGGCACTACCGACCGTTTTTCTACCCGCTTGACGGCATTTTGGAGTGGAATCGAATGTACGGGCCGAGCGGTTTTTACCAATATCAATGCGTGCTGCCGACCGAGGGCGCAATTGATATTTTGTCCGAAATGCTAGGGCGCATCGGCCGCTCGGGCCTCGGTTCGTTCCTCCTGGTTCTGAAAACCTTCGGCGCCGTGCCTTCACTGGGCATGTTGTCATTTCCCCGCCCCGGCGCGACGCTCGCCTTGGATTTCCCCAATCGCGGCGCAGAGACACTTGCGTTATTGAATACGCTCGACGACCTCACCCGCGCGGCCGGCGGCGCAGTTTACCCGGCTAAAGATGCGCGAATGTCGGCGGCATCGTTCCAATCTTATTTTCCGGCGTGGCGAGGGTTCAGCCGCTACGTCGACCCCAAGTTCTCATCGTCGTTTTGGCGGCGTGTCACTGGAGATGTTGCATGAGACGCATATTGATTATGGGCGCAACCTCGGCCATCGCAGAGGCCACCGCACGCGAGTTTGCGCTACTCGGCGATGCCCTAATGCTCGTTGGCCGTAACGCCGAGCGTCTGCAGGCCATTGCCGAAGACCTGAAACTACGCGGGGCCAAGCAGGCCGAGACTTACGTGCTCGATGCCCGAGAAATGATGGCGTACCCGAAACTATTGGACGAAACCAGCCTGCGTCTCGGCGGCCTTGATACCGCGTTGATCGCGCACGGCACCTTATCCGACCAAGCACTATGCGAAACCTCGATCGAGACCATGCTCAACGAATTTCGCGTCAATGGCGTCAGCGCGATGGTGCTCTGCGCCGAGCTTGCTAATCGCTTCGAGGCCCAAGGTCATGGCACGATCGCAGTGATTTCATCGGTTGCCGGTGACCGCGGCCGCCAATCAAATTATGTCTACGGTTCAGCGAAAGCAGCCGTTACAACCTTCACCAGCGGCTTGCGCCAGCGGCTATATAACAAGGGGGTTCGTGTCGTCACGATCAAACCCGGCTTTGTCGATACGCCAATGACCGCAAGCTTTAAAAAAGGCCCGCTCTGGGCGAGCCCAGCGAGCGTTGGGAAAGTCATCGCTCGCGGCATGATTTTGGGTAAGCCCGTGATTTATGTCCCCTGGTTCTGGCGCGGCATCATGAGTATCATCAAACTAGTGCCGGAATTCGTATTCCAACGCCTAAGGATATAGGGCAATTTCATAAATTAACCCTTGACCTCAGTTCGACATGGACCCGCTCAATCCGCTCCCGGCCATCGCAGCGGTCCTACTGGCACTTGTAAGCGCCAAGTTATTGGTCTACATCGATCCGCCCCCGAAAGCCGGCCGTTATGCGTCAATCGACGGGCTGCGCGGCTTCCTCGCCTTCTTTGTTTTTCTGCACCACTCTGCGTACTGGTATTTTTTCCTGCGCACGGGCCAATGGGGCGGCATTCAATCGTATTTTTACAATCATTGCGGTGAAAGCGCCGTGGTCATGTTTTTCATGATCACGGCGTTTCTATTTATATCGAAACTGTTGGATAGCCGCGTACGCCCGGTCGATTGGCAGCGCCTATATGTGTCACGCGTAATGCGTCTGGTGCCGCTTTACCTATTCGCAATGGCAGCACTATTTATCTACGTCGCCATCGCGTCAGACTTCACGCTGCGCGTACCCGCCGTTACTCTGTTGCTTGATGTTGGGCGCTGGCTCGGTTTCTCCGCATTTGGTGAGCCAGATCTAAATGGGGTCATCAGGACCAGCGAAATCCTTGCGGGTGTTACTTGGTCGTTACCCTACGAATGGGCATTCTATTTAGCGCTGCCGTTGATCGGCTTAATGGTAGGTTGCCGCGCGCCGATGCGTCTAATTGCCTTTTGCGCATTCAGCGTAGCGGTTATTACCTACGGACTGAAAAATCAGCTGGCTTATCTCTCGTTCAGCGGCGGGCTAATCGCGGCGTTTGCAGTGCGCTCGCCGAAATTATGCCAGGCGCTATCGGGGCGAGGCGGCAGCGTATTGGCGCTGGTGTGCATCGCCGCGACGGTTCTCTTTCTGCCGTCCGCATATAGCCGCCCGGCGCTGCCGCTACTTGCCATCGCTTTTGTCGTGATCGCTTGTGGCAATAACTTATTTGGCATGCTCGTAACACCCGCTGCACGCACCCTGGGCAAGATGGGGTATAGCCTCTATTTACTGCACGGACTATTGCTTTACACCGTTTTCCATTTCGTTATTGGCGTCGATGTGGCGCGCACACTGACGCCAGAATTGCACTGGCTCATTGCGCTCGCCTGCGTGCCCATCCTGATCGGCGGCTGCGCGCTAACGTTCCGTTATATCGAAACACCTGGAATCGAAGCTTCACCCCGGATTGAGGCTTGGCTAAAGGCTCGTCTAGCAGGTCAGAAACCCAAACCTTGATGACATCAATGGCAATGTTATCGACGGTAATACGCAGCCGCAGCCGCCATACCCGTTGCTAGCGGCGTCCACTGCATGCCGAGCAGTGACTCGGCTTTGCGCGCGTCCAGTTGGATGTCCTGTCGGCACGTGCGCAATAGTGACGGCGGAATGGCGGGCGGCAATCGCGCGGGATCAAAGCCGAGTTTGTTGCCGATGAGTTCGATAATTTTCAGTGGCGGCGCGAACAAGCGACTTTCTAAGCGCAATGTCTGCGCTGAAATCAAAGGCACTGAGGCGATTCCCAATGCTGCGGCAAATTGAACAAAATAATCGTTCCAAGTTAGAACATTACTTGCCAAATTAAAGGATTGGCCTTCGACTTGCGGCGCCGTCAACCCTTGCAAAATGGCCGACACCAGATCGCCAATATATAAAAGGTTACAGCTACCCGAACCGGCGTTGCCCAAGTTGCCTAAACGTCTCGCTAGGAGCCAGCGCGCAACACGACCACTCCATTGCGGACAATCCGGCCCATATTCGCACCCCGGCCGCAAAACAACAGAGCGAGAATACTCAGCGGCCAATCGCTCGGCAGCCACTTGTGCAGCCCCGTAAGCGCCAAAATTTAGACTTAAGGCAGCGTTTTCATCGATCTTTCCAATTGCCCCACCGTAAACCGTCATTGAACTCAGGTGAACAATACGTGGTGGTATGGCCAACTTCGCAGCTGCTGCATAGAGTATTTTGGCGTTATCTAAGATCGTGGTGGGTGCACCAACAGTACAGTTGATAACTGAATCAGAATTTTCCAGTTGCTGCATAAATTCCATGCTATGCAATCTATTTGGCGCTATGATCTCTGCAGAAAAAAATGCGGATTCCGGCCTGTCCTGGAGCACACCTAGCGCCGTCGTAAGCGCCCGACCAACGAAATTGCCGGCTCCGATAACGAGAATTTTTAGACTCATAAATAATTGAATACCTTAGCCGTTACGCGCTCTTTTGTGTTTGCTTTTGGCAAGCGGGTCGCACCGAATCAATCCCAATCGACATCCGCGGGGTCATCGTCGTTTATTTCTACTTAATGCGGATAATTTGTGAATTTGATCACAATAAAACATGGGAAATTCACCCCGTTCGCATACTTCGCGCGTAAATTGCATGAACGATAGACTATCTGCGCACGGCGCTGTTTTACCGACGAATAACAACCCCGATTCTTGAGCTTGACCGCGATTCCACCGAGGTTCTAAGCGTGCCCCCTCATTACGACACCATTATTGTTGGTACTGGATTCGCGAGCGCTTTTTTTCTGTTGCGCCATCTCGAATATGCATCTCCGGACGCCAAAATTCTGGTTTTGGAACGCGGCCGCCTCGATAGTAAAAAATGGCAGTTGGAAAATCGTGCAACGTCGAGCATCCCTGCCCATAACGTGTTCGTCAACAAAAATCTTGATAAGCACTGGCTGACCAGCCCAGGCTTCGGCGGCAATTCGAATTGTTGGTGGGGCGGTGCCACCCGCATGATGCCGGGCGATTTTCAGCTGCAGTCGCGCTACGGCGTTGGTATTGACTGGCCGCTGTCGTACGACGATTTGGAGATGCACTACGGTGTTGTCGAAGACGTCATGTCGGTCTCAGGGCCCGTTGATAGCCCGATGCCAAGATCAAAGCCATTTCCGCAGCCGCCGCATATTTTTTCCGACCCCGATGCACGTCTCAAAAAACACTTTCCCGAAGGTTGGTTTCATCCTGCGACGACACGCGCCAGAGTCGCCACCGCAAGCCGCCCCGCCTGTTGCGCCAGCGGCGTCTGCGAACTGTGCCCTGTTGATGCGAAATTTACGATTCAAAACGGTCTGGCCTCGGTTTTTCACGATCCCCGTGTGACTTTGTTGCTTGAGGCGCCTGTCGACGGCATTGAAACGGCTGGTGGCCGGGCAAGCGGCGTGGTCTATCGGCAAGGTGACCGCACCGTGCATGCCGAGGCCGATCTCGTGGTCCTCGGTGCAAGCGCGCTTTTTAACCCACATATTCTGCTGCGCTCGAACATCCAACATCCGCTACTCGGCAAGCGCCTACACGAACAGATGCCGGTAGACGTCTGCCTCGATCTCAAAGGCGTGAAAGCCTATAACGGTAGCACCACCATTTCCGGCAACGGTTATTTGTTTTATGAGGGTGAACATCGGCGTGACCATGCCGCCTGCCTGATCGAAACGTGGAATGCGCCATTTGCCTACGGCCGCAATGCATTTCGGAGCGAACGCGACCGCTGGACTGAGCGCGTGTTTATGCGGTTTATGTTCGATGACTTGCCCCGTGACGATAATACGGTGACGGTCAATGCGGCAAACCCTCAACTCGCAGAAACGCGCTTTAACGGTTACTCGGACTATGCACTGCGCGGCGCAGCCCTCATTCCAAAGATGGTCGAGACGCTTGCGCAAGCGTTGCCGATCGAAGGCATCGTCAGCGTCTTGACCGGCGCAACGACTGCACACATCCAAGGCACTGTCGTCATGGGCGATGATCCGGCGTCGAGTATCGTCGACCGCCATCTGATCCATCATCAATACCGCAATTTACTGGTCTTAGGCGCCAGCGCGTTCCCAACAGCTGCGCCAGCCTATCCCAGCGTTACGGTGTCAGCCTTATCGCTTTGGGCGGCAGATCATTTGCACGAGGGTCAAGCCTGACATGCTGACACGACGCGGTTTTTTGCTTTCCCTGTCTGCGGGTGTTGCCGCATTCGCCGGCGTTCGCTACGCCTTAAGCAGCGGCGAAGGGGCGATTGTTACCGTACTGCAAAAGCGGCTGCACTATTTGATCCTCGACGACGCGGGCGTACACGCATTCGCGAAGGATTTAGCGGCAAGCAAGATGATTACGGTCGGAAAACTAAGGCTCGCTGCCGCAGCCGGACTGCTCAACTTCGAGCCGCAGTCGATGAATTTACTCAATACGATGCTGCGCCAAGGCGAAGAGCACATCGTCAGCACCTATCTTTTGTCCAGCGATTTTTTCTTGCGCGGCGCCGATGTAACCCAGAAAGTGAGTTACATGGGTTTCTACGACCCGTTCGCGTATGCCTGCCGAAATAGTTTTGCTCGTTTTACGCTGGACACCGATGGTTAAAGTTTAGGCCGCCAATTTGAGTCCAGGTCGATGCGCAGCAGCATCAGTAAAAAATAGTGCACCGAAATAGATCCGCTAACACCCAATCCAACGGACAATTTTGACTTGGCATCGGGGGCCGCGCAGGGGCATTTTGTTGTTATTGGCAAGAAATTACCTTTTTCAAAAATGGCCAGCGGTAATTTGCGCCAAGGTAAAAATTTTTATGTGGGTAGAAATACGAATAGTCATACGCAAAAGCCGCGATTTAGGGTAAAAACTGCAGCAGACGGCATGAAGCCGCGGCTCAGACATAAGACAATCGGCTGAATTGAGACCTAGTGCTCACTCGTTCGAGAATCGCCCACACAATAATTAAGCATTCAGGCTGTTATGCAGGGGATTGCATTGATCGTTACAACTGCCAGTCCAACGCCAATTACGGTCGAACAGCCGGGCTATTTTCGGAAAACCGGATCGGAATTCTGTTTTTCTATTCACGCCACATTTTCCGCGATTGCGCATAAATTTTACAATTCTGCGGCCCTTGAATGTGACGCGAAAAGCCTGACTTATGCGGAACTCGACGCACGCGCCAATACCATTGCCTATGGCTTGATTCGGCGCGGCGTGAAGCCGGGCAGCGTTGTCGGTCTCTACATGCCGCGTTCGATAGAAACGATTGCGGCAATTCTGGGGGTGCTCAAAGCCGGCGCGGCCTATGTTCCCTTCGACCCAGCCTACCCTGCGCCGCTACTGAAATTCATCTATAGCGATAGCGCCCCAACATTGATGTTGGCCCAGCCCGAACTGCTCGCTCAGGCTGGCATCGCGCCATTCTGGGATGGAACTGCACTCGATTTAAATCGTGACTTCCCCGCATTCGCCGCCTCGGAAGCGACGCCGCCGCTGCCGAAAGTGGGCCCAAACGATCGCGCGTACATCATGTACACCTCCGGCTCTACCGGCCGGCCCAAGGGCGTACAAATCCCGCACCGCGCGGTATTGCGTTTGGTGATCGATAACGACTTTGCTGAATTTGGCCCGAACGAAGTGCTGCTGCAGTTGGCGCCGCTGGCCTTCGACGCCTCAACGTTCGAAATCTGGGCGGCACTGCTACACGGCGGCCGTTTGGCAATTTTGTCGGCAACGCATCCATCACTCGATGAAATCGCCCAAACAATCGCAAAACACCGTGTGACCACCTGTTGGCTCACAGCAGGGCTATTCCATTTGATGGTGGAGCACCAACTCGCCGGCCTGCAGCCGTTGAAGCAGCTGCTAGCGGGCGGCGATGTGCTATCGGTCGAACACGTCGACAAAGCCCTACGTGGCCTGCCCAACTGTCGTTTAATCAACGGCTATGGGCCTACCGAGAACACCACGTTTAGCTGCTGCTACACGATTCCTCACGCACGCATCGGCGATCACAACCCCATCCCCATCGGCACCGCGATTCGCCATTGCGAAGTGCGGGTACTCGACCCTACGCTGCGGCCGGTCGCTGACGGCGACGACGGCGAACTTTTTGTCGGCGGCCCTGGGCTTGGGCTCGGCTATCTGAACCGACCGGAGCTCAATGCCGAACGCTTTATCCCGCATCCATTTACCGTCGGTGCACATCTTTATCGCACGGGCGATCGTGTACGGCGCCGTGCCGACGGCAATCTGGAATTCCTCGGCCGGGTTGACCGGCAAGTCAAAATCAACGGGAAGCGGGTTGAGCTCGACGAAATCGAAGCCTGCTTGCGTCGCAGCGGTGCGGTCGGCGACGCCGCAGTAATCAGTTATGAAATCGCCGGTCAGCGTCGCGTGGCTGCATACCTAACCCCATTACACGGCGCAGTCGCTGATCTCAACCAAGTGCGCGGTTTTCTACGTGCCGAGCTTCCCGACTACATGCTGCCGGCCGTGATTACGACGCTCGCCACTTTGCCGCTCTCGCCAACTGGAAAAGTCGAGCGCAACAAACTGCCGGTACCGACTGCCGACCTCGCGCCAGCAAGCGCCGCAGCAACGCCAAAGAACGCGCTGGAAGCCGCGCTGTTGACGATCTGGCAACGCGCACTCGGCAGCGCTGCCGTTGGCATCGACGATAACTTTTTCGATCTCGGTGGTACGTCACTGCAAATGATGACGGTACATGCAGCGATACAGCGTGAACTACACCATAAGCTGACCATTGTTGATTTGTTTACCTACCCCCGAATCAGCGCGCTGGCGGCTTGGCTGACGCAAGGCGAAAGCCCGGCGCCAGCCGGAGCCCAACCGACGGCACTAAGCGCGCAAGATCGGGCACGAAAGCAGCAAGCAGCGTTGGCGGCGCGCGCGCGGCCGGCGCCACGAATGCCAGGCCGGTAGATGCCTCACAGAGCGGAGAATCGAGATTTGAACGCGGCAACGTTGCGGCACCCTACAGACCGCAGGCAGGCACGGGCATGAGTGAGGAAATCAGCAATGGCATCGCCATCATTGGCGTCGGCGCACGCTTGCCGGGCGCCAAGAACGCTGACGAATTCTGGCGCAACCTCTGTGCCGGGCTTGAGTCCATCACGCATTTCACCGTCGACGAACTCGAAGATAGTTTCGACGCCGAAACGCGCGCCGCGCCGAATTTCGTCAAAGCGCGACCGATCCTCGAAAACATCGATCAATTCGATGCCGAATTCTTCGGCATGTATGCCAAAGAAGCTGAGCTCACC
Organism: Nevskia sp.; assembly: GCA_023229645.1. GTDB lineage: Bacteria > Pseudomonadota > Gammaproteobacteria > Nevskiales > Nevskiaceae > Nevskia. Next base: position 61,728 of record JALNYU010000019.1, on the reverse strand, counting down.
GATCCGCAGCACCGCGTGCTGCTCGAATGCGCCTGGGAGGCGCTTGAAAATGCTGGCTACGATCCCGCGCAGTACAGCGGTGCGGTCGGTGTTTACGCTGGCAGCAGCATCAACACGTATTTCATTAAACACGTGCTGCGCGATCGTAAAGCCGTTAATACCTTCACCAGCGACTACCAAGTGGGAAGCTATCCTGCCCTGCTCGGCGCCGGGCATGACTTCACCGCGTCCCGTATCGCCTACAAGCTGAATCTGCGCGGCCCGGCGATTAACCTGAATAGCGCCTGCTCGACATCAATGCTAACGGTCGCGCAGGCCTGCCAAAGTCTGCTGATGTATCAATCCGATATGGCCCTGGCCGGTGGCGTTTCGATCAGCCTACCGCAGCGCCGCGGGTACCTCTATCAAGAAGGCGGAATGGCGTCGTCAGACGGCCACTGCCGCAGTTTTGACGCCGCCGCCTCCGGTACCGTATTCGGCAGCGGCGCCGGCATGGTGCTGCTGAAGCGGCTCGAAGATGCGCTCGCCGACGGCGACCACATCTACGCCGTAATCCGCGGCTGTGGCGTCAACAACGACGGCGCCGCCAAAGTTGGCTTCACCGCGCCGAGCGTTGAAGGTCAGGCCGCGTGTATCGAGATGGCGCACGCATTATCGGGCGTCGATCCGCGCACGATCAGTTACGTCGAATGCCACGGCACGGCAACACCACTTGGCGACCCGATCGAAGTCGCAGGCCTGACGCAAGCCTTTCGCGCCGCCACGGCGGACACACAGTTTTGCCTGCTCGGCTCGGCCAAAAGCAATGTCGGCCATCTCGACGCCGCGGCCGGCGTCACCGGTTTGATTAAAACCGCGTATGCGCTGAAACATCATCTACTGCCAGCCACGCTGCACTATAAAAATCCCAATCCGCAGATCGATTTTTCAGTCACCCCATTCAGCGTCAACGCCGAACTGCGTAATTGGGATAGCGACGGCCCGCGCCGGGCTGGCGTCAGCGCTTTTGGTGTCGGCGGCACCAACGTGCACGCTGTGCTGGAAGAGACACCGGCTGAGGGGATAGCGCCGCTGGGTGATCCCGAATTGGCCGCTGGGCCACAGCTGTTGGTGCTATCGGCCCGTAATGCCGCCGCGCTGGACGCCGCGAAACGTAATCTAGCCCAGCATCTTCGCGATAACCCGAGCCAGCCACTGGCCGACATTGCGTACACATTGCAAGTCGGTCGCCGGGCGTTTGATCAACGCAGCGTCATCGTCGCCGAAAGCCGTGAGCAAGCCATCGCCAAACTCGCGGGAGATAACAGCGCGCAGGTTTACAGCGGCACTAAAGGCAGCCCAGCCGGCGGGGTTGTGTTTATGTTTCCCGGCCAAGGCGCGCAATACCCTGACATGGGGCGCGGCCTCTACGAACGGGAACCGGTATTTCGTGATGCCGTCGACCGCTGCGCGCAAATCCTGCTGCCGTTACTGAATCTCGACCTACGCAAGTTGCTTTACCCGAACGACGATGCGGAAGCGGCAGCGAAAACGCTGATGTCGACCATTTCAGCACAGCCGGCGATATTCACTGTCGAATATGCGCTAGCGCAGCTTTGGTTGAGTTGGGGCGTGCGCCCGTCCGCGATGATCGGTCATAGCATCGGCGAGTTTGTTGCGGCAACACTGGCCGGCGTCTTCGCGCTGGAAGACGCGCTCGCGCTCGTTGCCGCGCGCGGCCGCCTGATGCAAGCGCTGCCCGGTGGCGCCATGCTCGCGGTACGGCTGCCTGAGCGCGACGTCCTGCCGTTGCTGAATGACGCGTTGTCGATCGCCGCGATCAACGGCCCCGCGTTGTGCGTCGTATCCGGCCCTTATGACGCCATCGACGCCTTAGAAAAATTGCTGGCCGAGCGCGGCGCTGTCAGCCGCCGTCTGCACACTTCGCATGCGTTTCATTCGGCGATGGTCGATCCAATCATCGAACCGTTGCGCGCCCAAATTGCCTCGATCAAGCTCTCGCCGCCGTCGCTGCCTTATGTCTCTTGCGTCAGCGGAACCTGGATTAGCGAGGCGCAGGCCTGCTCGCCGGACTACTGGGCGCGCCACGCGCGGGAACCCGTGCGCTTTGCCGATGGCATCGCCGCGCTGACCACCGATCAAGCGCCGCTGCTGCTCGAAGTGGGTCCGGGCACCGTACTCACAACCCTGGCGCTGCAGATCACCCGCGGGCGCGGCCTTACGGTTTGCGGTTCCCTGCCCGATGCCGCGCGCGAAACCAGCGACGCCGCAACCCTGCTGGAATCCTTGGGTCGCCTTTGGATTGGCGGCTTGAATCCGGATTGGCTGGCGCTCCACGGTGGCATCCGCCGCCGCGTGCCGCTCCCGACCTACCCGTTCCAACGCAGCCGTTATTGGATTGATGCACCCGCCAGCGAATCTGCGCCCGCCCCGCGCGCGCAAGCCGAGCGGACCTTCGCACCGAACATTGCAACGCTAACTGCGCCAACGCTCAGCGCTGCTGCACCTCTACCTGCCAACCTACCTTCCGGCCCGACCCCCGTGACTCAAGACGAACACGCCGCCTCACTGCGCAACACGATCATCGCGATTCTCGAAGACTTGTCGGGCGAACAGCCGCCAACCGATAGCCCGAATGCGACTTTTCTCGAAATGGGCTTCGACTCGCTGTTTCTGACGCAAGTCACGCAGCGCATTCAAAGCCAGCTCAAGGTCAAAATCACGTTCCGGCAGTTGCTCGGCGAATATTCAACGATCCCAAGCTTGGCCGCCTTCCTCGCGGAAAAAACGCCGCGACCTGCGACCCCGGTGGCAGCAGCGCCTGCCGCGCTGCCGACGCCAACCGCGCCAGCGGCAACAATGCCGAGCCCCATTACTGCGTCGCTAGCGCTGGGCGCAGGCAGCGGGATCGAAGGCTTATTCCGCGATCAACTCGCAGCAATGTCGCAGTTGATCAGCCAGCAAGTTGCGGCACTGCAAGGCCTCGGCCCAATCGCTGCGCCAGCGACGGCGGCGGCACCCGTTGCAGCGCCAGCCGCAACCGCCGCGCCGCTGGCAGCGAAAACCGACGACGCCGAGGCGGAATTTCAGCGGCCGTCGCGTTTTCAGGTCTACAAGCCAGGTGCAAAGACAGTTGATAGCGCGATTTCGCCCGAGCAAACCGCGCATATCGAAGCATTGGTCACGCGCTACGCGATGAAGATGAGCGGCTCAAAGAAAATGAGCCAGGACTACCGCGCTGTGCTTGCCGACCCGCGCGCCGCCGCCGGCTTCCGCGCGGAATGGAAAGAGATGGTGTTTCCAATCGTCTGCGCGAAATCGAAAGGTTCGAAAATTTGGGACGTCGACGGCAACGAGTACGTCGATCTGGTCAACGGCTACGGCCAAACCGCATTCGGCCACACACCAGATTTCGTCGCCGATGCCGTCAAAGCACAGCTGGATCAGGGCTTTGCCATCGGGCCGCAAGCCGATCTCGCCGGCAAAGTTGCAGCGCTATTCGCCGAGCTAACCGGCAATGAGCGCGTCACGTTTTGCAACACCGGCTCGGAAGCGGTGATGGCGGCGATGCGCGTCGCCCGCAATATCACTGGCCGGATGAAAGTCGTCGTGTTCAACGGCGCCTACCACGGTCAGTTTGACGAAGTGCTGGTCAAAGGCGTACAGCGGCCCGGCGCCAAGCCGCGCTCAAAGCCGGTCGCCAACGGCATTCCGGACGAGTCCGTCGCGAATATGGTGGTGCTGGATTACGGCACGCCGGAATCGCTGCAGTGGATCCGTGACAACGCCGAGGATCTCGCCGCCGTTGTTGTCGAAACCGTGCAAAGCCGGCACCCCAATTTGTATCCGCTGGAATTCCTGCGCGAGCTACGCAAGATTACCGAGGCATCCGGCACGGCGTTTGTGATGGATGAAGTCGTCACCGGCTTCCGAGTTCATCCCGGCGGCATGCAGCACGTTACCGGCATTCGCGCGGACATGGCGACCTACGGCAAAGTTGTCGGCGGCGGCTTGCCAATCGGCATTCTCGCAGGCAAACGTGCGTTTATGGACGGCCTGGATGGCGGCTTCTGGCAGTACGGCGATGAATCCTTTCCGGAAGTCGGCGTTACCTTCTTCGCCGGCACGTTCGTCCGCCATCCGTTGGTACTGGCCGCGGTTGATGCCGTGCTCCAACACATTAAAACCGAAGGCCCGCAGCTACAAGAAAATCTCGCGAAACGGACGACTGCACTGGTCGCCGAACTTAACGCTGTGTTCCAAGCACACGGTTTGACGACCCGAATCGAAAGCTTCTCAAGCTGGTTCTACTTCAATTTTCACAACGAACATCCGCTATCGACGCTGTTCTTCTACCACCTGCGCGAACGCGGCATCCACATTCAAGATGGCTTCCCATGCTTCCTGACGACCGCGCATAGCGATAGCGACCTGCGCCGCATCGTCACCGCTTTCCGCGAAAGCCTGGCCGACTTGCAGACCGTTGGCATCCTTGCGCCAGCAGCGCCTACGTCGCCAACCGCCTCAGCCAGCAGCAGTGCGGGCGCGGTCTCGGCCACAACCGGCGCGATCATCGGCTTGCCGCTGACTGAACCGCAAGTTGAGATTTGGCTCGCTGCACAGCGTGGCGATGAAGCCTCGTGTGCGTTCAATGAATCGGTGACGCTGCGACTGAACGGCACACTAAACACGAGCGCGCTGCAGAACGCACTGGACGGCGTCGTCGCCCGCCACGATGCGCTGCGCGCCTCGTTCGGCGAAACCGGTGAAGCGATGAACATCGCGGCGGCAACGTCGCTGCCGATCGCGCAACGCGAAGCAACCGATGAAGCGGTTTTGGCGGCGTTGCTGAACGAAGACGCGCGAACGCCATTTGATCTCAGCAACGGCCCGCTCATTCGTGCGCAGTTGGTGCGTCTGGGCGTCGAGCGCCACGCGCTGGTGATCACGGCCCATCACATCATCTGCGATGGCTGGTCGATCAATGTCATCGTCAACGAATTAGCCGAGATTTACGCCGCGCTGTGCCGAGGCGAAGCGCCCGATCTGCAGGCACCGCTACCATTCAGCCGCTATGCGCTGGCGCAGAAAAAGCAGGACGCTGACGAAGCCGCAAAGACCGAAACGTTCTGGCTCGCGCAGTACGCCGATCCGGTTACCCCGTTGGATTTGCCGACTGATCGCCCGCGCGCCGCTTACCGTTCTTATAGCGGCGCCAGCCGCTGCCATCGGATCAATGCCGATATCTATCTGGCGGTAAAAAAATCTGGAGCCAAACTCGGCAGCACCTTGTTTGCAACCCTGCTGGCGGCGTTTGAAGCGCTGGCCGGGCGGTTGGGTAATTTGAATGAAATTGTTGTGGCCGTGCCCACCGCCGGGCAATCGTTGCTCGAAGACGAAATCCTAGTCGGCCATTGCGTCAATTTCCTACCCATTCGTAACCGGTGGACCGAGCAAACCCGCGTTGCCGAACATCTGGCCAACGTCGCGAAGTCAGTGCTCGATGCCTTCGAGCACCAGAGTTACACCTTCGGCACGCTGGTGCGGAAGCTTGCACCGAAGCGGGAAATGAACCGCCTGCCGCTGACCGAAATCCAATTCAACCTCGAGCGTTTAGCCGATCGCTTGCAGCTGCCGGGCTTGACGGTTGATGTTGAACCGAACGCGAAAGCCTTCGTCAACTTCGATCTGTTTTTGAATATCATCGAATCGACCGATGGCCTACGCATGGATTGCGACTACAACACCGATCTCTATGACGCCGAGACAATCGACCGCTGGCTCGACTGCTATCAAGCGCTGCTGGAAGCATTCGTTGCCGACCCGGCGCAGGCGCTCGTTCGCGCCAACTGCATCCCGGCACCACTCCGCGAGCAACTGGTAAGCGGCTACAACGAGAGCCAGAGGGCGTATCCGAGCAATCGCTGCATCCATCAGCTATTTGAAGCGCGAGCAGCCGCGCACCCGGACAAAATTGCTGCCCAATTCGGCGACGCGAGCCTGACTTATCGCGCGTTGGATCGACGCGCCAATCAAATCGCGAATCTGTTGTATCAGCGCACCGTTGGCGTCAATAAGCCAGTCGGGATCTTGATCGAGCGCTCGCTGGATATGCTCGCCGCGCTGCTCGCGGTGATGAAAGTCGGTCGCGCCTACATTCCGCTGGACCCCACCCACCCGGCTGCACGCCTGAAACACATCCTCGGCGAAGCGGACATCGGCGCGCTGATTACCGATGACGTCGAAGCGCTGAAGTTGGTGCACGAAAACGTCGCGTCGATCCATTTCGCGCATGATGCAATCGCGCTCGCAAGTGCTGCGACCACGGCGCCAGCGGTAACCGTCGATGCCGAACAGGCGGCTTATTTGATCTATACCTCCGGTTCCACAGGGTTGCCGAAGGGCGTAGAAGTGAGCCACCGCTCAGTGGTGAATCTGCTGCTGGCGATGGCGCAGGCGCCGGGCTTCTCGGCGAACGACGTCTTGTTCGCGGTGACTACGATTTCGTTCGATATCGCCGCGCTGGAACTGTACTTGCCGCTGGCAGTCGGCGGCAGCGTGGTCATCGCCGAAACCGAGGAAATGGCCGATGGTTTCCGCTTAGCGCAACATATCCAGAGCACGGGCGCAACGGTGATGCAAGCAACGCCGGCGACTTGGCGCATTTTGCTCGAAGCCGAATTCAAGCCGGCACCGGGTTTCAAAATGCTCTGCGGCGGCGAAGCGTTGCCGCGCGAATTGGCCAATCGCATGCTCGCCCAGGGCGGCGAATTGTGGAATATGTACGGTCCGACGGAAACCACGATTTGGTCGTCGTGTACGCAAGTCACCGCTGGCGACGCAGTGATTAGTATTGGCAAACCAATCGCTAATACTCAGTTCTACATTCTCGATCAACAAGATCAGCTCCTTCCGCCCGGCGTACCCGGACAGTTGCATATCGGGGGCGACGGCGTCGCAATCGGCTATTACAAGCGTCCAGAGTTAAACACCGATCGTTTTATCGCCAACCCGTTTGGCGCGGGCCGCATCTATCGCAGCGGCGATCTTGCACGTTGGTTGCCGGACGGCACGGTCCAGCATCTCGGCCGCATGGATCATCAAACCAAGCTGCGCGGCTTCCGGATCGAACTCGGTGAGATTGAGGCCAGCCTCGTCGAGGTCGGCGAGGTCGCAACAGCCGCCGTCGTGTTGCGCGAAGATACGCCCGGCGCACCGAAACTGGCGGCGTACTATGTCGAAAAAGCGGGAATCTCGCGGACGCCCGCACAGTTGCGCGCGGCGCTGGCTGAGCGTTTGCCGGATTACATGATTCCGTCGGCTTGGCTCAAACTCGACGCGTTTCCGCTGACGCCCAACGGCAAATTAGATCGTGCCGCGCTGCCGGCGCCGATTGCCGGCCAAGTGGTTGAAGCTGAATTTATCGCCCCGGCGTCGCCGATGGAACTTACGCTGGCCAAGATCTGGGCGGAAGTGCTCCACCTGAAACAAGTCGGCACGACCGACGATTTATTCGTGCTCGGCGCCGATTCGATTCAAATATTCCAAATTGCGGCCCGTGCCAACCGTGAAAACATACGCCTGACCGCCAAACAGATGATTCAACAACGCACAATTGGTGCGCTGGCGAAGGCCTTGGAAAGTGTTAGCGCTGACGAAGCCGGTGCGGCAAGCGGTCAGCCGGCGCTGCCGAGTTTGAAGCAGTTTCAACGCAAGCGATGAAACGCCTGTACTGAATTGCCTGAATCTGATTAATTAGGGTTAATGGATAACGGAAAGAAACACGTCTTCGAATCGGCCGGCGATTCTGAATTGGAAGAAATCAGAGAATCCGATATCGAGCCAGAGACAGACGAGAGCACTCCTTCTGAAAACCGCACGGATTTTCCGTGTTCGGTGGCGCAGGAGCGTTTCTGGCTGTTGGACCGCTTGGAGCCAGGCAATTCCTCGCTCAATGTTGCCGTGCGTTGGCGGCTCGAAGGTCAAGTCTCAACCGCTTTGCTGGAGCAGGCTTGGCTTAAAATCATCGAACGCCACGAAGTATTGCGCACTGTGTTTCTGGAAGTCGACAGTGTTGCGGTGCAACGCACGTTGCCGTTATCGCTATTCAAATTGGCGGAAATCGATCTTAGTAACCTGCCAGAAGACCAACAGCAAATCGAAGGCGACCGCATCGGCGTGATCGAGGCGCGGGCGCCATTTGATTTGCTAACCGGCCCCCTGGTACGCGCAACCTTGTTGCGCTTTTCGCCCACGGTAGCGGTGATTTTGGTGACGACGCATCAGATCGTCTCCGACGGCTGGTCAATCGGCGTCATGGCCCGTGAAATGGGCCTGATTTATCAGGCCCTGAGCCGCAACGAACCGGTCTTGCTGGAAGAGCTTCCACTGCAATATGCCGACTACTCGATGTGGCAACTGGAGTGGCTGCGGGTCCGCGGCACCGATGCCGAGACCGCGTATTGGACACGGCAACTGGCGAATGTAAAACCGTTCAAGGTGCTGCCGGACCGACCGCGCCCAGCAGTTCCGACGACGAACGGCGCCATCGTTTCGATCGTTCTGCCGCGCGAACTAACCAATCGCGCACAGGTGCTGAGTGGCGAACGCGGTGCGACCTTGTTCGCGACCGCGCTCGCAGCGCTGACGGCAACGTTGAGCCGCTATACCGGCGAAGATCAAGTTGTGGTTGGCACGCAGGTTTCAGACCGCGATCAAGTTGAGTTGGAAGGCATGATCGGCCAGTTTGTGAACTCACTGATTCTCCGCAATGATCTCGCGGGCGATCCGCCGTTTACCGAGTTGATCGAACGCGTTCGCGACACCGTCGGCCAAGCGCTGGAACATCGGCATATCCCGATCGAGCGCTTATTGAGCATGGTCAAAGGCGAGCGCAGTGGCGTGCACAGCGCGCTGATTTCCGTGAATTTCATTTTTCAGCGAACGTTTATTCAGAACGTCGACTATGGTGATTTCCGCCTGATCGACATGCCATCGCTGCCTGCTGGCGCGATCTACGACCTCAACTTCTTCATGGTTGAGCGCCCCGATGGTTGGCGCTTCTCGTGCCAGTACAACACCGATCAATTCGAGCCTGAAACCGCGCCCCGGCTGCTGCGGTACGTCCAGCGTGTGCTCGAAAACGTCGTTGAACAGCCCGAATCGCGGATCTCGGCACTGAAGTTACTCGACGGCGACGAACGCGGGCGCCTGCTGCATACGCTGAACGATACCGACAAACCTTACCCTGATAGCACGCTGCCGCGGTTGTTTGAAGCGCAGGCCGCGCTTACGCCCGATGCGCTCGCCGTCGTGAGTGGTGAAAGACGCCTGAGTTATCGCCAACTCGATGCCGAAGCCAACCGCCTAGCCCAGCACTTAGTTCAACAGGGTGCTGGCGTTGGCTCGCGCATCGGTGTTTGCCTGCGGCGTTCAGCGGATTGGGCCGTCGCCCTGCTTGCTATCAGCAAGACCGGCGCAGCTTACGTTGGGCTTGATCCCAGCGATCCCCCTGCTTATCTCGAGCGCCAAGTCCAACTCGCAGACTTGAGGGTGATCGTAACGGCGACCGCGCAAAAGGAGGGCCTGCACGGCCTGAAAGCCCGCTTAGTTGACCTTGATGCCGATAAAGCGACGATCAGTCATGCTTCAGCAACCGCGCCCGGCGTTACGATTCATCCCGATTCTGAGGTTTTCACCAGTTTCGTCTATGGCACGGGCTCGGAACTTGACGGCGTGCGGGTATCACATCACGCCTTGATCGTCCGGCTGTCGGCCCTGCGTGAGCGGCCCGGCCTCAGCGCCGACGATGTTCTTGTTGCGGTCAGCCCGCAAACCCAAGATCTTGCGGCGATGGAGCTCTTTCTACCGCTGCTGGCCGGCGCGCGCGTTGTTATTGCCGACGACAAAGATACGCAAGACGGCCGGCGCCTGCTGCAACTCTTGCAACGCTGCGAAGCAACAGTCATGCACGCCCCGCCGTCGATATGGTCAGCGCTAATTGCGGCAGATTGGCAAGGCCTGCCGCGCCTAAAAATCCTGTGTGCTTGCGAATCGCACGATCGCCGCTTAATCGCCCAATTACTCGACCGCAGCAGTGAATTGTGGCGCCTGTACGCTCGACCGGAAACCGTGCTGGCGATCGCTGCGCATCGCGTCACCAGTCAAGAGGATCAAATGCTGATCGGCGCGCCGCTCGCCAACACCAAGCTTTACGTGCTCGATGGTCATAGAGGGCTACAACCTACCGGCGCACCGGGCACGCTTTATGTTGGCGGCGAAGGCCTTGCCCTCGGCGGGCTCAGCCCTGGCGGCGCCATCGATGCGGCCTATACTGCCGATCCTTTCACGCCGGGTTCCCGCGCGCGCTTGTACCGCAGCCCGGATCAAGCGCGGGTGCGTAAGAGTGGCCTAATCGAGCACCTGGGGCGTAGCGACCAACGCATAAAACTAAACGGCTATTGGATTGAGACTGGAATTGTCGAATCGGTTTTACGTCGCCACGCCAGCGTCACCGACATCGCCGTGCTGCTAACGTCAGGGCCACAAAAAAATGGCGGCATCACCGCATTTGTAGCGCTGCAACCGAGCGCGCAAGACCAATTTGAGACGATCAAAACCGGCTTGCGCGTTTTAGTCGCCGAATCACTACCACGGTACTTACAAACAATACAGATTGTGCAGCTGCAAGCAGTGCCGCGTACGGCGTCCGGCGCGGTCGACGTACGGGCGCTGCAGCGCCTGGGAAGCGAAGAAACAACTGCGCATGGCAAACCAGCGGTGCAGCCGATCAGCCGTGTCGAGCGCCACCTGCAGAAAATCTGGTGCGCGATGTTGAAGCTCGACGAGATTGATCTCAACGCCAATTTCTTCGAACTCGGCGGCCACTCGCTGCTCGCTGCGCGCATGTTGGCGCGCGTGCAAACGGAATTCGGCCGGCGGATTAGCCTCGCGTCGTTATTCCGCGCGCCGAGCATCCGCGAATTGGCGCATCTGCTAGAAGAAGACGAAGCGCGCGATTTTGATTTTCGCCAGGTCGTTAAATTGCAAGCCGTGGGTTCACGCCCACCGCTCATTGGCATCAATAACACCGGCATCTATTACATGCTGGCTAAGCGGCTCGGCCCTGAGCAGCCGTTTACGTCGCTGCAGTTATTCGACCCGTCCGCGCGTAGCGATGAGATGCCGAAAACGCTCGAAGAAATCGCCGCCGGCTATGTTCAGTTGATCCGACGCGTGCAACCTAAAGGCCCTTATCAGCTCATGGGTTGGTGTGTGGCTGGCGCACTGGCATTCGAAATTGCGTGCCAGCTCGATGCCGCGCAACAAGAAGTACGACAACTTTATCTGATGGATGCTTGGGTGCCGGGCTATCAAAAACGGCTGCCAAAATTACGCGCACTAATCTCGGACTACAGCCTGCGCTGGCAATTTATCGTTGCCGACTGGCGGCGGCTACGCGCTAAACAACTCGGGTTCGGCGCATTTCTCGAAAACCGCGCGCTGACCAAGAAGCTGCGCAAGCTGTTCCGGCGCCCCAATCCGGCCGATTTCGTGCTGAGCACGACCAATGCAACGGTTTCGCCGGAAGATTACGACCAATGGCTGCTGGCGTACTTGCAGCGGGTTACGGCCTGTTATGAGCCTAAGCAGTATCGCGGCAAAATCACCTTATTCCGCAGCCACGGCGAGCCAACCGGTTGGTGGTTTGACCCGAAGGCCGGTTGGGAGCCTTACGCCGACGGCGGCGTCGATTTACAACTGGTCGACGGCGATCACTTTACGATGTTCCAAGAGCCCGGCGTTTCCCAAACGGCGGAAAAGATCGCAGCGGCAGTCACGGCTGGGAATGCGTAATTGGGCGCTCAAGGCGCGGCTACGTGCGGCAACAATTGCATCAGCATTAACCAATCCTGGTATCTGTGCGTCCAATCGAAACGCTACTGATTCTGTATAGCTTTGCGCTGCTATTACGCGGGGTGCTGGCGCCCAACCGCGGCGGTGGCAGCACGGTCTTTTTTTGCGTAGGTTTGCTGTTAGTACTGTCAGCACACGTTTTTTTTGAAGGTTGGCGGCGACCGATGTTGCCAACCTATCTCGCGGTGTTACTACTGTGCCTTAGTGCAACATTTCCGCTCACGCGCACCGGTAGTGCCAAAGTGTTAATCCCGATCAGCGTCGCGTTCCTGTTATTAATCGGCGTCGCAACCGCACTGATCTTGCCTGCGATACGGTTGCCATCGCTACAAGGGCCGTATCGGGTGGCGATGACCGAACTCCTGCTCCCTGCCCCTGCAGTCTCCGGAATGCCGGACCGCAATGCGCTTGAACACCCGCCACCGCATGTTCGCATTTGGTATCCAACGTCTGCGCAAGCGCCAGGACCGTTTGACGCTAGTTTCTTGCGGACACGTTGGCGCCAGCTCGGCACCGCCGCACAGCCCGTTTATGCCGTCGCCGATGCGCCGCTGATTGCCGGCCCTGAAACATTGCCAATATTGGTCTACTTCCCAGGCTGGCCGGGGACGCAAGTTGAAAACCATGCGCTAGTGCGCGAATTAGTCAGCCAGGGCTCCGTCGTGCTTAGCATCGAATATCCAGCGCGCGTTCCAGGTATGAGTAACGCGTATTACCAAGCACTGGTCAAAGAGCTGGAGCGGCCGCTCTATTACGGCTCCGAAGCGATGTATAAAGCGCTGGTACGGATCGCGGAGGTTCGTGTTCATACCCGCGCCACCGATGCAAGCCGTGCACTCGATGCGATGACTGTCTTGAGTGCGGAAGAACCGGGCAGCCGCTTTTATCACCGCCTTGATTGGCAGCGGCTTGGCGTCGTCGGCTTCTCGCTCGGCGGCGCCGTCGCCGCGCAGGCGGTTTACCAAGACCCGCGCTATAAAGCGGCGATTAACATCGATGGCCGGCATTGGGCCGAAACCCGCGAAGCTGGCGTGGCCCGGCCTTATATGATGCTGTCAGAAGTATTGAACATGCCGACAGCGGCCGATCTCGCGTCACCGAATCTTGATTGGCGGTACAACGCTGTCGAAGATACCGACGACTACACGCAGTTGTATCGCAATCTCGCGCGCCATGGCGGCATCCACGTCACGGTGAATGGCACGGCGCATATGAGTTTCACCGACAAGAGCCTGCGCTCGCCGTGGAAACGGCTAACCGAGGGCGGGCCCATCAACGGCCGGCGCGCGCTAAGAATCACCAGCGACTACGTGCTGGCGTTCTTTGGTAAATATTTGAACGGCGTTGATTCCCCACTACTGAAAAATGGCAGCCCGCGGAACTATCCAGAAGTTGATGTTCGGATCTATCCCGCACCACCATCGGCTGACCGCGAGTAACCTAAACGCCGCAAAATTTTGGTGGCGCGCTGCAGATACGGCGCCGCCAGCGCCGGCAGGAACTTGCACAACAGTGCGCTGTAAATACCAATGCCGACGACAACCAGTAATGGCAGCGTGACGAGATCGGGCAAGCGTGCTTTGCACAGGTACGACAGTCCAGCGACAACCGCCCCCATAACCAGCGCTGCCGCGAGCAGAGGCAGTTGGGCGCTAACAATGCCGCGCGGCGAAAGTCCGCCGTAGCGACGGACATAAAACATCGGCAACGGCGCCGTTGCAAAAGGCCGCAAGGCGATCGCCGACACTGCAGCGTTTAAGCCCAGCGGTGCAAACACAGCCACGACCAGCACCGTCACCGCAGTTTGCACTGCCGAGTTCACGGCAATTGCAGACTGCTTGTTGATGCCCAATAGCGCGGCGCTGAGACCATAGTGGGTCACGTAAGGCAAGCACATCAACAACATGATCTGCGCCGTAAAAATACCCGGCAACCAGCGGGCATCTAGCCAAACGCTAAACAGTACGGGCATCAGCGCGGCGCCGCCGATGCACATTGGAAAGCACAGCACGGCCATATTTTGCAGAAGATGCTTAACTGAATACTCCAGACCTGCCGGATCGTCGATGTGGCGCTGCATTTCCATGCGCGCGACCGCGTAGCGCGGTGACAACGTCAGCTGCAGCAAAATCTCATTTAGCCGCGACGCCAGGCTAAATAGACCTAGCTCCCCGGCGCCGAGGTAGAAGCCGAGCAAGAACCGTGGAATTTGGCCAGCAGACCAGGTCATGGTTTGCGACACCAACATCGGCCCGGCGTACCGCATGAGTTCACGGAAGTGCGGCAACGAAAAGCCGAGCCGAAAGCGAATCGGGACGATTGCCCAAAGAATTCCAACATTCAGCAGCCGCTGCACGATGGCCTGCGCCACCAACGCCCACACGCCGTAGTGCAAGAACGCCAATACAAGGCCGACGGTCCCGCCGACGGCGATGCTGACAACGGACCGTATCGCGAGCGGCCGAAATTGCATCGCTCGGCGTGTCGCGGCGTTTGGCGCGCTGAGCAATGCTGAGATCAGCGGCAAAACCGCCATCCAGCGCAGCACCGCTGCCAACTCTGGCTCCGAGAAGAGCGCGGCGATCCAGTCCGCTGCAAAAAAAACGGCGATGCCAAGTACTGCGGCGGCGGCGGCGTTCGCCGTGGTCATCGTGGCGTAGTGCCGCTCGTCAATGTCGCGTACCGAAACCAATCCTTCGGTCGACGCAATTTCGAGTACGAATTCGCAGAATCCGACGAAGACCATGACGATCGTGATGAGACCGAATGTACGTGGCCCCAACAATGGCGCCTGCACCGCGAACAACGCCAGCCCAAACATCTGCGTAAAGAGGTTTTGGACTGTTACCCAGGCCGTGGGCGATAAATTGGGCAGCCTCACGCTTGAGCGCCGCTAAAAATTTGCGTGTGCTGTGTCAGATACACTGAAATGAATGACATCCTCACCCGCAGGCTGCGCCACATCTTCTTTCACCACTGTGCCCCCAATCGGTAAACGATATTTTCAGCTGGGGCGCCACGTTTGATACGGCGGCGCTTTTGTAGCGGGTCGGATTAAACCGCGTATCGTCGATAAACCATTCGCGGATGCGCGTTTGCAGGCGTCGCGCCAAGGCGAAACCCCTGGCGGCGTCGGCTTAATCCCAATGCGCCGCAGGCGGTGGTTTAACCAATACGCCTGCGCCCGGCGCGCAACCGACTTGAGTTCGTAATTGATGCTCAACGCAATCGAGACATCGTTGCCATTTTTCACCCAGTGTGGCGCTGCCACCGGAATATGCACCCCGCTACCCGCACGCAGGTCGTAAACCGTCGCCGCTTTTTGGCGGGCGTCGGTATAGACTGCGCTGCTTGGCGAGCCGGAAAAGTAAGCCTCGTATTCTTCGTCGCTGACCTGCGTTGTCGTCGTATGGTCAAAGACATTAAACGTTTTGTCACCCGCCACCTGCACGAGATAATTTAACTCAGCATCAAAGTGGTAAGGAGTTACGCGATTCGGCGACGTAATCAGCACCAAAGACTCACCAACGATGACGTCATCGCGCATCTGGGCACCGGAAAATTCAACGAACTTCGAAAGCAGCGCCTGTAGTACCGGCCCAAAGACTGGATCTTGCTCGGTGTGCTTGAGAATGACGATGGAGTTGTTATCAGCGATATTGGTGATCGTATCCTGTAAAGAATAGCGCTCCGACATCCCCTTCTCCCAGGGATCGGTTACCGCGACGCGGCCATTAGACCAATAGGCAAAATCAGGATGCGCGGGTAGCCGCTGCGATAACGCAACCAGGCTCGGCAGCGCAAATAAAGGATGATCTTTTAAGCCGTGCTGAAACATGAAGCTGGACCGGTTGTAATTCCGAGCGAATTGCCCCGCTGGGTCGGTCAAAATCGGTAATTCAGGCGGCACTACGGTCGATAACCCTGATCCTGCAATTTCAGTGGTACCCACCCTGCTTTCGAGCATGCCGAATTCCTCATTAATAAGCCTGACGAGTCTGTGGTGCCTACCCAGCCTTGTCAAAAGTAAAAATATACGTGTGCCGCCCTGAGGAAAGCCGATGTCTGCGGATCCTCAGAACCGCAATCGATAACGCTAAATCGCCGGTACCAGCCGAATTTGCGCTGAAATCGATCAAGCGCCTCTGATCCATATCAATCCTATGCCGTATGGCGTGATATCTGCAGCGGACGCAGCGCAGTGCGCCAGATTCTTAGGCAGAGCCGAATCGGCGATATTTATCGTAAATAACGAGAATTTTGCGAGCTTTTACCGACCCAACAGTCAAATGCAAATGAGAATTTATCTTATTTAAAATTTATTTTCCGATTCATCTTAGCAGCGCTTTTGAATTAAGCACTTGCAGACTGTGACCACCTCGGGCAAATTTACTGCGCTGGCAAATTAATTGATAAGTCGTTACGTCACCACGTCGCTTTGTCATATTGTCGGCATGAAATTTGGATAGGCTTTATCACGTAATTTTCTCTGGAGCGTTCCATGTCAAGTTTGCCGTCCGCTAGCCGCCGTAAGTTTCTCGCCATG
This sequence comes from Nevskia sp., assembly GCA_023229645.1. Classification (GTDB taxonomy): domain Bacteria; phylum Pseudomonadota; class Gammaproteobacteria; order Nevskiales; family Nevskiaceae; genus Nevskia. Next base: position 45,266 of record JALNYU010000019.1, on the reverse strand, counting down.
GCCGCGCTTGCTGCCATCCCTGCTGCACTGGTTAATCAGCGTGCGCTCGCAGCGGACGCAGAGCTGCCGCACGTGTCGCCGGACGACCCGACGGCGAAGGCTTTGAACTATGTTGCTGATGCGTCAAAGCTTGATGCTAAAACTGCACCGACCTTTAAAGCCGGCAGCACCTGCGCCAGCTGCGTGCTGTTCCAAGGCAAGCCGGGTTCGGCGTTTGGTCCCTGCGGCGTGTTCCCTGGCAAATCAGTCAGTGCACGCGGCTGGTGCGCGAGCTACACCAAGGCTGGCTAATTGAATTAAGTCGGCTTGCTGATTAAAGCGCTGGCAACGGCGCAATATCAGTAAAAACGCCCAGTCTGCAATAACAGACTGGGCGTTTTCATTTTCTGGCGCGCCATATAAATGCGCCGCCGTGGCACCGAAAATTGGTTACTTCAGACCATTCCGATGAAACCACTCCTGCAGACGCACCCAGCCGTCTTTTGCCTGCTTTTCGCGGTAGCTCGGCCGGTAGTCAGCGTGGAAACCGTGCGGCGTATCGGGATAAAGCACAATTTCCGAGGCTTGCGCAGCCGGATTTTTCGATGCTTTGAGGGCCGCCTGCATCTTTTCGACGCTGTCGACGGGAATTCCCGTATCCATTGCCCCGTAAAGCCCTAGAACGGGCGCCTTCAAGTCGTCGACGAGATCAAACGGATGTTTCGGTGTTAGCGTTGACGAGGGTCGGATCAAGCCGCCGTACCAGGCCACCCCGGCTTTAATAACTGGGTTATGCGCGGCATACAGCCAAACAATGCGGCCCCCCCAGCAAAAGCCGGTAACGGCGAGCTTCGTGGCATCGCCACCATTTTGACCGGCCCAGTCGGACGTCGCATCGAGATCGCTCATCACCTGCGCGTCTGGCACTTTCGATACCACGTCGCCAATCAGTTTCTGAATATCGGAATAGCCACTGGCATCGCCTTGGCGGGCATATAACTCCGGCGCGATTGCGAGGTAGCCCAGTTGTGCTAAACGCCGGCAAATATCCTTGATGTGCTCATGCACGCCAAAAATTTCTTGAACCACCAGCACCGTAGGCAAGTTTTTGCCGCCTTCGGGCTGCGCCCGATACGCCGGCATCATGCCGTCCGAAACCGGGATCTTGACTTCGCCCGCGAGCAAGCCATCCACCGAGGTTGTTACAACGGCTTGCGCGTTCACCGGCTGTACCGCCAAAGCGAAACCACTGGCGAGTGCCGTCATGACGAAGCTGCGCCGACTAAACTCGCTTGGTCGGACAAATGCGGTTGCTTCTGGATGCATAGAAAGCTCCTATTGAAAAACACGTCGTATTCAGATGACTGTGACGACTGAATCATAAATTTAAAATTAGCTGATTTTGAATGAACCGGCAGCAGACAAGCTGCTTCGCCGCAGAATTAAAATCACCGATACGCACGACGTCATTGCAGTGTCGCGCAAACAACTGGCATTCAAGCCGCCCCAATTGTCGGCTCATCCAGGGCAGGCGCCATTAACAGCGCTAGCAGATATTCGAGGACCGGCGCGGCACACGCCCGAATTCGATGGCGAACGAGGTGTGACACTTCACTCGTCCCCGGATTAATTTCAGCAGTCGGCCGACCCGACCGTGCGGCGCTAATGACCGGGCCGGCGATATACGGAAAGACGCTGGTGGTGCCGATGCTAACGACAATATCAACGCCATCGCTGAGCACTTGCTCCAGACGCAAAACCGCCGCCTGCGGCAGAGATTCGCCAAATAACACAACCCCTGGCCGAATAACGCCGCCGCAATCGGGGCAAATCGGCGGAATCGCCATGCCATCGTAATCAGATACGTGCGTTTCGTAAGCGCAAGACATGCACGATAGCGCGTACAAATTGCCGTGCATCTCGATGACGTCCGCCTGTCCAGTGCTGCCGTGGAAATCGTCAACGTTTTGCGTCAGCACGGTGAACGACTCAAATAGCGTCGCCAATTGCGTAAGTGCGTAGTGGCCGGCGTGCGGCTTCCGGCCGCGGGCCCCGCGCTCAATTTCACCAAGATATTTCCAACACACAGCAGGCTTGCTGCGCAGCATTGGTCCGGAGAGGGCGACTTCGATTGCCACGCCATCTTCGGTCTTTTCACCGTTGTACAAACCACCGAAGCCACGATAAGTCGGTACGCCGGAATCGGCCGACATCCCCGCACCGGTGATGACGAGTACACGGCGCGCGCGCCGCAGGTCCCAGGCCAGAGCATGAACAGCATCGAGATCGGCAATTTCTAAGGTCATTTATTGTTTCTGTTCCAGTTATGGCGCACTGAGCGTGTGCCGCAATCGCCTTGCACCCCGATACATTACTTGGCTGGTAAGCAGGCGGAAACCGGCTTGAATCAGGGCATTCAATTACGGCGATATTCCGAGAACAAGCGGCAACATTTCGAAAGCGTCGCAAGCCTACTTTGAATGCCGGCCAACAGCCCGTAGGCTGTCGCGTTCCTAGACACATGAGGAATGCCTAGTCAAATTGCGCGCGCAACGTTCATTTATACTGGGACCGCCCAATCAAATGGCCAGAATTTTTTACCCGCTGCAACGATTCCCGATGCTCCGCACACATATTGTGCAAACATGAAAGCTAATTGAAATAATTACTTAACGTTGACCTGCACCATTACAGAAACCCTATTTCAAGAAAAAATCAACTGCTCGCAAACTTGATAATAAGGCCATTCTGTTCAGTTACTTGCAGCCCTATGAGAACAGGCCTACTCTCGGAATATTGAGCTTTTACCCTACCTGCTTAGCTGACAGAACATTGATAAGCGTTCGGTCGGCGTCAGGATGTGTCAGGGCTCATTACCTGACTCTAAAGCTGTTCAACTAAAGCAACAGGCTCGGCCTCCGCCAACTGAATTGTCGGGGGCCAATTCGTTCTACGAAGAATTTGGGAGTGGGCATTAATGAGAAAACACTTAATCGGTGTGTTCGCTGCTGCGCTGGGTGCATCCAGCGCTATGGCGGCGCAATCACACGTTGAAAATTACAATGCAGTATTGAGTTCCCCTACGACGCTGCTGCAGTCGCAAAAGTTCGCGGCCAATACCGCGCATAAAGTTCGGTCAGCCTCATTTGTATTGCCGGCCAAACCGCAGCCGTCACTCGCAGGCTACCCATCACATTTCGACTCAACCTTAGGCGCATCAACATTCCTTTGGGCGGCGACCGATATCAAACCTGCCCTTGTTGCGCCACTAAAAAGTGCTGATATCCATGAGTCCGCCGCTCGTCAATATCTGTTAGCCCAAGCAGGCAACCTCAAGGTCGGAAAAAATACGGTTTCCAGCGCGAAGCTGATTGAGATGCACAACACCGGCAAAGGCCCAATCATCGCCCGCTTCCAGCAGATGAAAGACGGCTATGAAGTGTTCGGCCGGCAGATGAATGTCATGATAGACCGCAATCTGAAATTGATCGCGACCTCAGGCTATTTCGCCGCCGAAGACGCTACTGGCACTGTGGTAACCCGCCGTGGGAAAACAGCGACAGCCGCCCGCACAGTTGATGGCTTCAGCTCGGCGCCGGAACAGGCATTGGCCACCGCCTTTGCCGATTTCAGCAAGCAAAATATTTCAACTTCGGCGTTTTCGGTTAAGCGTAGCGCCAACGGCTACACGGTTTATTCGGCCGCCGCAAACGCTGGTGAGATCCGTCCGCAAGGCGAACAACGTAGCAAGAAGATTTTTTATTACCTCGATGGTAAATACATTCCGTCGTACTACGTCGAAGTAAGCGGTCAATCAGTAGACGGGGCAGACGCCTACGCCTACGGCTATGTGGTCTCCGCAACAAACAATAAGGTCCTGTTCCGCAAAGACCAAATTGATTACGACTTCACTTATCGCACCTACGCCGACGCCAACGGCACGCATCAGCCATTTGATAGCCCGCTAGGTAACGATCTTGACCCGACATCCGCCACAGCAACCAACCGTTTCATCCCGCGTGTCGCTGCGCCTACTAACTTAGTTACGCTCGGCAACGGCCCGATCTCGACTAACGATCCTTGGCTGCCTGCGGGCGCGACGGTCACCACCGGTAATAACGTTGACGCTTATGTCGATTTGGTCGCCCCGGATGGCTTTACCGCCAACTCAGCCGACCAACGCGCGACGGTAAACGGCTCGAATACGTTCGATTACGCTTATGTGCCGGACGCCGATCCGTCCACCGCCACCCAGCGTAATGCCGCAATCGTCACCCAGTTCTATGTCAATAACTGGCTGCACGATTGGTGGTACGACAACGGTTTCGACGAAGCATCCGGCAACGCGCAGGCTAGCAATTTTGGCCGCGGTGGCGTCGAAGGCGACGAGCTCCGTGCAGAAGGTCAGGACAACAGCGGCCGTAACAACGCCAACGAATCCACCCCCGCTGACGGTGGTCATCCGCGGCAGCAAATGTTCCTGTTCGACGGACCTCTAAACGGCGAGGTAACGATCAACTCCCCGACTGGTATTGGCACACTCGCCTTTAACACCGCCGGATTCGGTCCGACTACATTTGACGTAACCGGCAATGTCGTCGCTTCTGCACCGCAAAACGGCTGCACACCGTTTACTAACGGCGGCGCGGTAACCGGCAATATCGTTTTGATTGATCGCGGTACGTGTTCGTTCCAAACCAAGACAGTCAACGCACAAAACGCTGGGGCGACGGCGGTGATTCTCGCCAACAACGCCGCTGGCGCGGCGCCCGGGCTCGGCGCTGATGCCACCCAGCCTGCCGCGACGATCGGGACGTTGTCGGTCAGCCAGGCAGATGGCGTTACGATCCGCACCGCACTTGGTGGTGGCGCTGTAAACGCACGCTTGCGTCGTTCGCCGTCGACCGATATCGACGGCACGGTTGACATCCAGATCATCGCCCATGAATGGTTCCACACGACGAGTAATCGCCTGGTCGGCAACGCCAACGGCTTGAGCAGTCAGCAGGGCCGTGGCATGGGTGAAGGCTGGAGTGACTTCAGCTCGTTGATACTGTCGGTTCGTCCGGAAGATCGGCAGGTTGCCGGCAACGAAAGTTTCCAGGGCATCTATCCAGTCGCCTACTACGCAACGCAAGACAACTATTTCGGCATTCGCCGCGCGCCGTATTCGACCAACCTCGCCGTCTTCCCGATGACGTTCCGTCATATCTCGGATGGCGTTGCGTTGCCGACAACGGCACCGTTGGCCTTCGGCCAAGCGGGCACGACAAATTCGGAAGTTCATAACACCGGCGAAATCTGGTGCAACACGCTGTGGGAAATCTACGCAAGCCTCCTGAATGATCCGCGCTACAGCTTTGCCCAAGCGCAAGATCGGATGAAGTCATACGTGATCGAAGGTCTGAAAATGACCCCGAACGCGCCGACCGTTCTGGAAGCCCGTGATGGCATCCTGGCAGCGGCACGCGCAACGGACGCTGGTGATTTCAATTTGATCGCGACGGCATTCGCGAAACGTGGCATGGGCGTCGGCGCCATCTCTCCGAACCGCGCCAGCGCCACCAACGCGAATGCGGTGGAAGACTTCACCGCCGTCGCCGGTCGCTTGAGCGTGACAAATGCTGCGCTCGACTTCACCTACGCGAATGGTGCTGAAGGCTTTATCGACAACGACGGCGTGCTTGATCCAGGCGAAACCGCACTGCTGACGCTAACTGTGGTCAGCAACGGTACGGCCGACATTACGACCCCGGTAGTTGCCAACCTCAGCTCGAACGGCGATGTGACGTTCGGAAATGGCGGCCAAATTCGCTTCCCGGCGTCGCCAACTGCACCGATCACCTTCGGCAGCACGGTCGTTGGCACCGCTACGGTCCGCTTAAATAGTGCAAACCAAACGGCACAGCCGTTGACGTTAACGCTGACGTTCCCAAGCAGCGGACCGACCGGTTCCAGCGTCTTTGAACCGACACCGGTTACGTTCAATCTAATCGTCAACTACGACGTGCAGCCGAACGCACTGCCAAGCGATGACTTTGAACAGCCGCTGACTTCAGTGCGGGATTGGGGCGCGACGCTGATTGGCAGCGGCTCAAATTGGGCATTGACGCCAGCTGCAGGCCTCGTTGGCACCACAGGCACGGGTTGGTTCGCATTGGATAACGCCGGGTCAACCGACGTGCGTCTTGCGACGCCAACGCTGCAAACAGGTAACAACTTCAGTATCGCGTTCGATCATTACTTCGCCTTCGAGTTCGCCGGTATCGATAACTCGACGACGCCACCGACTAACGTTGGCTTTGATGGTGGGGTGATTGAAATCAGCACTGACGGCGGTACGACCTGGACGGACGCTGTTGAGGCAGGCGGCCAATTCACGACGGGTACCGGCTATAACGGCGTGCTGTTGGCGCTAAGCCCAGATGGCGTGGTTGTCCCGGGGGATGACGATGTTGGTCATCCCGGCTTCGTCAATAACAATGGGTCAATCAACGTCCGCGCACTTGAGCATGTGGTGCTTAGCTTCGGCGATGCCTTTGCAGGCCAAGCTGTCAAACTGCGCTTCCGTGAAGCTACTGATACCGGCGGTGCGGTACTGGGCTGGTTCGTCGACAACGTCAGCTTTACCGGCGTTGCAAACCTACCGTTCAGTGCATTGGTTCCGGAAGATGGGGTTGTCGAAAACCAGGTGCCGGTTGCCGATGCAGGGGCCGATCAGGTTCGTGCGGTTGGGGCTACGGTTACGCTCGATGGCACAGCGTCAACTGATGATGTAGCCGTAACCAGCTATGCCTGGACGCAAATATCTGGTCCAGCAGTAGCACTCACCGGGGCCAACACTGCGCAGCCAACGTTTACCGCGTCGACTGGCGGCACGTTGGTCTTCCAGCTGACTGCGCAGGATGTGCGTGCGGCATCGTCTACCGATACAGTGACGGTTACCGTGCTCGCCAATCCGGTCGCCAACGCCGGCGCTGACCAAACGGTACGTCGTGGCGCCACCGTTACTCTCGATGGGAGTGCATCGACTGTTGCGACCGGCGGCACATTAAGCTATGCCTGGACACAGGTATCAGGGCCAACCGTTGCACTGAGCAGCGCCACTGCTGCACAGCCTTCGTTCTCGGCAACGAGCACAGGCACAGCGGTGTTCCAGCTGACGGTCACCGACGCCCGCACTGAGGCAACATCGTCTGACTCGGTTAGCATCACCGTGAATAAATCAGGTGGCGGTGCCTTTGGCGCCCTGATGTTTATTCCGGGTCTCTTTGCATTACTGCTGCGTCGCCGTCGGCGCGCATAAGTAATAGCACCGAGAATTAGCGATCATTGAGATCCCGGGAAGGCCTAGCCTTCCCGGGATTTTTTTTGCCATATGGCGCAAGGATCAAATAAGGAGTTTCGGATGCAACTAATGCAACGACTGTCGTCTGGCCTCGTTTTCCTGGCACTTACGGCCTGCAATGCACCGGTCCACTCGGAGCAAAGGACCGTTACGTCATCGGCAACGCCGACGAGCGCTCACTTTTCTCTCACGATGTCGCGCTCAGGATGCTTTGGGCGCTGTCCAAGCTATGAAGTTGCAATACAGGAAAACGGGACCGTGCAATTCACCGGCGTGCGGGATGTCGCCAAGCTAGGGGTTAGTACCGGTCAAGTCGATGCGCCCGCCTATGCGCGGCTACGCAATATGCTGGCGTCACAGGCCATGAGCAGTTTGGCGGAGCGTTACACTCCAGACAGCGCGAAGTGCCGTTTTGCGGCAACCGATCAGCCAACAGTGCGACTTAAGATCACGCAGAACCAATTAGAACAGCGCATTGAGCACTATCTCGGCTGCGAGGATGTGCCAGCGCTACTTGAGCAGCTCGAATCTGCGATCGATGCCGCTGCCAGAACCGATCGCTGGATTACGGGTCGCGAAATCCAATGAGTCGGCCCAGCAGCGACAGCTATCGAATCTGACGCCCTTAGGCGGGTCCAACCCAGTCGGCTAGTGCAGCTTGATGCCGCAACGGCAAAAATTCTAAGTAGCGATATTCAGCGAGGCCTTCGCGTAAATAAGGGTCAGCCGCAAAAAATGCTTCAAGCGTTGCCTGCGAATCAGCGCGGGCCAAGATAATGCCGCCTTCGCGCGGCACACGCGGCCCAGCACATAGGATCAAGCCCTGATCGACACCGGCTTGAATATAGGTGCGGTGCGCCGCACTGCTTTCCTCGATACGCGACAACGGGACGCGGTAGCTTAGTTCAATCACAAAATGTTTCAAAGGAAACTCCTGAGGGTATTTTTCTTACTTCGCCGCCGTTCCACGGCGGCCAGCCTTACATGCACCGGACACCCTGTGTACCTCCACAATATCGTGTCCGGATATAACGTTTCACCGTTAATTCAGCACTTTGTTACTTCCGTCGTAACGCATTTGTACTTTTCCCCTACGTGCTGCACCGTGTACAGTAGCTGCACTAGTCGGGAAGATAACTTATGAGCACCAAAAGAGCCCTTGTTGTCGATGATTCGAAATCTGCCCGCTTTGCTATGCGGAAGTTTCTCGAAGGGAATGGCTATCAAGTCGAAACCGCAGAAAGTGCGGAGGAAGCCTATGCCTTCTTGAACAAAAATCAACCCGACGTGATTTTCCTCGATCACGTCATGCCTGGCATCGATGGCCTGGACGCACTCCGTACGCTGAAACAAGACACGCGCACGTCGGCGCTACCGGTGGTTCTGTGCTCGTCAAATGAGGACGTTGATTTTGCCAAGCAGGCACGCGCGCGCGGCGCGATGGACGTTTTATTAAAGCCACCCAGTTCGCAGCAGATCAGCCAAGTTTTGAAGCAGCTCAGTGCGCCAATCGTTATGCCGCAGGCCGCCAGCAGCAAAGCAGCGGAGAAAAAGCCGGCCTCAGATGTACCCGTCGCTGCGGCGCCCGCACCGACGAGCAAGGTTCAGCCGATTCGAATTCCTGAGTCAGCCATCGAGCAAGCGGTGCTCAAAACGCTGCGTGAAGCGATCACCGCGAACCCTCCGAGCGCCACGACCACCGCACCGTCTCGACCATCGCCGGTGCTTTCGTCGCACCTCGGCGGCGTGCCGAATCTGCAGCTGCCGGCGCCCCGTCCAGACGCACTCCGAGAGGAAATGGAGCGGCGCCTGCAAAAAATTACGCAAGACCTCTACGTGCAATTGGCGGAAACACGCGCGCAACTCGCACACCTGGATGGCGAACTGCGGCGTGAACCGCAAATGCGGGACGCAGTCAACGAGGTTTTGAACGAACACATCGGCGCACTAAGCCAACACTTTGAAATGCGTGCGAACAAGTTGCGTAGCGAACTCGACGAGTTGCTGCAGGCACAGAACAATCGTATTGAACAAATGAACTTGGAACTACGAGAAGCGATTGCCACGCAAGCACAGGCAATTTCAGAGCGCGTCGTGCTTAGCGCTGCGTCACGGATTTCCGACCAAATTGCCGAATCAATATTAAAGGCGCTGAAACCAGCCAGCAGTTCACGAGCCGCCTGAAAAAATATTGCGCTGGCGTGCTGGTAGTTGGCGCGCTGCCAACCGTCGTCAGCGAAGTTGACCGCCCACGGCTTACTCGCGTCCCTGACGACGCGAAGCGTCGGCGGGTACGTCGAATGGAGCCGCGAGTTGGGCACCAAACCGCTGCACCAAATGCCTGCTAGCTTCCGAGGCGAATGGCGCTGCCCATTGCTGGGTCAGCGCAAATTCAGGCTTTAACATCTGAAGAGCTTCTGCTGACCATCGATGGCGCACGCTTCCAACCGGGAGATGGTCAGTTTCGGAGCTTATGAGGACGACAGCCATGATGCCTTTCTGAAAGTCGTGAACACGGATCTGATGCCGGAGTTGGCAAACCTCAACCGCGCCCTCAAAGCAAGAGAGCTGACCTGCGAGCATGGCTTGACACAAGCCAACGAGCTTGGCCCTCGCATTTTCCTCCGGCTCATTAAGTGAAGATGCTTCTTTCACGGGGCCCAACGCGATTTAGCCATCATCAAGGACGCTGCGGTCTGCTAAACAATTACGCCGATCTCGCGGCCCAGACCGCGAGTAAAGCCCAGCCTGCCAAAAATAAAACACCCCCCAACGGGGTGATGGCGCCGAGACTGCGGATGCCGGTGATCGACAGCAAATACAGGCTGCCGGAAAAAATCGGGATGCCGACCGCAAAACAGGCGCCAGCGGCGTTTAAACCTCGCCCAGGCCGCTGCAACGCTAAGCTGCCCACCAGCAATAGTGCGAGCGCATGCCCCAGATGGTAGTCAACGCCGGTGCGGTAGATCGCCATTTGCTCAACGGTTAGTTGCGCGCGCAAGGCATGTGCGCCAAATGCCCCCAGCGAGACCGCTAAAAAGCCGTAAACCGCCCCCAGAAACAACCACAGTCTTGCATTCATACGTTTTGATATCGGGAAATTACGGCGTACCGTACGTTAGTTGTGAAACCACATCGCTGGTGAGGTCGCGATAAGCCCTGCCATTGCAGTGATCACGGCGTGGCATAACCGCGGTCGCCGTCAATAACCTCCGTAATGCGCCCGTTTTCGAGGATCACACGGCGCAAGAAATAGCGGGGACCAAAGTTATAGGTCCACGCTTCGCGATAAATCGGCGTGACGTAGTCGTTCGAAAATGCACGGTCGCCGCCTCGGTAGCGCAGATACGGGCGCTCACCGAATAAAAATCCAGCTGCATCTTTTATCGCGGGCTCGCCACAGCGCAGCGCTAGGCGATATTTCGATAGACCGGGCACGATATCCTCGGGCGCGCAGTGGCTATCGGCCTGCGCGTAAAAACCATAGCCGTCAGTTTCAATCGTGCGCAAACGGCCACGTCGAAATCGCAAAATTCTGAGCAACTGGTTCGGGCCAAAATTGTAGGTCCATACTTCCGTATCAGCGACATAGCGGCCATAGCTTTGATCAAAATAATCCCAAGTGTCCCGATAGGCCGGTTCACCACAGGCGGCATAAACCGCAGGCGCTAAGGCATCTAGCGAGACAATTCGCGAGCCGCAACGCAGTGTTTCGCCAGCCCGCACGGGTGACGGCAGCAGTGCTGCAAGGCAAAGCAAACTGCCGATCAGCAGCCAGGAAGAACGCATGGTCGTTTCGATTGTCAATGCGACATATTTACTTAGGTAAACTATACCGATTGTTCGCCTTGAGATCTCCGAACGGTGTCTATGCGCTTTTTATTTCACTCAGCTTCGCTCTTATTAGCAGCGGTGGGCAGTTTGCTGCCCGCAGCGGTATATGCAGCGCCTTATAAAACAGAACATCTCGAAGCCGAGCTGATTTCAGAGAACAACACACTAAGCCGCAGCGGCGAAAACTGGGTCGGACTCAGAATCGCGCCGGAAGCGGGTTGGCATGTGTATTGGCGCAACCCCGGTGATTCAGGCCGCGCGACCTCGTTGAGTTGGACGCTCCCGGCAGATGTAAAGGCAAGCGATATCCTCTGGCCCTACCCCGAGCGTGAATCGCTGGGCGGTATCGTTAATTACGGCTATGCGACGGAAACCGTCCTGCCGGTAACGCTAACCGTTCCAGCATCGTGGCCCGCAGGCAGCCCACTGCCAATCCACGCAAAAGCATCGTGGCTGGTCTGTAAAGACCTCTGCATACCGGGAAGTGCCGAATTCGATCTAACCCTGCCCGTTGCTGCAACCGCTGCAGCGGACGAGCGCTGGCGCGCCGCGTTTGCCGACGCCCGTGCCCGCCTACCGCAACCAGCGCCGGCAAATTGGAAAGCGGTCTTTGACGTCGAAAATCACGCTACGTCTAAAGAATTTTCGCTGGCTGTTACCGGCACCAACATCACTGCCGTCGGCAATATCGCGTTCTTTCCGTATCAGAATGATCTGATCAACCACTCTTCGCCGTCGCGAAAAGTCAGCGACACCCAGCAGGAGCTGAGAATTACCCGCACGTTAAGCGATTACTTTGTTAGCCCTCCGGCGGAAGTTGAAGGCGTGCTCGTGGTTCGCGATGGCGACGCTGTGAAAGCTTGGGAAATCCATGCCCAGCCCGGAAAAGTAACGCCTGTACCGCTGTCCGCCGCAAGCTCCGAAGCCACGGCACCGGCCAGCGGCGCTGCCGTAAATATCTGGGCAGTGCTGATATTTGCAGTGCTCGGCGGTTTGATTCTGAATTTGATGCCCTGCGTATTCCCGGTGCTGTCGATCAAGGCGATTAGTCTGATCGAAGCGCGTGGCACATCGGCGCGCAAACAGCGGGCGCACGCCTTGGCCTATACATTTGGCGTGCTCGCAACGTTTTCGGGCTTGGCCGGCATGCTGCTCTTGCTGCGCGGCTCGGGCAGCGCAGTCGGCTGGGGCTTCCAATTGCAGCAACCGGCGTTTGTCGGCGCGTTGGTCTATTTGTTCTTCGCGATGGGCTTGTCGCTGTCCGGTGTGGTCGAATTCGGGACCCGTTTGATGGGCGTCGGCCAATCGCTCGCAACGGGTGGCGATTACCGTTCGTCCTTCTTTACCGGCGTTCTCGCGGTGGCGGTTGCCAGCCCCTGCACCGCACCATTCATGGGCACTGCGCTCGGATACGCGCTATCACAGCCGGCGTACGTCGCGCTAAGCGTGTTTTTGGCGCTGGGCTTGGGCCTAGCGCTGCCGTTCTTGCTGATCGGCTTTAATCCGAGGCTCGGCAAGTTATTGCCACGCCCCGGCGCCTGGATGCAAACCTTTAAACAGGTTATGGCGTTTCCGCTGTATTTGACAGCGGTTTGGCTACTCTGGGTGTTAGGCGGGCTTACCGACCGTGATGGGATGGCCGTCGCGCTGCTAGGGCTGACCTTGATCGCGTTCGGGCTGTGGTTATGGAATCGCCCTGGAATTATTGCCACAACCCTGAAGTTTGCCGCAATCGCTGCGTCGGTACTGCTGCTGGCTAGCCCGCAAATTCGCGCGGCATCGACTGCGACAGCAGCAGTTAACGTCAAAGCCGCTTACGAGCCTTGGTCAGAAACGCGCCTTTCAGAATTACGCTCAGAAGGACGCACGGTGTTCGTCAACTTCACGGCCGATTGGTGCATTACCTGCAAAGTGAACGAGCACAGCACCCTCGCCAGCGAGACCGTGCGTAAGGCGTTTGCAAACCAAAATGTTGTGTGGCTCGAAGGAGACTGGACGCGATCCGATCCAAAAATTACCAAGCTACTCGAACAGTTTGGGCGCTCGGGCGTGCCGCTCTACCTCGTCTACGCCAAGGGTGGCGAGCCGCAAGTTTTGCCGCAAATTTTGACGCCGGAACTCGTGCTGAAAGCACTTAAAGCTTCGTAATATACGCAAGCGCCGATGAGACTAGGTCGGATATTAGCCGCGGCAACGTTGCTGTGTAGCCTTAGCCTGTGTTCGACTGATGTTGCTGCCAGTGCCGCGATTGGCATGCCAGCACCCGCTTTCGTCGCTACGGATAGCAATGGCGGGACAGTGACGTTGAGCGCTCTGAAAGGCAAAACCGTCGTCCTCGAGTGGAGCAACGACGGCTGCCCATTCGTGCGCAAGCAATACCGCAGCGGCAATATGCAAAGTCTGCAAAAAGCGTTCACTGCGCAGGGTGTGGTCTGGCTAACGGTAATTTCGTCGGCACCGGGGCGCCAAGGCTACGTCAACGGGGCTCAAGCGAATCGGCTCAGCCGAGAACGTAATGCCGCACCAAGCGCTGTTTTGCTCGACCCCCAAGGCGAACTCGGCCATATCTACGACGCCAAGACCACGCCGCACGTTTTCGTCATCGATAAAAATGGCGGTCTGGTCTATAGCGGCGGGGTCGATAGTATTGATAGCACCGACCCTAGCGATATCAGCAAAGCGGTGCCGTACCTGAAGAACGCGCTCACGGAAACGCTAGCCAACCGGTCGGTAACGATGCCACTCACCCGTCCCTACGGTTGTTCGGTGAAATACGCGGGTTGATTCGCGATCGGTGTCCGGCGCCTTAGCGGCGATAACAATAGATACGTCAGAACGGCTACCGCAAGCGAAGCGAGATAAGGCGCTTGCCAGTCGAAGTAGTGTTCACCGAGCAAGTAGGTTGCCAAACTAGCGAGCAGCGCGCCGACTGCGCTAGCACCCGCCCCGACGCGCGGCAGCCACAGCGCAAAAATAAGCAGCACTAATACGCCGGCAGAGCCGAGCCCAGATGCTTCCTCAACCAGCGCGTACATGCTTTCGCTGCTTCGGGCGATGAAATATGCGGCGACACCAAAAATAACGACGGCCGCCCGGTTCAAACGCAGTTTCGTCCGCTCAGTTAACGTTCCCCCGAGCAGCGGTGCCACCAAATTATGTGCAGCCAGCGAACCGGCGACGAGCAGTGCACCGGAAAGCGTCGACAAAATTACCGAGACCAATGCGCCAAGAAACAGTACATAAAGCAGCGTCGGTAGCTGTGCTTGGGCAAATCGCGACAGCACCTGCTCAGGTTCGGCATCGGCGCCGATAAAACGCGCCGCGCCCAAGCCGATTAACACCGGAATCATCCCAACCGCCAAATACAAAAAGCCGGCACCAACAGTTGCCGAGCGCGCGAGGCTGGCGCTGCGCATCGCTAACACGCGGGCGGTTAGTTCTTGGGCGGCGATCGTGCCGAATATCGGCACCGCGAGTACTTCAAGCAGCGGCCGGCCATCACCCGGCGCGGTCACGGCAGCAACAACGGGCGCGTACTGCATATGTTCCGCGCCGCCCAACGCCAAGAAAATTACGCCGAGCGCGACCAGCCCGCCGATGACCACCAAACCCTGCACCAGATCGGTCCAGGCATCGGCCCACATGCCACCAACAGCGGTATAGATGACGACCACCAACGCCGCCCACGCCGTAGCAACGGCCACGCCCAACTCGCTTACCGACGCCAGTACCTGCCCAAACGCCCGGATCTGCGCCGCCGCCCAGAGCAACGAGGAGGGAATCATGATCAGCGCGGCCAATCGCTCAACCCCGCCGCCGTAACGTTGTTTGAATAGATCAGCTAGCGTTACGATCCCGCGGCGCCAGAGGGCCGCCGCGAAAAACAGGCCGGTGGCGACTAAGCCAACCGTATAGCCAAAAGGATCAGCGGCAACCGCTTGTAAGCCACCGCGATACGCTTCCGCAGTGGCGCCGATGCAGGTTTCAGCACCGAACCAAGTCGCAAAAACGGAGAATGTTGAAAGCCAAGGCCCAAGCTGGCGGCCAGCCAGCAGATAGTCGGTTTCGCTTTGCGGCTTGCGCGTAAGCGCAAAAACGACGAGCAGCTGCAGCGCGATATAGACGAGGATCGATAATAAAATCGGATTCAAGGGGCCAAAGCTCGGAAAGCGGATGTGAGCGACTCAGCAGAAAACCTGCCAATCGCGCCGTTATTTTCCAGGACTGCTTTGATTGTTCTGCGGCGGCAGCGATGGCGGCCGATCAGCCGGCAATTCTATCGCTGGCGAAGCCACCGCCTCCGGCGCCAGCAACTTGCTCGGCTTTTGATCGGCAATAGCCTTAATCGCCGCAGCCACCATCTTCTGCAGCGCCGCCTCAACCGGCGTATTGCTAAACGCATTCAAAACGCCCGGCAACGGCACGTAACCAATACGATTGGTATAAAGGCCCTGCAAGCCAAAACCGTAGCTGGTGTTGCGGCCCTCGACCGCGGTGCTGGCGACGATGCGGCCCGTCGCAGTATCGATAATACGCAAATCCATCGCGGCAAAACCACGTTTAAAGCTAAGCGACGCGATGCCGATTCCTTTCGAAAAATCCTTGCCGAGCGGAAACGGAATCGGGATTGCAACGCCGCTGACGCCGGCATCAAAGCTGGTCAACGCGCCGACCACCAGCAATTCCGCGCCTTCGAGCTGCTTCAGCGGAATACGACTTTCATCGCCGACTTTGGCCGACTGCGAAAACGCTTGCTCGACCAATACGCTGTCCAGCGCCTCGCGTTCAAGCACAATGAACTGGCCGCTATTGAAGAGTTCGGTCACTAGCAGATCATGAATGCCGGACATGATTCCGGCGGCTTCAATGTGATCCTCGGCTTGCCGTTTGGCATTGATATAGCCGACCTGCCGACTTAGCGATTTCTCCGCCGTAGGATCGGTTTTATCGATGATATTGCCGACCGCAATCCGATATTTCGGGCCATCCGCGCGCTCAGACTGCGCCTGTGCAATCGTCTGGCCGTCGCCACGCGTAAGCCGCGCGCCGGTGCTGCACGCAGCTAATACAACGACGCACAGCAACGCCAGCGCGATGCGCGGCGGCTTTAAAGCGCGCATAAGCGGTGCAAATCCCGGCGGGGCTTAGTTCAGCTTGCTGTTAACGATGTGGTTAACGGCCGTTTCGATGCAGTTGCGCAGCGCCACTTCCATCGGCGTTTTGCTGAATGCACCCAGACCAATTGGCAAATCAGGGCCGGTGAAGACGAAGCCAATGCCGTTGTTTGCCGAAGTACCGTCCACCGTTGTCGCGTTCACGACCCGGCCCGTCGCCGCGTCGATAATGCGAATATTCACCGTAACGCAAGCCTGTTTCGTCGACGCGATGATGATCGAACCGCCTTTACAGCTCGGCTCGAAAGCCGTGATGCTGCCACGGATCAGCAACTGCGCACCTTCGAGTTGGCCGACGGGCGCCGCCGTCGATTTATTAAAGCGCTTTGAATTTGAGAGATCTTGTTCAGCCGTTACTTCGTCCAAATGCTCACGTTCGAGCACGATGAAGCGGTTGGTATTAAATAATGCATTTGACAGCATATCGGCCATGCCATCGCCGACATCGCTGTGCTTCGCGGCTTTGTAATCAAATGCGCTAACGGCAATCCGATATTTCGGCCCATTCGCTGGTTCGCGCTGGACCTGTTGAATGCTGGGGCCGTTTGACGAGCTCACAACCGTGGCCGTGGTCGTACAGCCCGCGAGCGCAACGAGGCTAACGACGGCAAGACGGGAAAAGAAGAATGCGCTGCGCATGGTGGTTCAACTCCGATTGTCGATTCGGTAAGGACGCTATTCGCGCTCACCTTAGCCGTGAGCTATGAACCTAAGCTTAACAACAGTCCGCTATCGGCATCGCCACAACGGCGGAAATTCCGGCTAAATTGGTCGGATGAATACCACCTTTTATGATATCGATCCCTCCCGCATCCGCTTTGCGCTGCACGGCGGCGCGGGTGAATTAGGTCCAGACGCTGGACCGCAAGATGCGCAGCGCGCAGCGCTCAGCCGCATCGCCGCCGCTGCACAGACGCTGCTGCTCGATGGCGGCAGCGCGCTGGATGCGGTCACCCTCGCCGTCCAGCAACTCGAAGATTGCCCGCTGTTTAACGCCGGCATCGGCGCGGTATTAAACCGCGACGGCCAACCGGAGTTGGACGCTGCCATCATGCGCGGGGAAGACCGCGGCTGCGGTGCGGTTGCGGGTGTTTCACGCGTGGGTAGCCCAATCCAACTGGCGCGGGCGATCATGGAGCAAACGCCGCATGTTTTTTTCGCCGGTACCGGCGCAGAACAAATCGCCGAACAACTCGGCTTGCCGATGACCACCGCCGAGCACTTCATCACCCCGCAGCGCCTACGCCAGCTCGCAGCAGCTAAAAAAGCAGGCGCCATTGTGCTGGATCACGACGCCGCGTTCGGCACCGTTGGCGCAGTGGCGCGCGACGCCCGCGGCCACCTCGCCGCGGCAACATCAACCGGCGGCTTGACCAATAAACTGCCGGGGCGCATCGGCGATACACCAGTCATCGGCGTCGGCACGTTCGCCGACGACAGCAGCTGCGCGATCTCCTGCACCGGCACCGGAGAAGCCTTTATCCGCGCCGGCTTCGCCAACGCCGTTCACGCGCGGATCGCCTGGAACGACTGGACCTTACCCGCCGCTTGCGACGCCGCCCTAGAAGCCGTCAAGCACTACGAGGGCCGCGGCGGCTGTATTGCAATCGGGTGTGATGGCGCTATCGTTACCGCCTTCAACTCGCAATGCCTCTATCGCGCCTGGGTCGGCGCTGACGGCGTACTGCAAGTCGCCATCTTGGCCGAAGACGGCAAGCCATAAACAGCGGCAGCCGTTTCCGCAGTTCATCTAATCTGGGAGAGATTCATGCGTAAGTTACTGGCTTTGGCACTGTCAGCCACCGCGCTTGGCGCGCAGGCTGCGCCGCAAACGCTCGACTGTGGTCGCCTGCTCGATGTGAAGGCTGGGCAGTGGCGCGAGCGCGTCAGCATCGTCGTCGATGGCGGGAAAGTCGTTTCAATCGGGCCGCAAACTGCGGGCGCCGACCATGTCGATCTAAAAAGCTACAGCTGCTTGCCTGGGTTGATCGACAGCCACGTCCACCTCACAGACGAATTCAGCTCCACCACCTATAGCGACCAATTCCGGCTCAATCCTGCCGACTATGCGATTCGTGGCACCGTCTACGCCAAGCGCACGCTTGAAGCCGGTTTCACAACCGTCCGCAATCTCGGCGACGGCAATAACGAATCGATTGCATTGCGCAACGCCGTAAATGCCGGCTTGATTCCAGGCCCGCGTATTTATTCTGCCGGCAAAGCGATTGGCTCTACGGGCGGCCATGCCGACGGCACTGATAGCTACCGGCAGGACCTCGCCGGGGATCCTGGCCCCCAAGACGGCATCATCAATAGTCCAGCCGATGCCTGGAAAGCGGTGCGCCAACATTACAAAGACGGCGCTGACCTAATAAAGATCATGCCGTCCGGAGGGGTGCTGGATGAGTCGCGGTCAGTCGACAATCCGCAAATGACGGAAGAAGAGATCAAGGCCGTTATCGCGGCCGCCCACGACTACGGCTTTACCGTCGCCGCACACGCACACGGTGCAGAAGGCATACGCCGGGCAGTCGTCGCTGGCGTCGATTCAATCGAACACGGTACCTTCCTAGACAACGCCGACCTTGATCTGATGAAAGCGCACGGCACGTGGTACGTGCCGACGGTAATTGCCGGCAAAGTTGTTAGCGAGAAAGCTGCGATCGCCGGTTATTTCCCGCCGCAGATCGCGCTGAAAGCGCTACAAGTCGGGCCGAAAATTCAGGATACGCTCGCGCGCGCCTGGAAAGCGGGCGTAAAAATCGCGTTCGGTACCGATGCTGGGGTCTACCCGCACGGCATTAATGCCGGCGAATTCGGCTACATGGTGGGCGCTGGCATTCCACCGCTGGACGCCATCCGCGCGGCGACACTGAACGCCGCGGCGTTGCTTAAGCAGGACAGCACCATCGGCCAAGTCAGCCCCGGATTCGCGGCCGACGTTATCGCGGTGAAGGGCGATCCGCTGCAAGATGTTGGTATTTTGAAGGACGTCGCTTTCGTTATGAAAGCCGGCATCGTTTATAAAAAGCCGCAATAACGAGGCCGATACACGCATTCAGAGCGGTGCCGCACGATGCGATGGCGCCGCTCTGATTATTCGTAAATAACGCGCAGTAGCGTGAACTGCTGCTCGCCGTCCGGCAATTGCATGCTGATCGTATCGCCAGCGCTGCGCTTCAACGCTGCGCGCGCCAACGGCGAGTCGATACTGATATAGCCTCGCTGCGCGTCAATTTCGTCCGGCCCGACGATACGATAGCGGCGTGTTTCGTCCTCGGCGTCGGCCAGTTCAATCCAGGCACCGAAGAACACTTTTGTTGGATCGCTCGGCGTCGCGCTGACGATCTTGAGATCAGGCAACCGCATTTGTAGATAGTGAACGCGCCGATCAATCTCCCGCAGTTCTTTTTTGCGATAGATATATTCAGCGTTCTCTGACCGGTCACCCTCCGCCGCCGCCGCCGATAACGCCCGTACGACCTCAGGCCGGCGAACGCGCCAAAGCTGGTCATATTCGGCGCGCAGACGCTCAGCACCCTCAGTAGTGATGTACGCCGCACTCGGCGGGGTCGGTTCTCGGTAGCGTGACAAAGGACGGTCGCTGGCAGTTCGATGCGGCAGTGGATAGGCCGTACTGTACAGGGCTACGGCCGTTCGTCCGAAATCGGCTAGCAATTTACGCCGTCGGAACGCAGCTAAAGAACGTCACCAAAACCATTGAAAATGCCTGAATTTCTTTTAATTTTTCGACACTATCGAAGATCTAATACTGCATTACGCATTGATATGACGCATGGAACTTGCGCTGTTTCTATATTAGATTGCGCGCGCCTAGATATCGTCTCCAAACGAGACAGCTTGCCCAGGGGATTTTCATGACCAGTAAAGCATCTGTTGAGCAAATGGCGCGCCAACTTCTTGATGTCTTCGCAGAATTTAAGCTCCGCGCCGGGCAATGCCTGTCGATTGCAAACATCAAGATGGTTTTGCACGAACGCGCCGAACGCTCGATGGACTTCCAACGTGCATCTGAATATGCCGTTGCACAAGGCTGGATTGAACTACAAAAACACACGTGGGTTTATCGCCTGACGCCTAAAGGGCATGCCGCGCTAGCTGACCAACACGCCGCCGCAACCGAGCTCGCAGCGGCCTGATATTGCCGACTCAAGGCCCCTCAGCGAAAAGACAGCCCAAGCCCAGCTGATTGTATTCGCTAGGTTTCGAGCGAGGGCCGTGCAATTCTCGTTCAACCCGACAAAAACCCGCCGTAGCCGTGACGCTACGGCGCGGGAATTCGACGACGCACGCTAGGCGGGCTTTGCATCGGCAAACGCCGCTTGCTGTTCCGGCGTTGATTCGCGCTGATAAAGCCGCTTCCACTCCGGATACGGCATGCCGTAAACATGCTCGCGCGCTGCATCATCGCTGACCTCAACCCCCGCCTCGCGCGCGGCCTGCGCGTACCACTTCGACAAACAATTGCGGCAAAAGCCCGCTAGGTTCATTAGCTCGATATTTTGCACGTCCTTACGTGCATCGAGATGCGCGAGGAGTCGTCGTAGTACCGCAGCGTCCAGCTGATCTTGATTCTGGGAATTCATGTTCATGCCCTGCCTGATCGTGGCCCAAGGAAATACCAGAGGATAACGCCCAGAAACGGCAACACAATAATTAGTGCCGTCCAAACCGCTTTCTTGAGGTTATCAGCGGAACTCTGCAGCACGTTTAAGACGGCGTAGATGTCGGCAATCAGTACGAGCAACGCCCAAAAGCTATTACCGGTATTAAGGTTCATTGTCTGCTCCAGTCGTGTCAGGCATCGATTCTGCAGTGTGGCAGTGCAACACCCTGCTTTTGCTTATCCAGACGTTAAGAAAATTACAATACTGACTACGTCTATTTTAACTAAAATTTATCTATCGCACATTCGCGCCCAACATTCGCTCGCTGAAACGAGCAGGAGCACAGAACGATGCAAAATCGTCCTAGCGTCATTATTGTCGGTGCCGGTTTTGGCGGGCTCACCGCCGCACGTGCGTTAGATGGCGCGGCTGTTGACATCACGGTTGTCGACCAGCGTAACTTTCACCTCTTCCAGCCTCTGCTGTATCAGGTCGCAACGGCCGGGCTGAACCCGTCCGATGTGGCGTGGCCGATTCGCGGCATCCTCGGAAAACAAAGCAACTGCCGCGTGTTGCTCGGCGAAGTAAATGGTGTCGACACCGTCCAGAAGGACGTTCTGCTGGCCGATGGTCGGCGCCTGCATTATGACTGGTTGATTCTCGCCACCGGTGCAACGCACACCTATTTCGGCCACGACGAATGGGAAACCTACGCGCCTGGCTTAAAGCGCATTGACGACGCCACGACGCTGCGCCGGCGCATCCTGCTTGCGTTTGAGCGCGCTGAGAACACCACCGACGAAGCCGAACGGAAGCGCTTGATGACCTTCGCAGTCGTCGGTGCCGGCCCTACCGGCGTCGAAATGGCTGGCGCAATCGCGGAACTCAGTCGCCGCGCGATCGCCCAGGACTTCCGTGCAATCGACCCGCGCAAAACCCGAATTCTGCTGGTCGAGGGCGGTCCGCGTGTACTGGCAGCGCTGCCGGAATCCCTTTCCGCATTCGCCCTCACGGAGCTGCAGAAAAAAGGCGTGGAAGTATTGCTGAATACGGCAGTCACGGGCTGCGACGCGCAAGGTCTGAGCTTGGGCGATGAACATCTACCGGCAGCAACCGTCATTTGGGCCGCTGGCGTCGCTGCCTCGCCCGCCGCGCGCTGGCTCGGCGTGGCGGCTGATCGCGCGGGACGCGTGCAAGTGACGCCGGATTTAACAGCACCCGGCTACGAGAACATCTTTGTTGTCGGCGATACCGCTGCGGTGCAATACAAGGGCAAGCCAGTCCCCGGCATTGCGCCTGCCGCCAAGCAGCAAGGCACCTACGTGGCGCACGTTATCCGCGCTGCGGTGAACAATAAAGCCAAGCCGAAGCCCTTCCGCTATCAACATTTTGGCAGTTTGGCGACGATTGGCCGTCACTCGGCAGTCATCGACTTCGGCCCGTTTCACCTCAAAGGCCTTATCGCGTGGTGGCTGTGGGGCGTGGCGCACGTGTATTTCTTAATCGGCGCACGCAATCGGACGTCGGTCGCGATGCATTGGTTTTTTAACTATCTGAGCTTCAGCCGCGGCGCACGCTTAATCATTGGGGACGACGAGCGGAAAGCACAACAATTGTGAGAATCTGCGAACATTCGCGGCATGGAAATGCCTTCGATTACGCCGCGCTTCACCGCGCTCGGTGAGCCTTATTGCCTGCCGGTTCCGGCGCGTCCACTACCCGCACCGCAGCTACTACATCTAAACGCAACGCTTGCTGACGAGCTGGGCCTAGGCCCAGCCGTCACCGGGAGCCCGCAGTTTTTAGAATGGATGGCCGGCAATCAAGCTTGGCCGGGGTATGCCGCGCACGCCTCGGTGTATGCCGGCCATCAATTCGGCCAGTTTGTGCCACAGCTCGGCGATGGTCGCGCGTTGCTGATTGCCGAACTGAACGACCTGCAAAAGCAACCGCGCGAAATTCAGCTCAAAGGCGCCGGCCCGACGCCGTATTCCCGTTTCGCCGATGGTCGCGCCGTACTGCGCTCATCAATTCGCGAATATCTGGGCTCGGAAGCAATGCACGGGCTCGGAATTCCGACGACGCGCGCGCTAGCGCTTGTTGGCTCGCCGCAACCGGTGCGGCGTGAAACCGTCGAAACCGCCGCAGTTGTCTGCCGCACAGCGCCCAGCTTCGTTCGTTTTGGGCATTTTGAGTTTTACTACTATCGCGGTGAGCACGCCCGTCTAGCACCGCTAGCCGATTGGGTGATCGACACCCATTTCCCTGAATTTTCGGGTCGTGAAGACCGGTACATCGCTTGGCTAAGCGAAATAATTGGGCGAACCGCGCGGCTAATGGCGCAGTGGCAGTCGGTCGGCTTCTGCCACGGCGTTATGAACACCGATAATTTCTCAATTCTTGGCTTGACATTGGATTACGGACCGTTTGGCTTCATGGACGCGTTCGCCTCCGGCCACATCTGCAACCATACCGACGAAGGCGGTCGTTATGCTTGGGAACGACAGCCGGTTATTGGCCACTGGAACTGCGTCAAACTCCTACAAGCAACCCTACCGTTGCTCGCCGAAACGCCCGAAGCTGCGCTTGCACTTGCGCAACCCATCGCCGATCAATACCCCGCGATCTACCAACAGGCGATGACGAAACGCTGGGCCGATAAGCTGGGCTTGCGCGACCATCGCGATGGCGATACCGATTTGATCGACGGCTATCTCAATCTGCTTGACCGCAGCCACGCCGATTTCAGCCGCAGCTTTCGCAACCTCGCCAACTTGCGCACGGACACTGATGCACTAGCCGACGGTATCCGTGATGAGATCATCGATATCGCTGCGTTTGATGCCTGGGCGGAAAACTACCGCACCCGCTTACGCGCCGAGCAAAGCGTTGATAGCGAGCGTGCGCAGCGGATGAATGCCGTGAATCCGAAGTACGTACTACGCAATTATCTGGCGCAAAACGCCATCGCCGCCGCCGAAGCAGGCGATATGAGCGAAATCGGGAATTTATTTGCGGTGCTAGCGCAACCCTTTGACGAGCAACCTCATCATGCGCACTACGCGGCGGAACCGCCGGCAGACGCTCGACATATTGAGGTGAGTTGCTCGTCGTGATGAATGCTAGACCTGAGTCTTGCGTCATTCTATAACGCAGGTAGAGGCCACGAACGTCCCGATTGGGATTACACGTATGCTTGGGGGGAGCAGCCGACGTCCGGAAACGCTTTTGTCAGCTGAAATTACCGTGCGCCCAAGCGTGACTATTTATAGTCTTTAGTCACTGATCAGTTCTACTGGTGAAACAAATCGTCGCGTCGGACGAGATACAACCAACCTTTTTCGCGTCGAATCAAGCCATCCTTTTCAATGACACCGAGCACCCGACACAGGTGTTCCGGCGAAATTGTGATGAGCTGCGCCAAATCCCGATACCGCAACGGCAACTGCATCCGGTGACCTTTGCTGGTTTGCACCAGCTCACAGGCTGTCGCTAGATTCCAAATCAGCTGTTCAACGCGCTGCCGCACCGACAAATAACCGAGTTGCGCAGAACGATCTAACAATTCAGCTAACAGCTTGCAATGCTTATTGTGTAACGACCAAGACGTCTCCGGATCCTGACGAATTTGATCGATAAAACTAACCGCTGGAATGCGCCGCAATAAGGTTTTACGGGTCACAACTGTTGCCGCAATGTAATGCCGACCTAAAACGGAACAGGCATCACCGATCAAAGTACCTTGCGCGCTACACAGATCGACAATCACCTCTTCCCCTGCCGGGTCGAGAAAAGTGATTTTCACCAATCCTTTCTCAAGACAATAAACCTCCCGTGCAATGGAACCCTGCTTGAACAGAGTTGTTCCTTCGGCGTATGCCAATGCGGGAGAGCCTTCAAACAGACCCAAGGTTGAATCCACTTCTGGTCTGATTACGTGAAATTCCTCTGCCTGGTTCATACCGGCGTCCTGCCCTCGTTAGACGTAAGTTAAATTTTCTTCCTAGGCCATTTCAACAAATATGCAAAAAACAACCCCGACAGCCCAGAAATTTCATATTCAATGCTTATCTTGAAGCATGAGTTGTTCCGGTTCTGAAGTGCCCTCCCTGTTTCCCTTTGCATTGATCTTAAGCAAAGGCTGCTTCGAAGTGTTAGATAAAGCATAGTAGATATATATAAATATATGATTTATATAAAACTTTATATTGGAATACGGTCTATTCCCCACAGCCGTGATTATTTTTTGTATTCCGGCTGTCGTACAGAAACCATGTTTACCGCTTCGCAGCAGCCCGTTTTACCTGCTTTGAATCCGTAACATTTGCTTCATATTGGTCAACGGGATAGCGCGATTATCGACAATTAAGAACAGAAATTCGGCGCGTTTTATCGGCATTTCTGTACTATGGCGTTCGACATACCAATTATCAAAAATTCTGGCACTTGTGACCAATTTCACAATGTTAAATACAGTATAGGAAGTTTTCCCAATCGCCATTGTGATATGTCACAACTGCTTGTGTCATGAATCGATCACCGATTGTGCCGCTTATTGAAATACCCAGAGAATAATTTACCTAGGATTTTCAAATGGCAGCAGCCGAAATTGGCGGCGTTCCCTTTGCCCTGGGGCACCTATAACGGGACAAACATCGACGTCAACCGAGGCTGGGGGAAAACGTTCGATTAGTTATTCGTTGGCGACTTATTTATTGTTTTCTGTTATCCATCATTTAGTGGAGTCCAGATGAAAAATACTTCTCGAAACTTTGCGTGCTGGCTGCTGAGCCTGCCGATGATCACCGCGCAGGCCGCGAACGGCGCTGCGGATTACTGTGCACAGAACCCGTCCGCCTGCGACGCGGCTCAGCAGCGCATCGAAAAGCGCTGTGCCGAGGATCCGTCGCACTGTGACCAGATCAAAGCACGTGTGGAAAATTTTAAGCGCCGCTGCGAGGCCGATCCAACCGCTTGTGAGCAGAAGAAAGAAGCGCTGCGTCAACGCGCGGAAGCGCAGAAAGCGCAATGCGCGGACGACCCTACGGCCTGCGCGCAGCACAAGCAGGCATTGCGCGAACGTTTTCAGCAACGGCATGGCGACAAGCGCACGTCACCGGCCGGCGAAACCCCGCCAACTATCCCGCCAGCGCCTCAAGAATAATTTGCGCGCGCGGGGCATCGTGCCCTAGTCACGTGGCCGATCGACAAAGGCCGGGCTGAACCTACGGATTCAGCCCGCAATTTCGACACAGCAACCCGTCGAACGAGGCGAGAAACGGTGGTCATTGGCGGCGCTGGTAGAATCGGCACGATTATCCTATTCATGGAATGATCGCCATGCTCGAAACTTCCGCTCCGCCTGCTGCAATTGAGCCGCCGGATGCCGCGCGCGCACTGCCGCTGCGCTTTGTCACTGCTGCCTCGTTGTTCGATGGCCACGATGCCGCCATCAACGTCATGCGGCGCTTAATCCAAGCCAAAGGCGCCGAAGTGGTCCACCTCGGCCACAATCGTTCGGTCGAAGATATCGTCCGCGCGGCCTTGCAAGAGGACGCCGATGCCATCGCCTTGTCCAGCTACCAAGGTGGGCACTTGGAGTTCTTCAAATACATGGTTGACATGCTGCGTGAACGCGGCGGCAGCCATATCCGCGTGTTCGGCGGCGGCGGCGGCACGATTACGCCGGAAGAAATTCGCGAATTGCAGGCCTACGGCGTCGAGCGGATCTACCATCCCAACGACGGCGCAAAACTCGGTCTGCTCGGCATGATCGACGATTTAATTCAGCGCGCTGAATCGCAGCGTCGCGCCACCTCGGCACCCAGCCGTGTCGACAGTGACGATGAAAACTCCATCGGACGCATGTTGTCGGCAATCGAAAAAGGCACGCTCGATGATGCCGCTCTCGCAAAACTGCGCGCGCAGTGGGCCCTGCAGGGCGGCGCAACACCGGTACTCGGCATCACCGGCACCGGCGGCGCGGGGAAGTCTTCCGTTGTCGATGAGTTAATGCTGCGTTTTCTGGAGGCCTTCCCAGACATCCGCATCGCCGTTCTTGCGGTTGACCCGACGCGCCGCCGCTCCGGCGGCGCGCTACTCGGCGATCGCATCCGGATGAACGCGTTGCGTAGCAGGCAAATCTACATGCGCTCAATGGCCACGCGCCGCTCGCACGCCGCGACCAACGCGGTGTTGAAGGACTGCATCAGCTGCCTGCGCGCGCAAGCCTACGACCTGGTGATTGTCGAAACCGCGGGCATTGGCCAGAGCGATTCAGAAATCGTCGATCTCGTCGATTTTCCGATCTACATCATGACTAGCGATTACGGCGCCGCGAGCCAGCTGGAAAAAATCGACATGCTCGATTTCGCCGAGCTGATCGTGCTGAACAAATACGATCGCCGCGGCGCCGAAGACGCGCTGCGCGACATCCGCAAGCAATGGAAGCGGAACCGCGCCCGATTTGACGTTAGCGATGACAACATTCCGGTATACCCGACCATCGCCAGCCAATTCAACGATGCCGGCGTAACCTGGATGTTTACCAACCTATGCCGCCTGCTACGCGAAAAGCTGCAGTTGCCGGCGGCGCGTTGGACACCCAACCTCGATACCCAAGTCACCGAACCACGGGCGACGGTGCTGATTCCCGGCAATCGCACCCGTTATTTATCGGAAATTGCCGAGTCCGGGCGCGGCGTCAATAGCGACACCGACCGCCAAGCAGAAGCGGCAAACCGGGCGCAGGCGTTCTGGCTATCGCTACAGGAATTAGCCGACGCCAAGTTGCCGAAAGCGTTGGATCTCTACAATTTTGACGATCTACAAGACGGCGCCGACCGCACGCTATTGACCTTGCGCCAACGCTATCAGGACGCCGTAAAATCGCTCAGCAATGCGTCGTTGAGCGGGCTGCGGGAATGGCCGCAGCGTCTTAAACAGATCACCGACGACACCGGCGTTTATGAAGTCCGCGGCAAGACAATCAAGGTTGAAAACTACCGCGAGTCGCTAAGCCATTCGCGCATCCCGAAAATCGCCGCGCCAAGGTTGTCCAGTTGGGGCGAGCTGCTACGTTTCTTGGCCAAAGAAAATCTGCCCGGCAGCTATCCGTATACCGCAGGCGTCTACCCTTATCGGCGCGAGGGCGAGGATCCAATCCGCATGTTCGCCGGCGAAGGTGCGCCGGAACGCACGAACCGTCGCTTCCATTATCTGAGCGCCGGCCAATCGGCCACGCGCCTGTCCACTGCCTTTGACTCGGTCACGCTCTACGGCGAAGACCCAGCGCCGCGGCCCGACATCTACGGCAAAATCGGCAACAGCGGCGTCAGCATCGCCACGCTTGATGACATGAAGAAGCTCTATTCCGGCTTCGATCTCTGCCAACCCAGCACCTCGGTGTCGATGACGATCAACGGCCCGGCGCCGATGATCTTGGCGATGTTCATGAACTGTGCAATCGACCAGCAGATCGAAAAATATCTGCGCGCCGACGCAGCACGCTGGGCCACCGCCGAAGCAAAAATTATGGCGCTGTATGCCGGCAAAAAACGGCCGCAATACGCCGGCCCGCTACCCGACGGCAATGACGGACTCGGCCTAGGCTTGCTTGGCGTTTCGGGCGCTGAGATGGTCGATGCCGCAACCTACGCGCGGATCAAAGCCGAAACCTTGAGCAGCGTGCGCGGCACGGTGCAGGCCGACATCTTCAAGGAAGATCAGGCGCAGAACACCTGCATTTTCTCGACCGAATTTGCGCTGCGCATGATGGGCGACATCCAGCAATATTTCATCGACCATAAGGTTCGCAATTTCTACTCGGTTTCGATCTCCGGCTATCACATCGCCGAGGCCGGCGCGAACCCGATTAGCCAGCTGGCGTTTACGTTATCGAACGGTTTTACAATCGTTGAGTATTACCTTGCGCGCGGCATGAAAATCGATGATTTCGCGCCGAATCTTTCATTCTTTTTCTCGAATGGAATGGACCCGGAATATTCTGTTATCGGCCGCGTCGCGCGGCGGATCTGGGCTCGCGCGATGCGCGAGCGCTACGGCGCCAGCGCGCGCAGCCAGATGCTGAAGTATCACATCCAAACCTCCGGCCGCTCGCTGCATGCGCAGGAAATTGAGTTCAACGACATCCGCACAACGCTACAGGCGCTATACGCGTTATTCGACAACTGCAATAGCCTGCACACAAACGCCTACGACGAAGCCATTACCACGCCGACCGAAGACAGCGTGCGGCGCGCCGTGGCGATTCAGCTCATCATCAACCGCGAACTCGGCCTGAATTTCTGCGAAAACCCCTGGCAAGGCAGCTATATCATCGAGCAACTCACGGATCTCGTCGAGGAAGCGGTTTACAAAGAATTCGATGCGATCAGCGAGCGCGGCGGCGTGCTTGGCGCTATGGATACGATGTACCAGCGCGGAAAAATTCAGGATGAGAGCCTCTACTACGAGCATAAAAAGTACGACGGCTCGCTACCGCTGATTGGCGTCAACACCTTCTTGGCCAAGGCGCATGGTGGGGAGATCGCAACGACAATCGAGTTGATTCGTTCAGAGGAATCGGAGAAGCAGCAGCAGATTGCCAATGTCGAAAATTTCCAGCAGGCGCGGAATATGCTCGACACCGATGCGATCAAGAATCTGCAAAAAACTGCCCGCGATCGGCGCAATGTCTTTGAAGGCCTTATTGATGCCGTGCGCTACAACTCGCTCGGTCAGATCAGCCACGCGCTCTATGCTGTCGGCGGTGAATATCGCCGCAATATGTAAAAGGCGTTTCGACTGGGCGCCCCCGCCGGCGCCCAGTCGGATTGACGCTCAAATGATTGGCGTCACCGGCACTACATCGCCATTCTGTGCGCGGTTGCGTAGGAAATGATCCATTAGCACGATGGCGACCATTGCTTCGGCGATCGGCGTGGCGCGAATGCCAACACAGGGATCATGACGCCCGGTCGTTCGCATCTCGGTGGCGTGGCCGTCAACGTCGATGGTCTTGCCGGGAATCGTGATGCTGGAGGTCGGCTTCAGCGCGATTGAACAGCGGATGTTCTGGCCGGTGCTGATGCCGCCCGCGGTGCCGCCGGAATGATTGGCAAGAAAACCAGCCGGCGTCATTTCGTCCCGACCTTCGCTGCCACGCTGATTGACGACGGCGAAGCCATCGCCGATCTCGACCCCTTTCACCGCATTAATGCTCATCAAGGCATACGCCAGATCAGCATCGAGGCGGTCGTAAACCGGCTCGCCGAGACCGGGCGGCACGTGGCTGGCTTCAACGTTGATGCGGGCGCCGACGGAATCGCCGTCACGGCGCAGCTGCGTCATATACGCTTCCAATTCCTCAACGCGCGTGAGATCAGCGCAGAAAAACGGATTCTGCTCAACCGTTTGCCACAGCGCTTCAGTCGTCGGCGCCAGCAATTGCAGCGGCCCGATCTGGGCGCAGTAGCCACGAATGACCGTGCTCAATTTTTCGCGCAGGTATTTCTTGGCAATCGCCGCGGCGGCGACGCGTACCGCAGTTTCGCGCGCCGAGGAACGCCCACCGCCGCGCGGATCACGGCGGCCGTATTTTTGGATGTAGGCGTAGTCAGCATGATTGGGCCGAAACACTTCTTTGATTTTGTCGTAGTCGTACGAGCGCTGATCGCTGTTTTCGATCAACAGCGCGATCGGCGTGCCGGTAGTTTGGCCTTCGTAAACGCCCGATAAAATCTTGACCGCGTCGGCCTCTTTGCGCTGCGTCACGAATTTCGAGGTGCCCGGCTTGCGCCGATCAAGATCCGGTTGGATATCGGCCTCGCTCAGCACCAAGCCCGGCGGGCAACCATCGACAACGCAGCCGATCGCTGGGCCGTGGCTTTCGCCGAAGCTGGTCACGCTAAACAGTTTGCCTATCGTATTGCCCGACATAACTCACTCACGCTGTATCAAATATTCGCTGCCACGGCCTGCGGCATCCCAGCAGGCGACTATTACTTTGCCGCCTTCTTCGCGGTGCGTTTGGCGGGCTTCTTCTTGCCGCCAGCATCGCGCACCGCCAACCAGGCGTCCAACTCAGTACGATTGATCACAAAAACGCCGTCTCCGCCGTGCTCAAACGTCGGCCAAGCCACTGGGATATCCGGGAATCGGGCTTCAAATTCTTGCTGAGATCCGCCGATTTCGCAGATCAGCACGCCGTCTTCCGTCAGGTAATCCGGTGCTTCGGCGAGAATACGCTCGACGATGTCCATGCCATCCGCGCCGGCTTCAAGCGCGAGCTTAGGTTCATGACGAAATTCAGGGGCGAGCGCCGCCCATTCGGCAGTCGGCACATACGGCGGATTCGAGACGATCAAGCCATAGCGCTTGCCGGCAACACCGGCGAACAAATCACCCGGGGCGGCCTGAACCCGCCCCTGCAGATGATGTAGCGCGATATTGCGTTCGATAAGTTCAAGCGCGCCGCCATCGATTTCGCCGAGATCAACATCGGCATCCGGGAACGCATACGCGCAGGCGATGCCAATACAGCCGCTGCCCGCACAGAGGTCGAGAACCGCCGTCGGCTCGTCCAGCAGCCACGGGGTGAAATGCGCTTGGATCAACTCACCAATCGGTGAGCGCGGCACGAGCACACGCTCATCCACCTCGAATTCCAATCCCGCGAACCACGCCACGCCAGTCAGATACGGCGCCGGTTTGCGCGTTAGCACCCGTTCACGCAGCAGCGCCAGTACCGCTTCGCGCTCGTCATCGGCGAGATTGGCTTCGAGATACGTGGCCGGCAAATCAAACGGTAGCTTCAACTGCCAAAGAACGAGATGGAACGCTTCATCCAGCGGATTGTCTGTGCCGTGGCCGAACACGAGCTTGGCACGGGCAAATTCCGAAGCACCCCAGCGAATTAAATCGCGCACAGTGCGCAGCGGAGCGAGTGAGGTAGCGGCAACAGATGAGGCCATCGGCGTGAGAAAGAGTCGGTTAACCCGTAAAGTATGCGGCGCGCGGCCAGGACGTGCCAATCAACCTCGGAGTTTTGAAGCGTGCCAAAGAGTCAGTTCCCCCAATTCGCCTATGCGCAGCCGCGTTTACGCCTCGTCAATGCGGGTAATACCACGCACTTAATTCGCGCGCGCATCACCGTAAAGCCAAGATTATCGGGCTGGGGACATATAGCCTCGACCGCGGAATACAGCGCATGAGCACGGCGACCAAAGACGTACTGCGCTGGGGTTTGATCGCACTAACTGCGATTGTCGTTGGCGTCATCGTTAACCGCGAACTGCATAGGCCGGCGACCTTACAAATCGAATCCGGCACTTTGCTCGATCGGCCGCGGCCCGTCGCTGAATTCAACCTGCAGGGTGCGGATGGCAAGCCGTTTACCCGCGTCGACCTCGCCGGCCACACCACGGTGATCTTCGTCGGCTACACCTTTTGCCCTGACGTCTGCCCGCAGACCTTGACCGAGCTAAAAGCGGTACACGCAAAGCTGGGCGATCTCGGTGACAAACTGCGCTTCGTGTTTTTATCGATCGATCCAGAACGCGATACGCCAGAGAAGCTGGCATCGTACGTGCACTACTTCAGCCCAGATTTCAGCGCTGCAACTGGCGCGAATCCGGAACTCGACAAGCTCGGCGAGAACCTTGGCTACGCCTATACCAAAGTGCCGGGTGGCACACCGGAGAGTTATCAAATGGATCATTCAGCGGCGCTGATCGTCATCGGCCCGCAAACGCAGTTGCTGGGTTACCTAACACCACCGTTTAAAGTCGATGCAATGAGCCAAGACTTGCGCGCGCTGGTCGATCACGCCGGCTAAGCTCAGCAGACATGGAAACCACCGACGCCAGCCGTCGCGATCTTCTGTTCGCGGCGTTGCAAAGAGCATTGCCGACTCGCGCGCTATCAGCGCTGATGTATTCAATTGCAGAGATCCGCAATAAGCGCTTCAAGAACGCGCTGATCCGCACGTTTATGCGTTACTACCCAATTGATCTCAGCGAAGCTGAGTTCACGCGCGTCGAAGCCTACGCGCACTTCAACGACTTCTTCACCCGGGCGCTCAAAGCCGAGGCGCGCCCGCAGCCGGCGCAGCCGCTGGCGCTGAGCAGCCCGGTCGATGGCACCATCAGCCAGTTCGGCAGCATTCGTGAGGGCCAACTTATTCAGGCTAAAGGTCACGACTACAGCACCGCCGCCTTGCTCGCTGATGCCGATTTAGCGTCCGAATTTTATGACGGTGGCTTCTGCACGATTTACCTCGCGCCGCATAACTATCACCGCGTTCACATGCCGTTCGCTGGCGCGTTGCGCAGCTGGTCCTACGTGCCCGGTCGATTATTCAGTGTGAACCCGAGCACCGCGCGCGCCATGCCGGGCCTGTTTGCCCGCAACGAGCGGATGATCGCGATCTTCGATACCGAATACGGACCGCTGGCGGTGGTGATGGTCGGCGCGCTGTTTGTCGGCGGCATCGAAACCGTTTGGGGCGGACGGCTGACGCCCCCACACAGCCGGGCGCAGGAGCCGTTTCACTATCAACCCATGCGGCCACTGCAGTTGATCCGGGGTGCCGAGCTCGGTCGCTTTCACATGGGTTCGACGGTGATCCTGCTGACGCCGCGCAATGCCTGCGCTTGGCGCAACACGCTCGCCGCCGGACAAACACTGCGGCTGGGCGATACGCTCGGCGTGGTTCAATCTCTTCCCGTTTCCAACCGCTCATGAACGAATCATTGCAGCGCGCCGCGGCCACATTGTCCGGCATCATTCTCGGCAAGGAACAACAGCTTAAGCTCGCGGTTGCCTGCCTACTCGCCCGCGGCCATGTGTTGATCGAAGACGTACCCGGCGTCGGCAAAACCACGCTGGCGCTGGCGCTTGCCAAGACTTTTGGCCTGCATTTTCAGCGCGTGCAATTTACGAGCGATCTACTGCCGACGGATATCCTCGGTGTTTCGATCTACGAACCCGCCACCGGCAGTTTCCGCTTCCACCCCGGCCCGGTATTCGCGCAAGTGGTACTCGCCGATGAAATCAACCGCGCCAGCCCGAAGACGCAGAGCGCCTTGCTCGAAGCGATGGAAGAGCGGCAGGTGACTTCCGAAGGCACGACACGAACGCTGCCCGAGCCGTTTTTCGTCATCGCGACCCAAAACCCAGGCGAGCAAATCGGTACTTTCCCGTTGCCGGAGTCTCAGCTCGATCGTTTCTTGATGCGCATTTCGCTCGGCTACCCGCCGCAGGACGCCGAGCGCGCGCTGCTGACCGGCCAAGAGCGGCGCGATCTTTTGCACGAATTGCCGGCCGTTCTGGAGCCGGAAGAACTGCTAGCGTTGCAGCAGCAGGTAAAAGCGGTGCGGACCAGCCCAGCGCTGGTTGATTACCTGATGGCGTTGATCAAAACCACACGCGAACACCCCGATTTGCAGCATGGGCTGTCTCCGCGCGCCGGCCTAGCACTGCGCCGTGCTGCGCAAGCCTGGGCGCTGCTCGAAGGCCGTAACGGCGTGATTCCAGAAGACGTGCAGGCAGTATTTACCGCCGTTGCCGGGCATCGCCTATTTGCGTCCGAACGGCGTAATGCGCTGCCAATTGCCGAAGAAATTCTCGCGGCGACAGCCGTCCCCTAAGGCGCACCACGCAAATGGCCGCTCACCCTGCTTCGGAAACGGCTGCGCCGCTGCAAGCTGGAATGACGCCGATGCCGGCAGCAAGCCCGCTGCGTCAGCGCATTAATCGCTGGATCAGTGCGCGCACGCCGCGCGTGCCCGGCCCCTGGCGTATCGATCGTCGTCGCGTTTACATCCTGCCAACGCGTTACGGCTACGGCTACGGAATTCTGCTGTTCGTCATGCTGCTCGGTGCGATGAACTACAGCAATAGCATGGCGTTCGCGCTGACCTTCCTGCTCGCCGGCATGGGCTTGTTAGCGATGCACCACACGCACGGCAATCTGGTCAACATTTCGGTACGCGCACGCCGAGTATCACCGGTGTTTTGTGGCGAAACCGCGCGCTACACATTGGAACTGGAAAATGGTTCGGCCACCGCGCGCTACGCGCTCAACGCCACCTGGCCCGAGCAAAAGCCCCACAGCCATATCGATCTGCTACCCGGTGCTAGCGCGAGCTTGGAACTCACATTGGCAACAGAGCGCCGCGGCTGGCGGCCGGCGCCGCGTTTTGCCGTTGCGACTGAGTTTCCGGTTGGTCTATTTCGCGCCTGGACCTGGATTGAGCTGGACATGGCCGCCCTCGTCTATCCGAAGCCGGCACCACACGGCGAACGCCCACCCGCCACCAGCGGTGGCAATGGCAACATCGGTGGCAGCCGCAGTGGCGCGGACGAATTTGCCGGACTACGGCCCTATCAACGTGGCGACGGCATGCGCGCCATCCACTGGAAAAGCTTGGCCAAACAACGCAATCCGATGGTGAAGCAATTTGTTGAGACGATGGCCGATGAACTCTGGCTCGATTGGTCCGTACTACCCACCGCCTGGGGAACCGAACAACGCATCTCGCAACTCACCCGCTGGTTGCTTGATGCGGAAACTAGCGGCCGCCCTTACGCGCTGCGCTTGCCCGGCTTCACACGCACGCCCGCGCTTGGCGAGCCACACCGCCACGAATGCTTACAAGCCTTGGCGCTGTTTCAAAATTCTTAGCGGGACTTTTTCCACGGCGAATACGGCGAATACGGCGAATACGGCGAATACGGCGAATACGGCGAATACGGCGATGATCATCGCCTCGGCAGCGAGCACGCAATTAGCAACTTGAATCGTTAACTTGAAACCTATGGCGGATAGCGGCGGCTTCCGCTTGATCGAAATCGATGCAAGCCAAAGCCGCCGCTTCGCTGCTACTAAAAATCAGAAGCTAAACCGACCACCCAGCGCAAACACCAAGGCCTGCGCGTTGCGCACTTCGCCATTGACCAAGATCGGCGTCTGTACCGCCGTGCCGGCAAAAGCTGCAGTCGGGCGGTCAATCGAGGCATTCGAGAAATCGACGTAGCTCGCGGCCGCATCAATCGAGAACGAGGGGGTCAGATTGTACGTCGCACCAGTCGAATAACCGCGGCGATTGGCGTCCGGGACACGGGCATCACGCGCGCCATTCCGCGTTGGGGTTTGGTCGTAGTCGAAGCCGGCGCGTACCGTCCATTTCGGCGACAGCACGTAATCAACACCGCCCGCCACCGTCCAAGTATCACGATAGCCTTCCGGCAATGCGGCATTCAACGGCGCACCGAGGCGAATCGAATCGAACTTACTCCAACCGAAACGGGTGGCCTGCAAGTTCAAAGTCAGCGCTTCAATCACGTGCACGCGCACACTGGCAATTGCCTGCCACGGCGTGCTGAACCGGGCCTCAATGCCCGACAAACTGGCATTCGAACCGGCTAGCGGCCCGAGCAGCCCGGAAACCACGAGACCGCCCTTCAAGGTATGTTCGATACTGGATTTATACGCCAGCCCCAGCGTAACGACATCGTTATGCAACTGGGCGCCCGCCGACCACCCGGCATCCCATCCGTTGCCCTTCAAACGTTGGTCGCCATCCGGCAAGGCCGACGACAAATTCGGCAAGCGATTGCTCAGCGTTGCGTCGGTGTATTCGATATTCGGACCGGCGCCGAGTCGCAACCAGCTCGTCGGCGCAATCGCCAGCGTTGGCTGAATATCGATCGTCACCAACTTGGTTTTATCGGCCGAATAACGCACCCAACTATTGGCATCGTAGTTGGTGGTGAAGCTATACGGCGAGGTTAACGACAAACCGACAGAAACCTGCTTTGTGATTGGGTACGCAATGGCGCCGCTCGGCACCAAGCCGCTACTGACCGGATCTTTCTGGCTCGGATCGCCGCCGACCGGCGCCGGCGCCTGTCCTGGGCGGACGATCACGCTGCCGGTGTCATTCACGCGCGCGGACGGAAAAATGCCGGCGCCACCGAAATAAACACTGCCATTGGCAATACCGCCGATCGATGCCGGGTTCCACCACAACGATTCCGGGCCCTGGTCCGCTGCTTCGCCTGAGTAGGCGCGGCCAATGGCCTTGACCGACTGATCCGGCAAATAAAAGCCACCGGCCTGGGCGGCGCCATTAACGCCGACGACAGCCAGCGTCGCCGACGCAACGGCAACAGCCTTACGATGATTAATCACTGCAGAACTCCTCCAAATAGCACCAAGATTATTGAAATTAAACTGTTTCCAAGAATTCTATGCGCTTCGATAACAAGAATGGGCATTACCATTCGGTTGCGTACTGTACGCCTATTAAGGGGCGGTAATCCCGCTTTTTATTACGCTTAAATTACATGCATGCTGAATGGATCAGGTTTCATATTTTAGGTAAAAATTGCTATGGACAAAATCCAATATCATGATTTAAAAAATGACCAGCCGATGCAACGCTGTGTTAGCGATGGCATCCTGGGTCTTTGTAAGTCACCTTGTTTTCCTGAATGGTGATGTAACCACTAGACTGCAATTCGGCGATTAAAGAAGACAAATCCTCTTCTCCAAGCTGTTTTTGAAATAACGCATTGATCGTATTGAACAGTGCTTTCACAGTCCCAGGCTTCGCGTCTCCACGCCGCTTAAGGTCAGCCAAGACTGCTGTTACCTTCTCCGACAGCGACTTCGAATTTGCCACTTTAAGCAAAGGGATCTCGTCCACGGACTTAAATCGAGTTGACGCGATTTTTTTGTCCTTCAGATGCTGGATCAACGGATCAAACCCAGCATCTTTGGAAATAATATGGAAGTAGCCAACAGGGTCTTGGGCAACAAGCCGTCCAACATAAAAAGCAATATGGAAGTCGAGCGCGTTGGGACCATTGCCTGCAATTTTTACGTATTCCGCACGCTCGCCCAGCTTCTGCATTGAGATCGCAAGCTCAAATGAAAGCTTTGCTTGATTGGCCCCAACAAATAGAAAAACCTTGAAATGTTCCGCATCCAATTTCGCTAGTTCCTGCGGTTGGACGTTCTCGTAGTCGATAAAAATATAGTTTGTGCGCAATGTGCCTCCCTGCATTTGCGTCTAGCCGCTATTCCGTAGCCCCGCCGCGATGCCGTTGATTGAGAGATGTATCCCTCGACGCACGCGTTCATCGGTATTGCCATCGCGATAGCGGTGCAGTAGCTCGACTTGAACGTGGTTCAAAGGGTCGAGATACGGGAAACGATTGCGGATGGAGCGCTGTAACAGCGGATTTGACGCCAACAACTCCGTTTCTTCGGTGATGCCGAGCAGCACCTCGATCGTGCCGTGCCATTCGTCGCGGATACGCGGGAAAATTAGGTCGCGCAGATTTTCATCTTTCACCAATCGTGCGTAGCGCGAAGCGATGCCGATGTCGCTTTTGCCAAGCACCATGTCCATATTCGACAACAAGGTCGCGAAGAACGACCAGTCGCGGTACATCTGGCGAATTTCGGCGAAACCAGCTTCTCCGTGCTTGGCAATAAATGCTTTGACCGCCGAACCAAAACCATACCAGCCGGGCAGCATCAAGCGGCATTGCGCCCAGCTGAAAACCCAAGGAATGGCACGCAAATCGGCAATCGCAGTGGTCTTCTTACGGGAGGCCGGTCGCGAGCCGATATTCAAATCAGCGATTTCGGCGATCACAGTCGATTCCCAAAAATAGCGCTCAAACCCCTCGGTTTCGTATACAAGATTGCGGTAAGCCGCAAACGCCGAGGCTGACAACTCATCCATAATTTCGATGTAACGCGCCTTCGGCGCCTCGCTTTGCGGCGCGAGTAAGGTCGCTTCCAACGTTGCGGCGGCGAGCACTTCAAGATTGCGCCGCCCCGCTTCCGGGTTACCGTACTTCGCGGCAATCACCTCGCCCTGCTCGGTCAGCCGCAGCTGCCCCTGCACCGCGCCGGCCGGCTGCGCCAAGATCGCCTGGTAGCTGGGGCCGCCGCCGCGGCCAACGGATCCACCGCGGCCGTGGAATAAGCGCATGCGGATGCCGTGTTCCCGAAATACTTCGAGCAGGCCAATTTCGGCCTTGTATAGCTCCCAACCTGAGGTCAGGAAGCCGCCGTCCTTGTTGCTGTCCGAGTAGCCGAGCATCACTTCCTGCGCGTTGTCGCGCGATGCCAGCAAGCGCTTGTATGTCGGCAAGCTCAACACTTCCGCCATGATCTGCGCGCTGTTACGAAGATCCTCAATCGTCTCGAACAATGGAATGATGTTGACGTCCAGCTCCGGCCCACCCGGCCGCAACAAGCCCGCTTCTTTCGTAAGCAGCGCAACTTCCAATAAGTCGGAAACGCCGTCGGTCTTCGAGATGATGTAGTTGGGAATGGACGCACGGCCGTAACGCT
This sequence comes from Nevskia sp., assembly GCA_023229645.1. Lineage (GTDB taxonomy): Bacteria > Pseudomonadota > Gammaproteobacteria > Nevskiales > Nevskiaceae > Nevskia. The sequence goes on along the minus strand of JALNYU010000019.1, from coordinate 5,927 downwards.
GGTGCGCCGCGCGGGCGTTACGCAGAATCGCCAGTTCAGATTGCGTCTCGTCTGAATACACCACGTGCGGCGAAGAAAATAATCGTGGCGATTCCAGATCCGCCAATAGCAGTTGAATCCGCGCCGCTTCATCCAAGGCTAGGTAATTGGTGCCTGGGCGTGCTGTTTCCAGCAATTCGGCCACGACGCGCGCATGTACATCCGAGTTCTGGCGCAGATCAATCGGCGCCAAATGGAAACCAAAGACATCAACCGCACGGCGCAGATGCCGCAAGCGCCCGCGCGTTAGTAACGCGGAACCATTGGCGATCAGCGAATCGCTTACGACATCAAGATCTTCTTTCAACTCCCGCGGGCTGGTATACGGTACGGCGGTGGCCACCGCTTTACGCGGCGGCTCATGGCCGAGCATGGCCCGGTAGGTTGCGGCAAGGCGCGCGTAAATGCCGACCACCGCGCGCCGATACGGCTCGTCCGAACGGTGCGGCGAATGGTCCGGCGAACGTTCGACTAACGTTTCCATTGCTTCCGAAATCGGCACCAACAACTGCGCCAATGACAGCTCGGAGCCGAGTGCGTGCGCCTCATCGAGATAAAAACCCAGCGCGACTTCAGACTGCATCGCCAGCGCTTTTTCCAGCACCGGCGCGGTTACGAACGGGTTGCCATCGCGGTCGCCGCCAATCCAGCTTCCTACCCGTAAAAACGACGGCAATGGCCGGGGTTCGTCCGCGCCGTCATGCCCTGCAAGCAAATCTTCCAGCCCGGCGTAAAAATGCGGTAGCTCACGCAGAAAGGTGTAGTCGTAGTACGACAAACCATTCGCCACTTCGTCGATCACCGAAAGCTTGGCTGGCCGCAGCATGCGGGTTTGCCAGAGCGTTAGCACCGCACGGCAAAGCGCATCGTCATTCGCCACCTGCTCTTCCGGCGTCAGCTGCATGCGGTCGCGCGCATCGAGCAAAGCAGCGATCGCCATCCGACAATTCAAAATGCTTTTACGTTGAACCTCAGTCGGATGCGCCGTTAGCACGGGACTAATCAGAGCCGTATCAAAAAACGCCGCGAGGTCCTTGCGCTCCAGCCCAGCTTCAACCGCCTTGCCAAGCGCATGGGCAATGCTGCCCTCGCGCGGCGCCGAACCGGCGATCAGGTGCGCGCGCGAACGCCGGATGTGGTGCTGATCTTCGGCGATGTTCGCCAAGTGCGAAAAATAGCTAAACGCCCGCACAACGTGAATGGTTTCGTCCCGCGACAACGAATCCAACAGCGTTTCCAGCGTGTGCTGCGCCGTTAAATCCTCGTCGCGCCGCAGCCGGATGCTGGCTTGCCGGATCCGCTCGATGATGTCGAAAACGGCATCGCCGTGCTGGCTGCGCACGGTATCGCCAAGAATGCGCCCCAGCAGGCGAATGTCATCGCGCAGCGGGGTTTCCTTATCGGATTCAGAAGTCATAGCTAGCGTACGAACAGGCGTCGGTAAGTGTTACGCATAGAGTACGGTGACTTGCGAAATAAAGCGCGTCACCGCGCTTCCTTACGCGCAAATGCCGAACCGACGCCGGCTTAGTTAGCGCTCCCGGCCTGCCTCGTTCCCAGTCTTTAACACTGGCGACAACAAATATTCGAGGATCGTGCGATCACCCTGAATAATTTCAGCCGTAACCAGCATGCCGGGCGTCAACGCCAAGGCCGGATGCGATGGTGACTGTAATGTCTGCTGCGTCAGCTTAACCGCGGCGCGGTAAGTCGGCGGTGCGGCAGGTCCGCCGGCATTGGGTTTCGGCTCGCTGGCATCGGCATCGATCCGATCAATATTACCTTCCAGCAAGCCATATTTCTGGAATGGATACGCCGCGAGCTTAACCTTGACCTTCTGCCCGGGCACAACGAAGCCAACATCCTCATTTTTTATCTGAACCTCGACGACCAGCGGCTCATCCTGCGGCACCAAATTCAGCAATACCGTTCCCGGAGAAACCACCGCGCCGACCGTCGTCGTTGCCAGATCTTTAACGAGGCCACTTTGCGGCGCCTTCAGCTCATAAAGCGCAGCCCGGTAGCTCGACTTGCTGTGTTCGCCTTGCAGCTTTTGCAGCTGACCTTCGTTGTCGACACGCTCATTAAGCAGTTGGCTACGACCATTAGACGTCACTTGATCCAGTTGCCGCCGCGCCTGATCCACCGCGGCCACCAAGCTTTCGACCGTGGCCAGCTGCGCTTTCAGATCCTGTTCTTTCTCAATCAGATCGCGCGCCTTCTCCGCCGACGCCAACTCATTCACGAACCCTTGTTTCGCTAGCTTTTCGTATGATGCAGCAGCCTGCCGATAGCCTGGTAAGGTCTCATTCAATTTCTGCAGCACCTGCCGGGCCGCGTTCAAATCGTGCGTATTCTTCGCCAGCACCGCATTGCTCTGAGCAACGGCATCAAGATAGGCCTGCCGATGCGCGGTGTACTGCGCCCGAACCTGTCCGAACAGCAATGGATCGTCTCCATGCTTTTCCAATAACGGGTGCCCCGCTAACTCCGCATCGATTCGCCGTAGTGTCAACTCGCGCAACTGGATTTCGCTATCGGTGCTACGCCGATCAGCGTCGAGCAGATCGGAATTTAGTCGAATCAAGACCTGGCCAGCGACAACAGCATCACCATCCCGGACCAAAATCTCGCGAATAACACCCGCCTCAGCAGGCTGAACAATCTTCACCAAAGTCTGCGGGACCAGCTTCCCTTCGGCAACGACGACAATATCCAAGCGTCCTAATGCAGCCCACGCGATTAAGACAAACAGCAATAGCGCAATCGTATATAACGTCCAACGAGACGCAGACGGCGGCGGATCAAGCGTGATCCGTTCGAGTGGAGGCGCCAAAATCGCGGCGCCTCCACTATTAAGAACGGGTGCACCGGGGTTATGCGTGGTCATTGCCAACCCCGCTGCACCCAGCGCCTCACGATAACGGCGGCAGCTAAAAAACCGACGCTGCCTTCATCGGAGGCGCCTGAGGCGCCTCCGATGAAGCGCCCCACACGACACCACTTCATAAAACTACTGCAATTCATAGTGCTGCTTGGCCAAGCGCCACGTTCAACTTCCGCTGCAGCCCGCCTGCGGGATGGCTTGTGTTGAGTTCATTACTTGCCGCACCGCCAATCGCACTCGAGGCGCTCCCCTGGATATCGCCCCTATCGTCTCCAAGCACCGCATCGCCAGCTTGAGCCAAGTAACGGTCAAGCCCAGCGTGCGTCGCCGCCCAGTTATCAACCTTAATACCAGGTCTTCTTTGCGCATCGATATTCAATACCGCCGGATCCAAGATAGCCCAGCGTCCACTGCCCTGTTCGGTACGCCGTATGGGCGTTTCCGCTCCAATTGAATACCCCTCTGCAGCTCGATCCAGCGCTTCCGGCGTCACATAGCGAAGAATCTCCGTAGTCACGCCAAGATCCAAGAGAATTTCTCCTGAGGCCGCCGGGCGATTAATAATCGGCGGCGTCTCACCCACATGCTTCGGCAGTTCACCGTTCAGGCGAGCACCCAAACCAATATCAACCGATAACGACGGCGTCGATGGCAACACCGAATCGGCAGTATCGCCGTCATAACGCGTTGGGTTGATGATCGGCGGCGTCTCACCCGCGTACTTCGGCAGCCCATCGTTCAGGCGGGCGCCCAAGCCAATATCAACCGATAACGATGGCGTCGATGGCAACGTTGAATCGGCAGTATCGCCGTCATAACGCGTTGGGTTGATGAATGGCGGGGTCTCACCCGCGTACTTCGGCAGCCCATCGTTTAGGCGGGCACCTAAGCCAATATCGACCGATAACGACGGCGTCGCCGGCAACGTTGAATCGTTAGTGCCGTCGTCATAACGCGTTGGATTGATGACCGGCGGCGTCTCTCCAACTGGCTGCGCTCTAAGACGTGGCTCCGCCAACGCATCGCCGGTTGCAGCAACCGAAATCGAGGAAGTGGGAACAGCAGTAGCGAGTGTAAGGCTGCTGGGTACGCCGGCGGCCACCGCCTGCACGCTTCCTCCGTTCGCGAGAATATCGCTCACCGCTCCGTAATTCCAGGCTGTTCCATCGCCGAATTGGATGGCATCAATCGTATAGCCGCCAACACCATCGCCGTTGAAATAAGATTGAATCCGTAGCGTGTCGGTCGTTCCAGTGATCGCTAGAATTAAGTCATCATACGAACGCGTCAGCGCGATATCGCTTGGCGCCACATCGGCTGCAAAAAGAATCACATCCTGGCGCCCCGCCGTGACATCAAAATTGGAAATCGTATCTTGCCCCGAACCGCGGCCGAACAGATAAGTATCGTTGCCAGCATCACCGCGTAGATAATCGTTCCCTGCGCCACCATCAAGCGTATCGTTGCCCGCTCCACCATATAAACTATCGGCCCCATCATTGCCGTAAATTAGGTCCCCATTATTTGATCCGAAGAGATAGTCGGCGTTCGCTGTTCCCTGAATCAAACTTCCAGATAACGCATCCACGGCACCCGTATTCCAGATCGTTCCATCAGCGAACTTAATTTCGCCAACTGCATGCGGACGTTGCTGATAGTTATTTTGAAAAAAGTAATCGTAGACGTAAAGTTGATCGTCACTACCAGAAATATTAATGCGCAAATCATTACCAACCTTTAACAACTTAATATCTGCTGGCGCGATATTGACGCCAAACTGAATAACGTCATGATCTAGCGATGAAAAGATAATCCGCGGATCAAGGAGAACGCCATTGTTGTTGCTAATCGTATCTTGACCACCGCCGCGGCCAAACAAATAGATATCGTCTCCATTCCCTCCCGCCAGTGCGTCATTTCCAGCACCACCGTCGAGAAGATCGTTACCGTTCCCGCCTTGCAGAAAATCGTTTCCCAAACCGCCATTTAAAACATCATTGCCGTCGCCGCCACTCAATGTATCGTTACCTGAATCTCCATTAAGAACATCATTCCCTGCATTCCCCAGCAGCTGGTCATCGCCTTCCAATCCAGAAAGTATTGTATTACCGATATAGGCATAAAGCACATCATTGCCAGAGGTAGCCTGTAGAACTTTGTTTTTTACAGCGCTGACATCCCAACTAGAGCCGTCTGAAAACCGAATCGCGTTGACCGCATAACCATCGCTATAATCATTAAAATAGGATGCTATCCGCAACGTATCTGTCGCCCCAACAAGCGTCAAAATCAAATCGTTGTTAACACGCGCCAAAAGCACATCATCTGGATTAATATCAGCGGCCAATTGGACGAAATCTTGTCGGCCGGCGTCAAAGTCTGCATTATAAATCGTATCTTGACCACTACCTCGCCCGAATAGATAAATATCATTTCCGGCATCGCCCTGCAGGTAATCATTACCTGCACCGCCTTCTAATACATCATTTCCTGCCCCACCGAACAATCTATCGTCTCCCGCATCACCATTTAAGCTATCGTTACCTGCGTTACCGGAGATAATATCTTGCCCATCTCCGCCATTTAGTACGTCATTCCCTACGTCACCATTTAGGGTGTCATTGCCACTCAACCCATAAAGAGCACTGCCGCCCTGGAATGACTGCAGGGTATCATTGCCTGCTGTGCCACGGAGCACCTGATCCAAGACATAATTGTAATTCCACTGCGTGCCGTCGCTAAACTGAATTGCGTCGACGGTGTATACGCTGGGGCCAGCGTTTGAAAAATAGTTCAAGACACGCAACGTATCAGTCGTTCCGGATATTTCTAGAATTAGATCATTGCCTGCGTGTGTCAACCGAACATCGCTAACATTACTAATAAGTCAGTATATTAGGGAACAATAAGGGCGAAGTGTTTGTCCAACCCGACATGAAGAGAGACGGAAGAAGGGTATCGCGATCGGCGTTGGAAGAAATGCGGATGATGGCGCTTGAGC